>NZ_JALJZW010000001.1:0-600000 GCF_024171495.1 Deinococcus sp. HSC-46F16
GACGAGGGCGGGCGTCACAGCGCGTTCTTCGGGGGCTACCGCCCGCAGTTCTACTTCCGCACGACGGACGTGACGGGCGTGGTGGAACTGGCCGAAGGCGTGGAGATGGTGATGCCTGGGGACAACGTGACCTTCACGGTGGACCTGATCAAGCCCATCGCCATGGAAGAAGGCCTGCGCTTCGCCATCCGCGAGGGTGGACGCACCGTCGGCGCCGGCGTCGTCACCAAGGTCCTGGAGTAAAGACAATGGTTGCCCCGAAGATCCGTATCAAACTGCGTGGCTTTGACCACAAGGCGCTGGACCAGTCCGCCTCCAAGATCGTGGACACGGTCCGGCGCACCGGGGCGGACGTGAGTGGCCCCGTGCCGCTCCCCACCCGCATCCGCCGCTTCACCGTGCTGCGCGGGCCGTTCAAGCACAAGGACAGCCGCGAGCACTTCGAGATCCGCACCCACAACCGTCTGGTGGACATCATGAATCCCACCAAGAAGACGATCGACAGCCTGATGACCCTCGACCTGCCCACCGGCGTGGACATCGAGATCAAGACCGTCGGGGGCCGCGCATGAAGGGCATCCTCGGCACCAAGATCGGCATGACCCAGATCTGGAAGGGCGACCGCGCCATTCCCGTGACGGTCGTGCTGGCCGGTCCGTGCCCCGTCGTGCAGCGCAAGACCGCGCAGACCGACGGCTACGAGGCCGTGCAGATCGGCTTCTCGCCCAAGAGCGAGAAGCGCGTGAACAAGCCCGCGCTGGGCCACTTCCGCAAGGCGGGCGTGTCCCCCGTGCGCTTCCTGCGTGAGTTCCGCGGCTTCACCCCCGAGGGGGACACCGTGAACGTCGACATTTTCGCCGAGGGCGAGAAGATCGACGCGACCGGCACCTCTAAGGGGAAAGGCACCCAGGGCGTCATGAAGCGCTGGAACTTCGCGGGTGGTCCCGCCAGCCACGGTTCCAAGAAGTGGCACCGCCGCCCCGGCTCGATCGGCCAACGCAAGACGCCGGGCCGCGTGTACAAGGGCAAGCGCATGGCCGGGCACATGGGCATGGAGCGCGTCACCGTGCAGAACCTCGAAGTGGTCGAGGTGCGGGCCGATGAGAACCTCATCCTGGTCAAGGGTGCGGTTCCCGGCGCGAACGGTGGCCTCGTGGTGCTGCGCCAGGCCGCCAAGGGAGGCAAGTAAGACATGGCGCAGATCAACGTCATCGGGAGCCGGGGTGGCCGCAGCATCGACCTCGAGTTGCCCGAAGTGAACCCGCACGTGCTGCATGAGGTCGTGACTTGGCAGCTCGCCGGTCGCCGCCGCGGCACCGCGAGCACCAAGACGCGGGCCGAGGTCAGCAAGACGGGCAAGAAGATGTACTCCCAGAAGGGAACCGGCAACGCGCGTCACGGCGACCGCTCCGTGCCCACCTTCGTGGGCGGCGGCGTGGCCTTTGGCCCCAAGCCCCGCAACTACGCCTACACCCTGCCCCGCAAGGTGCGGCAGCTCGGCCTGGCGATGGCGCTGGCCGACCGCCAGAACACCGGCAAGCTGGTGGCGGTGGACGGCTTCGACCTCGACGGCAAGACCAAGAGCTTTGTCGCCTGGGCCGCGCAGAACGGTCTGGACGGCTCCGAGCGCGTGCTGATCGTGACCGACGACGAGATGACCCGCCGCGCCGCGCGCAACGTCGCGTGGGCCACCGTGCTGCCCGTCGCGGGCCTGAACGTCTACGACATCCTGCGCCACGAGCGCCTCGTGATCGACGCGGTCGCGCTGGAGCCCGCTCAGGATGAGGGCACCGGGGAAGAGGGGGCCGCGCAGTGAGCTACTACGACATCATCAAGCAGCCCGTGATCTCCGAAAAGGCGTACGCGGGCATGGAGCGCGGCGTGTACTCGTTCTGGGTGGATCCCAAGGCCACCAAGACCGAGATCAAGGCCGCCGTGCAGCAGGCATTCGGCGTGACTGTGGTCGGCATCAGCACCATGAACGTCGCGGGCAAGCGCAAGCGCGTGGGCCGCTTTATCGGGCAGCGGGCCGACCGCAAGAAGGCGATCGTGCGGCTCGCGGACGGTCAGAAGATCGAGGCCCTCGAGGCCCTGGCCTAAGGAGTATTGAGACATGGCCGTCAAGAAGTACCGTCCGTATACCCCCAGCCGCCGTCAGATGACGACCGCGGACTTCTCGGGGCTGACCAAGAAGCGTCCCGAAAAGGCCCTCACCGAGGCGCTGCCTAAGACCGGCGGACGCAACAACCGGGGCCGCATCACCAGCCGCTTTATCGGCGGCGGGCACAAGCGCCTCTACCGCATCATCGACTTCAAGCGCCGTGACAAGGCGGGCGTGTCTGCCCGCGTCGCCGCCATCGAGTACGATCCCAACCGCAGTGCCCGCATCGCCCTGCTGCACTACGTGGACGGCGAGAAGCGCTACGTGCTGGCGCCCGAGGGCCTGACCGTCGGCGCCACCGTGAACGCGGGTCCTGAGGCCGATCCCAAGCTCGGCAACGCGCTGCCCCTGCGCTTCGTGCCGGTGGGCGCCGTGGTGCACGCTGTCGAACTGGTGCCCGGAAAGGGTGCTCAGCTTGCCCGCTCGGCCGGAACCTCGATCCAAGTGCAGGGCAAGGAAAACGACTACGTCCTGCTGCGCTTGCCCAGCGGTGAGATCCGCCGCGTGCACTCCGAGTGCTACGCGACCATCGGCACCGTCGGCAACGCCGAGCACAAGAACATCGTCCTGGGCAAGGCGGGCCGCAGCCGCTGGCTGGGCCAGAAGCCCCACCAGCGCGGCAGCGCCATGAACCCGGTCGACCACCCCCACGGCGGTGGTGAAGGCCGCACCGGTGCGGGCCGTCAGCCGGTCAGCCCCTGGGGTCAGCCTGCCAAGGGCCTGAAGACCCGCAAGAAGCGCAAGATCTCGGACCGCTTCATCGTCACCCGCCGCGGCGGGAAGTAAGGAGGGGAGACATGCCCCGTAGCCTCAAAAAAGGGCCGTTCGTGGACGACCACCTCCTGAAGAAGGTGGACGCCCAGAACGAGCGCAAGGACAAGCGCGTCATCAAGACCTGGTCGCGCCGCAGCACCATCGTTCCCGAGATGATCGGTCACACCATCGCGGTGCATAACGGCAAGCAGCATGTGCCGGTGTTCGTGAATGAGCAGATGATCGGCCACAAGCTCGGCGAGTTCTCGCCCACCCGCACCTACCGCGGGCACGGCGCCGACAAGAACGCCAAGGGGAGCAAGAAGAAATGACCGCTCCTGACACCACCCCCACCCAGGGCTTCCGCAACAAGAAGCAGCGCAAGCAGCAGGTCAAGCTGCGCCGTCCCGGCTACGCCGTAGCGAAGTACGTGCGCATGAGCCCCCGCAAGGTGCGCCTCGTCGTGGACGTGATTCGCGGCAAGAGCGTGGCCGAGGCCGAGGACCTGCTGCGCTTTATTCCCAAGAGCGCGTCGGAACCCGTCGCCAAGGTGCTCAAGAGCGCCAAGAGCAACGCGGTCCACAACGACGACATGCTCGAAGACCGCCTCGTCGTGACGGCGGCCTACGTGGACGCCGGGCCGACCCTCAAGCGGCTGATTCCCCGCGCCCGTGGCAGCGCCAACATCATCAAGAAGCGCACCAGCCACATCACCATCATCGTGGGCGAGCGCGAGACGCGCCGGGGGAACAAGTAATGGGCAACAAGATCAACCCGAACGGCTTCCGCCTGGGCATCACCCGTGGCTGGAACAGCCGCTGGTACGCGGGCAAGAAGCAGTACGCTGGTCTCCTCAAGGAAGACGAGCGCATCCGCAAGATGGTGGGCAAGAAGCTCGCCGCCGCCGGGATCGCCCGCATTGAGATCGAGCGTGCGGGCCAACAGGTCAACGTGATCATCTCGGCTGCCAAGCCCGGCATCGTGATCGGCAAGGGTGGGGAGAGCATCAAGCAGCTCCGGGGCGACATCGAGCGCCTCGTGAGCGCCGGGACCGTTGCTGTGAACGTCGCCGAGATCCCCAACCCCAACATCAGCGCCCCGCTGGTCGCCCTGCGCATCGCGGAACAGATCGAGCGCCGCTTCGCCTTCCGCCGCGCGATGAAGCAGGCCGCGCAGCGCGTGATGGAGTCGGGTGCGCGTGGCGTGCGCATCGTGCTGTCGGGTCGCCTCGGCGGCGCCGAGCAGGCCCGCACCGAGAGCGTCCGCGAGGGCCGCGTGCCGCTGCACACCCTGCGTGCCGATATCGACTATGGCACCGCCCGCGCCGAGACCACCTACGGCTCGCTGGGCATCAAGGTGATGGTGTTCAACGGCGAAGTCATCGGTGGCAAGACCGAGACGCTGGCCCGCCCCCAGCGCCGCAACGACGAGCGCCGTCCCGATGGCGGCGACCGTCCCAACCGCCGTCGCCCCACCGCGCGGCGCCGTCCCGGAGGTGAGTGATGCTTCTTCCGAAGCGCACCAAGTACCGCAAGCAGTTCCGTGGCCGCATGACCGGCGACACCAAGGGCGGCGACTACGTCGCGTTCGGTGACTACGGCCTGATCGCCCTGGAACCCGCCTGGATCCGCTCCAACCAGATCGAGGCGTGCCGCATCGTGATGAGCCGCCACTTCCGCCGCGGCGGCAAGATCTACATCCGCATCTTCCCCGACAAGCCCGTCACCAAGAAGCCCGCCGAAACCCGAATGGGGAAGGGCAAGGGTGCGGTGGAGTACTGGGTCAGCGTGGTCAAGCCCGGCCGCGTGATGTTCGAGGTGTCTGGCGTGACCGAAGAGCAGGCCAAGGAAGCCTTCCGCCTGGCCGGTCACAAGCTGCCCATCCAGACCAAGATGGTCAAGCGCGAGGTCTACGATGAAGCCCAGTGAGATGCGTACCCTCTCGGACGCCGATTTCGCCCGCGAGATCGACGCCCGCAAGAAGGAACTGATGGAGCTGCGTTTCCAGGCGGCGATGGGCCAACTGGCCCAGCCGCACCGCGTGCGCCAGCTCCGGCGCGAAGTGGCGCAGCTCAACACCGTGCGCGGTGAGCAGAGCCGCGCCGAGCGCGTGGCCCAGGCCCAGAGCGCCGCAGGAGACAGCCAATGAAAAAGACCTTTACGGGCGTCGTGGTGAGCGACAAGGCCGACAAGACGGTGAGCGTCAAGGTCGAGCGCCGCTTCATGCACCCGCTGTACGGCAAGATCGTGACGCGCTCCAAGAAGTACGCCGCGCACGACGAGACCAACGAGTACCGGATCGGGGACCGCGTCGAGATTCTCGCCGTGCGCCCCATCAGCAAGACCAAGACCTGGAAGGTCACCCGCCTGATCGAGCGCCCGCGCGGCATCGAGACCACGGCGGTCGAGACGGAAGGCGGTAACGCATGATCATGCCCCAGTCCCGCCTCGACGTGGCGGACAACAGCGGCGCGCGCGAACTGATGTGCATTCGCGTGCTGAACAGCGGCATCGGCGGCAAGGGCCTGACCACGGGCGGCGGCGGCAACAAGCGCTACGCCCACGTCGGCGACATCATCGTGGCGTCGGTCAAGGACGCGGCCCCGCGCGGCACCGTCAAGTCCGGTGACGTGGTGAAGGCTGTGGTCGTGCGCACCAGCCACGCGATCAAGCGTGCCGACGGCAGCACCATCCGCTTTGACAAGAACGCGGCCGTCATCATCAACAACCAGGGCGAGCCCCGCGGTACCCGCGTCTTCGGGCCGGTTGCCCGCGAACTGCGCGACCGCCGCTTCATGAAGATCGTGTCCCTGGCCCCGGAGGTGCTGTGATGCCCCGCCCCAGCGCCGGAAGCCACCACAGCGACAAGCTGCACGTGAAGAAGGGCGACACCGTCGTCGTGCTCAGCGGCAAGCACCGCGGCGCGACCGGCAAGGTGCTGCTCGCCCTGCCCCGCGAGGCCAAGGTCGTCGTCGAGGGCGTCAACCTCGTGACCAAGCACGTCAAGCCCTCGGCCACCAACCCCACGGGCGGCATCGAGCAGCGTGAAGGTGCCCTGCATGCCAGCAAGGTCGCGCTGGTTGACCCCGAGACCGGCAAGGCCACCCGCATCCGCAAGCAGATCGTGGACGGCAAGAAGGTCCGGGTCGCGGTCGCGAGCGGCAAGGTCATCGACTGACACTCAGGGCCACGCCCAGGCGCGTGAACCCGGGCGACCCAGCCCGCCCGAAGAGAGGCAAGACATGCAGACCCTGAAGACCAAGTACAACGAGCAGGTGCGCCCCGCGTTGATGGGCCAGTTCGGCTACTCCAGCGTGATGGCCGTGCCGCGCATCGAGAAGATCGTGATCAACGAGGGCCTGGGGTCCTCCAAGGAAGACTCCAAGGCCATCGACAAGGCGGCCCGCGAGCTCGCCCTGATCACGCTGCAAAAGCCCATCGTCACCAAGGCGAAGAAGAGCATCTCCAACTTCAAGCTTCGCCAGGGCATGCCGGTCGGGATCAAGGTCACGCTGCGCGGCGAGCGCATGTACGTGTTTCTGGAAAAGCTGATCAACATCGGCCTGCCCCGCATCCGCGACTTCCGTGGAATCAACCCCAACGCCTTTGACGGCCGTGGCAACTACAACCTCGGCATCAAGGAGCAACTGATCTTCCCGGAGATCACCTATGATATGGTCGACAAGGTGCGCGGCATGGACATCACGATCGTGACCACCGCGAAGACCGACGAGGAAGCTCGGGCGCTCCTGCAGGCCATGGGCCTCCCCTTCCGGAAATAAGGATTGACATGGCGAACACCTCTAAAGTCGTGAAGGCGCAGCGTGGCAGCAAGTTTGCCGTGCAGAACTACAACCGGTGCAGCCGCTGTGGCCGCGCCCGTGGCTACTACCGGTTCTTCGGAATGTGCCGCATCTGCATCCGCGAACTGGCGCACCGTGGGGAACTCCCCGGCGTCAAAAAGGCGAGCTGGTAACACCGCCCGCCGCCCACCCCCTTGCCGGATACGAACTGGCCCCCCTTGGGCAGTGATCGTCCGGTTCAGGGCTCAGGACCCAACAGAAGAAGCGCCTGCCTGCTCAGGACCACATTCTTTGGGAAGACTCCGGAAGCTGCGCCCGCCCGGCGGGTCAGCTTCCCCCCAGCCGGGGCTCCTGCATTCAGGCCCAGCCCCCGGAGGAGAACCATGCTGAGTGATCCCATCGCCGACATGCTCACGCGCATCCGCAACGCGACGCGCACCCACAAGGAGAGCGTCGACATCCCGGCTTCCAAGTTCAAGGAAGAGCTTGCCCGACTGCTGATGCGCGAAGGCTACGTGGCCAACGTGGAGCGCGTGCGCCCCGAAGGCCAGAAGTTCGACGTGCTGCGCCTGACCCTGAAGTACGGCGCCAAGCGCGAGCAGGTCATCAAGCACATCGAGCGCGTCAGCCGTCCCGGTCGCCGCGCCTACGTGAGCGCCGAGAACCTGCCCCGCGTGCAGCGCGGTCTGGGCCTCGCCGTCGTCTCGACGAGCAAGGGCCTGCTGCCCGACCGCGAAGCGCGTCAGCAGGGCGTGGGCGGCGAAGTCGTCTGCGTTCTCTGGTAAGCCCGCAGCCCTGACCTCGGGCACGCGCTCCCACGGTCAATTGCCCGGTGCGCCTGCTCAGAACTTAAGGACTCAAGGAGGACAGCCATGTCCCGTATTGGTAAACAACCCATCGCCGTGCCCAGCGGCGTGACCGTGAGCGCCGAGGGCGGCCTGTTCCGGGCCAAAGGCCCCAAGGGCGAACTCACCGTGCCCTACAACCCCGCCCTGACCATCGCGACCGAGGGCGACCAACTTCTCGTGACGCGCCCCAGCGACCGCCAGGAGCACCGCGCCCTGCACGGCCTGACCCGCACGCTGGTCGCCAACGCCGTCAAGGGCGTGTCGGACGGCTTCACCATCAACCTTGAACTGCGTGGCGTCGGTTACCGCGCCAAGCTGACGGGCAAGAACCTCGAGATGACCATCGGCTACAGCCACCCGGTCGTGATCGAGCCGCCCGCGGGCGTGACCTTCACGGTGCCCGAGCCCACCCGCATCGACGTGAGCGGGATCGACAAGCAGCTCGTGGGGCAGGTCGCGGCCAACGTGCGCAAGGTGCGCAAGCCTGACGCCTACCACGGCAAGGGTGTGCGCTTCGTGGGCGAGCAGATCGCCCTCAAGGCGGGCAAGGCCGGTGCCACCGGCGGGAAAGGGAAGAAGTAATGGCGAACCAGACAGCCATTCGGCGCAAGCTGCGCACCCGCCGCAAGGTGCGTGTCGCGGCGGCGGAGCGTCCGCGCCTCAGCGTGTTCCGCTCCAGCAAGCACATCTACGCCCAGATTATCGACGACACCACCGGCACCACGCTGGCGGCGGCGAGCAGCAGCGCCGTCAAGACCGGGACCAAGACCGACACCGCTGCGGCAGTGGGCCGGGCGCTGGCCGAGGCCGCCGTGGCCAAGGGTGTCAAGCAGGTCGTGTTCGACCGCGCCGGGTACAAGTACCACGGCCGGGTCAAAGCGCTCGCAGACGCGGCGCGGGAGGGTGGCCTTGACTTTTAATCGTCGCAATGACCGCGAGCGGGAGACCAGCGAGTTCGAAGAGAAGATGCTCTTCGTCAACCGCACCTCCAAGACCTACCAGGGGGGGCGCCGCTTCCGCTTCGCCGCGCTCGTAATCTTGGGTGACCGCAACGGCCGTGTCGGCATGGGCATCGGCAAGGCCAAGGAAGTGCCCGTCGCTATCGAGAAGGCCAAGGCGATCGCCCGTAAGAACATGATCTCCGTGCCGGTGGAAAACGGGACCATTCCCCACGACATCGTCGGCGAGAACTCCACCAGCCGCGTGCTGCTCAAGCCTGCAGGCCCCGGTACCGGCGTGATCGCGGGCACCGTGCCCCGTTCGATTGCGGAACTGGCGGGCATCACCAACATGCTCTCCAAGGAACTCGGCAGCCGCAACAAGGTCAACGTGGCCTACGCGGTGTTCGACGGCCTGAAGAACCTGCGCACCGCCAAGCAGGTGCGTGCGGCCCGTGGCCTGGACACTCAGCCCCGCGTGGCGGGTGCCGCTGCGGTTTCGGCGACTACCGAGGCCGGTGCGGCCCAGGCGGGAGGTGCCCTGTGACCTCCTCGACCGTCAAGGTGACCCTGCGCCGCAGCGTGATCGGCCGTCCCGAGAGCCAGGTGCAGACCGTGAAGGCACTGGGGCTGCGCAAGATCGGCGACACCCGTGAACTGGTGGACACCCCCGCCGTGCGCGGCATGATCAAGACCGTTCAACATCTGGTGGAGGTGGAAGCGTGAAGCTCCACGAACTGACCCCGGCGCCCGGTAGCCGCAAGAACCGCAAGCGCGTGGGCCGTGGCCCCGGCGGCACCGACAAGACCGCCGGTCGCGGGCACAAGGGCCAGAAGGCCCGCAGCGGCGCGGGCAAGGGCTCCTTCTTCGAGGGTGGCCGCAGCACGCTGATCTCCCGTCTGCCCAAGCGCGGCTTCAACAACGTTGGCACGACCTACGAGGTCGTCAACCTCGGCCAGCTCGCCGGGCTGGAAGGCGAGACCTTCGACCGCGCCGCGCTGGAAGGGGCCGGACTGGTGCGCCGCAAGAACCGCCCGGTCAAGCTGCTGGGCCGCGGTGAACTGACCCGCGCCGTGACCGTGCATGTGGACGCGGCGAGCGAGTCGGCGGTCCGGGCCGTGGAAGCGGCCGGGGGCCGGGTCGTGATCGTCAGCGCGAGCAGCGAGAACGCCGAGCAGGCGGGCTAACATGCTGCGCGCCTTCCGCGACGCGTTCCGGATTCCGGACCTGCGGCGGAAGATTGTCTTCACCCTGCTGCTGCTCGCCGTCTACCGCCTCGGAAGCACCATTCCGACGCCGGGCGTGAATGCCGCAGCCCTCGCGGAGGCCACCTCGGGTGGCCTTTTCGGGTTGATCAGCCTGATCTCGGGCGGCAATCTTTCGCAGTTCTCGATCTTCGCGCTGGGGGTGTTGCCGTACATCACGGCCAGCATCGTGATCCAGCTTCTGACCACCACCGTCCCCGCGCTGGAGAAACTCAGCAAGGAGGGCGAGGAGGGCCGCAAGAAGATCAACCAGTACACCCGCTACGCGGCGGTCGCGCTGGGGACCTTTCAGGCCCTGTTCTTCTCGCTGTACATCACCAGCAACCCGCAGTTCATCGCGGTGGGCTGGGACCCTGGCCTCTTTACCGTCTTGGTGATGGTGCTGACCCAGGTGGCGGGCATTGCCTTTACCCTCTGGATCGGCGAGCGCATCACCGAGGTGGGCGTCGGCAACGGCATCAGCCTGATCATCACGGCGGGGATCATCGCCAACTACCCGCGCGAGATCGCCGCGACGGGCGAACTCTTCCGCAACGATCAGGTGTCGCTGCTCCAGACTCTGGCCTTCGTGGCGGTGATTCTGGTGACCATTGCGGGCATCGTGTACGTCTATCAGGGCGAGCGACGGGTGCCCGTCACCTACGCCCGCGCCCGTGGAGGAGCGCCCGGCGGGGCCGCCCGCAACCTGGGGGGACAGGCCACCTGGCTGCCGATCAAGGTCAACCAGGCAGGCGTGATCCCGGTGATTTTCGCCTCGGCCATGCTGATCATTCCCAACCTGATCGGCAGCGCCACGGCCGAGCGGGCGCCCGAGGTCAACGCGTTTATCCAGACGTACCTGACCTTCGGAAGTCCCTGGTACATCGCGCTGGAAGCGGCGCTGATCTTCGGGTTCACGTACCTGTACAACAGCGTGCAGTTCGACCCCAAGCGCATCAGCGAGCAATTGCGCGAGGCGGGCGGCTTCATTCCCGGCGTGCGGCCGGGCACGGCGACCGCCGAGTACCTGGGCGGCATCAGCAGCCGCCTGAGCCTGTGGGGCGCGATCTTCCTGGTCGTGCTGACGGTCTTTCCCCAGATCGTGCAGCGGGCGACGGGCATCACCACCTTCCAGTTCAGCGGCACCGGCCTGCTGATCATCGTGGGGGTGGCGCTCGAGACCCTCAAGCAGCTCGAAGCGCAGCTCACGGTGCGCCGCTACGACGGCTTTATCAGCAAGGGCCGCATCCGTGGCCGACTGAACTGAAGTTGCTTCTGCCTCGACCGCTCACCTCCGGGTGGGCGGTTTTCTTTGGCCCCGGCCGCCCGTCACGTCGGGGGAGACAGGCCCGCGCCCTCGCCCGGCCTCTATGCTGTACTTCCTGAAGGAGGAACGATGACACAATCCGGAAACAAGGTCGTGATTTTTCTCGGCCCCCCCGGTGCAGGCAAGGGCACCCAGGCCGAGCGCCTGGCACAGGAAGAAGGCCTGACCAAGATCAGCACCGGAGACATCCTGCGCGATCACGTCTCGCGCGGCACGGAGCTGGGGCAGCGGGTCAAGCCCATTCTCGACGCGGGGGCGCTTGTCCCCGACGACATCCTGATCGCGCTGATCCGTGACCGCCTCGCGGGGATGGACGCGGTGCGGGTCATCTTCGACGGGTTTCCGCGCACCGGGGCGCAGGCGGAGGCGCTCGACCTGCTGCTGGAGGAACTCGGGGCTCCAGTGACCGCCGTCCCGCTGTTGGAGGTCCCCGACGGGCTCCTGATCGAACGCATCGTGGAGCGGGGGCGGCAGGCCGCCGCGCGGGGCGAACCCGTGCGCAGCGACGACACCGAGGAGGTGGCCCGGAGGCGGCAGGAGGTCTACCGCGAACAGACCCAGCCGCTGATCGACTACTACGGGGCACGCGGGCATCTGCGCCCGGTCGATGGCGTGGGCACGATGGACGAGGTGTACGGGCGCATCGTGCAGGCGCTGGGGTAGGCCCGCACTGCCAGAGCGCGGACAGGGGGAGGGGAGCGCGGCGCCGCTTGCCCCTGCCCCCCCGGGCGTGCTAACTTCCCCTTTGGCTTGTACCAAGCCTGGAGGTTGCGTGGCAAGACGAAAGATGCCGGAACAGCGGGAAAAGCGCAAGAAGGAAGAGTCCGATACCGTGCGGGCCGAGGGCGTGGTGGAAGAGGCGCTGCCCAACACCACCTTCCGGGTAAAGCTCGATACCGGGCATGACATTCTGGCCTACATCAGCGGCAAGATGCGGATCCACTACATCCGGATTCTGCCCGGTGACCGCGTGGTCCTGGAAATCAGTCCCTACGACACGTCGCGGGGACGGATCGTCTACCGCAAGTAAGGGCCTCTGGGCGCCGGTACCCACCAGATTCCCCGAATGTGGTCCGAGGGCCAGGGGGGTCGAGCGCTGCTGAGCGCGTCGCCGCAGGTTGAACAGGCCGTGGGCGACGACGTGAGGCGGCTGCGAGGAGGACGCATGAAAGTTCGCAGCAGTGTCAAGAAGATGTGCGACAACTGCAAGGTGATCCGCCGCCACGGGCGCGTGCTGGTCATCTGCTCCAATGTCAAGCACAAGCAGAGGCAGGGCTAAGCATGGCGCGTATTGCCGGTGTGGACCTTCCGCGTGAAAAGCGCGTCGAGATCGCCCTGACCTACATCTACGGAATCGGCCTGACCCGCTCCAAGGAAGTGCTGGCGCAGACCGGGATCAGCCCCGACACCCGCGTCAAGAACCTCAGTGAGGCGGACCAGAGCACCCTGCGTGACGCCATCGAGCGCACCTACAAGGTGGAAGGCGACCTCCGTTCGGAAGTCGGCCAGAACATCAAGCGCCTGATGGACATCGGCGCGTACCGTGGCCTGCGCCACCGCCGCGGCCTGCCCGTGCGCGGCCAGCGCACGAAGACGAACGCCCGCACCCGCAAGGGACCGCGCAAGACCGTCGCGGGCAAGAAGAAGGCGACGAGGAAGTAAGCCATGGCGAAGACCACCAAGGGCAAGACCCCCCGCCGCGCCCGGCGCAACATCAGCGCGGGCCGCGCGTACGTGCACGCGAGCTACAACAACACCATCGTGACCATCACCGACCTCGACGGCAACTCCGTCGCGTGGTCGAGTGGCGGCACCATCGGCTACAAGGGCAGCAAGAAGGGCACCCCCTACGCGGCCCAGCTCGCCGCTGCTGACGCCGTGAAAAAGGCCCAGCAGACCTTCGGCATGAACGTCGTGGACGTGATCGTGCGCGGCACCGGCTCGGGCCGCGAGCAGGCGATCCGCGCCATTCAGGCCTCCGGCATCGAAGTGAAGTCCATCATGGACGACAGCCCCGTGCCCCACAACGGCTGCCGCCCCAAGAAGAAGTTCCGCGCCTAATCGCGCCGCGCGTGCCCACCTGTCCCGCTTCCGCCTGACTCCGGCCCGTTTCCGGGGGAAGAGAGCCGCACCACCGGCGAGGAAGCGGGCGCCAGAGGGCCGCAGACCCGGTGGGCAGGTTTGAAACCTGCCACCGCAAGGAGATCAAGACATGGGTCGTTTCCGTGGTTCCATCACCAAGCTCAGCCGCCGCGAGGGCATCAACCTCGCGGAGACCGAGAAAGTCCAGAAGTACCTCGACCGGCGCCCCTACGCGCCCGGTCAGCACGGGCAGCGCCGGGGCCGTGGCCGCCCCAGCGACTACAGCGTGCGCCTGCGTGAAAAGCAGAAGCTCGCCCGGCTGTACGGCGTCAACGAGAAGCAGTTCCGCAACCTCTTCGAGGAAGCCGCGAACGTGCCCGGCGTGACCGGCACGGTGTTCCTGCAACTGCTCGAGCGCCGCCTCGACAACGTCGTGTTCCGCATGGGCTTTGCCAGCACCCGCCGCCAGGCCCGGCAGTTTGTCGGCCACGGGCACGTGCTCGTCAACGGCAAGCGGGTGGATATTCCCAGCTACCGGGTCAAGATCGGCGACGAGATCACCGTCTCCGAGAAGAGCCGCTCCATGGGCTTTATTCAGGAAAACATGGAGGCGCAAAAGCGCCGCCGCGTCTCGCCCTGGATCGAACTGAACCCCGAGACCTTCAGCGGCACCTTCGTGCGCCTGCCCGCCCGCGAAGACCTCGCCCTGCCCATCAACGAGAACTTCATCATCGAGTACTACTCGCGCTAATCGGGAGGCCCCAGTGGATCAAAAGCGCCCTCAACTCAAAGCCCGCGTCGACGGCGATTACGGCGAGTTCGTGCTCGAACCGCTCGCGCGCGGCTACGGCGTCACCATCGGGAATCCCATCCGGCGCATCCTGATGTCCTCGATCCCCGGCACCGCCGTGACGAGCGTGTACATCGAGGATGTCCTCCACGAGTTTTCGACCATCCCCGGCGTCAAGGAAGACGTCATCCGCATCATCCTGAACCTCAAGGAACTCGTCGTGAAGTTCCACGCCCCCGGCCCCAAGACCCTGACCCTGCGGGCGCAGGGCGAGGGCGTGGTGCGGGCGAGCGCCTTCGAGGTGCCCAGTGACGCCGAGATCGTCAACCCCGACCTCCCCATCGCCACGCTCGCCGAAGACGGCAAATTGGTGATGGAGGTGCGCGTCGAGGAGGGCGAGGGCTACGTTCCTGCCGACAAGCACTCCACCAAGGACCGCATCAACTCGATCCCGGTGGACGCCGTGTTCTCGCCGGTGCGCCGGGTGGCCTACCACGTGGAGAACACCCGCGTGGGCCAGCAGACCGACCTCGACCGCCTGATTCTGCGGGTCTGGACCGACGGCAGCGTCGGCCCCCAGGAGACGCTGGACAAGGCCGTCGAGATCCTGCGCGACGAGCTGACCGTGTTCGGCAACGTGGAAACGCTGCCCGCCGTTCCGGAGCTGACCCCGGCGTACACGCCAGCGGCCCCGGTCGCGGCAGCGGCCCCCGAGGCTCCCCGGATGCCCGACCTCGACCCCGGTTCGTACCCGGCGGGCGACCTCGACACGCCCCGCGTGACCCTCGAAGGCCTGGGGCTGACCACCCGCGTGCTGCACTCCCTCAAGGAGGAAGGCATCGACAGCGTGGACGCCCTGTGCGCCCTGTCCGACCGTGACCTGAAGAAGGTCCCCGGCATCGGCGAGCGCAGCCTCGACGAGATCAAGCAGCAGCTCGCGCAGTTCGGGCTGGCCCTCAGAGACTGATTTCCAGTGCGCGGGGCCTTTTCCTCCCGCGCCTGACCCCCAAGGAGACTTCCCATGCGTCACGGTAAATCCGGTCGCAAGCTCAACCGCAACAGCAGCGCCCGCACCGCCCTGGCCCGCGCCCAGGCGACGGCGCTGCTGCGCGAGGGCCGCATCCAGACGACCCTCACCAAGGCCAAGGAGCTGCGCCCCTACGTCGAGAAGCTGATCACCACCGCCAAGGGTGGGGACCTGCACGCCCGCCGCCTCGTCGCCCGCGACATCCACGACAAGGACGTCGTTCGCAAGGTGATGGATGAGGTGGCCCCCAAGTATGCTGACCGTCCCGGTGGCTACACCCGCATCCTGCGCGTGGGCACCCGCCGCGGCGACGGCGTCACGATGGCCCTGATCGAACTCGTCTGAACCCAGACGTGTTCAGAGCCCCGCTTCGGCGGGGTTTTTCTTTGCTGACCGCTGGAGGCTGATAGGCTCGGTCATGACCCCGACCCTCGTGATCGTGCCCGGCCTGGGCGGCAGCGGGCCGGGGCACTGGCAGACCCTCTGGGAGCAGAAGTTCGGGGCGGCGCGGGTGCGGCAGCCAGACCCGGAGCAGGCCAGCCCTCCGAATCTGGCTGCCCGGCTCGACCGAGTGGTTCAGGAGACACCCGGCGAACTGGTCCTCATTGCCCACAGCCTCGGCGTGCTGGCTGTGGCCCACTGGGCAGCTTGCTCCACAGTGCCTGAGCGGGTGCGCGGAGCCCTGCTGGTTGCGCCCCCTGACCCTGCAAGTCCAGAGGTTCACGACGCCGTGCGCCGCTTCGCGCCACTTCCACCCGGCCCGCTCCCCTTTCCGGCGCTGGTCGTGGCGAGCGAGAACGACCCCTATGCGGCTTTCGAGTGGGCGGAGGCCCTGGCGGAGACCTGGGGCGCCGAGTTCATCACAGCGGGGGAAGCCGGACATCTCAACGCGGCGAGCGGGCATGGGGAGTGGGAGGACGGCGAGGTGCTGCTCTCCGAGTGCCTACACGCCTGGACCCCGCCGCCGATCACCCGCTTCTGACCATGTGAAGGGCCGCCCCGGAAAGAGGCGGCCCATGCGGCGGTGAAGAGGTCAGTTCGTGACGTTGGCCGCCGCGTACTTGTCGAGCAGGGCCTCGAAGGCCCGCTTGGGCTGCGCACCGACCATGCCCTCGACGGGTTGGCCGTCCTTGAAGAGGATCATGGTGGGGATGCTCATCACCCGGTACTGGCCGGAGACGCTGGGGTTGTCGTCCACGTTGAGCTTGGCGACCTTGACCCGGCCCTCATACTGCCCGGCGAGTTCCTCGATGACGGGGGCGATGATGCGGCAGGGACCGCACCAGGGTGCCCAGAAGTCCACCAGGGTCAGGCCCTCGGCCGTCTCGCTCTGGAAGGTGCTGTCCGTGAGTTCCACAGGCTTCATGAACCGAGTATACCCCCCGGGGGCATGGGCGGATATGCGGCAGATGCACGCAGCCTAACCGTGGGTTCATCGGCGGGGGGAACGGCGCGGGGCCGGGTACGTTAGCCTGCGCCCATGACCGGAGGGGGGAAAGACCACCTGCGCGAGGGCGCCCGCCTGTTTGACGCGGGCGAGTGGTGGGAGGCGCACGAGGCCTGGGAAACGCCGTGGCGGACAGCGGCGGGCACGGAGCGGGATTTCTTGCAAGCGCTGATCCTGCTCGCCGCCGCCCTGCACAAGCGCTGGCACCACGGCAGCCTCACCCACCGCAATTTCTACAAAGCGGAGGTGTACCTCGCGCGGCTGCCGGGCAGCTACGGCGGGGTGGACCTGCGGCGGCTGCGCTCGGAGGTGTGGGCAGCGCTGCACGACCCGGCCCGGCGGCCACAGCTCGGGTTGGGGCAGGGTCCCGTATGCTGAGCGGTGACGGGGCCGCGACGTGCCCCGGCAGGAGCCCCTATGACCGAACGCATTGCCCTCTTTATTGACGGGGCCAACGTCTACGCGGCGGCCCGCCGCCTGGGTTGGAACTTCGACCACCGCAAGATTCTGGAGCACTTCCGCGCGGGCGGCACCCTCCACAACGCCTTCTATTACACCGCCGTGCCCGCCCACCCCGACGACAAGCAAAAGCGCTTCGTGGACGCCCTGACCTACATGGGCTATACGGTCCGCACCCGCCCGCTGCGCGAGGTCACCGACGAGCACGGCGAGACGCAGCGCCGGGCCAGCCTCGACATCTTCCTGGTGACCGACCTGCTGACGACCGCCGACCGTTTTGATACGGCCATCCTGCTGACCGGGGACGGCGACTTCGAGCGTCCGGTGGAGGTGCTGCGGGCGCGGGGTAAGCGGGTGGTGGTGGCGAGCATTCCCGAGATGACGAGCTACGAGTTGCGAAATGCCGCCGACGAGTACGTGGACCTCTCGGCCCTGCGCCCCGAGGTGGAGCGCCCCGGCTACCGTCTGCCCAGCGAGGGCCGCGCCGAAGCCGGAAGCCGCCCCTTTTACGTCACGGCGGCGCTGACGGAGCCCGATGAGCGCTGAGCCGGGCACGCCGAAGACCACCCTGCCCATCGCCCTGGACGCGGTGGGTGGGGACCACGGGGCCGCGCCGAACGTGGCAGGGGCAGTGCAGGCTGCCCGCGCGGGCGTGCCGGTGCTGCTCGTCGGGCCGCGCGTGGCGCTGCATGCCGAACTCGGCAAGCACCCCGGCAGCGCCAGCCTGCCGCTGGACGTGGTAGACGCCCCCGACGTGATCGGGATGGACGAGCACGCCTCGGACGTGCGCAGCCGCACGGGGGCAAGCATCAACGTCTGCACCCGGCTGGTGAAGGAGGGCCGGGCCGCCGCCGCCGTCAGCATGGGCCACAGCGGCGCGACGATGGCCTCGGCGCTGCTGACCCTGGGACGCGTGAAGGGCGTGGACCGCCCGGCCATCCTGGCGCACCTCCCCAGCAAGAAGGGCTTCGTGACCCTGCTCGACGTGGGCGCGAACGCGGACGTGAAGGCGGCATACCTCGCGCAGTGGGCGCGGCTGGCGACCGTGTACCTGCGGGTGGTGGAGGACCGCGAGAACCCCACGGTGGGCCTGCTCTCCATCGGGGAGGAAGCCCACAAGGGCAGCCAGCTCGTGCTGGAGGCGCACGGCCTGCTGCGCGAGCTGCACGGTCAGGGCATCACCTTCCACGGCAATGTGGAGGGCCGCGACCTCTTTCAGGGGACCACCGACATCGTGGTGACCGACGGCTTTACCGGGAACGTGGTCCTCAAGCTCGCCGAGGGCGAGGCCAAGGTGCTCTTCGGGTGGGTGCGCGACGCGCTGGGGGCCAGCCTGAAGTCCAAGGTGGGGGGGCTCCTCGTGCGCCCGGCGCTGCGGGGCCTGGCCGAGCGGATGGACCCCAGCACCTACGGGGCGAGCATATTGATCGGGGTGCGAGGGCTGGCCTTTATCGGCCATGGCAGCGCCGACGCCCGCGCGGTCAAGAACGCCCTGCTGCGGGCCGCCCGCGCCCATGAGGCCGACCTGATCGCCCGGCTGGAGGCGGCGCTGGCCCCAGCCTGAGCCTGCGTTGCCCCGGCTCACGTCCTCATGCGAGGCTGAGGCGATGCCCGCCGACCTGCTGAACGAACTCGCCTTTCAATTTCGGAAGCCCCAGGTCTGGCTCGGTCTGGGGCTGACCCTGGTGGTGGCCTACGCGCTCTACCGCTTCGGGCGCACCGTACTGCGGGCGCTGGAGGGCCACGCGCCCCCCCGGCTGGTGTCGGGGTTGGGCTGGCTGTGGACCGCCGTGGTGGTGCTGGGCTGGCTGGCGGTCGCCACGCGGGTGGCCTACCTCCCCAGCGTGCCCGTGCTGTTCGACCTCGGCGGGGACATCGTAGACGGCTTGCGGCACAGCGCCGGGCAAGTCTTGGTGATCGTGGCGCTGTCCCTGATCGGCTGGACCCTGATCGGCACCCTGACCTCGCGCATCGTGGCCGAGGAGGAGTTCAGCCGCCGCACTGTGCGGGTGCAGACGCTGCGGGGGGTGGTGGACAGCACCCTGAAGGTCGCGCTGGTGATTCTCGCCCTGATCGCCGGACTACAGGCGCTGGGGGTCAACGCGACCAGCCTGCTGGCCGGGGTGTCGGTGCTGGGTCTCGCGGTGGGCTTCGGCGCCCAGAGCCTGATCAAGGACGTGTTCACCGGCTTCTTCATCCTGCTCGAAGACCAGTACGGGGTGGGCGACGTGATCACCGTCAACACCGGGCAGCTCAGCGGCAACGTGGAGCGCCTCAACCTGCGCGTGACGGCCCTGCGGGGACTCGACGGCACCGTGCACATCATTCCCAACGGGCAGATTCAGACGGTCAGCGTGAGCAGCAAGGACTGGTCGCGGGTGGTCGCCACGGTGGACGTGACCTACGGCGCGGACATCGACGAGGCGCTGCGGGTGCTGGAGCGCGTGAGCCGCGAACTGTACGCGGACCCGGCGTGGGCAGCCTCCTTTCTGGAGGAACCCGAGATTCAGGGCGTGACCCGCCTCGCCCCCGACGGCGTCACCCTGCGGGCGCTGTACAAGGTGCAGCCCAAGGGCCAGTATGCCCTGGGCCGCGAGTTCAACCGCCGCATCAAGATCGCCATGGACGAGGCGGGCATCGAGATTCCGGCTCCGCAGCGCAGCCTGAGCTTCGGCTCGACCCCGCTGGAGATCAAGGTGTCGGGCAATGCCCCGGCCCCCGACCCCCGCCGTGACCAGAACCGCACCCAGCCCCCGGTCCCGCCCTCCCAGATGCGCGACCCGGAGGACGAGGAGATCTGATCGCTGGGCACCAAGAAGCCGCCGACCCAGGCAGGTCGGCGGCTTGCTCCAGCGGCCCTTCAGGCGGGCAGCGGCGCGGGCGGGAGGGGCGCCGGGGGCGGCAGGGGCAACTCGTCCAGGGTGCCGCCCGCGAGCAGGGTGGAGAACTCCTCCCCGCTGAGCGTCTCGCGGCGCATCAGCACCTCGACAACCTCGTGGACGCGGACCAGGTGCGTCTGCACGAGGGCGACGGCGCGGGCGTAGGCCGCCTCGATGATGCCCCGGACCTCCTCGTCCACCGTGTGCGCGGTCGCCTCGCTCATGGGCACAAGCTGCGGGCCGCCCCCCAGGAAGCTTCCCTCGCCCTCGGCCAGCGCCACCTTGCCGATGCGCGGCGACATGCCCCACTCGGTGACCATTCGCCGGGCGAGGCCGGTCGCCTGCTGGAAGTCGTTCTGGGCACCTGTCGTGATCTCTCCGAACACGACCTCCTCGGCGGCGCGGCCCGCGAGCGCCACGGCGACCATGTCTTCCAGCGCGGGGCGGGTGACGTGCAGGCGGTCGTCGGCGTCGGGCATCATGTAGCCCGCCGCCCGGCCACGCGGCACCACGGTGAGCTTGGCGACCCGCTGGGCGTGGGGCAGCAGTTGAGCGGCGAGGGCGTGACCGACCTCGTGGTAGGCCGTCACCCGCCGGTCCGCTTCCCGCACCACCAGCGAGCGGCGCTCCGGTCCCATCAGCACCCGGTCCCGCGCTTCTTCCACATCCCGCATCACGATCTTCGACCGCCCCGCCCGCGCCGCCCCCAGCGCCGCCTCGTTCAGCAGGTTCTCCAGATCCGCCCCCACCATCCCCGCCGTCCGGCGGGCAATCACCCCCAGATCGACGCTGGGATCCAGGGGCTTCTTGCGGGCATGAATGCGCAGGATCATCTCCCGCCCCCGCACGTCGGGGGCGTCCACGACCACCTGACGGTCGAAGCGTCCTGGACGCAGCAGCGCGGCGTCCAGGACATCGGGGCGGTTGGTGGCGGCCAGGATGATGACTTCCTGCCCGGAGGCGAAGCCGTCCATTTCCACCAGCAACTGATTCAACGTCTGTTCGCGTTCGTCGTTGCCGCCCTGGAGGTTGACGCCGCGCTTTCGGCCCACGGCGTCGATCTCGTCGATAAAGACGATGCAGGGGGCGGACTTGCGGGCCTGCTCGAAGAGGTCACGGACGCGGGCGGCGCCGACGCCGACGAACATCTCGACGAAGTCGGAGCCGGAGATGGAGAAGTAGGGGACGCGGGCTTCGCCCGCGACCGCTTTGGCCAGGAGGGTCTTGCCGGAACCGGGGGGGCCGACCAGCAACACCCCGTGGGGAATGCGGGCACCGAGCTGGTGGTAACGCTCGGGGTGGCGCAGGAAGTCGACGACTTCCTGCAAGTCCTGCTTGGCCTCGTCACAGCCCGCGACATCGGCAAAGGTCAGTTTGATCTGGCCCTCGCTGATCACCGCCGCTTTCGACTTCCCGAAGTTCCCCGCCGCGTTTCCTCCGCCCGCCCCGCCGCGCAGCGAGCGCCACAGCACCAGCAGGATCAGCCCGGTCAGGATCAGCGGGAGCACCGACCCCACCCATGCGAAGGGCGAACCGCCCGTCACGACCCGCAGGGGCACGTCGGCCTGCCGCAGCCGGGTCAGGGTGGAGGCCTGGGTCGCCGCGTCGGTGGGGACCACCAGGGAGACGGGCCGCGTCTGATCTTCCAGATACACCGAGGCGTCCCCGGTGCCCGCCAGCGTCAGCAGCCGGATTCGCCCGGCCTCAGCGTCCTCGAACAGGCGGTTGAGCGTGTAGCGGGCCGGGGGGAGGGCCGGGCCGGGCCGCGTCTCCTGGGAGCCGGGGGCCGGGGCCGCCGCGCGGCTGGCCTGGGCGTGGGTCGCCAGGGACGCGAGCAGCAGCAGTGGCAGCAGCAGCCGGGGCACGGCGGGGTGCAGGCGGGAGCGGCGCATACCTCATGCTACGGCCCACCACGTTCCCACATGCTGGGCTTTCTGACCTTCCGGGCGCTCAGTTCTCAGGAGCGCGTCAGCTTGGGCAACTACGCTGCTTCCATGCACAAACTCGCCTTGTTCGGCGCCCTGGCCCTGGGCCTCAGCTCCTGCACCGTGACCGTCGGCAGCACCCTCGGCCTCGCGGGAAGCCGCAGCAACCTGATCGCGGACCTGCGCCCCGACCGGGGGGAGGGGGCCACCTACCTCGTGGGCGAGGCCGTGCGCTTCCAGCTCACCACCCGCACGCCGGGCTACGTCACGCTGGTCGCCCTGCAACCCGGCGGGGTCGCCAGCACGCTGGTGCAGGGCGTCTCCGTGCAGGCGGGCACCACCGTCTTTCCCCGCCCGCAGGACGGCGTGACCTACAACGTGGCCCCGCCGCGCGGCCTCCAGCGTGTCCGGGCGATCTTCACCCGCGTGCGGCCCACGACCGAACTCGTCTTCAGTGGGGTCTACAACGACGGCCAGTGGAATGCGGTCACGACCCAGTACGTGCAGCCCTACGCCTCCGCCGACCGCGACGTGCAGGAAACCTACCTCTACATTCGCTGAGCTGCCCCTTCATCGCCCCAGCCGCCTCCACGCGGCTGGTTTTTGTTTACCCTGCCGGACATGAGCCAGACCCCCACGAGCCTCCCCCGCCCAAGCCTGACCTTCGAGGACGCCCGGCGCCGCGTGGACGCCTATATCTCGCAGTTCGAGGAGGGGTACTTCCCGCCCCTGCTGATGCTGGCCCGCCTCACCGAGGAAACCGGCGAGATCGCCCGCGTGATCGCCCACGGCAATGGCAAAAGGCCCAAGCCCGGCGAGGAGGCGGGCGACCTGGAGATGGAACTTGCCGACCTCCTCTTCGTGATGGTCTGTATGGCAAACGAGCGGGGCCTGAGTCTGGAGCGCGGGTTTGAGCGGATGATGGCGAAGGTCGAGACGCGCGACGCCGACCGCTGGACGAGAAAGGAGGCGGGCGAGTGACCGACCCGCGTTTTCCCCTCGGGCCGATGCCGCAGCCCCTCACCCTGACGCCGGAGGAGCGGGCGGAGGCGGTGGGGGCCATCCGTGACTTTCCCGACCAGCTTCGCGCCGCCGTCGCCAATCAGCCGGACGCCGTGCTGGACACGCCCTACCGGGACGGTGGCTGGACGGTGCGGCAGGTCGTCCACCACCTCGCCGACAGCCATATGAACGCGGTGGTACGCCTCAAGCTTGCGCTAACCGAGGACCGCCCGACGATCAGGCCCTACGAGGAGGGCGAGTGGGCGAAATTGCCCGACATGCGGCTCCCCGTTGCCCCCAGCCTCGCACTGCTGGGTGGGCTGCACGTTCGCTGGGCCGCCCTCCTCGAAAGCCTGAGCCCGGAGGAATGGCCGCGCGAGTGGACCCACCCCGCGCTGGGGCAGGCCTATACCGTGGACACGCTGGCCGCGATGTACGCCTGGCACGGTCTGCACCACCTGGCCCACATCCGCCGGGTGGTGGGCTGATGCAGCACGACGAGCGCACACACGTTCCCGTCTCGCTGCACGCGGGAGGCGTGGTCATCCTGAATGAGCGCGGCGACATCCTGCTGGTGTGCGAACTCGGCGTGCCGGGGCAGATGGAGAAGGCCGGGCTGTGGCACATCCCCTCGGGCAGCGTGGAGGACGGCGAGAACCCGCAGGACACCGCCGTGCGCGAGGCCTACGAGGAAACCGGGCTGCGCGTGCGGCTGGTGAAGTACCTCAACACCTACCTGGGCCAGTTCCCCGACGGCGCATTCATCCTGCGCCACATCTGGCTGGCCGAGCCGCTGCCGGGGCAGACCGTCGCCCCCACCTTCACCGACGAGGTGGCCGAGGCCCGTTACGTGAGCCGGGAGGAGTTCGCCGCGCTGTATGAGGCCGGGCAGGTTCGGATGTACCAGACCAAACTCTTTTACGAGGCTGCCCTGCGCGAACGGGGGCGCCTGGGCATCCAAAGCGGAGGGGCGAACGCCTGAGCGCCCGCCCCCCGTTTTGCTGATCGCTGACGCCTGACCGCTTTACTCGTACCCCAGTTCCCGCAGCGCCTCCTCATCCTCGCGCCAGCCGGGAATCACGATGACCTCCAGCCCCAGGAACACCTTGCGGTTCAGGAACACTTCGAGCTGCTTGCGGGCGGCCTGCCCGATCTCGCGCAGTTGCTTGCCCCCGGCGCCGATCACCATGCCCTTGTGGGCGTTCTTCTCGACGACGATCTCGCCCTCGATGCGCTGGAGGCCGTCCTCGCGCTCGGTCCAGCGGTTGACGCGGGTGGCGACGGCGTAGGGCAGCTCGTCGCGCAGCTTTTTCATCGCTTCCTCGCGGATGATCTCGGCGGCCCACTGCTCACGGCTCTGGTCCGACGCACTGCCGCGCGGGAAGAAGAAGGGGTTTTCCGGCAGCGCGTCCAGAATCTGCTCGCGCAGCGTGCCCACCGCCTCAGGGCTGTTCTGGGCGCTGAGCATGGTTTCGGTCGTCTCGCCCGTGCGCTCTTCGAGCAGGGCGCGGTAGAGCTTCATCGCCTCGTCGGGATACTTGGCGGCGTCGGTCTTGTTGCCGATCAGAAAGAGAGGCTTGGGCAGGTCGCGCACCTGCCGGGCCACGAGCTGATCTTCGTCGGTGGGGGGGTGGCGCAGGTCCACGACCCACAGGATCACGTCCACGTCGCTGAGCGCACTGTGGACCTCCTGGTTCATGTACTTGCCCAGGGCGTCCTTGGGCTTGTGGAGGCCCGGCGTGTCCACAAAGACGATCTGGTGCGTGTCGGTGGAGTGGATGCCGCGCACGCCCCGGCGGGTGGTCTGAGGCCGGGGGCTGGTGGGGGCCACCTTGGTGTTGAGAAAGGCGTTGAGCAGCGTGCTCTTGCCGACGTTGGGCTTGCCGACGATGGCGACGAACCCGCTGTGTGTCCCTGGATTAGGGGTCTGGGTGTCGCCGGAGTCGGGGAAGGAGGGGAGGTCCGTCATGGGCCGATTGTCTCACGGGGACGCGGGGGCACGGCGGGAGGGGGTTGCCATTCGCCGGATGCCTTGAGCGCCGCTTTAGCTCGGCCGGGCGCTTCACTGCCCCGCGCCCCCCGCGCCGTACCCTGGGAGCATGACTCCTCCGACCCGTCTCCAGGCCAGTTACGCGGACCTGTTCGCCCAGAGCGCGGCGGTGCTGTCGCGGCCCAGTCCCGAGACCTTCGAACTGTTCGAGCGCCGGGGCGACACCCGGCAAGCGTTCCTGTACGTGGGGCTGGCGGCGGTCGTCTCGGCGGTCGTGGCGGCGATCTTCGCGCCCTTTCACGAGGACGTGACGGTGCTGGGGCAACTGCTCACGCGGCTGATCCTGATTCCGCTGCAATTTGCGGTCTTCACCGGGCTGGTCTACGGGCTGGGGCGGCTGCTGTTCCGGGGCACCGGGAGCTACGCCGAGGTCGCCTACACCTTTTCGCTGTTCTACGTGCCGCTGAGCCTCCTGGGCACCCTGCTGGGCATCATCCCCATCGTGAACTGGATCGTCAGCCTGGGGGTCACGCTGGCGCTGATCTTTTTCGGTTTCCTGGCGGTGCAGTCCAGCATGAACCTGCGCGGCGCCGTGCAGGCGGGCGTGACGTTGCTGCTGGCCGCCCTGGTCAACGGCCTGCTGGTCGACCGCCTGATCGCCCCGGCGCTGCTGGCGCCCTTTCCCGGCAACTGATCCGGGCCGCCTGACCCCTCTAAACTGCCCGCCATGACCCAGACTCCCGGTTCCCCCGACGTGACCCTCTCCGCCGACGACCGCGCCCGGCTCGACCAGGTCTTTATGCAGGTGGTGCTCGACGTGCAGGGACAGGTACAGCAGACCCAACCCCAGCGGGAGGGCACCCTGGCCGCCATGTTCCACAAGGAGCAGATGGGGGACGCCCTGCAAGGCTGCGCGATGCTGATCGCGGGCTGGAACGAGAACCGGGTGGACGGGGCCGGGGTGGACCGCGCCGCGCGTGCCCTGCGCGGCCTGGAGTTGGGAGAGCTGGCCGAGCGGGTCGAGCGCCTGCGGGGGATTGCCGACACCGGGGTCTGATCCCCTCTGTTCCCACCGCCACACTCTGCCGCGTTGACGCTCTGTCACACTGCGGGCACTCCAGGGGAGTACGCCGCCCGCGCCGAGTCCGGCCGGGTGCGCGGGGACCGACAGTTCGGGAGGCAATGCCGCCCCGGTCCCCCGCAGCGAGGGCCAGACCTGGGCAGGACCCCCATCCGGGGACGCCTGCTCCGGTGCTGGCCCCTCCCCGTTGTGGAGCCCTGGCTGCCGGGCGGCGCCGGGTGGCCGGTCCGAAAGGGATTCCCGGAATGGACCTGTGGATGACGTTGTGGATGGGCAAGCCCGTGTGGATGTGGGCAGTCTTTTTCGGGCTGGTGCTGGGCCTGCTGGTCTTCGACCTCGGGGTGCTCGCGCGGCGACGGGGAGAGCGGGGCGAGGACCTGGGGGTGGGCGCCAGCCTGCGCCTGAGTGCTTTTTACATCGCCGTGGCGCTCCTCTATGGCGCGTGGGTGTGGTGGGCGCTGGGCGCCGAGAGCGGCATGGCGTACCTGACGGGCTTCGCGGTGGAGAAGGCGCTGGCCCTCGACAACGTGTTCGTGATCAGCGTGATTTTCGCGGCGCTGGCGATTCCCCGCGCCCTGCAGCACCGGGTGCTGTTCTGGGGCATCCTGGGCGTGATCGTGCTGCGCGGCATCATGATCGCGCTGGGCGCGGCGCTGGTCTCGCAGTTCGACTGGGTGATGTGGGTGTTCGGCGCCTTCCTGCTGCTGACCGGCGTCAAGCTGCTGCGCGGGGGCGGCGGGCACGGCGAGGCCCCTGACCTCCAGCGGCACGTCGTGGTGAGGGCGCTGCGGCGGGTGCTGCCCCTCAGCCCGAAGCTGGACGGCCAGAAGTTTCTGACCCGGCTGCCCGACGCCGCCGGGCGGCTGCGGCTGCACGCCACGCCGCTGCTGCTGGCCCTCCTGCTGGTCGAGTTCGCCGATCTGGTGTTCGCGGTGGATTCCATCCCGGCGATCTTCGCCATCACGCAAGACCCCTTTATCGTGTACACCAGCAACATCTTCGCCATCCTGGGGCTGCGGGCGCTGTATTTCGCGCTGGGTGCCCTGGTCGAGCGCTTCTGGGCCCTCAAGCCCGCGCTCGCGCTGGTGCTCGTCTTTATCGGCGGCAAGATTTTCTGGGGGCAGGCGCTCGGCAAGGTGGACCCGGCGATCAGCCTCACGGTGACCCTGGCGATTCTGGGCGGCGGCGTGCTCGTCAGCCTGTGGCGCCCGCGCGGTGGAACGGGGGACGCGGCCAAGGCGTAACCCCCGCCTACCCCTCGTCCGCGAGGCCCTCCTCGGCCAGCACCCGCAGGGCCTCGCGGTCGGCCTGCGCGACCTCGTCGGCGCGGCCCAGGGCGCCCCACTCGTCGATCCCCTCGCCCCGCCCGTCCCCCAGGATGGGCGGCAGGCCCCGCAGGTAGGCCGCCTGCGCGATCAGGTACGCCGAGAGGGGCGTGGTCAGGAACTGAAACAGCAGCACCGCCGCCAGCCGGGTAAAGGCCGCCGCGTCGTTGAGCGCAAAGGCCACCCCCAGGAAGATGCCCGCCGACCCCAGCGTGACGAGCTTGCTGCTCGCGTGCAGCCGCGAGTAGAGGTCCGGAAAGCGCACCACCCCGATCGCCGCCGTGAGCACGAAAAAGGCCCCGAACAGAATCGGGAGGTCGCGGGCGGGCCGGAAGTCATCCACGGGGACGCCTCCCAGCGGGGAGGAGGTCGGCGGGCCTCCTCACTTCATCACCCGGCCCAGCAGCAGGTAGCGGGTCAGGGCCACGGTGGAGAGAAACCCCAGCAGGCTCAGGACCAGCGCGGCGTCGAGCATCACGAGGTAACCGGTCCGCACCGCGATCAGGGCAAACAGCACGACCAGATTCACGCTCAGGAAGTCGAAGGCCATGATGCGGTCGCCCCACGAGGGGCCGCGCAGCACGCGGTAGGTCACGAGCAGCACCGAGAGGGTCACGATGCCCAGGGCCAGGTTGATGATCATGCGGGGCCTCCGGTGGGGGAGAGGGGAAAAGGAGTGTCCAGCGGCAGCAGGTAACGCTCCACCCGCACGATGGACGCGCGGGCCGCCTCGGCGTCGGCGGTGCCGATGGCGTGGGCGTAGAGGGTGCGGCGGTCGCGGCTCAGGCCCATCGTGACAGTGCCCGGCATCAGGGTGATCGCGGCGGAGAGGACGGTCAGCAGCCCCTCGCTCCGCAGCCGCAGCGGGACCTCCACGATCAGGGCGTTGAGGGGGGGGTGGGGCCGCAGTGCGAGGAGCGCGACCTGCACGTTCGCCACCGCCAGCTCGCGCAGGAAAAAGCCGACGAAGGCCAGCCAGCCGATCCCACGCCGCAGGGTGGCCCGCAGGTCAGGTGGCCTCTGGGGGGCCGCGCGTGCCCCCACCGCCCGTGGAAACAGCCGCACGATCAGTACCCCCAGCGCCAGCCCGACCGCGAGGTTCCGCACGCCCGGCCCGCCCAGCAGCAGCGCCCAGACCACCGCCAGCAGGCAGGCCAGGGTGAGACGGCTCACGGTTCCTCCGGCACGGTGGGCGGGGGCGGAATCACGACCGGTTCGTCGCCCAGCACGCCCCGGATGTACTGACCGGGCTCGCTCAGCTCGGCGGCGGTCGCGTCGGCCCAGCCCAGCAGCGGCCCGGCAAAGAGGGTCAGCCCCGCGACGAGCGCGGTCGCGGCGTAGGCGGCGGCCCGCAGCGCGAGGGGCACCCGGTACACCGGGAACATCACGAGGTGCTTGCCCCAGAAAAACCCGCGCCACACGCCCAGCATCGCGTACAGCAGGATCAGGCTGGCGAGCAGGGCGCTGAACACGGCGGCCAGCGCCAGCGGCGACCCCTGGGCCAATCCGGCCCGCACCAGCGCGTACTTGGCGACAAACCCCCCCGAGGGCGGCAGCCCCGCCACCGTCAGCGCACACAGCAGGAAGCACGCGGCCAGCAGCGGCAGAAAGTCCAGCATTCCCCGCACCGCGACCAGCCGCGACCCGGACGCCCGCTCCGCGACCGCCGCGATGGCGAACAGCGCCGCCGTCACGAGCACGCTCACCGCGAGGTACGCCACGCTCGCCCGCAGCGCCTCCGGGGTGCCGATCCCCAGCCCGAAGGCCAGGTAGCCCACCGAGCTGATCACCGTGAAGGAGAAGATGCGCCGCCACTCGCGCTGGCTCACCGCGCCGAAGGCCCCGAAGAGCATCGTCACGGCGCCCAGCCCCAGCAGCAGCGTGTTGGGCAGGGCGGGGTCCTGATTGAAAACCGTCGTGAACACCCGGATCAGGGCGTAGACCCCCACCTTGGTGAGCACCGCCGCGAAAAAGGCCCCGACGGCGGGCGGCAGCGCCGGGTAGGTGCCCGGCAGCCAGAAGCCCAGCGGAAAGAGCGCTCCCTTGGCCGCGAACACGATCAGCAGCAGCACGCCCACCGCCGTCACCGTGGTGTTCGGCCCCAGTTCCGCCGAGCGCTGCGCGAGGTGCGCGAAGTTCAGCGTGCCCAGCACCCCGTAGGCCAGCCCGCAGGTCACCACCAGCAGCGCCGAGGCCACCAGATTCATCACGATGTAACGGAAGCCCTCGCGCAGTTGCTCGCGGGTGGACCCCAGCACCGCGAGCGCGTAGGAGGCGACCAGCATCACCTCGAACGCCACGAACAGGTTGAAGAGGTCCCCCGTCAGGAAGGAGAGCTGCACCCCCGCGAACAGGAAGAACAGCAGCCCGAAGAGGTGGTGCTTCTCGCGCACCGGGTCGGGGTCGGCGGCCGCCTGCCACACCGCCAGCACTCCGCTGACCGCCGCGAGCAGGCTCATCCACGCCGCTAGGCGGTCGGCGGTCATCACGATGCCGAAGGGCGCGGACCAGCCCCCCAGGCTGCTCACCAGCACCGCCCCGCCCGAGGTGGCCGCGACGAGCCACGCCGCGAACAGCAGCACCGCGAGCGCCCCGGCGAGCGCCAGCCCTGCCCGCACCGGGCGGCGCCAGGGGTACAGCAGCAGCACGCCGATTCCCAGCGGCGTCAGGATGGGCGCCAGCGGCAGCCACGCGAGGTCGGCCGGGGTCACGGGCGCCCTCCGGCGACGACGGGGGTGACCTCTTCGTCCTCCACGTCGGGGCGGTCGGGGCTCTGGTGCTCGGGGTCGGCAAAGGAGCCGTCGTGGGCGTCCGGGTCACGGGCGAGGCTGTCCCCAAAGGCCTCCACGTCGTCGTGTCCGGCGACCTGATAGGCCCGCAGCGCCACCGTGAGCAGCAGCGCGGTGGTGGCGAAGCCGATCACGATCGCGGTCAGGATCAGCGCCTGCGGCAGGGGGTCCATGTAGGGGCCGGGCAGCGTCAGCAGCGGCGGCGACACGTCGCGCAGCCCCGCCACGGTCAGGATGGCGAGGTTGGCCGCGTAGCCGATAAAGGTCAGCCCCAGCACCACCCGCACGATCACCCGCGAGAGCACCAGAAAGACGCCTGCCGCCACCAGCAGGCCGATAATCACGGCAAACAGGGTTTCCATTCAGCGGGCCTCCGGAAGGGGAAGGGGGCAGGGGCGGGGAAGGGCGGCCCGGCTCATTCGTCCCCCTCCACCGTCTCCTGCGGGGCCACCTCGGTCAGCGCGTAGGCGATGGCGAGGCTGGCCCCCACGACGACCAGAAAGACGCCGAGGTCAAAGAGCAGCGCCGTCGCCCACTCGAACTCGCCCGTGACGGCCGTGGTGATGTAGCCGTAGTCGCTCTTGAGGTAGGGCCTCCCCAGCAGGTAGGGCACCAGCCCGGTCACGAAGGAGAGCGCCAGCCCCCAGGGAATCAGCCGCGCCGGGTCGGTCCGCAGCGCGGAAAAGCCGTAGGCGATGCGGTGCAGCACCAGCGCGCACGCGGTCATCAGCCCGGCGATAAAGCCGCCCCCCGGCGCGTTGTGCCCGCGCCACAGCAGCAGAAAGGCGAACAGCAGCACCAGCGCGAACACTGCCCGGCTGGTCGAGCGCAGGATGGGGTCGCCCGACAGCGGCGCGGGGGCCGGAGCCTCCCGGCCGGGGGGGGAAGAGGGGGGCCGGGTCATGGGCGCCTCCGGGCGGGCAGGTCCGCCGTGTCATCCGGAGCGCGGCGGGGGCGGCCGGGTTTGCCCAGCCGCACGAGGCTCAGCACCGCGAGCGCGACCATCCCCACCACCGTGATCTCGCCCAGGGTGTCGAAGCCCCGGAAATCCACCAGCAGCACGTTGACCACGTTCTTGCCGCCGCCGCCCTTGTAGCTGTATTCGAGGTAATAAGGTGAGATGGGCGGGGCCAGAAAGCGCACGCTGGAGAGCACCAGCAGCGTGATGCCCACCCCCGCGAGTCCGGCCACCGCCACGTCGAAGACGTACCGCCAGCGCGTGCGTGGCAGGTCGCGCACCCCCGGCAGGTACCGGAAGGCCAGCAGAAAGAGGATCACCGTCACCGCCTCCACCAGCAGTTGCGTCAGGGCGAGGTCGGGTGCCCGGAAGGCCAGGAAGGCCGCCGCGCTGCCGAACCCCGTCAGGCCCGTCACAATCACGGCCGTCAGGCGCCCGCGCGAGAGCAGCACCCCCACCGCTCCGGCGACGAGCAGCGCGGCGATGGGGAGCACCCCCAGCGGCAGCTCCCCGAAGGGGTAGAAGACCTGCGGCGCCCGCCACACCGCGTACCCGCCCATCAGCGCGGCGGCGGCCAGCATGATGCGGAGCTGGTCCGGGAGGGGCAGCCCCTGCGTCCGCGCGATCAGCCACGAGGAAAAGACGTTCACCGTCTGGGTCAGGCCGTAGTACGCCGTGTTCGCGTTCACGCGGGGGGTCAGGCGCTGGGCCAGCGTCTGAACCGCGCCCGATTGCCAGATCAGCGCGGCCCCCAGCGCCCAGGTCAGCCCCGTCGCCAGCAGCGCGGGCGTGACTCCGTGCCACAGCTTCAGATGCCCCTCGTAGGCCCCGAAGTTCAGTGCCGACTGCGCGGTGCGGGTCAAGGCCTCGGCCGTGCCGGGCAGCACCCCGAAGGCCAGCGCGGTCAGCGCGAGGCCTGCGGCGGGCAGGGTCAGGCCGGGTGGGGCCTCGTGCGGCTCGGCCCCGGCGGGCGCACGCGGCGCCCCCAGAAAGACCCGCAACAGCCGGAAGGAGTACGCGAAGGTCAGCGCACTGCCCGCCACCGCCACTGCGAGAAAGAGCGGTCCCTGGTGCAGCATCGCTTCAAAGAACAGCTCCTTGGAGATGAAGCCCCCCAGGGGCGGCAGCCCCGCCATGCTCATGGCCGCCAGCAGCGCCACCCCGAAGGTGACTGGCAGCGCCCGGCGCAGGCCCCCCAGCAGCGGCAGCTCACGGGTTCCCGTCTCGTGGTCGATGATGCCCACCACGAAAAAGAGGGCCGCCTTGAACGCCGCGTGGTTGAGCAGGTGCGCGGTCGCGGCGAATCGCCCCTCGGCGTCGGCCAGCCCGTAAAGGCTCATCAGCAGGCCGAGCTGCGACACGGTGGAGTACGCCAGCAGCGCCTTGAGGTCGGTTTGCCGCAGGGCCAGCCACGACCCCCACACCAGCGTCGCCAGGCCGACGGGCATGATGATGGCCGACCACAGGGCCGCCCCACCGAACAGCAGCCCGAACTTGGCGACGAGGACCACGCCCGCCTTCACCATCGTCGCGGAATGCAGAAAGGCCGACACCGGGGTGGGGGCCTCCATCGCGGTGGGGAGCCACAGGTGGAAGGGCAGTTGGGCGCTCTTGGTCAAGGCCGCCAGCAGCGTGAGCAGCAGCGCCGGGGTGAAATACGCCGACTCGCGCAGCGCCCCCACGTCCAGCCCCGAGAGCGACGTGCTGCCGCCTCCCAGCGCGATCAGGGCGACGGCGGCCAGCAGCGCGAGGCCGCCGAGGGCACTGACCAGAAAGGCCTTGACCGCCCCGTCCCGCGCCGCCGAGCGGGTGTGCCACAGCCCGATCAGGAGGAAGCTCGTCACGCTGGTCATCTCCCAGAAGCCGAACAGCGCCACGAGGTTGTCGGTCAGCACCAGCCCCAGCATCGAGCCGCCGAAGAGCAGCAGGTAGCTGTGAAAGCGCCCGAACCGCTCGCGCTCCGAGAGGTAGGCCACCGAGTACAGGCTCGCCAGCGTGCCGATCACCCCGATCAGCACGGCGAACAGCAGCGAGAACCCGTCCCCCCGGAAGGCGAGGTCGAGGTCCAGCGTGGGCACCCAGCGGGTCACCTCCAGCGCGGGGGTCGCCCCCGGCATCCGCAGCAGCTCGGGAATCAAAAGCAGGGCAGGCAAAAAGGCCGCCGCCGCGACGTACCCGGTGCGGCGGCCCAGCCTCGGCCCCAGCCAGGCGGCGAGTGCGGCCATCAGGAAGGGGAAGAACACGGCGACGGTCATGGACCGCCCGCCTGGGGGGAAAGAGGCCGTGTGGACATGGGCACCTCCGGGGACAGGCGCCGCCGCCCCACCTGGGGAACCGGGGGCGGGCGGTCGCCACTCAGCGACGAGAGATGAAGCCGTCCCCCTCCGGCTCCGCTGGTCCTCGGACCCGCGTGCCCCGGCCCGTAGCCGCCGGGCGCCGCGTCCGACCGGAGGCCAGTTTAGCGGACGGGGAAGGCCAAGCCGGGCGCAGGCAGTTGGACTTGCTCTCTGCCTCAATCCCCTAGACCGCGTGTCCGTCCTCTCCATCCTCCGGCATAAACTGATCCCATGTCGTCCCGCGCCGCGCTGTCCTATTGGCCCCGGTTCTGCCGGGTCTGACGCCGCGCTGCTTATCAGCCACCAGTCCCCGGAGGAATGCACCTCCGGGCCTTTTCGTTTGAGCCATAAAAGGACCCTCATGCCCCAGCCCGAACCCCAGGCCCACCCCTCCCGCACCGAGAACCTCAACGTCACGGCCTTTACGCCGCTGGTCACGCCGCGCGACCTCAAGGACGAACTGCCCCTCACGCCCGCCGCCGAAGCGACCGTCCTCGCCGGGCGGCAGGCGGCGCAGGACATCCTGGCGGGGCGCGACGAACGCCTGCTCGCCGTGGTGGGGCCGTGTTCGGTCCACGATTTCGGGGAGGCGGTGGCCTACGCGGGGCGCCTCGCCGGGCTGCGGGCGCGGGTGAGGAACCGGCTGGAAGTCCAGATGCGCGTTTACGTGGACAAGCCCCGCACGACGGTAGGCTGGCGTGGCTTTCTGATCGACCCCGACATGACGGGTGCGAACGACATGAACGCCGGGCTGCGCCGCACCCGCGAGCTGATGCTGCGCGTGTCCGAACTCGGCCTACCCGTCGCCACCGAGCTGCTCGATCCCTTCGCCCCGCAGTACCTCTTCGACGCGGTGGCGTGGGCCTGCCTGGGCGCCCGCACCGCCGAGTCGCAGACCCACCGGGTGATGGCGAGCGCGGTCAGTGCCCCGATGGGCTTCAAGAACGGCACGGGCGGCGGCCTCAAGCTCGCCGTGGACGCCATTCTCGCCGCTCGGCATCCCCACGCCTTTTTCACCATCGACGACGATGGCCGCGCCTGCGTGGTCCACACGCGGGGCAACCCGCATGGGCACGTGATCCTGCGCGGGGGGCGGGCCGGGCCGAACCACGCCGCCCCCTTCGTCGCGGAGGCCGCCGCGCTGATGGAAGGCGCGGGCCTGACGCCCGCCGTCATGGTGGACTGCTCGCACGCCAACAGCGGCTCGGACCATACCCGGCAGGCGGGGGTGTGGCGGGACGTACTGGGGCAGCGCCTCGCCGGGCAGACGGCCCTCCGGGGCCTGATGCTGGAATCCAACCTGCGCCCCGGCAAGCAGGCCATTCCCGCCGACCTGTCCCGGCTCCAGCCCGGCGTGAGCGTCACCGACGCCTGCGTGGGCTGGGACGAGACCGAGGCGCTCTTGTTGGAGGCGCACGCGGCGCTGGGGGGTTAGGGAGTGTCGCGGTACTTCGGGCGCGGCACCTGGCCCATCAGCCCCTTCCACTCCCGCGTCGGGAAGGTGGTGTAGTAGCCCTGGCCCCGGTCCTGGTCGTAGATGCTTGCCTTCTCCAGCGCCTTTTCGCTGGGCAGCACGGCCAGCAGGACGTCGTGCTGGTGCTTGGGCACGCTCCAAGTCACGAAAGATTTCGCGCGGCTGTAGGAGGCGGTGTTCACCCCGTAGAACCCGGCCAGGGTCCACTCGCCTGTGGGCAAGTTCCGGGGTGCGCTGGAGGCATTGGTGAACGTATTGCCCACCACCCACCCCAGCTTCTGGAAGCCCGCTGAGGTCCACAGGTCGGGGTCGGACGCGTCCGGCAGCCGCAGTCCGGCGCAGTAGAAGTTCCAAGAGTTGTGGTTCACCTGCCGGTTCAGGCCTACCGACGAGCCGCCATCCATCGTCACGCCTTTCTCCGGCTTCCAGTCCAGGTCCACGAACAGCCCCACGTCGCGCCCGCTCTCGCACAGGTTTCCGTTCCAAGCCTCACCCGTCAGCAGCAGCCGGGCCTGCCGCGTGCGGTTGGGCGAAGCCTCGAAGCGGCCCCCATCGTCGCGGGGCCGCAACTGATAGCGCCAGACCTTCGCCAGCCCCTCCTCCTTTTGCGGGACAAGCGCGAGGTAGAGGTACCGGGCCTTCGTCGGCACCCGCAGGTCGGCGGCGAACACCCGGTCACGCGGGGCCTCGGCCTCGTACAGCCGGGCAAGATCGGTCGTGGTCAGCTCATTGTCCCACCGCCACGTCGCCTGCCCCCACCCCGGCAGCGGTACGTTCTGCCACACCCACCCGCCTCCGCCCCCCAGCACCAGTACGGCCAGGACTGCCCAGGCGACCCGGTTGGTAAAGACGTGCCCCAGCAGTTGCCGGTTGGTGACGCCCACGTCGCCCATGCCCTTCACGGCGAGGTGTTCGGCCTCCTCGCGGCTGAAGCCCTCGGCCTCCAGCCGGGCGGCGCGGTCCATCAGGTGGGTGCGGAGTTCGGCGGCGGCCTCCAGGCGCTCCTGCCGGGGCAGGCCCAGGGTGGCGCGGTGGACGTAGCGGCTGAACACCCGGCTCATGCCCGCACCCCCCGGCGCAGCAGCAGGGCATTCACGGCCACCTGAAGCCGTTCCCACTCGGCCCGCCGCCGCGCGAGTTCCTGGCCCCCGGCGTCGGTCAGGCGGTAGACCTTGCGTGGGCTGCCACCCCCCGGCGTGGGCTGCCACTCGCCCTCAATCAGCCCGGCCCTGCTCAGCCGCAGCAGCGCGGGGTAGAGGCTCCCCTCCGAGAGTTCGAAGAGGCCCCCGCTGCGGGTGCCGATATGGTCGGCGAGTTCCAGCCCATAGCGCGGCTGCTCATGCAGGGCCGCCAGGATGACCAGATCGACGGTGCCGGACTTCAGGGGCGTCATGGGAGACCTCCAGGGCTAAGGCTTGTATCGCAAGGCTTGTATCACCTAGCTTGCAGCGTCACGGCCCCGGCGTCAACCCATTTCCTTCATGCCCACGGTTGCCGGGCGGGCCAACCCTCAGACTGTCTCCATGCGGTTGGTCGTGATGGGCGCAGCGGGCAGTGGCAAGACGACGGTGGGGCGCGAGCTGAGTGCCCGAACGGGGTGGCCGTTTCTCGACGGCGACGACTTCCACACGCCGGAAGCCCGCCGCCGGATGGCGCGGGGCGAGGCCCTGACGGACGCGGACCGCTGGCCGTGGCTGGAGCGGTTGCGGGCGGAACTGGGAACGCGGCCCGCCGCGGTCCTGGCCTGCTCGGCGCTGCGGCGGGTCTACCGGGACCGGCTGCGGGGACCGGGAGTCCGCTTCCTGTTCCTGCGGGTGCCGGAGCTCCTGTTGCGGGAGCGGCTGGCCGCCCGCACCGGGCACTACGCGGGGCCGGACCTGCTGCCCTCGCAACTCGCCACGCTGGAACCGCCGGGCCGGGACGAGCCGGACGTGCTGACCCTCAGCGTGACGGCCGCCGACACCCCCACCGCTCTCGCCGCCCGCGCCCTGACCGCGCTGGGGGCCGCCCGTGCCTGACCGGGCCAGAACCTTTGGCGGGGGCCGCAAGCCCTCCGAGCGGCCGAGCAAGGTCTGCGCGGTGTGCGGCCTGCCCTTTGCCTGGCGCAAGAAGTGGGAGCGCGAATGGGAGCAGGTCAAGTACTGCTCCGACCGCTGCCGGGCGGCGGCGAAACGGGGGGCCTCGTGACCGCCCCCGCCTACGGTCTGGTGTGCATGACGGTCGGCCCGGAGGTGCGTTTCCGGACCATTACGCTGACCAATTACCAGAAACTCTCGCCCGCCGAGCGAGAGGCCAAGCTGCTCGACCTCTACAGTGACAACATCGTGCGGGTGCGCCGGGCCGCCGACTTCTGCGCGGCGCGGGGCATCCGGCTCTACCGCCTGAGTTCCAGCCTCTTCCCGATGTTCGACCTGGAGGGGGACGACACCGGGCGGGCGGTGCTCGACCACCTCGCCCCGCAGATGCGGGAGGCGGGCTACGCCTTCGAGGACGCCGGGATTCGCGTGCTGATGCACCCCGAGCAGTTCATCGTGCTGAATTCCGACCGACCGGAGGTCCGGGCCTCCAGCGCCCGCGCCCTCGCCGCGCACGCGGACACGCTCGACCGCTTCGGCTTTCCGCGCTCGACCTGGAATCTGCTGCTGCTGCACGGCGGCAAGGGGGGGCGGGCGGCCGAACTCGCCGCGATCATCCCCGACCTGCCCGAGGGCGCCCGGTTGCGCCTGGGGCTGGAAAACGACGAACGCGCCTACGGCCCGCAGGACCTGCTGCCGATCTGCGAGGGGACGGGCGTGCCACTGATCTTCGACGCGCACCACCACGTCGTCCGCGAGAAGCTGCCGGACCAGGAGGACCCCAGCGTGCGCGAGTGGGTGCTGAGAGCCCGCGCGACGTGGCGGCCCCCCGAGTGGCAGGTCGTCCACCTCTCCAACGGCATTGACAGCCCGCAGGACCGCCGCCACAGCCACCTGATCACCGATTTCCCGAGTGCCTACCGCGACGTGCCCTGGATCGAGGTGGAGGCCAAAGGCAAGGAGGAGGCGCTCGCGGCGCTGATGGGTGCCCAGGCGGTGGGGGTGCAGGCGGACGTGGTGGCGGTCGAGGAGTAGCCTTGGCCCTCCCCTTCCGCGCTACCTTGGGGGGCGTGAACGTCGTCGTCTTCGATCTGGAAACCACCGGGCTCTCGCCCGAGCGCGACGCCATCGTGGAGATCGGGGCCATGCGGGTGCGGGACGGGCGCGTGCTGGATGACGAGCGCTTCGAGACGCTGGTGCGCCCGGTGAGTGGAGAGGGTCATCTGCTGAAAATCCCCTGGCGGGCGCAGCAGGTCCACGGCATCAGCGACGCGATGGTGCGCGGGGCGCCGGAGTTGCGCGACGTGCTGCCCGAGTTCCTCGACTTCGTGGGCGACTCGGCGGTGGTCGCGCACAACATCGGCTTCGACGGGGGCTTCCTGCGGGCGGCCACCGGGCGGCACGGCCTGCGCTGGGCGCCCCCGGCCGAGCACTGCACCATGCAGCTCTCGCGCTGCGCCTTTCCCGGCGAGCGCTCGCACCGCCTCGACCTCCTCGCCGAGCGGCTGGGGCTGGAGTTCGCCCCCGGCGGGCGGCACCGTTCCCTCGGGGACGTGCGCGTGACCGCCGAGGCGTATGTGCGCCTGCTGGAGCGGCTGCGGGTGGGGGTCTAGCCGGACCCTATTTCCGTGCCCCGGTCACCTTCGGCACGAAGACGATCGCGTTGGGCACCGGCCGACTCCAGACGGTGTTGAGGTAGCCGCCCAGCCCCGCATACCCGCCCGTCAGGTAGGCCGTCGCGCTCGACCCGCTGTCCAGCCGCACCGCGTCGCGCACGCCCGCTCCCGCCAGGGCCGCCGCGAACGCTTCCGGCGTGCCGTGCTCCAGGTAGGCGACGGTGGGCTGGCCCTCCAGCACCCCGAAGGCGACCTGCCGGGTGGCCCGCCAGATGCTCGCGCCCGTGTCGAAAGCCTCGCGCTTCGGGTCGAGGACCACCCGGCCCTCCCGCACCAGCAGCGGCCCGGCGGCGAGCGCGTCCTGCGCCCGCTCCCAGGGGGCATCGGTCGCCTGCCAGTTCACCGACACCGTGAGCCGGGCGCCCGGCGTGCGCGGCAGCGCGGGGAAGCGGGCGGGGTCGAAGGTCAGCGCCAGCACCCCGCGCGGCGGCGCGGCGGGACCGGAGACGACCCGGCTGACCCGGCCCCCCCCGGTCCAGAGGGTCGTCAGCCCCTCGGCCCCCACCCGCGTCACGCCGTCCCCCACGAAGGCCGTCAGCAGGGTGGGCCGCACTTTCGCGCCCACCCCGTTCACGGTGAGGGTGCCGAAGTCGCCGCCCACCACGTAGCGCGGCCGGGGATAGCCGAAGAGGGGCGTGCCCTGCGGGGTAAAACCCACCGCCGCCCGCTTTTCCAGGCTGCCCGCCGTCAGCAGGCCCCCCACCGCCACGAGGTCCACCGGCAGGCTGCTCGCGGGGTCGAAATAGCCGCCGTTCACGCCCGCCACGCCCCCCGCCGCCTTCACGAGCGCGGCCACGTCTCGCGCCGCGCCCACCGGAGCCGTCACCACGCGGGGCTGGAAGCGGGCCGGGTCGAAGCTCAGCAGGTGCAGCCCGCCGCGGGCGCGGTAGGTCACGCCCTCCGGCAGCGCCTCCGGGTTGATGGGGGGCGGCACGCGGGCGTCGAGATGGGTGGTCGTGTCGATCACGACCCGGTAGGGACTCTCCAGGGTGAAGATCTCGCTGGTGCCCCCGCCGGTGCGCAGGTGAACCCGTACGCCGTCCCCGGCAGGCTCTACCCGCAGCAGGTCGCCGCTGCGCAGGGCGGTTTCCGACGCGCTGCCCGTCACGCGCGGCAGCACCACGCTCAGGCCGCCGGACTCGCGCACCACGCTGTGGGGAGCCGCGGCGCTGAGTTCCAGCACGACCCGCTGCACCTCCACCGTGCGGTACACCGAGCGCCCCACCCGCACCGTGTCGAGGTTCGCCAGCGGGGGCAGGGAGGACGGGCTGGGGGCAGGATCGGCGGCAGGCAAGTCCGGGGAGGGCGGCAGCGTCTCCTCCGGCACGGTGGCGGGGGCAGCGAATCCGAGGAGGCTGGGCGTGTCCGCTGTAATCGGCACGCCCAACAGCCGCAGGGCGGCGAGGGGGACGTACAGGCTGGGACCAATGGCCTGCGGCGCGGCCAGCCCCGTCCCGCCCGGCAACGTGAAGCCCACCGCCCGCCAGCCGGTCCCCAGCGCGTGGCGCAACTCACGCTCGCCGTAGCGCAGGCGCACGTCCTGCGGGTCGTTGCGGACCGCCACGCCCAGCCGGGGCAGCGTCCAGACCGCCAGGGCCTCGCCCCCCCCCGGCAGGGTCCGCGTCTCCACCGCCGCCGCCTGCACCGCGCCGCCCACCGCCACCGGGCGGGCGGCGGCCCACGTCCCGGCCAGCCCCAGCAGGGCCAGGGCCACTGCTCCTCTCCTCCTGCGCCGCCTCGTCACGGGCGCGAGTGTACCGTGCCTGCCCCGCCCCCTGTCCATGCAAAACCGCCCGCACGGGGCGGGCGGCTGGGGGGAAGGCGGGTGGGCTTACTGCCCGGCGGGAATCAGCACGGTGTTGATGATGTACACGGTGCCGTTGGAGGTGGCGATGCCCTCGCCCTGGATGGTCGCGCCTCCGATCCGGGCACCCGTGGTGCCGCTGGGGCGGGTCAGCGGGACCTGCACATTGGCGGCGGTCGTGAGGTTGGGGCTCTCGGCCAGCGCCGTCGCGGTCACGCGGCCGGGGACCACGTGGTACAGCAGGATCTGCCGCAGGCGGGCGGGGTCCGCACGCAGCGCCGTCAGGGTGGCGGCGGGCACGGCGTTAAAGGCGTCGTTCGTGGGCGCGAAGAGGGTGAACTCACCGCCGCCCAGCGTCTCGGTCAGGCCCGCCGCGCGAATCAGCTCCGCGAGGATGCTGAAGCGGGGGTCGGTGGTGACAAAGGCCGCGAGGCTGCCCGCCGCCGGGGTGACGGTCGCGGTGGTCGTCGCAGTCGCGGTGCCCGTCGCCGCCGTGCCGGTGGTGGTCGTGGTCGTCGTGGTGGTTGCGGCGGTGGTCGCCTCGGCCGTGGCGGGCGCTTCTTCCACGACCTCGGCCGCCGGGATGGTCAGGCCGGGGGGCAGCAGCACCTGGTTGATCACGAAGATGGTGCCGTTGCTCGCGGTGGCGAAGGTCTCGGCGATCGGGGACGCGTTGACTGTCCGCGAGGTGCCGCTCTGGCTCAGGGACAGCACGCCGCCCTGCACCGAGGTCAGGCTGGTGCTGCTGGCAAGCTGCTCGGCCGTCAGGCGGCCCTGCACCACGTGGTAGGAGAGCACCTGCCGCAGCACGTCGGGGTTGGCGGCGAGGTTGGCGAGGGTCGCGTCGTCGAGGGCCGCAAAGGCCTCGTTGGTGGGCGCGAAGATGGTGTATTCGCCCGTCGTCAGCGTCTCGGTCAGCCCCGCGTCGCTGAGCAGGTCGAGCAGCGTGCTGAAGCGCTCGTCGGCCACGATCACGTCGTACAGCGTGTTGGTGGCGACGGTGGTCTCCGTCTCGGTGCTCGTCTCCGCCGCCGCGTTCGTCGACTCGGTCGTGGCCTCGGTGGTGGCCGTTTCCGTGGTCGTCGTCTCGGTGGTGGTCGTCGTGGTCGTGGTGGTGGAAGTCGTCGAACCCGTCAGCGGTACGGCGGGAATGCTCCGCAGGTCGAAGGCGGCGGGCGCCGTGACCGCCGGAGCCGTCGTCACGGGCGCGGCGGGGGCGGGCGTGCTCACGACCGGGGCAGCGGGAGCGGGGGTCGCCGCGGCGGGGGCAGCGGGCGGTACCAGCACAGTATCGATCACGTGAATCACGCCGTTGCAGGCGGCCACATCGGCGCGGGTCACGGCGGCGTTGTTGATCATCACGCGGTTATTCATCACGCGGACATTCACCGTGGTCCCCTGCGCGGTGCGGGCGCTCGTCAGGCTGCGGACCTGCGCCGCGCTGACCTTGCCGGGCACGACGTGGTACAGCAGCACGCTGCGCAGCATTTCCTCGTCGTTGAGGATCATGGCGAGCTGATCGCTGGGCAGCTTGGCAAAGGCCGCGTTGGTGGGCGCGAAGACCGTGAACTGGCCGCTCGCGAGCGTCTCGGTCAGCCCGGCTGCCTCGACCGCCGTCAGCAAGGTGCTGAACTGCGGGTCGGTGGAGACGATCTGCGCGATGCTGCGGCAGGTCGCGGGGTTCTGGGCGGCGGGAGCGCCCGCCCCACCCGCGAGCGCGGGGGTGGCGAGCATCAGGCTGAGCGTGAGCAGGTTGGTCTGCTTCTTCATGACATCACCTCGGGAATAGGGTTTGGAAAGGCTGGTCCGCTCCCCAATGTTCTACACCCCGCGCTGAAACGCAACTTCGGTAACCTTTCCCCCACAACTCATAAAAGAAAAAACGACCGAGCTTGGCCGCTTTCTCATGTAATTCCCAGATTGGTTGGGGCGGTTAGCGCCCGAAATACTCCGGCAGATCTGCCTCCGTGATCAGCACGTCGCGCGGCTTGCTGCCTTGGTGCTTGGAGACGATGCCCATCGCCTCGAGCATGTCCATCAGCTTGCCCGCGCGGGCGTGGCCCACCGACAATCGGCGCTGAAGCCGCGAGACACTGCCCTGGCCCTCCTCGATGCAGATCAATGCCGCTTGCCGCAGCAGGGGGTCGGAAAAGTCCATGTTGGCCTTGTCCGGGCCTGGGCCGCTCGCCTCCGGAGCCCCCTCAAAGTCCGAGCCGTAAGCTTCCACGAAGGCGTCGTCGAAGACCTGCCGCCGCAGCTCGTCCGCGACGCGGGCCGACTCGACCTCCGAGATGTACGGCCCTTGCAGGCGCACGGGCTTGATCAGGCCGGGCTGGTAGAACAGCATGTCGCCCATCCCGGTGAGGCGTTCGGCGCCCACCGAGTCGAGAATCGTGCGCGAGTCGTGGCTGCTGCTCACCGCGAAGGCGATGCGGGCAGGGACGTTCACCTTGATCAGGCTGGTCAGGATGTCCACGGAAGGGCGCTGGGTGGCGAGCACGAGGTGCATGCCCGTCGCGCGGGCCATCTGCGCGAGGCGCATGATCGCCGACTCGACCTCCTTGGGCGAGGTGATCATCAGGTCGGCCAGCTCGTCGATGATGATCACGAGGTGCGGCAACTCCGGCTCGCCGACCTGCCGCATCTTGGCGTTGTACTGCTCGAGGTTCTTCGCCCCGACTTGGCTCATCATCTTGTAGCGCCGCTCCATGTGGGCCACCGCGCCCAGCAGCACGCCCGCCGCGTCCATCGGGTTGGTCACCACCGGCCGCACGAGGTGGGGAATCCCGTCGTAGGGCGTCAGCTCCACCATCTTGGGGTCCACCATCAGGAAGCGCAGCTCGGTGGGCAGGTAGCGGTACAGCAGCGACGTGATCAGCGTGTTGACGCACACCGACTTGCCCGAGCCCGTCGACCCCGCGATCAGCAGGTGCGGCATCTTGGCGAGGTCGCCGACCATCAGCTCGCCGTCAATGCTCTTGCCCAGGATGATGGGCAGCTTGGCCCGCGTGCTCCGGAAGGTGGGCGCCGCCGCCGCCTGGTGGAAGGTGACGGGTTCGCGCTCGAGGTTGGGCACCTCCAACCCGATCACGCTCTTGCCGGGCACCGGGGCCTCCACGCGCACGCCGCCCACCGCCAGCGCCCGGGCGAGGTCGTTGGAGAGCGAGGCGATGCGGCTGATCTTCTCGCCGGGTGCGGGTTCGATCTCGTAGCGGGTGACGGTCGGCCCCCGCGCGAAGTCCACCACACGGGCCTGGAGGCCGAAATGCCGCAGCGTCTGGTCGATCACGGCGGCCCGCTGCTGCGCGGCGACCTGAAGGGCGGCCGGGTTGACCGTCCCCACCGGAATGGGGTCAAGCAGGTCGTAGCCCGGCAGCGCGATGTCGGTCGCGCCCTGGGCCGGGCGGCGGCGCTCGGGCTCGGCGCTCTCCCAGGGGGCAGTAGCTTTCGCCTCAGGCTGAGGCTGCGGGGCCGGGCGGGGAGGCGCGGCCCGCACCCCATCGGTTCCGGTGCCCAGCAGCACATCGGGCTCGGGCGGCACGGCGGACAGGACCGTCGTGCTGGGGGAGGGGAGGGGAGGGGAGGGGTCTTCCGACCCGTCCGTCTCCTCAGGGAGCAGGCGGGTGAAATCGAAGTCCAGCGTGGGGGCGACCGCTCCGGCCGCGTCCTCGGTGTCCGGGCGGGGAGGAGCGGTCTGGCCGAGCGGCACCGCCCCCACGGCCATCGCCGCCGCGCGTTCCAGGGCGTCCTGCTGCGCCCGCTCCAGCCGTGCCCGCCACCCCGTCTGATCGGCCAGGGTGCCGTCCGGATCGCTGGCAAGCGCTTCGGCGAGGGCGGCGGCGAGTTCGGTGGGTGCCCGGTCGAAGGCCGCCGTGAGGTCCGGCCAGCCGGGGTAATGCCGCTCGCGGGCTCGCCAGGTGGTGAAGTCCTCGGCGAGGTCGCGCCAGGCCCCCACCCGCTCGCGGTGCGCGGCCTGCTCACGGGCCAGCACCCCCGCGTCGGGCTTGGCGAGGGCCTTCTCAGCCGCCTGCCGCTCGCGCTCCAGCTTTCCGGCGCGGGCGGCGAGGCGTTGCAGGTCGGTCACGAGGCCACGACGCAGCCGCTCCAGCGCCCCGCTCGCCAGGGTGCCGGGCAGCTCCACGCACAGTTCGTGGCGCCCGGCCCGGACCTCGTTCGCGGCGGCCTCGGCCTGGGCGCCCGCGTCGGGGGCCTCGGCGGCCACCTCGGTCCGCAGGTCGCGGGCGGCGTTGCCCACGAAGGTCGTGGTGACCTCGCGCCAGGCCTTCAGGTCGCCCTCCAGCCCCTTGAGGCCCGCCTCGTCCTGGCGGCGCAGGTCGCGGGTGGCGGTCCGGATTTCCTCCTGCTGGTCCCGCAGGGCCTGGGCGCTGGGGTACAGGCGGCGCAGCGCCTCCAGCTCGCGGGTCTGCGCGGCCAGCGCCTGCCGCACCCCGCCCCGCGCCCGCGCCGCCTCGCGCCCGTCCTGCCGCGCCTCTATGGCCCCCTGCACCGTGGTCGTCGCGCCCCCCAGCAGCACGCTGATTCCCCGGAAAAAGCCCTTGAGGAGTATGAAGGGCGGCAGCCGCAGCATGATCTCGATGCCCAGGGTGAGCACCACCAGCGGCAGCAGGGCGGCGGCGTAGCTCAGCGCCCCCGTGAGCGGGGCCATCACCCGCGCGGCTCCCTCCCCGGCGGCCCCCGGCACGAAGACCTCGTGCAGCGCCAGGAGGGCCGCCACCACCACCGCGCCGCCCAGCACCCGCCGGGTCAGGCCGGAAAGGTCGCGGCCCAGGAAGACCAGCACCCCGTAACACACCGGCACCAGCGGCAGCAGGACAGCGCCCCAGCCCAGCCAGCCGGTCAGGGCCTCGTTCGCCTGCGCCATGATGCCGCCGCCCGTGAAGAACTGCGGCAGCAGCAGCGTCACCGCCAGAAAGATGCCCAGTGCGAACAGCACCAGGCCCAGCGCCTCCCCGTCGAACCGACTGGGGGGAGGAGCCGTTTTTGCACGAGCCTTCGCCATACCGCGCAGTGTAGCCCACCCCATGCCCGCGCCGCCCGCGCCCAGCGCTACTTTTTGCCCCGACCACCTGTGATGCGGGCGTGACGGGATGTGGTCCCGCCGTGGGGAGCCGGGCGCGGCATGGATAATGCCGGGGTGACCCTGATCCTGCCCCCCGCCCTCGCGGACGCGCTGTGGGCGCACGCCCGCCGCGAGGCCCCGCGCGAGTGTGTGGGGGCTCTTGGCGGGCACGCGCACGGTGAGGCCACGCATGCCGCCGCCCTCTACCCCCTCCCCAACATCGCGCCCGACCCCGAGCGGACCTACCTCGCGGACCCCGGCCACCTCCTCAGGGCGCTGCGGGCGATGCAGCTCGGTGGGCAGACGCTCGTTGCCCTGTATCACAGCCACCCGCGCGGCCCGGCGTGGCCCAGCGATGCGGATACCCGGCTGGCCGCCTACCCGGTCCCCTACGTGATCGCGGACCTGCCCGCCCGGCTTCTCACCGCCTACCGCCTGCCGGGGGGCGAGCGGGTGGCGCTGCGGGTGGGGGATTCGGATGGCTGAGGCGCGTATCCACGCCCTGCACGGCTTTATCGGCAGCGGCAAGACGACCTTCGCCCGGCGGCTGGAGCGGGAGTTGCCGGGCATGCGCTTTACCAGCGACGAGTGGATGGTCGCCCTGTACGGTCAGGACCCGCCCGCCGACCTCTTCCCGATCTACCACTCGCGGGTGATAGCCCTGATGGAGACGCAGTGGATTCGGGCGTTGGACCTCGGCGTACCCGTCATCCTCGATCACGGCTTCTGGACGCGGGCGAGTCGGGACGCGCTGCGGGCGAAGGCCGCCAGGTTAGGAGTACCTCTGACCTTCCATGTGCTGACCCTGCCGGATGAGGAGGCGCGGCGGCGGGTGCGGGCGCGGAATGAGGTAGACGGGACGATGTATATCGCGGACGAGACCTATGCGCTGTTTCGGGAGCGGTTTGAGGCGATGGGGGCGGATGAGGTGGGCGTCATGGTGGGCAAGAGGTCTTGATTGCCGTTTTCCCCTCCCCCCCAGCCCCCCTCCCCGGAGGGAAGCTCTAGCGCCGTTGCCGTTACTCCTGCCTCTTGAACACCTGATTGCAATAGAAAGCTCGGCAGCTCAGCCAGTTTTTTCTCCCTCCCTCCTTGTGGGGGAGGGCTGGGGAGGGGGGTGGCAAGCAACGCTTGCCCTTCCTGACTCTGGCAGCCCCCGCCACACCCCCCTACCCCATCCTTCCGATCCGCTCCAGCAGCAGCTCAAAAAAGGCCCCGTCGTCCACCTCCACCGCCACCTCCACATTGGCGGGCTTTTCCGTCACCCCGTAGCGGTCGCAGACGGTGCGCCCGAAGTTCAGCCCCTCGTGCGTTTCTACCTGCACGTTCATGGGCTGCATCCGGCACAGCTCCGGGCGGATGGCGGCGGCCACCGCCAGCGGGTCGTGGAGCGCCCCACCGCTCAGGCCGTAGCGTTCGCGGTACACGTCCGCGTAGAAGGTGAGGAAGGCCGCGCTGACGGCCCCCGCGCGGTTCCCCAGCGCCCGCAGCCGCTCTACCCGCTCGGGCGTGGCAATCGCCTGCATGGTCGCGTTGAGGCCGAACATCCGCACGCGGGCGCCCGAAGTCAGCACGATCTGGGCCGCGTGGGGGTCGGCAAAGGCGTTGAATTCGGCCGCCGGGGTGCGGTTTCCCTCGCCCGTGCTGCCGCCCATCCAGATGACTTCGCGCAGCAGCCCCGGCAGATCGGGCGCCAGCCGGAAGGCGAGGGCTACGTTGGTCAGCGGTCCCGTGGCGACCAGCGTGACCTCGCTGGGCCGTTCCCGCACCGTCTGCACGATGAAGTTGACCGCGTGCTCGGCCTCCGGCCCCCGTGACGGCTCCGGCAGGTCGGCGGCGGGCAGGCCGCTCTCCCCGTGGAACTCGGGAGCGGCGGCGAGGGAGCGCAGCAGCGGGCGGTCGGCCCCTGCGTACACGGGCACGTCGGCCCCCGCCAGCGCCAGCGTCACCCCGGCGTTGCGGGTGGTCCGGTCCAGCCCCACGTTGCCGTGCACGGTCGTGAGGGCGAGGATGTCCAGTTCCTCCGGGCTGGCAAAGGCGAGCAGCCAGGCGATGGCGTCGTCGAGGCCGGGGTCGCCGTCCAGAATCACGGGCAGGGGAGTGGGCATGGGGCGAGTCTAGGGCCAAAGAGCAGCGGCCCGCCTCCAACCGGAGACAGGCCGCTGCGGGGCTGGGGACTACTTCCCGACGAACACCGCCGTCGTCAGCGCGGGGACATTTAGCGTGCCGTTCTGCGCCTTCGCACCGCGCACGACCGGATCGGTGGACTTCGCCAGGACCGGGTGCAGATCGAGCCGCAGGTTCCGCAGGCTGGCGTGGGCGAAGTTCACGGCCTGCCCGCTCCCGTTGAACACCACCACGATGTCCCGGTACGGCTGACCCTGGCCGGGCTGCCCGCTGAGCCTCATCACGATCACGCCGGGCGTCTGGTTTGGCCCGGTGTTCAGGAAGGTCAGGGCCTGGGACACCTGCGCCCCCGTCTCCAGCCGGAAGAGCTTGGAGCTGGCGCGAATCTGGAGCGTTTCGCGGAAGTGATCGGTGGCGCGGATGGCGTCGGCGGGCGTGACCTTCAGGCTCGCGTCGCCCAGCAGCGTGCGGTACAGCGGCCAGTTGCCCTCATTCTTCTCGGCGGGCGGCAGGCCCCGGCCGAAGCCGTTGTCGCGGCCCGTCCAGTCCACCGCATTGAACCAGTCGCCGCTGTTGTACGAGTCGCCATCGAAGCTCTTGGAGCGCAGCCGTTCCTCGCCCGCGTGGAAGAAGGGGATGCCCTGCCCCAGCCCGACCACGCTCACGGCGAGGTTGTTCATGCGGACGCGCTGCGCGGTCGTGGCCGTGCGCGGCGCCTTGAGCAGCACCGCGTCCCAGAGGGTCTGGTTGTCGTGCGCCGAGGCGTAGTTGATCGTCTCACGGGGGCTGGCCGCGTACCCGGCAGGCGCCCCGTTGTAGGAGAGGTCCTTGCCCGCCACCGCCACGCCCGCCGCGTTCGTGAGGCGGTAGTCGCGCAGGTTCCCGGTCAGGCCGATCCGCACGAGGTCGGCCAGCGCGAGCGCCCGCGCCCGGTCGGTGTTCTGCGGCAGACCGTTGGGCAGCGTCGCCAGCCCAGTGGCGAAGCCCTGGTCCTGAAGCCCGCCGAACGGGTTCCCGCCCCGCACCGCGTCCCGGATACGGTCATTGAAGGTGCCGATGCCCTGCCCGTAGAGGTTGAGCTGGGTGGCGTTCACGCCGCGCTTGTTCTTCTCGACCTCCCCGAAGTCCCAGCCCTCGCCGTAGACGTAAATCTTCTTGCCGTCCACGCCGTCTTTCTGCACGGTCAGGCTGTCGAGCGCCCGGCGCACGTTCTGCATGTTGAGCAGCATGTGGTGGCCCATCAGGTCGAAGCGGAAGCCGTCGACCTTGTACTGCCGCGCCCAGGTCAGCAGCGAGTCGATCATCAGCTTTTCCATCATCCGGTGCTCGGAGGCGGTGTTCGAGCAGCAGGTACTCGTCTCCACCGCGCCGTCCAGATTGAGGCGGTGGTAGTACCCCGGCACAATCCTGTCCAGCACGCTGCGCTCGGCCTGACCCGCCGCGTTCGTGTGGTTGTACACCACGTCCTGCACGACGCGCAGCCCGGCCCCGTTCAGCGCCGCGACCATTGAGCGGTATTCCAGGGTCCGCTGCGCCGGGTTCACCGCGTAGCTGCCTTCCGGCACCGTGTAGTGGTAGGGGTCGTAACCCCAGTTGAAGCCGTCGGCGTCGCGGGTGGCGTTCACACGCTTCTGCTGCTCGTCGCTGCCCGGCGGCAACTTGGCGAGGTCGGCGGGGTTGGGCGCCTTCCACTCTGCCCTGTTCTCGTTGATGGTGGCGATGTCGAATGTGGGTAGGAGGTGAACCGCCTTCAGGCCCGCGTCTGCCAGCGACCCCAGGTGCTTCATGCCCGCGCTGCTGCCCTGGGTAAAGGCGAGGTATGTCCCACGCTGCGCGGCCGGGACCGTCTGGTCCAGCACGCTGAAATCCCGCACATGCAGTTCATACAGGCTGAGGTCGGAGACGCTCGCCAGCTCGGGCTTTTTCAGGGTGTCCCAACCCTTGGGCTTCATGGCCGCGTCGTTCAGGTCCGCGATGATCCCGCGCGTGGAGTTCAGGCTCAGCGCCACCGCGTAGGGATCGGTGACGAGGTTGGTCTCGACCTTCCCAGTACTGGGCGCGAAGACGCGCACCTCGTAGCGGTAGCCCAGGCCCTTCCAGCCCGGCTCGCCCGTCGCACTCCAGACGCCCTTCGCGTCGCGGGTGAGGGCGACGGTGCGCTCGCCGCTGCCGTCCGCGTTGGAAAGGCGCAGCTTCACGTCCTGCGCGGTGGGTGCCCACAGGCGCAGGGTGGGGCGCCCCCCCGCCCAGGTCACGCCGAGGGGACCGTCATAGGCGTACAGGGCGTCCAGCGCACGGGCGGGCTGCACTCCGGTCGCGCCCAGCAGGGTGCCGTCGGGCAGGGCGCTGCTCACGGCGAGCTGGCCGCGCAGGGCGGTGCCGATTTGGGCACGGTCCTCCTCGCGGACCCGCAGCAGGGCATATCCCGCCAGGTGGGGCACCTGCGCCCGTAGCGCGGCGGTCATCCCGCCCTCCACCGGCAGCAGCGTCAGCGTGTCGCCGCCCTCCACGCCCGCCGGGGTCAGCTTCAGGGCGGCGGTGGGCGAGGTGTGCAGGGTCAGGAAGGCGCCGGGCTGCACCAGCTCGGGCCGCACCGCCACGAGGTCCGCGCCCACCATGATGGCCTGCTGCTTGGTCAGGTCGCCCACCGTGCGGACGCTGGTGTCGGGGCGGGTGGTGTAGACCTCGGCCTTGCCGCTCACCACCCACGCCTGATTTCCTGCCGTCTGCGCCAGGCTCTGGTCGGGGCCGGGGTCCTTTTCGTCGCCCTTGTGCACGATGAAGTTCAGTTTCTGCCAGCCGTCTTTCACAGGTACGTCCCAGTACACGCCGAAGGAGTTCGTCCCCGTCTGCGGCAGAGGCTTGGTCCACTCGGTCGGCGTCTTCGCACCCTCCCAGACGTGGAGGCCCCAGCCCGCGTAGTTGCCGTCGGGTCGGTAGTAGTTGATGCGGGCGGTTCCGGCGGGGACGGGGGCTTCCGGCGAGACGTACGCCAGCTCCGCCTGGCCGCTCTGGATCAGCACCTCGCGCCCCTTGGTGGGGTCCGCGAACTGGTCGGGACCGGGGTCCTTGGTGTCGCCCTTGTGGACGATCAAGCCGACCTTCTGGGCGCCCGGCTTGAGGGGCAGGTCCCAGTACACGCCGCCCGCGTCCTGCCCGGTGGGGGGGAGGGGCTTGCTCCACTCGACCTGGGCAGTCGTGTCCTCCCAAGCGTGGAGGCCCCAGCCCTCGTACTGGCCGTCGGGCCGCACGTAGCGCACGCGCAGCACGTTGGCGGGGATGGGCTGCGTTGCGGCAGGCTTGGCCGCCTGGGCGAGGAGGGGCCGGGGGGCGGAGGCAGGCGTCTGCGCCAGCGCCGGGGCGGCAGCGAGCGCCGCAGTCAACAGGACAAGCAATCTGGACATGGGTAGCGCGATTCTAGCCCCGTGAACCCCGCTTCACGCCCGGCACACGCGCCCGCCCGCGCCCCGGCCTAGCGTGCCCCCATGACCGGACGCCGCAGCGACGAACAGAACGATGCCCCCCAGGAGCAGCGCAGCACCGACTCGGAAAGCGCCACCAAGTTCCCCACGCCGCAGTCGGGCGTGGTGCAGGACAGCCCCGGCACCACCGACCTCGGCTACGAGGGCACGGGTGGGCTTGACGAGCAGGGCAACATGAAGATTCCCGAGGGCGACCCCATTCCCCGGATGGGCGACACGTTGGACGAGGAATAAGCGTCAGAACAGCGCCCCGCGCATTGTCGGCGGGGCGCCCTCGTGTGAAGCGGGATGCTTACCGCACGTCCACGAGTTCGACATCGAAAATCAGCGTCGCATTGGGCGGAATCACGCCGGGAACGCCCGCCGCCCCGTAGGCGAGGTGGCCGGGAATGGTCAGCCGTGCCTTGTCGCCCACCCGGAGCTGCGCGATGCCCTGGTCCCAGCCGGGGATGACGTAGCCCACGCCCAGCGGGAACTCGATAGGCTCGCCCCGGTCGCGGCTGGAGTCGAACTTCTGGCCGTTCTCCAGCGTGCCCGTGTAGTGGACCCGGACCATCTTGCCCGCCTGCGCCGGGGTGCCCTGTCCCTCGTGGTACTTCTCGACGATGAGTTCCTGAGCGGTCATGCGCTCCAGCCTAGCCCCCGCCCCGGTTCCGCGCCCAGATTCTGAAGCGCGGGTGAAGGCGGCGGCGCCCTTCGGCAAATGCTCTAGCATGCCCCGCGTGACGCCGCCTGCCCCTTCCCTGCGAGCCTCCGGCGGCTGGCGCGAGGTCTGGCGGGTCTGGATTCTGGGGGCGCTGCTCCCGGTGTGGCTGGCGACCACCTTCGGGGCGACCCTGGCGCGGGTGGACGGCGACTCGATGGAGCCGACCCTCCACAACCGCGACCTCTTGCTGCTGCTCAAGTACCCGCGCTGGCTGCGGGCCTGGGGCGTGCCCACCGCCTACCCGCAGCGCGGCGACCTGCTGATCTTCAAGGCGCCCGCCGACAGCCCCTACAGCTATGACACCCGCCTGGGGCTGCGCTACCGCCCCTACAACGTCAAACGCCTGATCGCCCTCCCCGGCGAGACGGTGGAAATCCGGGACGGGCAGGTTGTCGTGAATGGCCGCGTGCTGGCCGAGAGTTATGTCAACGGCGGCGTGCTGAGCGACCAGCCGCCCGTGCAGGTGCCCCCTGGCAAGGTCTGGGTGCTGGGGGACAACCGCCTGATCGGGGAGAGTCTGGATTCCCGCGCGTATGGCCCGGTGGACCTGCGCGACGTGGCGGGACCGGCCAACCTGCGGCTGTGGCCGAAACCTGCGCTGGTGGGTGGGCCAGAGGCCAGAGGCGACGGGTCCTGAGTCAAGGCTGCTCGGATTCTGGCAGCCGTTCGCCCGCCCGTACGGGCACGGGCAGCCAGTGCTCGCGCGGGGGCAGGGGGCACGTCCACCCGTCCCCATACGCGCAGTACGGGTGGTAGGCGAGGTTGAAGTCGAGGCTCACCCGCAATCCCTCCGGGGTGCGGGCCAGCGGCGCGTCGAGGTAGCGCCCGGCCCCGTAGGTGTCCTGCCCGCTGGTGCCGTCGCGGAAAGGCACAAAGACCCGTGCGGGGGCCTCATCGCTGGGAGGGGCGAAGAGGGTGAGGCGGTGGGGGCCGTCCGGCAGCGGCAGCGTGACCTCCCCGAAGCGGGCCATCGGGCGCGGCTCACCCGTGTTCGTCGCTAGGGTGACCTTGGCGCCGTCGCCCGGTTCGACGGGCAGCACGAAGGTCCACTCCGGGTCGGGGGCGAAGTAGCTCAGGCCGTGGAAGTCGGCCAACGCGTCCGCAGGAATAGGCCCCTTGCCCGATGCGAAGTGCGCGTCCTTGCGGCGGCGGAAGTCGAGCAGGGCTTCTGCCCAGGCCGCGTCCCCGGTCACCAGTCCACCCGCAGGCGCTCGCCCGCGTACTCCACCACGTCACCCCGGCGCAGTTTTTTGCGCCGACGCGTCTCGATCTCCCCGTTGACCCGCACTTCGCCGCCCTGCACCCGGAACTTGGCCTCGCCGCCGGTCTCGACCATGCCGCGCAGCTTCAGGAAGTCCTGAAGGTCGATGGTGTCGCGCTCGTCGCCTGTCATGGGGGCAGGGTAGCAGGGGAAAAGCTCTCAGCCGTCAGCCATCAGCTTTTTTTGCTGACGGCTGATGGCTGAGAGCTGATGGCTAGAACTTGTACTGCGCCGAGAACAGCCGCACGTCCGCGTCGTCCACCTTGCGGTCGGCGTTGAGGTCGCCCGCCAAAGCGCCCGTCTTGCCGTAGTTGTTCATCAGCAGGGCGAGGTCGGTCAGGTCGATGGTGCCGTCCCCATTAAGGTCCGCTCCGCTGAGGCGCACGCGGGCGGCAGCGGGCGTCCACTCGCGCAGGCCAAGTTCGCGGGTGAGTTCGGTTCGCAGCACCTCTGCCAGCGGCAGCGGCCCCTGCGGGTTGAACTCGATACGGCGCTCGCCGCCCACCGTCAGTGTGCGGGCGGCCACGTCGGGGTTGAAGGGCACCGTGCCCCCCAGCACCAGCACCGGGCCGCCGCTGGTGTCCAGGGTGACCGGATTCTCGGGCGTGCTGAGGGCCGCCAGCGCCGCCTCCACCGCGCGGGTGAGGTCCGCGCCCTGGGGACGCAGCTTCACGCTCGCCGCGCCCGCCGTGCCCGCCAACAGCGCGAGGGCCAGCAGAGAAACCCGCCGCATCACTGGCCCCCCCGCGCCGCCCGCAGCGCGTCCCGGAAGGCGGCCGGGTCAGTGGGAAAGGCGTTTGGGTCGGCAGGAGCGGTCGCGGCTGGGGCTGTCGTCGCGGGTGTGCTGGGGGTGGCTGGAGGAGTTGTCGGAGTCGTCGCGGCCGGAGGGGTTGTGCCTGTCGTTCCCGTGGTCGTGGTTCCGGTCGCCGCCGGAGCAGTGGGCGTCGTTGTCCCAGGCGCGGTCGTCGTGGTGGGAGGGGTCCCTGCTGTCCCCGTGGTCGCCGGAGTTGTGGGCGTGGTCGCCGTTCCCGTCGCCGCAGCGGGCGCAGTGGCCGTCGCCGTGCTGCTCGTGGCGGCAGTATCGGCAGCCGCGGCACCGGGCCGCGTCACCTGCCCGTTTACGATGGGATAGAAGCCCTGCGAGAAACCCACCAGCGGGCTGTCCATTCGCCCACCGTAGAGCAGGAAAAAGCCCTCCTGCCCGGCGCGGAGTTCCGGCACGCCTTCCAGGCCCGCGAGCACGTACAGCGCGGGCTTGCCCTCCCGCTGCGGCAGGGCCGCGGGGTCGCCCACCACGGCCTCACCCACGGTGAGGGGGTAGACCACCCAGGTCACGTCGCCCTCGGTGACGCGCGTGGACGTTCCCAGCGTGGCCCGCACGATGATCGCCGCCTTGCGGGCCTGCTGGGTCAGGGTGAGGGTCGGTGCCGTGGTCGCCTGCGCCGTGAGTGGAGCGGCTCCCAATGTCAGCGCGGCCAGCAGCGCCAGCGTCCGCTTCACTGTCCGCCCCCGCTGCCCGGTGTGGTGGGGGGGGTGGGATTGGGAGCGGACGGCGCGGCAGGCGTAGTGGGGCTCGGCGTGGTCGTCACCGGGGTCGCGGCGGGCGGCGTGGTCGTGGACGACACCGGGGCCGTGGTGCCCGTGCCACTCGTCGCCGGGGCCGGAGTCGCCGTCGGCGCGGGGGCAGGCGGGGCGGGTAGCTTCTGCTCGGCCAGCAGCTTCCCGGCCCCGTCCCGCGCCTCGAACGCGAAGCGCGTGGTGTCCAGCTTGACGACCTTTTCCGGCTTCATGCCCACCAGGGCGACGCGGGTGCCGTTCGCGGGCACGCTCTTGAAGCCCAGATCGACCGTCAGGGTGCGGCCCGTGACCTTCCAGAACAGGACCCCGGCAGCGTCGGCGGGCTGCACGCGCGTCACCGTCACGCCCTCCGGCAATTCCCAGGTCACGCGGGCGGCGCGGACGGTGCGTGGGGCGGTGATGTTCAGGGGGATGCGGGTCTCGCCGCGCAGCTCGCCGTTCGGAAGCTGGGGCTTGAGGGCCAGCGCGGGCAGCTCGTTCACGTTGAGGGTGTACTCGCGCACCTTGGAGCTGAGGTTGGCGTCGGCCGTTTCCAGCGTGAAGGTGTACGCGCCCGTCTTGGTGGGCGTGCCCGACAGCCGCAGGCCGCTGAGGGTCACGCCGGGGGGCAGCGTGCCCGAGGCGAGGCGCACCGTGTACGGCCCCGCGCCGCCCGAAACCGTGACCGGGGCCTCGTAGCGCTCGCCCGCGTAGGCCACCGGCAGGCTGTTCGTCGTGAAGTTCAGGGCGTCGCGCAGGCCCGTCGCGCCCGACCCGGTCGGCAGCGTGTCGCCGCACGCCCCCAGCACCAGGGTGCCGAGCAGCAGCACGCACGCGGAGGTGACTTGTCGCATGGGGGGAGTTTAGCGGGCCGGGATGAGGAGGGGAGGGGTGGGCACTCAGTTTCGCGCGTTACTGGCACCCTGGGCAGGAAAGCGCCGGGGCCAGTGTTGACCCTCTCCCCCTGCGGGTGACTTGCAAAGCTCCGAACGAGAGGGGGCGTGTGACCCGCCTGGGCGCCCCCTCAGAATCAACGGAGCCTGCCCACTGGGTTGAGAGAACAGCATGTTCCGGCTGGCATTCGGCAGGACGCCCTCCCTGGGTCGAACGCCTCTGCCAGGACAGGGCGTCGGGCCGCCGTCCTTGCCCTTCACCCCCCCGACTTCAGCCCCTCCCGCCCCCGCGCCTCAGCCCCGAAATAGAGGGCACCCGTCAGCGGGTCTACTGTTCCGCTGCCACGTTCTAGACTCGGGCGCAGGCGCCAGAAGCCCCATAGCAGCGCGGCGGGAATACCGATCAGCCCCAGCCCAATCAGGAGGTCCGTCATGGCTCAGCGTACCGCGTTTTCCCGCCAGCCCCGGCGCTAGACTTTCCCCCATGACCGTCACAACCCGCACCGCCCTGCCCGCCCCCGGCGACCGTCTGGGCCGCTACACCGTCGAGCGCGTGGAAAGCCTGCCGGAGATGCAGGGCACGCTCGTGCTGCTGCGCCACGAGCTCGGCGCCCGGCACGCCCACGTCGCCCGCGAGGACGACAACCTCGCCTTCGGGGTGACCTTCCCGACGGTGCCCAAGGACTCCACGGGGGTGGCGCACATCCTCGAACACGTCGTGCTGATGGGCAGCCAGCAGTACCCGGTGGCCGATCCCTTCTTCGCCATGCTGCCCCGGTCGCTGAACACCTTCATGAATGCGATGACCGCGAGCGACTGGACGACCTATCCCTTCTCCACCCGCAACGAGCAGGACTATTTCAACCTGCTGGGCGTGTACCTCGACGCGACCTTCTTCCCCCTGATGCGCTACGAGAGCTTCCGGCAAGACGGGCACCGCTTCGAGTTCGAGACGCCGGACGACCCCACGACCCCCCTCAAGCTTCAGGGCGTCGTCTACAACGAGATGAAGGGCGCGATGGCCTCGCCCGGCGCGGTGATGTACCGCTCGCTGGGCGCGGCGCTGTACCCCGACCTCACCTACGCCAACAACTCCGGCGGGGCGCCCGAACACATCCCCGGCCTCACCTACGAGGACCTGCGGGCCTTCCACGCCGCGCACTACCATCCTAGCAACGCCTTTTTCTACACCTACGGCACCCTCGACCTGACCCGCGTGCTGGAGGAAATCGAATCGCACGTGATGTCCAAGTTCAGTCCCCAGACGCTGGACGTGAGCATTCCCGACCAGCCGGGTTTTGACGCCCCGCGCCGCATGGAGGTCACTTACCCCGGCACCGACGTGGAGCGCGGCGGGCAGGTGCTCGTCGCCTGGAAGCTGGGCCACACCACCGACCCCGACCACAACCTGCGCTGGAGCGTGCTGGGCGACGTGCTGCTGGGCAACCCCGCCGCGCCGCTGACCCGGCCCCTGATCGAGTCGGGGCTGGGCAGTGCGTTGGCTGACCTGACCGGCTACCGCGACTCCTTCCGCGAGGGGGCCTTTGCCGCCGGGCTCAAGGGCCTGAGCGCGGGCAAGGCCGACGAGGTCGAGGCGCTGGTGCTGGACACCCTGCGCCAGATCGCCGGGGAGGGCATTGACCCCGCCCTGATCGAGAGCAGCCTGCACCAGTTCGAGATTGGGCAGCGCGAGGTGTCCAACAGCGGCTTCCCCTACGCCCTGCAAGTCATGTTCCGCCTGCTGGGGCCGTGGCTCTACGGCGGCGACCCGGTGACCGGGCTGCGGCTGGAGGCTGAACTGGAGCGGCTGCGGGCCGACCTCGCTGCCGGGCGGGTGTTCGAGCCGATGATCGAGCAGGAGTTGCTGGACAACCCCCACCGCGTGACCCTGGTCCTGCGCCCCGACCCCGAGCTGATGGCCCGCACCGAGCAGAGCGAGCGCGAACTCGTGGAGCGCCTGAGCGCCGACTTCACCGACGAGGACCATGCCCGCATCGTCGCGGAGAGCCTGCGCCTCAAGGAGCTTCAGGAGCAGCCCAGCGACCCCAGCGTGCTGCCCACCCTCACCCTGAACGATGTCCCCGCGACCGTGCTGCGCGTCCCCTACGACACCGAGACCGTGCGCCGGGCGCTGGTCGGCCGGGTGCCGCAGCCCACGGGTGGGCTGGTGTATCTGGACGTGCAAGTGCGGCTGCCGGAGGTGCCCGAAGACCTCCTGGGCACCCTCCCCCTCTACGCCTACGCGGTCACCCGCAGCGGGGCCGCCGGGCAGGATTACCTCGCCCTGGCCCGCCGCATCGAGGCGGTGACCGGCGGCGTGAGCGCCAGCGTGGGCGTGGGAGGTCAGCCGGGCGATCTCGACGCCTTGCGCCTCTCGCTGACCTTCGGCGGCAAGGCCCTCTCGCGCAACGGGGCGGCGCTGGTGGAGGTGCTGCGGGACCTGATCGCGGCGCCGGAATTCACCCGCGAGCGGCTGGACCAACTGCTCAAGCAGCGGCTGGCGGGCCTGAAGGCCAGCGTCGTGAACGCGGGCAGCGCCTACGCCGAGCGCCTCGCCTCGGCTGGGGTCAGCCCCGCCGCCCGCATCGAGGAGGAGTTCAGCGGCCTGACCGCCTTGGCCGCCCTCACCCGCATCGTGGAGGGCGGCGAGGCCGAGGTGGACGCGCTGCTCTCGCGCTTCAGCCGCATCCGTGACCTGATCCTCCAGGGCGAGGGGTTGCTGTGCCTGACCGCCACCCCGGAGGATGCCGCCCTCGACCTCGGCCCCATCACGGGCACCTTCGGGGAAGGGGAGACCGTGGGGCGCCCCCGGCCCGGCACCCTCGCGGGCGGCCCGCAGGCGCGGCTCACCGACTCGCCCGTCGCCTTCAATGCGGTCGCGTGGCAGACGGTGCCCTACACCCACCCCGACAGCCCCGCGCTGCTGGTGCTCTCGCGCCTGCTGCGGAGCGAATACCTGCTTCCCGAACTGCGTGAGAAGGGCGGCGCGTACGGCGGCAGCGCGGCCTTTGACGCGAGGGCTGGGGTCTTCACCATGAGCAGTTACCGCGACCCCCACGTCGCCCGCACCTACGAGGTCTTCCGCGACGTGCCCACGTTCCTGGCGGGCGACCTCGGCGAGCGCGAACTGACCGAGGCCATCCTGGGGGCCAGCAAGACCCTGGATCCCCTCACCAGCCCCGACACCGCCGGGCGCCTGCGCTTCTTCGGCGATCAGGCGGGCTACACCCCCGAGGTGCAGGAGGCGTACAAGGCCCGCCTGCTGGCCGTCACCCTGGACGACCTGCGCCGGGTGACCGCCGAGTGGCTGACCCCCCAGCGGGCCGGATATGCCCTCGTCGCGGGCAAGGACCCCAACGCGGAGACGGAGGCGCTGGGGCTGCACTTCGAGGTGCAGAGCGTCTAAGCCGCACTGGCCGGAGAGGGGGAGACGTTCTGCGCGTCTCCCCTCTCGTTTGGGCGTTACCCCCGGTGGTACGGTTCCCCCGCCGTGATCGTGGAGGCCCGGTACAGCGCCTCCACCAGCACGATCATGGCGAGGTCGTGGGGCAGGGTCAGGTCGCCCAGGCTCCACAGCCGCCGTGCCCCGGCCCGCAGCGCGTCGGTATGCCCGTCCGGCCCGCCCACCGCGAAGGCGAGTTCGCCCGTGCCGCCCACGGCCTCGGCCTCCAGAAAGGCGGCCAGCCCCTCGCTGCTGAACTGCCGCCCGCGCGGGTCCAGCAGCACCAGCGGCGCCTTGCCCGCCGCCCGCGCGATCGCCCCACTCTCGGCGGCCTGGGTCTTGCCCGTCACCCGCGTGACGCGCAGCTTGTGGTAGCGCCCCAGCCGCCCCGCGTACTCGTCCCAGCCCGCCTTCGCGTAGGCGAGCTTGGGGTCCCCGACGGTGATGAGGTGCAGGCGCATGGGGGAGAGGATAGGGCGGCGGGGGGGCTCACGGTGTTCCAGGCGGGCGGCGACAGGCTAGACTGCCGCCCATGAACTACGCCGCGACCCTGGCTGTCTTGGTCGTGCTGGCGTTTTCCTTTCCGCTGATGGTGCGGCTGGGGACCCAGGTAGGGGTGCCGGAGGCGTACAGCGCGGCCACCCTGGGGGCGCTCGTCACGCTGGCGCTGGCGACCTATCTGGTGCGCTGGCAGGTGGGGCGGCACCGGGTCACGCTGGAGCGGCTGGCGTCGGCGCGGGCACAGGTGCTGGCCGACCCGGAAAATCCCCGCGCCTACTTCGTGGGGGGCGAGCACCTGGGAGTGATCCTGCTGCGCCTGGGCCGTCGCCGCGAGGCCGCCGAGGTCATCGACCGCTACGCCCGGCTGGGGGGCGCCCGCGAGGGCGAGATCGTGGCGCTGCGCGAGGCCCTGTCCAACGCCGAGCGCCGCCAGCGCCGCGCCCAGGGCCGCGAAGCCTGAGGCAGGAGGCGCCCCGGATGGCGCAGCCGCGACAGTATCCGGGGGCCGGGTGCTCTAGAGTGGAGGTCATGAGGGCGTACAAGGGCATCGTGGAGGGCGGCGTCGTCGTGCTGGTCGGGGCGCGGCTGCCCGAGGGCACGGTCGTGACGGTCACGGTGGGCGAGGCCGAGTTGCTGCGTGCCCGCATCACCAGCGCCCTGACCCGCCGCCGGGTGCGCGTGCGGATCAAGCCGCTGCCGGGCCTCGCCGCCGAGTCCGCCCTGCCGGGCAGCCTGCCCCAGGGTGGGGGCGAGGATTGACTCCGGCCGACGAGACGGGGGCGGCCGCCTCTGGTCCCCCCCACGTGTGGCTGGTCCCCACCCCGGTCGGCAACCTCGGGGACCTGACCTTCCGGGCGGTGGAGGTGCTGCGTGGTGCCGACGCCGTGGCCTGCGAGGACACCCGCCGCACCGGGGCGCTGCTGACCCACCTGGGCATCAGCCGCCCCCTCGTGCGCCTCGACGCCCACACCATGCACCGCGCCCCCGCCGTGCTGGAGGCACACCCCCGGCTCGCCTACGTCAGCGACGCGGGCACGCCGGGCATCAGCGATCCAGGCTCGGAACTCGTGCGGGCGGCGGTGGAGGTCGGGATTCCGGTGGAGGTCCTGCCTGGCCCGACGGCCTTCGTGCCCGCGCTCGTCCTCTCGGGCCTGCCCACCGCCCGCTTCACCTACGAGGGCTTCCTGCCCCGCTCAGGCCGCGAGCGCAAGGAGAGGCTGGCCGCCATCGCCGCCCGCCCCGAGACGACCGTGCTGTACGAGAGTCCGCACCGCCTGGCCGACACCCTCGCGGACCTCGCCGCCGCCTGCGGCCCGGAGCGGGAGGCCAGCGTGACCCGCGAACTCTCCAAGCGCTTCGAGGAGACGGCGCGGGGCACCCTCGCGGACCTCACCGCCCACTTCGGGGAAGGGGTGCGCGGTGAGATCGTGGTGGTGGTGGCCGGGCGGCCCCAGGGCACCCTCCTTCCCGGCGAGGAGGCCCCCGACCCCGAGGCGCAGGCCCGCGCGTGGGCTGCCGAGGGCCGCCCGGCCCGCGAAATCCGGGAATTGCTCGTCGCGGCGGGTTTGCGTAAGAATGACGCTTATGCGCTGGCCCTGCGGGTCACGTCGCCTTGAATCCCTTCCCACCTCCGAGGTCTGCCATGTCCGAATTGCCGCCTGCCGATCTGCCCCAGCCCCCCGATCTCCCGCACGCCGAGCCGCATCCCAACCCGGCTGCAATCAAGCGTCTCGCCGTCCTGACGAGCGGCGGCGACGCCCCCGGCATGAATGCCGCCATCCGCGCTGTGGTCCGCACCGCCACCCACCACGGCATCGAGGTCGTAGGCGTGCGCCGGGGCTTTTCCGGCCTGCACCGGGGCGACCTGCGAATGATCGGCCCAAGGGACGTGGCGAACACCATCCAGCGCGGCGGCACCGTGCTGCTCACCGCCCGCAGCAAGACCTGGCGCACCCCAGAGGGCCGGGCGAGCGGGGCGGCCCACCTGCGCGAGTGGGGGGTGGACGGCCTGATCGTGATCGGCGGGGACGGCTCCTTTCACGGCGGATATTACCTACAACAGGAGCACGGCATTCCCATCGTCGGCATTCCCGGCACCATCGACAACGACCTGTACGGCACCGACCACACCATCGGGTACTTCACGGCGGTGGAAACGGCGCTCGGCGCGGTGGACAAGCTGCGCGACACCGGGGCCTCGCACGAGCGCATCTTCGTGATCGAGGTGATGGGCCGCCACGCCGGGCACATCGCCCTGGAGGTGGCGGTTGCGGGCGGCGCCGAGGAGGTTTTCATCCCTGAGGACCCCAAGCCCGTCGACGGCGTGGTCCAGATTGTCAAGGACAGCGTGGCGAAGGGCAAGGCCAGCTCCATCATCATCGTCGCGGAGGGCTATCCGGGCAGAGCGCAGGGGGTGGCGAGCGCGATCGAGGCCGGGACCGGCCTGGAAACGCGCGTGAGCATCCTAGGCCACATCCAGCGCGGCGGCTCGCCCGTCAGCAGCGACCGGGTCCTCGCCAGCCGTCTGGGGGAAGCCGCCGTCTACGCCCTGATGGACGGCGTGGCTGGGGTGATGGTGGGCCGGGTCAACGGCGAGGTCATCCACACGCCCCTGAACGAGACCTGGGAGCGGCGCAAGGACGTCAGCCGCGACCTGTACCGCTGCGCCATGACGCTGAGCGTGTAAACCTGTGGATAAAGGAAAGGGGCCACCAGCGGATGCTGTGGCCCCCTTCCCTGTGGTCGTCTCAGTCCCGCCCGACGTTCCGCAGGAAGGCGGGGATATCGTAGTCCTTGGGGTCATAGGAACCCCCGCCCTGACCGCGCACGGGGCGCACGAAGGTCTCCAGGCTGGAGCTGCGGCCGCCCCCCGGCTTGCCCATGCCCATCCCGGCCGAGAGCGTGCCGGGGAAGGTCCCCTCGCCGAAGCCGGTGGCGATCACGGTGACGCGCACCTCGTCGCCCGCCGCCTCGTCGGGGGTGATGCCGAAGAGGATGTCGGGGTCCTCGAAGCCGGTCGCCTCGCGGATCTTCTCTACGATCTCGTTGGCATCGGTCATGGAGAGGTCGTAGCCGCCCGTCACGTTGATCAGGATGCGGCGGGCGCCCTCGATGCCGCGCTCGAGCAACGGCGAGTGGATCGCGCTCATGGCGGCTTCCTCGGCCACCTTCTCGCCGCGCCCCGCGCCGATGCCCATCAGGACCGTGCCCGAGTTCGAGAGCATGTTTCGCACGTCCGCAAAGTCGAGGTTGATCATGCCCTCGACGTTGATCACGTCGCTGATGCCCTTGACCCCGTAGTACAACACCCGGTCGGCGATCAGGAAGGCCTCGCGGAAGCTCACCTTCTTGTCCACCGCCGTGAGCAGCTTCTCGTTGTTCACCACGATCATGCCGTCGACGCGCTCGGTGAGCTTGGCGATCCCCTCTTCGGCGACGCGCTGGCGCTTCGGCCCCTCGAACTTGAAGGGCCGGGTCACGATGGCGACCGTCAGGATGCCCATCTCGCGGGCGATCTCGGCCACGACGGGCGCCGAGCCGGTGCCGGTCCCGCCGCCCATCCCGGCGGTGATAAACAGCATGTCGGTGCCGTCGAGGTACTCCTTGATGCGCTCGCGGTCTTCCAGCGCCGCCTTCTCCCCGACCTCGGGGTCGGCCCCGGCGCCCAGGCCGCGCGTCAGGCGGTCCCCGAGCTGGATGCGGACCTCGGCGTGGCTCTTGGCCAGCACCTGCGCGTCGGTGTTGCCTGCCACGAACTCCACACCCTCGAGTCCCGATTCGATCATGCGGTTGACGGCGTTGTTCCCCGCCCCGCCCAAGCCAATCACGCGAATTCTCGCCGCTTGCATCATGTCTCCTTCGGAAGGAGGCGGCTGCCTCCCTCTGCTTTGCTCCGGGTAGCTTACCGTACCTTTACGGCCTTCACGGCAAAGGTGAGCCGCGTGCCCCTGTTCGGGCTACATCCAGTCCTTGAAAAAGCCGCGCACCCGGTCCTTGAGGCTGACCCCGTCCTTGGGCCGCTCCTTTTTGGGCGCAGGCTGGCTCGGCGCGGGGGCTGCTACCGTGACGGTACCGGGGTCCTTTTTGGGTTCGGGGTTGCCCTTGGCGGCGGGCTGCGGCTGCGGCGTGGGGGGCGGGGGGGCCGGTTCCTCCGGGCGGAAGACCGACACCGGCACCTTGCCGTCCTGCCCGATGCCGTACAGCACCAGCCCGACGCCCCCGGCGTGCGCGGGGCCACTCACGATGTCGGTCAGGCCACCGATGCCGCGCGGACGCCCCACCCGCACGGGCAGGCGGAAGCGGTCGCGGGCGAGTTCGGGAATCCCGCGCAGTGAGCTGGCTCCACCCGTCAGCACGACCCCCTGCGCCACGAGTTCCACCGGGCCGAGCGCCTGGTCGATCTCGTCGCGGACCATGCCGAAAATCTCGGTCAGGCGCGGCTTGATGATGCGCGACAGCTCAAAGGCGCTGATCGCGTGGGTCGAGCCGTTCGCGGTGGTGATCTCCAGCGTGAGGTCAGGGTCGGCGAGTTCGGGCACGGCCGCCCCATAGCGGCGCTTGACGTTCTCGGCTTCCTCGTGCGGCAGCTTGAGAATCTGCGCGAGGTCGGCCGTCACGTGGTCCCCGCCGATGGGAATGCACGCCGAGTGCGCGAGGTTGCCGCGCTTGAAGACGCCCACGTCGGTGGTGCCGCCCCCCATGTCGATCACCACAACCGTCTGCGACTGCTCGGCGGCCTCCAGCGTGGCGAGGCCCGAGGCGAGGGCCTGGAGGACGAAGCCTTCCACCTTCAGCCCCGCCTCCTGCACGCAGCGGCGCAGGTTCAGCAGCGGCCCGGCCGTCCCGGCGACGATATGCACGTCGACTTCCAGCCGCACGCCGTGCATGCCCACCGCGCTCTTGATGCCTTCCTGCCCGTCCACCACGTACTCCTGCGGCAGGGTGTGGATGATTTCTAGGTTGGGGTCGAGGGGCACCGCGCGGGCGTTCTCGATGGCGCGGTCCACGTCGGATTGGCTGATTTCCTGGTGACGGCGAATCGCCGCGAGGCCGTGGCTGGTGATTGCCTTGACGTGGTTGCCCGCGACCGACACGAACACGGAGGCCACCCGCACCCCGCTGACGCGCTCGGCGGCCTGCACCGATTGCCGAATCGCCCCGGTGGCCCGCTCCAGATTCACGACGGCGCCGCGCTTCATGCCCTCGCTGGGCACGCTGCCTTCGCCGATGATGTCGACCGAACCGTCATCGCCGACCTCGCCGATGACGGTGGTGATTTTGGTGGTGCCGATGTCCAGCCCCACGATGATCGGGTTGTCCTTCATTACTGGACGCTCACCCCCCAGGGGTAGATGTGGATCTCTTGATCGGGAAATTGCACGATGGCCCCAGCATACTTCAGCAGCGTGGCAAGGTCCCCGCTCCAGGCCGTCGTGGTTGGCGTCGCCGCCGTGAACCCGCTGGGGGTGTAGGCGACCGACTGCACATTGTAACGCCGCAGGGCACGCGTCAGGGCCAGGGCCTCGGCCCGGCGGTCGGGTCCCCACCCGCTGATCAGGGGCAGGCCAGCCACGTTGCGGGCGCCCGGCAGCACCGTGCCGTCCTCGGCCAGCGTCACGATCTCGCCGCCCGGCCCCTTCCACCGGGCGAAGGGCTCGCGCTCGCGCACCCGCACGACTACCGCGTCGGGAAAGCGGCGGGTCACGGTCGCCGCCTCGATCCAGGGACTCCGCGCCAGCCCCCCCGACCGCCAGCGGCCGTAGTACAGCCACCCGAACTCCGGCGTCAAGCCCGCCAGCCGCCGCACCTGTGCCTCCGAGAGCCGCTCGTTTCCCTGCACCGTCACGGTCCGGATGGGCAGGAGAAACCAGCTCGCCGCCAGCAGCCCCAGGACCGCCGCTACGCCGAGGGTCCACCACAACGGGCGTAGGTTCCGGGGGGGGCGAGGAGAAGGCGGTGGGGGAAGCATTTCCTCCACTGGTTCGGGGACGAGCGGTTCGGTGGGGGTGGGTTCAGGAGCGGGCTTAGGTGGGGGCACCCGGCGGTTTCTGGGCCGGGGGTCGGGATCGGTCATGGGGGGCAGTCTAGCGGCCCGCCGTCAGCGAGCAGCGCTCAACAAAGAAGTCCCGATTTCAGCGGGGTTCCACGGGCGCGGCGTTCAGCCTGGCAGCGTCTCCGGCCACAGCTCGTATTCCAGCTCCAGCGGCACGCCCACCCGCTCGCGGATCAGGCGGAGCAGGGCGTGGACATCGGCGGCGGTCGCTCCCCCCAGGTTCACGATGAAGTTGGCGTGCTCCGGGGCGATCATGGCCGCGCCCACGCGGGTGCCCTTCAGCCCGGCCTCGTCGATCAGTTGGCCCGCGCCCTTGCCGCTGCCGGGGTTCTTGAAGGCGCAGCCGGGCGTCTTCATCTTGGGCTGCCCCTTGCGGGCCTGGTCCGCGAAGTTCATCTTCGCCAGCACCTCTTCCGGAGTGGAAGGGCGCAGCTTCAAGCGCACGCGGGTCACGATGTGGTTGCGGGGAATCCCGCTGTTGCGGTAGCCCCAGGCGAGGTCGTCGGGCGTGACCTGCCGCGTCCCCTCCGGCGTCACGATCTCCAGCGTGTGCAGCCCGTCGAACATCTCGCCGTAGCGCGTGCCCGCGTTCATCCACACCGCGCCGCCCACCTGCGCGGGAATGCCCACCGTGCCTTCGAGGTTACTCAGCCCGAGCTTTTGCAGCTTGCGAATCAGGCCGGGGAGGGGCACGCCGCCGCCCACCCAGCCCGTGACGATCTGCTCGGACGTGCCCAGCGCCGGGTCGGGCGTGAGGTCCGCCTGCGCGAGCGGCCCGGTCAGGCGAATGACCCGCTCGGGCACCCCCTCGTCCGCGATGACGAGGTTGCTGCCCCCGCCCAGAATTCGGTAGGGAGCCTCCATCGCCTCCGCAAGCTGGGCATGGTCTGCGACGAACCAGACCTCCGACTCGCCGCCCACGCCCAGGGTGGTGTAGCGGGCGAGGGGCTGGCGCTCGACCCGCGCCCCGGTGCGGCTGGGACTCAGGGTGGTCATGCCTGCCCCCCTGCGGCCAGTTCACGGGACAGCTTCCACACGTCGCCCGCCCCCATCGTCACGATCAGGTCGCCCGCGTCCGCCGTCTCGCGCAGGTAACGCACCACCTCGGCGCGGTCGGGGAGGTAGCGCACGCCCGCGTGCCCGCCCTCGCGCATCCGGTCGCTGACCAGCGTGGCGTGAATGCCGGGAATGGGGGTCTCGGAAGCCGCCGCGATATCCAGAATCAGCACCTCGTCGGCGGGCATCAGCGCGTCGGCCAGCCGGGGCCAGGACTGCTGGGTGCGCAGGTAGCGGTGGGGCTGAAACACCACCCGCACCCGCCGCCCGGTCTGCCGCGCGGCCTGCACCGCCGCCGCCACCTTGGTGGGGTTGTGCGCATAGTCGTCTACCACGAGCGCCCCGTTCAGCTCGCCCACCCGCTGCCAGCGCCGCCCCGGTCCCCGGAAGGCGGCGAGCGCGTCGGCGGCGGCCCGGAAGTCCCCCCCGTAGAGGTCGGTCACCGCCAGCGCCGCGAGCGCGTTCAGCACGTTGTGGGTGCCCGGCAGCCCCACACGGGCCTCGCCCAGCACCTTCCCCCGGCGCGTCACCGTGAAGGAGGTGCCCTCGGCGTCGGGGCGCAGGTCTAAGGCGCGGTAGTCAGCCCCCTGGGCCTGGCCGTAGCTCAGGCGTTCGATCGCCTCACCGCACAACTCTTCCAGCCCCGGCCAGTCGGCGCAGTACAGGACCCGGCCCGACTGCCCCACGAAGCGGGCGAAGGCGGCGTGCTGCTCCTCCACCGTCTCCCAGTAGGTCGCCTGATTGCCGCCCACGTGGTCGTCTTCCGCATTGGTGAACACGGCCGTCTCGCAGCTCAGCGCCGCGAAGCCCCGGTCGGACTCGTCCACCTCCGCGACGAAGGGGCCTTGCCCCAGCCGCGCATTGGAACCGAACTCAGGCACGATGCCCCCCACGAAGGCGGAGGGGTCCAGCCCCGCGCCCGCCATTGCCACCGCGATCATGGAGGTCGTGGTGGTCTTGCCGTGGGTGCCGATCACCCCCACCGAGGGCGAGGCGGTCAGCAGTTCCCCCAGCAGCGCCATGCGGGGCCGCACCTCCACCCCGGCGGCGCGGGCGGCGACCAGTTCGGGGTGGTCCTTGGGAACCGCTTCCGACGCGACGAGTACGTCCACGCCGGCCACATGGGCGGCGTCGTGGGCATGGGCCACCGCGATGCCGTCGCGGGCCAGCCCCTCGGTGAGTTCGGACGCCTGCTCGTCGCAGCCGCTGACGCGCACCCCCCGCGCCGCGAGCAGCCGCGCGAAAGCGCTCACGCCGATGCCGCCGATGCCCATCAGGTGGTAGTGGGGCTGACCGTGTGGGGAGGACGGGGTGCCGGGGGCGGCCTTGGTGGGGGGGGAGGGGTCAGTCATGGTGGGAAGGAGGGGAGGCACGCGGACAGGGTCAGCGGACGTGCCGCAGCACGAGGTCCGCGAGCCGCGCGGCGGCCCCGGCGGGCGAGCGCCCCAGGGCCGCTTCCCGCATCGCCGCCCGCGTGCCGGGCTGGGCACACTCTAGCACCGCCCCGCCCAGCGCCCCGGCGAGGTCCGATTGTGCGACCAGCCGCCCCGCGCCCGCCGACTCCACACTCTGCGCGTTGTGGAACTGGTGGTTCTCCGCCGATTCGGGCAGCGGCACCATCACCAGCGGCACTCCGTGAAAGGCCGCCTCCGCCAACGTGCCCGTGCCTGCCCGTGTAATCCCAAAGTCCGCCGCCGACCACGCGGCGACCGCGTCCACGTAGGGGGCGGGGTGGTACCAGGACAGGTCGGCCACGCGCGGGGCCACCTCCTCCAGCCAGCGCGGGCCGGTGGAGTGCAGCACCTGCACGGGTTGGCCGTCCGGGGTGCGGCCTTCTGGCCCAAACACGGCCCGCAGCACGTCGGGTACCCCGGTGTTGAGGGCCAGTGATCCCTGCGAGCCGCCCATGATCAGCACGGTCAGCGCTCCCTCGCGCAGGCCCAGCCGCGCCAGCGCCTCCGGGCGGGGCAGACGCTCCTCGCGGACGGGCATGCCGACCTGGGTGGCCTTATCGGGGTTCAGGCCCACGACCTGCGGGTACGCCGTGCCCACTGCCCGTGCCCGCCCCACGGCGAGGCGCTGGGTCAGGCCCAGGCGGGCATTCTGCTCGTGCAGGACGGTGGGCAGGCCCAGGCTCTGCGCGGCGAGCACTCCGGGCAGGCTGGCAAAGCCCCCGTACCCGACGACCGCCCCCGGCCGCGCCTCCCGCAGGAAGGCCCGCGCTTCCGCCACCCCCCGCGCCGCCCGCAGCAACTCTCGGGGGTCGGGGCGGCCCTGCCCGCTGCGGGCGAGCTTGCCCGCGTCCACCCCGTGAAAGTCCAGGCCCGAGTCGGCCGCGAAGCGTTCCTCCATGCCGCCACGCTGTCCCAGCAGCAAGGCCCGGTGCCCCCGGCCCATCAGTTCCCGCGCGGTGGCGACCGCCGGGTAGATGTGCCCCCCGGTGCCGCCCGTCGCCATCACGATCAAGGTCATCCGGGGGAGTGTAGCGGGTGGCCCGGAGGGTGTGGAGCAAAGGGGAGGGGTGGGGGCGTCGTGTGCGCCTCCCACCTTCCTCTGCTCCACAGGGCTCAGTCGAACAGGTCCCCCAGCGTCTTGCCCACGCTCCCGCCGCCTTCGCCGAACATCCCGGCCTCGAACTCCTCGTAGGGCTGCACCACCACGAAGCCGTCGCCCTGGAAGACCATCTGGTAGGTCTCGCCGCCGCCGCGCCCGAACATGGAGCGCAGGTCGGTCGCCATGCGGAGCTGCGGCTGGAGGTTGCCGCTCCAGGCAATCGTCGCGTTGGGGTCGGTGAAGATCGGTTCGTTCGGTGTGACCCGCAGCGTGAGCGGCTTGCCGTGGCTGAGGATGGCGACCAGCCCCTGCCCCTGCACCCGCACGCTGAACAGTCCGCCCGCCGCCATGCCCGCCGCACGGCGCTGCATGGTGATGTCGTACTGCACCGAGTCCTCGAAGGCGAGCAGGTCGTTGCCGTTCACGTTCAGGCTCTCGCCCGACAGCCGCAGAATCTGGATCTCCTTGCCCTGATCCGCGAGGTAGGCCACGCCCCGACCCTCGATCTTGGCGAGCGGGCTCATCTCCTGGCTGACCGCCCGCTTGAGGGCCTTCATCAGCCCGCCTTCTAGGGTGCCCTCGCGCTTGAAAGAGAGGTTGCCCTTGTAGGCGATCATCGCGCCGAGCTTGCTCCACACGCGGCCATTGACCTTGACCTCCAGCATCTTGCTGGATTCGAGTTCGAAGACCTCGCCGGGATTGTCGCGCTCGGCGGTCTGGGCCAGGAAGTCGCGGAGACTGTAACTGCCATCAGCATTCGTCATACGGCTAGGGTACGGGGTGGGGGGCGGAAGGGTTCCGGGCAGAAGCTGTCAGCCTTCAGTCCTCAGCCGTCAGCACAGCTTCTATGCGCCGCAGCGCTTCCCCCAGCGTGTCCAGCCCCGCCGCATAGCTCAGGCGTACCCGCCCCGGCGCCCCGAACTCGGTGCCGGGGACCACGGCCAGGCCGCCTTGCTCCAGCAGCAGGCGACTCGCCTCCAGTTCGTCGGGGTGCAGGCGGGTGGAGTCGGGCAGGACGTAGAAGGCGCCCTGCGGAGTGGGTGTGGGCAGCCCCAGCCCGTTCAGCCCCGCCACGAGGAAGTCCCGCCGCTCGCGGTAGGCGGCCCGAGCCTGAGCCACGAAGCGGGCCGTCGCCCCGTGCTCGGTCAGGGCTGTGAGGGCGGCGTACTGCGAGACGGTGCAGGCCCCCGTCGTGCTCTGCGATTGCAGGGCGTTCATCGCCGCGATCCACTCGCGCGGCCCGCCCGCGTAGCCAATCCGCCAGCCCGTCATCGCGTAAGCCTTGCTTGCGCCGTTGACCGTCAGCGTGCGCTCGGGGGCGTAGCGGGCGGGACTGACGTGCCCGGCGTCGTACACCAGATGCTCGTAGATCTCGTCCGAGAGCAGATAGAGGTCGTGCCGCCGGGCGAGTTCGGCCACCGCCTCCAGCACCTGGGCCGGGTAGACCGCTCCCGTGGGGTTGCCGGGGCTGTTCAGCACGATCAGGCGCGTTCTCGGCGTGATCCGCGCTGCCAGTTCCTCCGGGTCGAGGACGAAGCTCGACTCCGCCCGCGTGGGGACGGAAATGGGCACCGCCCCCGTCAGCGCCACCATCTCCGGGTAGCTCACCCAGTAGGGCGCGGGGATAAGCACCTCGTCGCCGGGGTTGAGCAGCGCGAGCAGGGCGTTGAAGATCGCCTGCTTGCCCCCGCTGCTCACCATCACGTCGCCCGGCGCATAGTCCAGCCCATTCTCGCGGGCGAACTTGGCGCTCACGGCCTCGCGCAATTCGGGAAGGCCGTTGACGGGGGTGTAGCGGGTGTGCCCGGCCTCGATGGCGGCGATGCCCGCGGCCCCCACATGCGGCGGCGTCTCGAAATCCGGCTCCCCCACGCTCAGGCTGAGCACGTCGGCCCCCGCGCGCCGCAGCTCCAGCGCCCGCGAGGTGACGGCGACCGTGGCCGAGGGTTTGAGGCCGCGCACCCGCGCCGAGAGGGGGAAAGCTGTGCCCATGCCCCAGCCTAGAGCTGAAGCGCAGCCGGGAGCTTAGGCAGGCTAGAGAAGCGGGAAGCGGAGGTCTCCCCCCACTTCCCACTCCCGACGTCCCACTCCCCCTACTGCAGCAGCCCGATGCTCCGCGCCCGGCTGACCGCCTCGGTGCGGTCCCCGGCTTCGAGCTTGACGTACAGCCGGGCAAGGTGGTCCTTGACCGTATCGGGGCTGACGCCGAGGTTCTTGGCGATCTCCTTGTTGGAAAAGCCCTGGGCCAGCAGCGGCAGCACCTCCGACTCGCGGGGGGTCAGGCGCGGCACCTCGACCTGCGGCAGGCGGTCCACGTCCGGGTGCGCCACGATGTCGCGCAGTTGCCGGGCGAGCGACTCGGGGTCGGTTTCCTTGCTCACGTAGCCGCGTGCCCCGGCCGCCCGCGCCGCCTGCACGATGGCGGGTTCGGCAAAGGTGGTGATCAGCACGCTGACGACGCCGGGGTGGGTCTGGCGCAGCCGCTCGCAGACCTCGATGCCGGTGAGGCCGGGCATCTTCACGTCGAGGAGGGCGGCGTCGGGTTCCAGGGTCCGGCAGGCGCTCAGGGCCTGGAGGCCGTCGGCGGCTTCCGCGACCACGTCGAAACCCTGGTGCAGCAGCGCGTATTTCAGGCCCATGCGGAAGAGGGGGTGGTCGTCGGCAATCACGATTCTCAAGGGGTCACCTCCGGGAACAGCAGGCAGAACGTGGTGGGCAGCGGCGAGGCCGCGTCGCGGCGGTACTCCAGCGCCCCGCCGTGCGCCTCCGCGACCCGGCGGGCGATAAAAAGGCCCAGGCCCGTCATCCCGGCGGCGTACTGCTGCCCGGCGATGGTGGCGGGTTGCGCGTTGAAGGGTTGGGCGAGTTCGGACAGGGGCGCACACAGGCCGGGGCCGTCGTCGCGGACCTCCAGCCCCCGTGGGGTCACGCGCAGTTCCACGCGGGTGCGGGCGTACCGCAGCGCGTTGGCCGCGAGGTTGGTCACCGCCCGCTCCAGCACGGCCGCGTCGGCGTGGGCGTGGCCTGTTCCGGTCGCCGTGAGGGTCAGGCCACGCGCCTGCGCCTGAGGCGAGAGCCGCCGGGCCACCTCCGCGAGCAGGGTGCCGAGGTCGGTGCACGAGGGCGAGAGCTGCACCTCCTCGCGCTCGAAACGGTGGGCGTCGGCCATCTGGGCGACCAGGGCGAGCAGCCGGGCATTCTCCCGCTCGACCTCGCCCGCGACCTCGCGGCGCTGCTCGGCGCTCAGGGCGCCCTGGCCCAGCAGCCGCGAGAGGTGCCCGGTGGCGATCAGCGGCGTCCGCAGGTCGTGCACCAGCGTCGCCATAAAGGCCCCCCGCCGCTCCTGCTCGGTGGCGAGCCGTCCCAGCAGCCCGGTAAAGGCCCCCCGCAGCGCCCGGATTTCTGCCGGGTCGTCCGGGTGCGGCTGCGCGAAGCTGCCCGCCCCGACCTCGCCCTCCAGTCGCCGCAGCGGGCGCAGCAGCACGCCGCTCAGCAGGTAGCCGACCCCGCCGCACAGCGCCGCGACCAGGATGAGCCACAGTGCCAGCGTGGACGAGGCCGCCTCGCCCGCCAGCGTGAAGGTGAGGCCGAGGTTCGGCAGGAAGGTCAGCAGGAAGATCACCAGCGTGAACTGGGTCCGCAGCGTCCCCGCCCGCGTGCCCACGCGCAGGCGGGGTGCCGGGTGCGGGCGCCGGGACACGGTCCCCAGAACCCCCGGCCGAGCGACCTGCGCGTCTCCTGTGCTCACGGAGGGGAGTGTAAAAACCCCGCTCTGACAGAATCCCCACACCTGTGAGGCGGCCATGATGACCCGCCCGGTGTGGGGACAGGGGAGAACTTTAGCGGCGGCGCAGGAGTATCAGCGCCAGCGCCCCCAGCGCGAGACCTGCCAGCACCCGCTGCCTCAGGGGATCGGGACCGACCGGAGGCACGCCCACGGGCACCGGATGATTCACGTACCAGCCCCGGCGGGGGCGCCCCAGCTCGTCGAAGTTGCGGGCCAGCCGCGCGAGGTCGGCGTCCATCTCCGGCCCTGACATGGGGTGTCCGTGCCCGGTGACCACCAGCCAGGGATGCAGCGCTGAGAGCCGCCGCACCGAGTCCCGCGCCTCGTCCCAGTTGGGCGTGTAGTAGGCGGGCGGGCGGTGAATCAGGGTGGGGCGCAGCGCGAAGGCGCCTGCCGCCGACTCCTGCTTCGTGGTCACGAAGGCGTCCCCGGCGATCAGGGTGCGGTCTTCCTCGCGCCACAGCGAGACGTGCCCGGAGGAGTGCCCCGGCGTGTGCAGCCAGCGCCACTCCGGGAGGTGCGGCACGCTGCCGTCTTCCGGGAGCGGGCGCACATGCGGCCGGAAGTCGAAGGGACCGGGCACGAACGCGGGCGAAAGCAGGCTGGTCGTGCCGCCCACCGTGGGGTCGGGAAAGGGGTAGGGCGCCCTGCCGGTGAGGTGCGGCAGCTCCAGCGGGTGCGCGTACACCGGCACCGGCCACGTTTTCAGCAGGTCGTGCAGCGCCCCGATGTGGTCGAGGTGTCCGTGCGTGAGCACGATGGCGACCGGGGGACGGCCCGCGTGGTACTCGTCCGCCGCCTTGCGAATCAGCCCCGCCGTGCCCGGCATCCCCGCGTCGAGCAGCACCCAGTCCTCGCCGGGCAGGCCCATCAGAAAGGCGTTCACCATCGGTAGGCGCACCCGCACCACGTCCGGGCGCAGGACTTGCGTGCCCCCGAAGGTCGAGACGGGCGGCGCGGGCGGGCGAAGGCGGTTCAGGTCGGGCGAAGGCTCAGGCGCGTGGGTCATGGTGGGCGTCCTTTCGGGGTGAGATGAGAATGCTGCAGCTCTTCTCACACGGTAGGCAGCCTGCATGAGCGCACCCCTTGAGTGCGGCGGGGTGACCTTGAGGGAAAGCGGGCGGGACGGCCTGCCGCAAGGTAGGCTGCCCTTCCCCCAACGCATTCCCGGAGGTCCCATGCTGACTGTGCCCTTCTTGCTCACCTCGCTGGTCGTCGCCCTGATCCCCGGCACCGGGGCCATCTACACCGTCTCTACCGGCCTCTTTCGCGGATGGCGGGCCAGCCTGACGGCCGCGTTCGGCTGCACGCTGGGCATCGTGCCCCACCTGATCGCCAGCCTGCTGGGGTTGTCGCTGATCCTGCACCTGAGCGCGGAAATCTTCACCGCACTCAAGCTCGCGGGCGCGGCATATCTGCTCTATCTCGCCTGGGCCACTTGGCAGGAGCGCGGCGGCCTCCGTTTCCAGGACGAGGGCACGCGCGGCAGCCTTCAGGTGATCGGGCGGGCGGTGCTGCTGAACCTCCTGAATCCCAAACTCACGCTGTTTTTCCTGGCCTTCCTGCCCCAGTTCATCGCACCGGGTCGTCCGGAACTGCCGCAGTTCCTCGCCCTGAGCGGCGCGTTCATGCTCGTCACCTTTCTGGTGTTCGCCGCTTACGGCCTGCTGGCGGGCAGCGTCCGGCAGTTCGTCACCACTTCTCCCCGCGCCTTGCTGTGGCTGCGCCGCTCCTTTGCGGCAGCCTTCGCGGGCCTGAGCGTGGAGCTGGCGTTGACGGAACGCTGAGCGGCACCGGAGAAAGGCGCTGGGCCGTGGGGGCTGTCAGCGCCTGGTGCGTCTTGAAAGAACTTCTGCAGGTTCCGGCCCAGCAGTGACGAAAACTGTTCAATCCGGGCAGAGCGGGCAGGAAAAAACGGTTTCTGGGAAGGGAGTGACCGGATTGGTGGGGTTCCGATTCGAGAACGGATTGGACGGAAGCCGTATCACTCGTCCGTGCTGAGCACCGCCAGGAACGCCTCTTGCGGCACCTCGACCGTGCCGATCTGCTTCATGCGGGCGCGGCCCTTCTTCTGCTTTTCCAGCAGCTTCTTTTTGCGGGAGATGTCGCCGCCGTAGCACTTGGCAAGCACGTCCTTGCGGTACGCCTTCACCGTCGCGCGGGCGATGATCTTGCCGCCGATGGTCGCCTGCACGGGCACCGGGAACATCTGCCGGGGGATGACCTCGGCCATCTTGTCCACGATCTTGCGGCCCAGCGAGTAGGCCTTGTCCTCGTGCACGATCACGGCGAGGGCGTCCACGACCTCGTTGTTCACCATGATGTCGACCTTGCGCAGCTCGCCCTCGCGGTAGCCGATCTGCTCGTAGTCCATCGAGGCGTACCCGCGCGAGATGGACTTCAAGCGGTCGTGGAAGTCGTACAGGATCTCCGCGAAGGGCACCTCGTAGATCAGCTCCACGCGCTTGCCCACGTAGTTCATGGTAACCATCGAGCCCCGGCGTTCTTGCAGAAGCTGCATCACTGGCCCCACGTAGTCCTCGGGCAGCATGATGGACAGCTTGATGTACGGTTCCTCGACCAGCTTGATGCGGTCGCGGGTGGGGAACTCGGCGGGGTTCTGGGTCTCGAAGACCTCGCCGTTGGTCAGGGTCACCCGGTACACCACGGCGGGCGCGGTGGCGATCAGGTCGAGGTCGAACTCGCGCTCCAGCCGCTCCTGCACGATCTCGGCGTGCAGCAGGCCCAGAAAGCCGCAGCGGAAGCCGAAGCCCAGCGCCTCGGACGTTTCGGGCTCGAAGGTAAAGGCCGCGTCGTTGAGCTTGAGCTTTTCGAGCGCGTCGCGCAGCTTGCGGTACTCCTCGGTGGAGGTGGGGTACAGGCCCGAGAACACGACGGGCTGCGCGGGCTTGAAACCGGGGAAGGGCTCGGGGGTGGGGCGGTCTTTCTGCGTCAGGGTGTCGCCCACCTGCGCGTCGTGGATGTCCTTGATGCCCGCCGCGACCCAGCCCACCGTGCCCGCCGGAAGCGACTCGCCCACGACGAGGCCCGGCGAGAAGGTGCCCACCTTGTCCACCTCGAAGGTCTTCTCGGTGGAAAACAGCATGATGGGCTGCTTCGGCGTCAAGGTGCCCTCCAGCACCCGCACGAACAGAATCACGCCCTGGTAGGCGTCGTAGAACGAGTCGAAGATCAGCGCCTTGAGGGGCGCCTGCGGGTCACCCGGCGGTGGCGGAATGCGCTCGACGATGGCTTCCAGAATCTCCGGAATCCCCAGCCCCGCCTTGCCCGACGCGAAGACGGCTTCCTCGGCGGGAATGCCGATGACTTCCTCCAGCTCCTGCGCTGCGCCTTCGGGGTCGGCGGCGGGAAGGTCGATCTTGTTGACCACCGGCACGATTTCGAGGTTGTTGTCGATGGCGAGGTAGGCGTTAACGATGGTCTGCGCCTCCACCCCTTGAGAAGCGTCCACGAGCAGCAGCACGCCCTCGCAGGCGGCCAGCGAGCGTGACACCTCGTAGTTGAAGTCCACGTGCCCCGGCGTGTCGATCAGGTTGAAGACGTACTGCTCGCCATTCTCGCGGCGGTAGTTCAGGCGGATGGGCGTCGACTTGATGGTGATGCCGCGCTCGCGCTCCAGCTCCAGCGTGTCGAGGGTCTGGTCGCGCTTGTCGCGCTCGCCCATCGCGCCGAGCCGCTCCAGGATGCGGTCGGCCAGCGTGGACTTGCCGTGGTCCACGTGGGCGATGATGGAAAAATTGCGGATATTGGCGGTCGGCCCTTCGGTCACGGGGAGCAGTGTACGGCACCGCCCCCGCCCGCTTCTGTCTGCTGAGGCGGGGGCCGCATCTTCGCGCCCGCCCCCGCCTCCTGGCCGCTACCCTGGCCCTATGCCGCACCGTGCCCTTCCCACCCGCCCGGCCCGCCCGCTGTGGCAGTGGGCGCTGCCGTTCTTGGCCGTGCTGGGCGCAGCGGGCGGCGGTGTCTACCTGAGCACCCGCCCCCAGAATCCCCCCGTACAGGCGGCGGCGCAGGCCCGCACGGTCGCTGGGGACTGGGCCGAGTTGCGGGCGCTCGGTCCCCGTCCGGTGGGCGAGCCGGGCCACGCGCGGGCGCTGGACTGGCTGGAGGAACAGTTGGAGGCACTGGGATACCGCGTCACCCGCCAACCCGTCACGCTGGAGCGGCCCTTCGACCTCGGCGGCACGGTGACTGTGGGGGAACTGCGTGTGCCCGCCCACGCCCTCTACGGTGCCGGGGGTGGCGAGCAGTCGGGGCGGCTGGTGCCCCTGCCGGGCGGCCTCTCACCGGGGGCGATGGAGGCGCGGGGCCTGCGCGGCCAGATCGCGCTGCTGCGCTGCCAGGACTGGGAGGACACCGGGCTGTCCCGCGGCGAGATCGTGGGCCGGGCGACCCAGGCGGGAGCGCTGGGGCTGGTCCTCGTGCAGGACTGCGAGGTCGCGCGGCTGGAGCGTGTTTCAGGCACCCCCTTGCCGATGGTGTGGGTCAGCGCGGCGGACGGCCGGAAAGTCTGGGCGCGGGCGGGCCAGGCGGCTGACCTCGTGTCGAAGGTGGAGCGGCGCGAGGTCACGGGGGCCAACCTGATCGCGGCGCGGGTGGAGGCGAAGCCCGAGATCGTCCTGGGGGCGCACCTCGACAGCGTGAACGCCTCGCCGGGCGCCAACGACAACGCGAGCGGCGTGCTGGCCGTGCTGGAGGTGGCGCGGCGGGCAGCGGGCACCCCGCTGGCTGAGCGGACGTGGTTGGTCCTTTTCGATGGGGAGGAGGACGGGCTGTACGGCAGCCGCACCTTCGTGGACGCGCACCGCTTCCCGCTGCGGCAGACCCGCGCGATGCTCAACCTCGACATGGTGGGCGTGGGGGCCGAGCCGCTGGGGGTGGCCGCCCACGCCGAGCTGCGGCCCATCGCGCAGAGGGTACGCCCCGGTGTGCGGCTGTTCGAAGACAACCCGCCCGAACGCGAGTCCTTCGGCCGGTCCTCCGGCGTGACGGGAAGCAGCGACCACGTTCCGTTTATCGGCTGGGGCGTGCGGACCGCCTTTATCCACCGGGGACTGGACGAGGGCTACCACGCGACCGCTGACCGGACCCTTTCGCCTGCGCTGGTGGAGGGCGCGGCGGCCTTCGCGCTGGCCCTGGCCCGCAAGACGCTGGACACCCCCTGGACCCCGACAGAGCCGTGCGAGGGCTTCAGCAGCGACGGCTGCTAGCCTCCGCTCTTCGGCGGATGCCCGGCGGGGGCACCCACCCTTAACCTGCCCGGCATGACGCCTCCCTTCCGCACGCCCCACGCACTGGGCTACCGCACCGACCTCGCCCTGAGGCGGCTGGCCGGGGCGCAGACCGAGGACCGGGGCGACTTCACCGTGATTCGCACGCCGGACAATCCCACCTTCTGGTGGGGCAATTTCCTGCTGCTGCACGCGCCGCCCGCGCCCGGCAGCCTGGAGCTGTGGCTGGCCCGCTTCCGCGAGGCGCACTCCACGGCCCGGCATGTCACCTTCGGGCTGGACACTGTCGGTGGGGAGGCGGGCGCGGCCGGAGAGTTTGAAGCCGCCGGGTTCCGCCTCACCCGCGACACCGTGCTCACGACCCCGGCCACCACCGCGCCGGAACGCCCCCTGCCCAGCGGCGTGACCATGCGCCCCCTGGAAACGCAGGCCGACTGGGACGCGGCACTTGAGCTGCGCGTCGCCGTGAACGCCGCCGACCCGCACCCGCTGGAGGAGGGGGGCTACCGCACCTTCGCCGCCGGGCGCCTCGCGGGGCTGCGCCGCGCACAGGAGGCGGGGCACGGGGCCTGCCTGGGGGCTTTCGTGGCAGGGCAGCTGGCGGCGGGTCTGGGCGTGTACGACGCGGGCGGGGGAGTCACCCGCTACCAGAATGTGGAAACCCACCCGGCGCAGCGGTCACGCGGCCTGGCGGGCCACCTCGTTCACTTCGCGGGCGGGTGGGCGCGGCAGAACCTCGGGGCGCAGACCCTGGTGATCGTCGCCGATCCCGAGTACCACGCCCAGCGGCTCTACGAACGCGTGGGGTTTCGCCCCAGCGAGCTACAGACCGGGCTGGAACGGCCCCCTGCGGGGGGGTAGGCGGGGGCTTACTCCTCGCGCAGCGCGTGGGCGTTGTAGCGGTTCGCCAGAATGAAGAAGGTGGGCGCCCACAGCCCCACGAAGATGCCGAAGCGCTCACCGTGGGCGCGTTCCTCGGGCGTGCTGCCCGTGCCGCCGCGCGTGGCCCAGATCGCGATGGACCCCAGGATAGAGGCGGCGCCCGCCAGCGTCATCAGTTGGGCAAGGTTGCGGCTCGACATGGTGGCCCTCCCTCGGGGAACTTTGGCCCGCGCCCCCGCTGCGGTTCCGGCGTGACTCCCGCCCCCGGCCCGCTGCCGGGTGACTGTGCCCCGCCCGTGTCTGCCCGTCACTGTGACCCGCCCGGCCGCCCGACTCTGCATGCTGGGCGACAACTCGGCTTGCCCGAGTCCCGCTGGGACGTGCTGCGGGGACTGCTGGGCCGGGGACTGGTGATCGGGCTGGGCGTCGCGCTCGCGGCGGCTCTCGTCGGCCACTTTCTGATCCGGCCCGGCTGGGAGGGAGTGCGGCTGGGCCTGAACAGCGCGGGGACGCTGATGTGCGTGCTGGCGGGGTCATTCGTGATAGGCGCGTTCGACTCTCAGGAGGCGACGGCTTCCTCGCGGGGGCGACTGGGGGAAGGGACCGAGCGCATGGGCTGGCCTCTCGCCGCCCTGACCGTCAGCCTGCTGGCCGCCGGGGTGTGTTTCGGGCTGGCGTGGCTGGCCGTGCGAATTCCGTCCGATGTCTGAACCGTCGGGAGAGCGCCGACGGTTGATCCATCTCCCGGAATCCGCCGTTGTTCCTGCTCTGCTTCGCAGCTTGGCAAGTCCCTTCGGTCGGATTTCCGGGCGTTTTCAACACCCCTCAATCGGAATCGGGATCAGTCACTGAACAGGCCCGCCTGAAGCAGTCGGGCGATGGGCGCGTACCCCCGCCGATGCACCGGACTGACGCCCAACTCGGCCAGCGCCGCGCGGTGGGCCGGGGCGCCGTAGCCCTTGTGGGCCGCGAAGCCGTAGCCGGGATGCTGGGCGTCGAGTTCGGTCATCAGCCGGTCACGCTCGGTCTTGGCGAGCAGGCTGGCGGCGGCGACCGAGTAGCTCAGGGCGTCGGCCTTCGGGGGGGCCAGCAGCGGGAGGGGGGTGCGCAGGCGGAGGTAATCGGTCACCAGGGCCTGCGGGGCCGGGTCCAGCCGCTCCAAGGCCCGCGCCGCCGCCGCGTGGGTGGCGCCCAGGATGTTCAGCCGCTCGATCTCGTCGGGCCAGGCGTGCTCGACCGCCCAGCAGGCGGCCACCCGCCGGACCTCCGCTGCGAACGCTTCCCGCTGGGCCGCCGAGAGCTGCTTGGAATCCCGGAAGGGGTAGTCCTGCGCCAGCCCCGGCAGGATCACGGCCGCCACCGTCACCGGCCCTGCCCACGCGCCCCGGCCCGCCTCGTCCACCCCGGCGACCCGGAAATAGCCGCGCCGCCAGTGCTCGCGTTCGAAGGACCAGTCGGGGGTGACGGAGGGCATGGAGAAGACGCTATCAGCCATCCGCAGGACGCCGGAGCTTGAGGCCCCGGCCTGCGGACGGCTGACCGCTGATAGCTTCTTCCCGTGACCCGCAAGCCCAAACCCAAAGTCCGCTTCTCCCGCCCGGCCCGGCCCCCCGCCGAGGTGCCTCCCCAGGCCGAGGCCGGAAGCTATTTCGATGTGCGCCCTGCGGCGCTGCCGCCCCGGCTGGAGGGCCTCCGCGCCCTCACCAAACCCGGCGTGCGCGGGTTTCCGGGGGTGGACGACGCGCAATCACTCCTCGCGCAGACGATGCGCAGGGACCGGGTGCGCGGCGACGTGCTGGACCTCGCGGCTGGGGGCGGGCTGCTGGGGTCGTTGCCCGGCGTGACCCTGCGGGCGGTGGAGGGGTCGGCCCCGGCCTTGGCGGCGCTGCGGGAGGCCGGACTGGACGCCCACCCTGCCGCGCCCGGCGACGACCTGCGGGAGAGGTGGCCCGAGCGTCCGCGCACGGTGGCCCTGGTGCTGGCCGGGGACCGGGGCAACGCCTACGCGCTCGCGCAGGTGGCCTGGGCGCACGCCTGCACGCCGCCCGGCGGGACCCTCTACCTTGCTGGGGACCGTGACAAGGGCTACGACCGCTACGTCCGCGCCGCTGGAAACGCCTTCGGCACGGGCGAGACGATCGCCCGCGACGGCGGCATGCGGGTGGCCCGAATGGTGCGCCGCCCCGGTCCCACCCCCGCCTTCCCCGACCCCGAGGGCTACGAGCTGGAGGGCCTGCGCGTCGTCGGCCTGCCGGGCGTCTTCAGCGCCGCGAAGCCCGACCGGGCGACCGCCCTGCTGCTGGGGGCGCTGGAGGAGGTGGACTTCACTGGCCAGCGCGTGCTGGACCTGGGCTGCGGCACCGGACTGATCGGCGCGTGGGCGGCGCGGCGGGGCGCCGAGGTCACGCTGGTGGACGGCGACCTCCAGAGCGTGCGGAGTGCGCAGGCCACCCTCGCCGCGAACGGGTTGCCCGGCGAGGTGCTGCACAGCGACGTGGACGCGGGGCTGGGGGAGCGGACCTTCGGCGCCGTGCTCACCAACCCGCCCTTCCACGTGGGACGCGGGGTCGTGCTGGACGTGGCCCGCGAGTTCATCGCGGCGGCGGGGCGGCGCCTCACTCCCGGCGGAACCCTGTACCTCGTCGCCAACGAGCCGCTGCCCTACGAGGCGGCGCTGGGCACCCTCGGCCCGGTGCGCGAGCTGCGGCGCGAGGGGGGCTTCAAGGTGCTGGCGGTGACGCGGGCCGGGTGATGGCCTAGCGCCCCAGCGTGGCCCGCACCGTCCCCGCCTTGGGGTCGAGCACCACCGTCGGCCAGGGATTGACCGTGCGGCGGGTCCTGATCCGCACCGTCAGCGGCAGCGCCGCGTCAAAGCGCAGGGGCGTGAGCCGCCCGCCGCTGAGCAGCGCCTGGGGGGAGCCGCCCTGCGGGGTGACCGTCACGTCGATGCCCGCGAGGTCGTCCCGCAGGGCCTCCGGCACTTCGTCCGGGGCGTCGGCGCTCACCACGCCGGGTCCCGGCAATCTCACCCGCAGGTCGGCGTAGTAGGCCAGCAGAAAGGCGTCCTCGGTAAAGCGGGCGAGCGCGTCGCCCAGGGTCGCGGCCCGCACGGTGACCTCGGTGCCCGAGTGGGTCAGCGTCACGTCCGGGCAGGTCACGTCGTAGGGACCGGGCAGCGAGGTCTCCTCCTCCGGCGGCCCCCACAGCAGCAGGCCCCGGTCGCCCACGCGGGGATTCCCGGCGCAGAGGGCCTGCACCTGTTCGGCGCTCAGGGCGGTGGGTTCGCTCACGGGGCTGGCGGCAGGCGCACAGGCGGCCAGCAGCAGCAGGGCCGCGAGGGGCAGGCGTCGGCGGTGGGTCATGGGAGCCTCCTGGGCGGGCGGCAAGGAGGCCGCCAGAGCCGCGCCGCCCAGGGCCTGGCTCCGGCGGCCCGGTCTACCGCTGGCTCAGGGCGAGGCTCAGGGTCGGGAAGTTCAGGTCCGTGTCTCCGGAGAGCCGCAGGGTGAAGTCGCCCCACTGCGCGACCTCCAGCTCCGTCTCCAGCAGGTTGGCTGGGCCGGGCACCACGTTGTACGCGGTCACCACGAAGGTGTGCTTACCGGAGGGCAGGTCGTGCCCGAACATCGTGGGAAAGGCCGGGAACATGTTGTCGAACAGCAGCACGCCGTTCAGGTATACGTCGACCAGTCCGCTCTGCCCGTGGTCGTTCAGGAAATAGACGCGGGCGGCCTGGACCGGGGCGAGCGCCGGGGCGCACAGGGCGGCGAGCAGCAGGGCCTTAGGCAGCAGGGAGGTTCGCATGGCGAGTGTCCTTTCGGGTGCCGGGGAGCACCGGGCGGAGGAGCTGGCGAACGGTGGCCGGATGGGTGCGGCAGGGTCGGGTGGGGGCTTCACCTCCTCATGGGTGAGGGGAAAGGCGAGTGCAGGGGCGGCAGGTGGGGAGGCCCGGAGGTCGCCGCCGGGCCGGAGGTGTCACTCGTTAGAAACGTTGTCGGGGCTATTGCCGCTGACGGTGCCGCCCGTCTGGATGTAAGCGGCGCCCCTGCGGTTGAATACCCCGCCGCCGTTCCGGGTGGCCGCATTCCCGGTCACGCTGCCGGAGGTGATGGTCAGCTTGCCACCGTTGAAAAAGCCCCCGCCCACATTGCTGGGGTCGGTGATCTGGTTGCCGCTGACCACCGCACCCGCCAGGGTGAATTCAGCCGTGGGTGAGGTTTCGTAGGGACCGTCGAGATTGACCCCGGCCCCCCAGCGGGCCTTGTTGCCGCTGATGGTGCCGCCGCTGGCGGTCATCCTGGCCCCGGCGTACAGGCGCACGCCGCCGCCGCCCTCGTGCCCTTCCTGACTGCTGACACTGTTGCCCGTGATCGTCCCGCCCGTCATGGTCACGGTGCCGCCGATCACGAGGCCACCGCCCGTCACGGTGGCCTGATTGCCGCTGACTGTGCCGCCCGACAGGTTCAGGGCGGCGAAGCGGCCGATGTCCAGCCCCCCTCCACGCTGAGCGGAGTTGCCGCTCAGGGTCCCGCCCCGGAGGTCCAGGGTGGTGCCCCCCGCTTCGGCGCTGCCGACGGCGAACCCACCGCCATACGGCGCGGTGTTGCCCCGAATCACGGCATTGCCCTCGACGGTGAGGGCCGTCTGTTGTCCGGCCTGCGAGTAGAGCTGTGCGCCGCCGCCACCGCCCTGCGCCGTGTTGTTCTCGATGACGCCGCCCGTGACGCTGCCGGTGCCGTAGAAGCTGATGGCCCCGCCGTTTCGCCCCGCACTGTTGCCCGCGAAGTTTCCCCCGGTGATCTGCAGGGTGCTGCTGGCAGTGGTGCTCAGTGCTCCGCCATACAGCGCCGAGTTGCCCTTGAAGGCGCCGCCGCTGATGGTCAGGTTCCCGGCACTGTGGATGACGCCACCGCCACTGTTGACGGTTCCGGTCGCCCGGTTGCCCTCAAAGGTGCCTCCGCTGAGCGTGACGGCGGACCTGTCGGCCCCGGAGATGTACAGCGCCCCACCCGCGATGGTGGCACTGTTGTTCCTGAAGGTGCCTCCCTGGATGGTGGCGGCCGTTGACAGGAGGGCGACTCCCCCGGCGCAGCCCCGGCGACCATCCGCCGTCTCCGGGAAGGTGCAGGCGTTGTTCTCGAAGAGGCCGTCCCGAATGGTCAGGGTGGCGGCCGGTGACGTGGCGGAACCCGCGGTCGTATGCCGAAGGACGCCGCCCGTGTAGTACGCCACGTTGCCCTGAAAGGTCCCGCTCTCGATGGTCAGGCTGCCCCGGTTGGCAATCGCGCCGCCGGAGCCCGTGCTCTCGCCCTCGATGTCCGGGGTGGGAATGAAGGCCTCGTTCGCGGTCATGGTGACGTTCCGGAGAATCAGGCTGGCGCCCGGCGCGTTGTAGAGGCCGCCGCCGTTCATGGCCCGCCCGCCCGTGACGGTCACGCCGTCCAGCGTCAGGGCGCCGCTGTTCAGCAGATTGCCGCCCCAGGTGGCCCTGGAGAGGGCTTGGCCGGTCGGAGCCGGAACCTCGACAGGCTGCCCCACGCCCCCCTTCAGCGTGCCGCCCTTCAGGGTCACTTCTCCTCCGGCGGCCACCTCCAGCGCCCGGCCTTTTCCGGCAGCGTCGAGGGTCACGCCCCCGGCAAGGATCGTCACGTCCTTGTCGATGGTGACCGGGCTGGCGAGCGCCACCGTTCCGCCCGCCGTGAAGCGCAGGGTGTCGCCGTCTTTCGCGGCGGCCAGCACCTCGCGCAGGCTGCCGGGGCCGCTGTCGGCGAGGCTGGTGACCGGGGTTCCGGTGGGCCGGTTTCCCCCGCCGCACGCGACGAGCAGCAGGCCGAGCGAGAGGGCGGCGGGTCGGGAAGCGGTGCGGGTAGCCTTTCTCATGGGGGATCCCTCCTCCCCCCGGTGGGCGGGCGGAGGGATCCCACCCGCGCCGGAGGTGGAAAGATCGTGAACCCGGAGGCGTCAACGGAGCGTCAACGTCGTGTCATGGGGGCGCCACCGGCCCCGTCCTACCGCCCCGCCTCCAGCGCGGTCCGCACCCGCTCAGGCAATGTGGCGTAGTCGGCGCGGGTCAGTGGGCGGCGCGGCTGGCGGCGCGTGAGCGCCACGAACAGTTCCGCCTGTTCCGCCAGAAAGTCGCGGTACCCGGCCTCGCCGCCGCCGCGCACGCATTCCAGCGCCAGCAATTCCAGCGCCTCCCGCAGCGAGGCCAGCGCCAGGAACCGGGCCGCGTCCGCGCCGCTGTTGCCCAGCAGGGCGGGCAGCGCGGCCAGCCGCTCGGGATGGCGGGTCAGGGTGCGGGCCGCCCGGCGCACGTTGGGGTCTTCCAGGGTCAGCCCGCAGGCCCGGCAGGGCTGCTCGCGGCTGGCCTCCCCGCACACCGGGCAGGGCCGCCAGCCCTGTTCCTCGCGCCACTTCCGCGCCCGCGTGATCGCCTCGGCGGCCTTGAGGGCCACGCCCCTGAGGTCACCTTGCACGTCTTGCACCAGCGCCCGCGCCCGCTCGCGGTCGGGAGCGGGGAGGGGCGCTTGCCGGGGCACGTCCGGGGGCGGCGGCACGGTGCCGACGCTGAAGCGGATTTCCGTGACCCGCTCCTCGCCCAGCACCTCGTTGAGCCGCCGCAGGAAGTGGTGCCGCTGCAACGTGAGGTGGTGCGCCGTCGCCGAGTCGCGCACCTCTACGAAGAGGGTGCCCCCCTGCTGCGACCGGGGCCGTGTGAGCCGCGCGATCTCCGGTCCCACCGCCTGCGGCCACGCCAGGATCGCCCGCGCCTTTTGCACCCCCTTGGCGATGCGGGCCGTGCCGAGGGTTGCGCCCATCAGGTCGGAGAGGCCACGCGGACCACCGAGGCGTCGGGGGTTACTCATGGGTGCCTCGCGGCACCGGGAGTGGGCAGGGGGCCGTAGGAAGTGGGAAAGGCCAGGAAGTTGCCGACCACGGACCACTCCCCACTTCCCGCCTCACGCCGTCACCTCCAGCGCCCCCGCCCCCACCGGTTGCCCTTCCGGGGTGAAGCGGCCCGAGTGTGCCCGTAGGGTCAGCGCCGAGCCGGGCACCCGCTCGGTCCCGGTCACGATGGCCTGCGGCACGCTGGCGGCGAGGTCCAGCAGGAAGGAGCGGCGGCCGGGATCGAGTTCGGCGGAGAAGTCGTCGATCAAAAGGACGGGCTTTTCCCCGAAGCGCTCGGCGAGCAGTTCGAGTTCGGCGCGGCGCAGGGCCAGCGCCACGGTGCGGCCCTCGCCCCGGCTGGCGTACTCGCTCGCCGGAAAGTCGCCCAGCCGCAGCACGAGGTCGTCGCGGTGCGGCCCGGTCACGGTGGCCCCCCGCGCGAGTTCCTCGGCCCGCTTTCCGGCGAGGTCGGCCGCGTAGGTCTCGGGAGCGGTGGATTCCTGAAGGGTCAGTGTGAGCGCCTTGCGGCTGCCCAGCGCCGCGTTCGCCTCGGCGGCGAGTTCGGCCAGCCGGGTCAGCGCCCGGCGGCGAAACAGCATGATGTCGGTCCCCAGCTTGACCAGAGCCTCGTCCCAGACGTGCATCGCCCAGTCCTCACCCGCCCGCAGGGCCGCGTTGCGCTGCGACACCGTGCGTTCGTAGCGGGCGAGCTGCTGACCGTAGCGGGCGCTCAGGCGTGAGAGCAGCGCGTCGAGGTACGTCCGCCGTCCCGCCGGGGGGCCGAAGACGAGGTCAGAGTCCTCCGGGCGAATCCACACCGCACTCCCGCGCGGCAGGTCGCCTGTCTTGGCCCGCACCCCGTCCACCTTGAGCTGCCGCCGCCCGCGCCCCAGCCCGACCTCCTGAATGCTGAGGCTGCCGCCCTGCTGCACGTCGGCCCGCACGTAGGCTTCCTTCTCGCCCGACTGCACGAGCTGCTCTAAGCGCGTCACGTCCGTCAGCCCGGTCAGGGCGAGGTAGGCGGCTTCCAGGAGGTTCGTCTTGCCCGCCCCGTTCTCCCCAAACACGCCCGTCACCCCCGCCGGAAAGGTCAGGGTGTCCGGCGCGAGATTCCGGTAATTCAGGGTGGAGAGGGCCGAAAGCTGCATCCCCTCAGTCTAGCGGCGGGGGGGAAAGGGGGCGGTGCGGCAGGCCGCAGTTGGGCGGGGGCGGGCGTACCATCGGCCCCATGACCCCTGCCCGTGACGACCTCCTGATCCTGGCCCCCCACCCGTCCGGGGCACTGCCCGCCGACGTGCTGCGCGAGATGCTGGGGGAGGACATGTTCGACACCGGCAAGCGCGAGGCCTTGCAGCGCCGCGTCTTTCTGGAAGGGGACCCCTACACGGACCTGATCTTCGCACTGCCCGGTGCCCGCTTCCTGCAAGCGCCGTGGAGCCGTTTCGCCGCCGACCTCAACCGTCACCGCGACGACCAGGCCGACAATGGGGTCGTCAAGCTGACCGACTTTGCCCGGCAGCCTCTTTATCCGGCCGGGTTCACCCTGTCTCCCCAGGCGCGGGAGGCCCGGCTGCGGCGGGTCTGGGACGCCTTCGACAATCAGGTGGAGGCCGAGATCGCGGGGGCGCGGCTGATGATCGTGGGGCACGCGATGGCCTCGCGCGGCCCGGCGCTGGGGCCGGACACCGGAGCGCCCCGCCCGGCGCTGACGATCATGCCGGGCACGGCGGCCAGCCCCACCTTCCCCCCCGAGTTGTGGGAGGAGCTGCGGAAAGCGTGCGAGGCGGCCTTCGCCCCGGTCCTGATGGGCACCCATACGCGGGTGGCGGTGGGCGACCCCTGGACCACCGACACGCTAAGCGCCCGCTGGAACGCGCGGACGGGGGTGCCCGCCTTCGGGCTGGAGGTCAACGTGGGGCTGTATTTCCCCGAGTGGGGGGTGCCGGACGGGGCGGCGCTGCGGGAGTTGAACGCGGGGTTCGGGCGATTCGCGGACGCGGCGCTGGAGCTGGTGAGTGGGAAGGAGGCAGTGGGAAGTGGAAAAGGCCCGTAAGCCGGGGCGTCGGCTCCTGCCCACCCGTTCCACTCCCCACTTCCCCTACGCCTCCCGCGTCGCCAGCCCCCGCACCGTGTCCACCAGCTCGCGGGCAGCCTGTGGGTCGGGGGCGTCCGCCAGCGCCTCCTCCAGCAGGGCCAGCCCCTCCCGCGCCTCGGCGTCGGCGTGGGCCTGGGCGTGGGCGACGCTGCCGCTTTCCAGCAGCCAGCGGTGAATCCGGGCGATGGCGCCCGCGTCCTTGTCGGCGCGGGGGCGGGCCATCTGGTTCAGAAAGAGGGCCTTCTGGTCTGCCGGGGCCGTTTCCAGCCAGTGCAGCACGATCAACGTCCGCTTGCCCTCCAGCAGGTCGCCGCCGATCTCCTTGCCGTACTGCGCGGCGTCGCCCAGCAGGTTGAGCACGTCGTCCCGGATCTGGAAGGCCGCGCCGAGCTTCAAGCCCGCCGGGGTGAGGCGCTCGTCGGGGGTGTGCCCAGCGGCCAGCGCTCCCAGGCGCAGCGGAACCACCACGGTGTAGTGGGCGGTCTTCAGGCGCACCATCTCCAGGTAGTCGGCGCCCGTCAGCGCCCACTCACCACTCTCCACCCAGCTCAGGTCGAGGTGCTGGCCCTCGGCGGTGCGGTGAATCATCGCCAGGAATTCCTCCATGCCGCCCGGCACCCCGGCACGGTGGACGGCAGCCCACATGTAGGCGTGCAGGGCGTCGCCCGCGTTGATCGCCAGCGGGACCCCGTGCAGGCGGTGCAGCGCGGGTTGGCCCCGGCGCTCCTCCGAGTCGTCCTCGATGTCGTCGTGGATCAGCACCCAGTTCTGGAAGAGTTCCAGGCCCGCCGCCAGCCACAACGCCCCCTCCCACGCGGGGGTGCCGGGCCGCGCCCCGTGCGCCCGCGCGGAGGCCAGCAGCAGCGCCGAGCGGATGCCCTTGCCGCCGCGCTGCGGATAGTCGCGCAGCATGGCGTGGAAGTGGGCCAGTTCTGGGCGGCCCGCCTCCTGGGGCAGCAGCGACAGCACGCGGGTCAGCAGTTCGGGGTGCATCGGGGGGCAGCATAGCGGGGCAGAAGGGACTGGCCGCCTCCTCACCCGGCCCCTCTACACTGCCGCCATGACCTCCGCGCCCCTCCCTCCCCGCCGAGCGGTCGCGGCGCTGCGGTGGATTCTCCCCGCCGCACTCGTGCTGGGGCTGACCGCGCTGGCCCTCACGCCGGACGCGCGGGCCTTTCTGGGTGAGGGCTGGGAGGCCCTGACCTCCAGCGACCCGGCGGTCACCCGCGCCTTCGTGGAAGACCTGGGCTGGGCCGGGCCGCTCGCGCTGCTGGCGGGGTTCGTGTTGCAGGCGGCGGTGCCTGTGCTGCCCGCCCTGGTGATGACGGCGGTGACGGCGCGGGCCTACGGTCCGGTCGAGGGCTTCTTGCTGGTCTACCTGGGCACCCTGCTGGGGGCCGCCGCCGGGTACGGCCTGGGCCGAGCGCTGGGGGACACGCTGGTGCGGGCGCTGGCGGGCGAGCGGGCACGGCAGACGGCGCACACCTTCGCCGAGCGCTACGGCCTGCAGGGGGTGCTGCTGGTGCGGCTGATGCCGGTCCTCTCCGCCGACGTGCTCAATCTGGTCGCGGGGGCGGCGGGCATGGGCTTCCGGCCCTTTATGGTGGCGACGGCGGTGGGGGCGTTGCCCGTTACGGCGCTGGTGGTGTGGCTTAGCGGCTCGGCCACCCGCATGGCCTGGGGGCTGGGGCTGCTCTCGGCCGTGGTGGGGCTGGGGGTGCTGGGGCGGTGGTGGATGGTGAAGAGGGGGAGTGGGCAGTAGGGAGTGGGACTTCTGCTGGAGCGCGAGCTTCGGCCGGAGCTTCCACCCCCCGCTGCCCACTCCCCGCCTCCGCTATGCTGCCTCCCGAGCGGCCCCGGCCTGGGGCAACACCTGGGAGGAGCATGACGCAAGCCAACACGGACGCGGCCCCCGCTTATGAGCGGGCAGGCGTGAACATCGACGCGGGGCACCGGGCAGTCGCCCTGATGAAAGGCGCGGTCGCCCGCACCCACACCCCCAACGTGCTGGGCGGCCTAGGCGGCTTCGGGGGCCTCTTCCGGGCAGCCTTCGGGGACCTGAAAGACCCCATCCTCGTCGCCTCCACCGACGGGGTGGGCACCAAGACGCGGGTGGCCGTCCGCACCGGGCGGGTAGGCGGCCTGGGCGCCGACATCGTTCACCACTGCGTGAACGACATTCTGGTGCAGGGCGCCCGCCCCCTCTTCTTCCTCGACTACGTGGCGACCTCGCGCCTGATCCCGGAGCAGGTGGCGTCTATCGTGGCGGGCGCGGCGGGGGCCTGCGAGGCCCTCGGCGTGGCGCTGCTGGGCGGCGAGACGGCCGAGATGCCGGGCGTCTACACCGAAGGCGAACTGGACCTGGTGGGGACCATCGTGGGCGTCGTGGACCGGCCCCGGCTGATTGACGGCTCGCGGATCCAGAGCGGCGACACCGTGATCGCGCTGCCCAGCAGTGGCCTGCACACCAACGGCTACAGCCTCGCGCGGATGGCGCTGGATGACCTGGACTGGGCCGAAGCGCGGGCCGACCTCGGCGGCGAGCGGCTGGAGGACCTGCTGACCGTGCCCCACCGGGCCTACCTGGGCGCCTTCGACGCGCTGACCGGGGCCGGGGTGGACGTGCGCGGCATGGCGCACATCACCGGGGGTGGGCTGGTGGACAACCCGCCGCGCGTGTTTCCGGCGGGGCTGGGGCTGCGGGCGAACACCGGGTCGTGGACGGTGCCCCCCATTTTCGAGCTGATCGTGCGCCAGGCCGGGATGGAGCGGGCCGAGGCGTTCCGGGCGCTGAACATGGGCGTGGGCTTCCTGTTCATCGTCCCGGCGGGGGAGCGTGAGGCAGCGCTGACGGCCCTGCGCGGGGCGGGGGAGTCGCCCTGGGTGATCGGGGAGATGGTGCCGGGCGAGGGCGTGACGCTGGACGGACTGAATGGCGCCGGACTGGACGGGACCCCCTCTTGAAGAGGTACCGTCCCCCCACCGGCTTCCGGCTGCCCGACCGCCGTACCGCGACCGAGTTCTGGGTGGTGCGGCACGGCGAGAGCACCTGGAACGCGGACGGCCGTTACCAGGGCCAGACCGACGTGCCCCTCAGCCACATCGGAGTGTTGCAGGCGGCGGCGCTGGCCGAGCGGCTGCGGGGACAGCACTTCGACGCGGTGTACACCAGCGACCTCACCCGCGCCTCGCAGACCGCCGACGCGGTGGCCGAGCGGCTGGCGGGGAAACCCACCGTGCAGCCCGAGCCGGGATTGCGCGAGATTGACGTGGGCGAACTCGGCGGGCTGGTCGTGGCCGACATCGAGCGGCAGCACCCGGAGTACCTGCGCGACCTCCAGACCGATCCCTGGGGCACCCGGCGGCCCGGCGGCGAGAGCATGGCCGACCTGTTCGCCCGTTGCGGAGAGACCTTCGAGCGCCTGCGGGGGCGGCACGCGGGCGGGCGGGTCCTCGTCTTCACCCACGGCGGCGTGGTACGGGTGGCCGTGGGGCTGGCGCTGGGCGGTGTGCCGGGCCATGCCTGGGCACGCCTGAGCGTCACGAACACCTCCATCACCCGCGTCCTGCTGGGCGAGGACAGCGGCACCCTGCTGGGCTTCAACGACGACGCGCACCTCGAAGACCTGATCGAGGCGACCGAGGCCGACGACGTGCTGGGGCAGGCCCCGTGAGGGCCGAGCGGGGCGCTAGCCTGGGGACACCATGCGACGGCTTTCTGTCCACACCTCTCAGAAGGCGGAGGTGACCCCTTGACCCCGCCTGACCTCGTGACCCGCTTCCGCGCCGGGGACCCCCGCGCCCTGGCCCGCGCGATCACCCTGGCCGAAAGCGGCCTAGATGCCGCCCGGCCCGTGCTGCGGGCCGCCCGCGAGCGCGAAGGCCGCGCTGTCGTGCTGGGCGTGACCGGCAGCCCCGGCAGCGGCAAGAGCACCCTCACCGACGCCCTGATCGCCGCGCTGCGGGCGCGGGGTGAGCGGGTGGCGGTGCTGGCAGTGGACCCCAGCAGCCCGTACTCCGGCGGCGCGATCCTGGGCGACCGCATCCGCATGCTGCGGCATCACGGCGACTCCGGGGTGTTCGTGCGCTCGCTCGCCAGCCGCGGCGCACTGGGTGGCCTCTCGCCGCGCACCCTGCCCGTGCTGGCGCTGCTGGAGGGGGCGGGCTTCGACTGGGTGATCCTGGAGACGGTGGGCGTCGGTCAGTCGGAGGTGGATGTGGCCGCCGTGTGCGACCACACCCTGCTCGTCGTGACCCCGGCGGGTGGGGACGGCGTGCAGGCGTTCAAGGCCGGGATCATGGAGATCGCGGACGTGATCGCCGTGAACAAGGCCGACCTCCCCGGCGCCGACCGCACCGTGCGCGAGTTGCTGGCCGCTCAGGGCCTCGGTGCCCACGACGAGCACACCTGGTTTGCCCCGGTGCGCCGCACGGTCGCGCAGACGGGCGAGGGGGTGGAGGCCGTGCTGGAGGCCGTCCTGGCCCACCGCGCCCATCTCGGCAAGGAGGGCCTGCACGCCCGCCGCGAGCGCCGCGCCGAGTTCGAGGTGCGGACGCTGGTGCAGGAGCGCGTCCTGAAACGGGCGCGGGAGGTCAGCGGCGACCTCTATGCGCGGGTGGCGCGGGGTGAACTGGACGCGGACGCGGCGGCGGACGCCCTGCTCGCGGGCGAGGCTGTTCGGTGAAGGCCCGGACCCTCGCCCCCCTCCTCTTCGGCTTCCTGCTGGTGCAGCGCCTGCTGGAGTTGCGGGTGGCCCGCGCCAATGAGCGCTGGGCGCGGGAGAACGGCGCGGTCGAGTACGGCCGCGAGCATTACCCCCTCTTCTTCCTGCTGCACCCGGCCTGGATGCTGGGCCTGCTGTGGGAGGGCCGTCGCGCCCGTGGTGGGGTGAACTGGGCGGCGCTGCTGCTGTTCGTGCTCGCGCAGCCGCTGCGGTACTGGGTGATTCGCACCCTGGGCCGCTACTGGAACACCCGCATCCTGATCGTGCCGGGGGGCGAGCGGGTGACCGGGGGGCCGTTTCAGTACGTGCGGCACCCCAATTACGCGGTCGTGGCGCTGGAACTCGCCTCCGGGCCGCTGGCGGTAGGAGCGTGGCGCACGACGCTGGCGGGGACCGTGTTCAACGCCGCCCTGCTCCTCCTCATCCGCATTCCTGCCGAGGAGCGGGCGCTGCGGGCCTACCGCGAGGCCGCCTCCGAAGGCTGACGCTCCGTTCTACGAGACGCGGCGCAATTTGGTCGGCACCCGCTGCTCAAACTTCAGGCCCGTCGGGGTGTCTGCAAGGGCCACGGCGCTCAGCACCCGCAGGCCTTGAAGCTCCAGCCGGGTGCGGCCGGGGCAGTTCGTGCGCTCCACCCCCACGGCGACCGCCCGCACCCGCAGGGCGGCGGCCTCGGCCCGCAGCAGCAGTTCCAACTCGGCCAGCCCGTCGGTGAGGTGCCGGGTCACGATCACCGCGTCCCCCAGGACCGGCCCCTCCACCCGCTCAGGGAGGCGGCCGTCTGCCTGCACCTCCAGCACGGTCAGGCCCCGCAATCGCCCCAGCGCGTGCGCCAGCGGCTCCGCGCCCGGCAGCGCCACCGCAACTTCCAGTTCGGGCAGGTCACGGGCAAAGAGCGCCGCGACTTCGGCCCAGTCCCGTTCGGGCAGGGCCGCGAGTTGAAGGTCGAGCCGCTCCTCCGAGGGCAGGGTTGCGGCCACGGCGGTGCGCAGAGCGAGGGTCATACCATAGCCTAAGCTGTGAAGAAGGCCACATCCGCTTCACATCGTCACATTCGCCGAGGCAGGGCCTTCATATTTCCTTGAGCGTCGGAGGCTGTCGGCTTCTCCAGCGGGCCAGCCGCGTGCGCCCGCTCGTGTTGGGGGTCGCGGAGGCGTAGCGTGTCGCCCATGCAGGCCGCCCCCGCCCGAATCGCCGCCCGTCATGCCACCGCCGTCGCCGTGGCGGTCACGGCAGGTCACTTCATCAACGACGCTTACGGGGCCATGCTCACGCCGCTGACCCCCGCCCTTCAGGGCAAGTTCGGCGTGTCCATCGCCGCTGTGACGCTACTCTCCAGCGTCTACAGCCTGACCTCCAGCGTGCTGCAACCGCTGCTGGGGATTCTGGGCGAGCGCCTTGACCGCCGCTACGCCGCCGCGCTGGGGCCGCTGATGACGGGCCTGGGCCTCACGGCGATGGGCTTCGTGCCGTGGTTCGGGGCGCTGGTGCTGCTGGTGGCGGTTGCGGGCTTCGGGAGCGGCTTTTTCCACCCGGCGGGCGCCGCTTACGTCGCCCTGAGCAGTCCGTCCGAGAAGCGGGGGCTGTGGGCGAGCCTGTTCAGCGCCGGGGGCACGGCGGGCATGGCGCTGGGGCCGGTGTTCGCGGGCGTGGGGCTGGAGAATCTGCCCTGGTTTGCCTTGATCGGGGCCGTGATCGCGGCGATCACTTTTGCCGTCACCCCGCCCGGCCGGGCCGAGGGGCGGCGGGTTTCGCTGGCCGAGTACGCGGGCATCTTCCGGGGGCCACTGGTGGGCCTGTGGGCGATGGCGGTGCTGCGGTCGCTTGCCAGCATGGGGTACAACGCGATGCTGCCCTTCATCCTGCTGGGCCGGGGTTTCGGGGCGCGGGAGGTCGGGGTCACGCTGGCCGTGTACGCCGTCGCCAGTGCCATCGGGGGGATCGTGGGGGGGCGGGCCAGCGACCGCTACGGGCGGGTGCCGGTGCTGCGGGCGGCCATCCTGACGACCATTCCCTTCTTCGTGCTGCTGATCCTGTCGAGCCCGGCCAACTGGTGGTTTTACCCGCTCACCTTCCTGGTCGGGGCGGCGGTAAATGCCAGCGTCCCGGTCGGGGTGGTCGCCGCGCAGGAGTACGCGCCGGGGCACGTCGCGGTGGCGAGCAGCATCATGATGGGCTTTTCGTGGGGCTTCGCGGGGTTGCTGATCTTCCTGGTGGGGGCGCTGGCGGACGTGACGACGCCGACGACGGCGGCGCTGGTGAGCCTGACGCTGCTGCTTCCCAGTGCGCTCATCGCATACCGGTTGCCGGAGCCGAAGCGGGCGGCGTTCGAGAGCTGAGGCCTAAATTGAATGGAGAAGAGGTGGGCAAGCTGTCTTGATTCGGTTTGCCCCCACCCCCAGCCCCTGCCCCCAGAGGGGACGGGGGAGTAGCGCTGCGCTAGGCGAAGGTCGTCCCCCCATCTTCAAACCTCGCTTGCCCCGCCTCGGTGTCCCCCTCCACGCCGTCCTCCCGCCCAATTGGAAGGCCTCGGCGCTGACGCGCCGAACGGCTCGTCTGCCTTCTGCCTGGAAAGTGGACTCGCGCGGCGGGGGCGCTGAGGGCGGCTGACACAGGGAAAAGACGGCTTTTGCAACAGCAAGTCGGGTCTAACCCTCACCGCGCGTCAGTTCCCCGCCCCCCATACGCCACCGCCAGCGCCACGCCAGCCGCCAGCAGCGGCGCGAGGCTCCAGGCCTGCCCACGGGCCAGCGCATACGCCCCCACGCTCAGGCCGCCCTGAAACAGCAGGGTCAGCAGGGTCTGTCCCAGGGTGTTGCCCGGCCGGGTCTTGAAGGCGTCCGCCCGGCGCACGGGCAGGGGCCGCCACAGCACCAGCAGGGCGCTTCCCGCGACCCCCAGCGCCACCAAACATAGGAGAGCGAGGGCCAGGCCAGGGGCCAGCAGATCCTGCGCGGCGAACAGCCCGACGCCGAGCACTCCCAGCCCCAGGGGTGGCAGCGCGGCGGCCAGCCACTTGTCGCGCCGCAGGGCCGCCGGGCTGCGCGGGGCGGTGACGAGGAGGTCGGGGGCGTCCTCCGCGTTGAGCGTCAGGTGCGCCAGCGCCGAGGCGAGGCTGGCTCCCAGCAGCACGATGCCCGCGCTCGCCGCCCCCTCTACCGAGCCGCGCCACGCCGAGGCCATCAGCGGCAGCATGTAGACGAGTTGCAGCAGCGTGCGCGAGAGCAGTTCGGGGTCGCGGCCCACCATCCGCCATTCCTTGAGCAGCGTGGCCTGTCGTGCTGGGCGAAAACGCAGCGGCCCGGCCCGACCGCGCTCCGCCCGCCGTCCCCCGCTGCCCTCGGCGGTGGCCGCCACCCCGCTGACAAACAGGCGGGTCAGCAGCGGCACACTCAGCGCGAAGGCCAAGGCTGACCCCAGTCCCAGCGCCAGCAGCGGCCCCGGCTCGCTCCACACGGCGCGGGCGGGCCACCACAGGGCCGACTCCCGCTCCGGCCAGCTGCCGCGCCCCGGCCCAAAGCCCTCGAACACCCGCAGCACCAGGTCGCCGCGTCCGCTCATCCCCAGAATGTTGGGCAACTGGAACGCCAGAAAGAGGCTCGCCCCCAGCAGCGCCCCCACCACCGACGCCGTGACCCGCGCCCGGCGCACCCCCAGCACCCGCACCAGCCCCAGGGTCAGCCACAGCCCCAGCGTCGCCGCGAGCAGGGCCGCCCCCAACCACCATCCCAGCAGCCCCAGCCCGCGCCACGCCCCCAGCACCACCAGCAGGAAGGTGAGAGGCACGATCAAGAGCGCCGACCCCAGCGCCCCCGTAAAGGCCACCCCCAGCGCCCGCGACGCCAGCACCGTGCGCGGCGAGACGGGCGAGTGCAGCAGCAGGTCGAGGTCGCCCCGCATGTACAGCGCCTCCAGCGCCGCCGTCACGCACGCCGAAACCATCAGCGTGAAGACGAAGACCAGCCCCAGCGTCAGCGGTCCCAGCGCCGCATCGGGGAGGGGGCGGCCCAGCGGGACCCCAATGAGCAGGGATTGCAGAAAGAAGTAGAGCGCCGCCCCCAGCCCCACGGCGAACACCGCCCCCACGATCAGCCCCCGCCGGGTCCCCCCGCTGAGGTTCTGCCACGCCCAACGCGTCTGCCAGCGCAGCAGCCACGGCAGCGAGCCGGGCCTCACGCGGGGGTCCCCGCCGGGTCCTCGGCACCCACGCGCAGCCCGGTCAGGCTGAGGAAGGCGTCCTCCAGCGTGCCCGTCCCCGTGCGGGACAGCAGCTCGCCCGGCGTGCCCTCTGCCACGAGTGTGCCCGCTGCGATGATGCCGAGGCGGTCGGCGAGCCGCTCGGCCACCTCCAGGATGTGGGTCGTCAGCACGACCGCGCCGCCGCCGTCCACGAACTCGCGCAGCGCGTCCTTGACCTGCCGCGAGGCCGCCGCGTCCAGCCCGGTCAGCGGCTCGTCGAGCAGCATCAGGCGCGGGCGGTGGATCAGCGCCCCGGCGAGGGCGAGTTTCTGTTTCATCCCGCGCGAAAAGCCCTCGGTGCGCTCCTGGCGGTGCTCCCACAGGTTCAGCCAGCGCAGCAGCCGCTCGGCTTCGGGCGCGGCCTCGCGGGCGTCCATCTCCCACAGCCCCGCCACGAATTCCAGGTACTCGGGCGGGGTCAGCTTGCCGTACAGGAGCGGGTCGTCGGGGAGGTAGGCAAGCTGCCGTTTGGCGGCGCGGGCGTCGTGCGTCACGTCATGCCCGTAGATGCGGGCCGTGCCTCCGTCGGGCCGGGTCAGCCCCGCGATCATACGGATGGTGGTCGTCTTGCCCGCCCCGTTGGGACCGAGCAGCGCGTACAGCTCGCCGGGCGGCACCGTCAGGCTCACGCCTGCCACCGCCGCGCGGCCCCCAAAGCTCTTGCGCAGGTCGAGCAATTCCAGGGCCGGGAAGGAAGCGAGGCTCATACCGGGCACTATGCGCCGGGGCGCGGGAAGGTTGCGGCGCAGATGCGGCCGATTACAGTCCCGAGGTCGTCTCCTCGGCTACGTCCGCCATCGCGGCCAGGGTCGCTTCGGGGTGGGCGTCGGGCACAGTGGGGGTCAGGCGGCTCTCGATGGCGCGGGCGTGGGCTTCGAGCCCCTCGGCGCGGGCGAGGACGGCAGCGGGGGGACCGATGCGGCGCAGCGTCTCCTCGCGCACCCCCACCACCGAGATGATGGTCTGGAAATCGCGCACGTTGACCGGACTCATGAAGCGGGCCGTGCCCCCGGTCGGCATCACGTGGCTGGGTCCGGCCACGTAGTCCCCCAGCGCCTCCATGCTCGCCTCGCCCACGAAAACGCCCCCGGCGCGCCGCACCTCGTCCAGCAGGCTCCAGGGGTCGCGGGTCAGCAGGCAGAGGTGCTCGGGTGCGTAGAGGTTGGAGAGGTCCAGTGCCTCCTCCAGACTGGCGGCCAGGACAATCTTCATCCGGCTCAGCACGCTGTCCCGCGCCCAGCTCCGGTTCGGCTCGGGGAGGGCTTCCAGTTGACCGTCGAGCTGATTCTGCACCTCGATCAGCAGATCCCGGCTGGTGGACACCAGCACGGGTTCGGCTCCCAGGTGCTCGGCCTGCGCGAGCAGATCGGCGGCCACGAAGCGGGGGGAAGCGCTGTCGTCGGCCACCACCAGCGTCTCGGTCGGCCCCGGCAGGCTCTCGATGCCCACCGCGCCGTACACCAGCCGCTTGGCGATCACCACAAAGAGGTTCCCCGGCCCCGCGATCTTGTCCACGCCGGGCACGCTGGCGGTGCCGTAGGCGAGCGCTCCAATGGCCTGCGCCCCGCCCACCCGGAAGACCTGCGTGATGCCCAACTCGCGGGCCGCGACCAGAATCGCCGGGTGGACTGTGCCGTCCCGACCCGGCGGCGTCGTCACCACGATCTCGGGCACGCCCGCCACCTGCGCGGGCACCGCCGTGTGAATCAGGGTGGAGATCAGCGGCGCGAGGCCGCCGGGCACGTACACGCCCACCCGCCCCAGCGGGCGCACGAGCTGCCCCAGGGTGCCGTCCGGTCCCTCCTGCAGGAAGCCGTGCGCGGGCTGCTCCTCGTAGAAGGCCCGCACCCGCCGGATCGCGAGCCGCACCGCCTCGTGCAGTTCCGGCTCAATCTGCGCGGCCTCCAGCTCCGCCCCGGAGACTTCCAGCGCCTCCGGGCGGTGGCCGTCCAGCCGCTCGGTCCAGTCGCGCAGGGCGTCGTCCCCCCGCGCCCGCACGTCCGCGAGGATGCGCGAGACGACCTCCTCGGGGGTCAGCGGCTCCCCGAAGGTCTGTTCGATACGGGCCAGCACGCTCTGCGGCACCGGAATCTCGGAGAAGGTACGGGTCAGGGCCGCGCGGGCGGCGTCGCCTTGAAGGACTTGCATGGGGACACTCCTGGGTGAGGGCAGGGGAGAGGGGAGAAAGGGGCCGGGGGCCTGCGTCATCCTGCTGGGCGCGGACGGCCCCCGGCCCAGGGCTGCCTAACCCGCCCGCCGTCGGCGGCGCTCGGGCTGCGGCTTTCTGGGCGGCTCGGTCACGGCCTCCAACGACCCGAAATCGGTGGGCTGAATCAGGCGCAGCAGGCGGTGGGGCGGCGCGGCCTCCACGAACACATACGCCCCGCCCGGCCGCAGCAGGTAGACGCGGGCGGGGATGTCCCCCACCGCCGTGTCGGGCAGCCGCTGCACCAGCACGTGTCCCCCCGCCATCTGCACGGTGGCCCGCTCGACCTCTTCCAGCCCGCGCAGCCACACCAGCAGCGAGACGGGGTCGTGATGTTCGGTGGTCAGCGGCGCGGTGGCCTCGTCGCGGCCCTGCCTCAGCGTGACCAGCCCGCTGCGGCGGTCGAAGGTCGTCTCGAAACTGGCCCGATTCCGCCCGTCACCCTCCGCATAATGCAGGCTGGTGAGCAGCCGAGGGTGCATCCGGCTCTGCTGCACCCGCCGCAGCTCGGGGAGTACTCCGCCGAACTCGGTTTCCACCCGCGCGACCAGCGCCCCACGTTCGGGGTGCAGCGTCCACTCCTGCGACCCCGCGAAGCGCCCGCCCAGCAGCAGCGTGAGGCTGAACTGCTCGGGGCCGGGGCGGAAGGCCGGGGCGGCTTCGGGCGGGGTTAGTCCTTCAGCCGCGTCCAGAAGCTCTCACCCGGCCCATCCCACTCGGCCCCCAGCGCGGCGGCGACGGTCGCCCCCACGTCCGCGAAGGTGGCCCGCTCGCCCAGGTCCACCGCCCCCGTCAGGCCGGGGTGCCAGCCCAGCAGCAGCCCGTGTTCGCGGGTGTGGTCGGTGCCGTGCCAGGTGGGGTCGTTGCCGTGGTCGGACACGAGGAGCAGCGCCCCGCCCTCCGGCACGGCGGCCAGCAGCTCCGGCAGCGCCGCGTCGAACTCCGCGAGCGCCGCGCTGTACCCAGCGGGGTCACGTCGGTGGCCGAACTTGGCGTCGAAGTCCACGAGATTGGTAAAGATCAGGCCGTTCCCGCCCTGGCGCATCCGCGCGAGCGTCTTCTGGATGCCGTCGGCGTTGTTGTCGGTGTGAATCTCTTCGGTGAAGCCCTGGTGCGCGTAGATGTCGGGAATCTTGCCGATGCCCACCACGTCGCGCCCGGCGTCCTTCAGCGCGTCCAGCACGGTGCGCGGGGGCACCAGCGAATAGTCCTTGCGGTGCTCATTCGCCCGCTCGAAGGGGTGCTCCCCCCGGAAGGGCCGGGCGATCACCCGCGCGACCGCGAACTCGCCCTGCAAGATTTCGCGGGCCGCCTCGCACCACGCGTACAGCGTCTCCAGCGGCACCACATCCTCGTGCGCGGCGATCTGGAACACGCTGTCGGCGCTGGTGTACACGATGGGAGAGCCGGTGCGGAGGTGTTCTTCCCCGTAGTCCCGAATCACGTCGGTGCCGCTGTAAGGCCGGTTGCACAGGTGCCCGCGCCCGGTCGCCGCGTCGAAGCGGTCCATCACGGCGGGGGGAAAGCCGTCGGGAAAGACCTGAAAGGCGTGCTGAAGCTGCACCCCCATGAACTCCCAGTGTCCGGTCGAGGTGTCCTTGCCGGGGCTGACCTCGCGCATCCGCCCGAAGGCGCCCGTCACCTCGCCCGCCGGAACCGTCCCCGGCGAGGTCTGCACGGTGGGGATGCGCGACAGCCCCAGCCGCGCGAGATTGGGGAGGTGGGCGGGCGCGGCCGTGAGCGTGTGGTTGAGGGTGTGGGCACCCGCGTCCCCGAAGGCGGCGGCGTCCGGCAACTCGCCCACGCCGACAGAATCCAGAACGATGAGGGTCAGGAGCATGGGGGTAGTGTACGGCGGGGGAGGGGAAGGTGGCGCCCCCGCCAAGTTGTACGGACGGCGCACCCCCGCCTCGCCTTCTGCCCCTTCGTCGCCCCCCTCACCCCCGCTCCCATGACCCCCGTGCTACGCTCGCAGACGTGACCGCGCCTGCCCCCCTTTCCGTCCCGCACGGCGTCCAGATCGACTTTCAGCGCCCCGAGCTGAGGGCCGAGGGCCTGCGCAAGAGCTACGGGCGGCGGGCGGTGGTGCGCGGGGCCGACTTCATCGTGCGGCCTGGCGAGATCGTGGCTCTCTTCGGGCCGAACGGGGCGGGCAAGACGACCACCTTCTACATGCTGGTGGGCTTTATTCGGCCCGGCGGGGGCCGAATCCTGCTGGGGGACCGTGACGTGACCCGGCTGCCCATGCACGAGCGGGCGCGGCTGGGACTAGGCTACCTGCCGCAGGAACCCAGCGCCTTTCGCAAGCTGACCGCACGGGACAACCTGCTCGCCATCCTCGAATACCAGGGCCTTCCCCGCGCCGAGCAGGAGGCCCGCGCCGACGCGCTGCTGGCCGAGTTCGGGTTGACGGCACTTGCCGGAAACTACGCCTACCAGCTTTCCGGCGGCGAGCGTCGGCGGCTGGAACTCGCCCGCGCCCTGACCACCGACCCCGACTACCTGCTTCTCGACGAGCCGTTTACCGGGGTGGACCCCAAGAGCATCCGCGAGATTCAACGCCTGATCCGCGAACTGCGCGACCGCCGGGGCATCGGCGTCTTTATCACCGACCACAACGTGCGCGAGACCATCGCGCTGACCGACCGCGTCTACCTGATGTTCGACGGGGAAGTGAAGTTCGAGGGCACCCCGCAGGAGTTCGGGGCCGACGAGGACGCCCGCCGCCACTACCTCGGCGACGACTTCGAACTGTAGGGGGAGTGAGAGCACGTGCTGTGGCTGTTTCTGCCCTTCGTGGTGCTGCTCTCGGGCGTGGTCGCCTACTCGGCCGACACCATCGCCCGCAGGGTGGGGCGCAAGCACCTGCGCCTCTTTGGGCTGCGGCCCAAGACGACCGCGCTCGTCGTGGCCGTGCTCGCGGGCATGGGCATCAGCGCGGCGAGCCTGGGGGCCTTCTTGCTGCTGAACCGCTCGGCCGTGAATACCATCGCGCAGGCCGATCAGCTTCGGCCCCAGATCAACGCTCTGCGTGAGGAGGTCGAGGGCGTGCAGGCCGAGCTGAAGGCTGCCCAGCGCGAGCGCGATGAGGCGCGGCGGGCGGCCCAGGCCCTTCAGCAGGAGCGGGCGCAGGCGCAGGCCAGTCTAGAAAAGGCGCAGGGGGCGCTGAGGACTGCCCAGCAGGCCCGCGACACCGCCCAGGCCGACCGCGCCCGTGCCCAGGAGCAGGCCCGCACCCTGCAAACGCGGGTGACCGAACTCACCGCCCTGGGCCGCACCCTGGAGGCCCGCGCCGAGGAGAGCCGCGCCGCTCTGGAGGCTTCCGAGACCCGGCTTGCCGACAGCCGCGAGCGTGCCCGCGCCCTGAACACGCAGGTGGAGACGTTGGGGAGCGAGGTCGCCGCCCTTGACCGCCGCGCTGCCCAAGCCGAGGCTGCCGCCGGGGAAGCTCAGGCCCGCGCCGACGCTGCCCAGACGCGGGCCGAGGCCGCGCAGTCGCGCGTGACTGTGCTCAACCGTCAGGTCGAGGCCCTGGAAGCCGCCCGCGAGGGGGTGCAGGCCCAGCGCGACGCGGCCACCCGCGAGCGAGACGCCGCCCGTCAGGCCCGTGCCGCGGCCGAGGCGGGCCGTGCCCAGGCCGAGGCCGCCCGTATCCAGGCCCAGCAGGCCCGCGACCGCCTCGCCGCCGAGCGCCGCACCCTGATCGCCGCCCGTGACCGCCTGGAGGGCGAGCGGGACGCGGCCGCCCGCGCACGGGACGCCGCCGTGCAGGCCCGCGCCTCCGCCGTCGCCGCCCGCGACGCCGCTACCCGCCAGCGCGACGAGGTCGTCGCCGAGCGCGACCGCCTCGCCCGCGAACGCGACGGCGCCGCCCGCGAACGGGACGCCCTGGCCCGCGAGCGCGACACGCTGGCCGCCGAGCGTGCCCGGCTGGTGGCCGACCGCGACGCGGCGGCCCGTGAACTCGCCAGCCTGCGGACCCAGCAGGCCGAACTGCGGGCCGCCAATGAGACGCTCGGCCGCGACCTCGCCAGCGCCCGCAGCAGCCTCGACCGCCTTCAGGACGAGTTTTCCAGCGCCCGCGACGAACTCAGCGCCAGCCGCAGCGCCGACCTCGCCTACCCGAAAAACGACCTCGTGTACGCGGGGGTCGTGCCAGGGGTGCGGAATCTCGACGCCTTCTTGCAAAGCGCGGCGGCGGCGGCGGCGGGCCGGGGAGCCAAGGGAACGCCGCCCGCCCGCCTGAACGCGGCGGCCCGCGAACGCCTGGAAATCAGCTTGCGCGGGCTGAACGCGAGCGCCTTCGTGCAGTGCCGCGCGGCGAACAACACGGCGGTGGGCTTCCCGGTCGACCTCACCTGCGCCGCCCGCCCCAACACCGTCCTGTACCGGGGCGGGCAGACCATCCGGCGGGCGACCGTCACGCTGGGCGACCCCCGCACCGTCCAGAACCAGGTTCAGGACCTCGTGCAGGACACGGTCATCCACCTCACCACCCGGGGCGTGCCTGCCGAATACATCACCAACGGCGGGCTGGGCGTCAACGAGTTCGTGGACCTGCTGACCCGCCTGGGCAGCCGCTCCGGTCAGAGCGCCGCCGTCGCCATCGCCGCCCGCGAGGACGTGCGGCCGGGCGGGCGGGTGGACCTGTATCCGGTGCTGCCGTGAGCCCGCTGCGCCGCTCCAAAGCCTGAACCAAGAAGAAGCCGCCCCACATCGGAGGCGGCTTCTAGTTCGAACTTTCTCTTAGCCCTTCACCGCTCCCGCCGTCAGCCCGGAAACGATGTTGCGCTGAAACACCAGCACCAGAATGATCAGCGGAATCGTCACGATCACCGAGGCGGCCATCGTCAGCCCGAAGGGGCTCTCGTACTGCGACGCCCCGGTGAAGTTGGCGATGGCGGGCGGCACCGTCGCCGCTGAGGCGTCGGTGGTAAAGGTCAGCGCGAACAGGAACTCGTTCCAGGCGTTGATAAAGGCCAGCAGGCCGGTGGTGACCAGCGCTGGGGTCATCACCGGGAGCAGGACCCGGAACAAGGTTTGCAGCGGCGAGGCGCCGTCCACGTAAGCCGCTTCCTCCAACTCGGTGGGAATCTCGCGCACGAAGGCGGTCAGCGTCCACACCGTGAAGGGCAGCGTGAAGATCATGTACGACAGGATCAGCCCGCCCCACGAGTTGTAGAGGCCAAAGGTCTGGATCATGGTGTAGAGCCCCGACAGCACCGCAATCTGCGGAAAGACGCTCACCGCCAGAATCAGGTACATCAGGATGGTCTTGCCCTGAAAGCGGAACTTGCCCAGCGCATAGGCCGCCAACACCGAGAGCAGCAGGCTCAGCAGCACCGTGCCCGTCGCCACGACCACGCTGTTGAGCAGGTTGCGGCCGAAAGGAGCCCCGGTGAACACGTCCCGGAAATTCTGAAAGCTCGGCACGCTGGGAAACCACTGCAGCGCCTCGGCCGAGAGCCGCGCCGAACTCGTCAGGCTGGTCTTGATCGCCCAGTAGAAGGGAAAGAGGACGTAGAACAGCACGACCGCCACGACCAGCCAGAAGAGAACCAGGGTGACGGTGCGGACCAGCGGATTTTTGGAATTCATGCCCTCACCCCCTCAGTCGAACTTCACGCGCAGGCTGGTCACGTAGATCGCCGTGAACACCATGATGATCAGGAAGATCAGCACGCTGATCGCGCTGCCGAACCCGAACTGCGAGTTCAGGATCAGCTCCTGCCGGGCATAGATGCTCATGGTGATCGTCTCCGGGGCGTTCCCCTTCACGATGTAAGGCATATCGAACACCCGCAGCGCGTCCAGCGTGCGGAAGATCAGCGCGACCAGAAGGGCGGGCGTCAGCAGCGGCAGGGTCAGCCGCCAGAACTGGGTCCACTTGTTCGCGCCGTCCACGTCGGCGGCCTCGTACATGTCGCTGGGAATGGTCTGGAGCCCCGCCAGCAGCAGCAGCGCCATGAAGGGGGTGGTCTTCCACACGTCCACCGCGATCAGCGCGGCGAGCGCCGTGTCGGGGTTGCTCAGGAAGGACTGGCCTGCCTGCAAGAAGCCTAGGCGCTGGCCCCAGTCCGAGATGATCCCGAACGAGTCGTTGTACATCCAGTTCCACATCTGGGCGCTCACCACGGTGGGAATCGCCCAGGGCACCAGAATCGCGGTGCGCAGCAGGCCCCGGCCCCGGATCTTGGAATTGATGATCAGCGCGAACGCCAGCCCCAGCACGGTTTCCAGCAGCACGCTGCCCACGGTGAACTTGACCGTGTTCCACACCGACTGCCACCACTCGGGAATTTGCAGCACGCCCAGCCCGGTGCCGTCTTCGGTGGTGAACCAGTAGTTGCCCAGCCCGATCCACCTCGGGGCCGGGTCGGTCAGGATGTTGTACTCGGTAAACGACAGGTAGATCGTCCGCAGCAGCGGGTACCCGGCGACGGCGGCCAGCACCAGCAGCATGGGCACGAGCAGCAGCAGCGCCACGCGGGTGCGGCTGGCTTGCAGGCCCCGGCCCGGCCGTGCGGGGGCCGCCGTGGGGCGGGAGGGAAGGGGAGTGGTCATCGGAGGCACCTCGCGGGGCAGGGGAGAGGAGCGGGAAAGCAAAAAGGGTGCCCCGTGAGTGGGGGCACCCGGACTCCGGGGGCGGCGGGACTCGCGGCGCCGCCCGCGCGGGTCTTACCAGCCGCGTCCCTTGATGCGGTTGAGCTGGCCTTCGAGGGTCTTCATGGCCGGGCCAGGAGCGCTCTTCTTGGTCAGCACGTTGTAGACGGCGGTGCTGAAGGCGTCACTGACCTGGTTGTACTTGCTGCCGGTCACGGTCGCGGGGCGGGCCACCGCGTTGGTGAACACGTCGTACAGGCTGCCGAAGAAGGGCACGGCCTTGAGCACGTCCTTGTCCTTGTACAGAGAAGCGATGGTGGGGTTGTAGCTGGCTTCCACCGCGCGGCGCTTCTGCTCCTGCACGCCGGTCAGGTACTGCACCAGGCTGGCGGCTTCCTTGGGGTTCTTGGAGTAGGCGTTCACGGCGAGCTGCCAGCCACCCAGCGTTGCGGCGGGCTTGCCGCCGGGGCCTGCAGGCAGGGCCGCCACGCCGATCTTGCCGCGCACGGCGCTGCCCTTTTCCTGTCCGGCCGCATAAGCGTAGGGCCAGTTGCGCATAAAGGCCGCGTTCCCGGCCTGCCACACGTTGCGGGCTTCTTCCTCACCGTAGGTCGTCACGGCCTGCGGCGCCACGGTGCCCACCAGCCCCTGGATCGCTTGCAGCGCCTGCACGGTCTTGGCGTTGTTGACCGTCACCTTGCCGCTGGAATCCACGATGGTTCCGCCGCCGAAGGAGCTGATCCACTCCAGCGCGTCGCAGGTCAGGCCCTCGTAGTTCTTGCCCTGGAAGACGAAGCCCACGAAGCGGGAGTTGGTCTTGCGCTCGCCCGCCTGGATCTTTTGGGCCATCGTCGCGAGTTCGTTCCAGGTCTTGGGGGGCTTGGTGTAGCCGTACTTCTTCAGCAGATCGGTGCGGTAGTACAGCACGCCCGCGTCGGTGAAAAAGGGCATGCCCACCAGCTTGCCGCCGATGGTGTTGTTCTGCACGATGGCCGGGAAGTGCCGGTTGATCTCCGCCGCCGGGATGTACTTCTTCATGTCGAGCAGGTGCTGGCCGATCAGGCCCGGCCACACCACGTCGATCATGTACACGTCCACGTCCGCCGAGCGGGCGCCGAGCTGCTGCTGGTACAGGGCGAGGCGCTGGTCGGTTTCCTTAGGCACCTGAATCAGCCGGACGGTGTTGCCCGTCTGCTTGGCCCAGGCGTCGGCGCCCTTCTTGCACTCGTCAAAGCCCTGGCCCACCGAGTCGCACGCAAAGGTCAGGGTCACGGCCCCTGCCTGGCTCACGGCGGCGCAGGCGAGGGTCAGGCTCAAGCTGGCAAGCACTCGTTTCATGGTTCTCCCTCCGCTGCCTGGAACTTGCCGGAGCCACCCCCTCGGCAGCGCACGGGCTTCCGGTGCGGAAGCGGTTCCAGAACAGACGTTGTCGGTACCCCGAAGGCTACTGCCCCCGGCTGGGGGTGTCAATCGTCCTTCGTCGGGGGCAGGAGTCCTGTTGATTCCAGGAACGGCGGGAGCCAAGGAAGGGACGTGCCGGGCCAGGGGCCGGGAACTGTTCTGGACCGGGGCGCGTACCTGTGATTCCCCTGCGGGGCTGCCGCCCGACCGTGAGGCGGCTTCCGGGGAGCTGGGGGGTCTTTGCTAGACTGACCCGTTTCAGGCCCCCGGCGCTCTCTGGGGTTTCAGCCACACTGGCCACAGGCGCCGAGTTTTCCTCTATCGTTTCTCTCCCGCCGCCAGTTTTCCGGCCGTGGCCACCTTTCGGCCTCTCCCCGCACCGGCCCCGGCGCCCTAGGAGTCCGCATGGCAGAACCCACCCGAGCACGCGCCCGCACCAAGGCTTCCGCGCCCGCCGCTCCGGCCCCCGAAGTGGCCGGGGCCGTCACCCCCGCCGCCCCCAAGACCCGCAAGGCGCCCCGGCCCAAGGCCGCCGCCACCCCGGCCCCCACCGCCGAGGCCGAAGCGGCCCCCACTCCCGCACCGAAGAAGGCCCCGGCCCGCAAAAAGGCCGCGCCCGCTCCCGAGGCGGCGGCTCCTGCCGAGACGGCCGAGAAGGCGGCCCCCGCGCCCCGCAAGGCGGGCAAGGCCCCGGCGGCGAGCAAGGCCGCGCCCGCCGCCAAGGGAACCGCCGTTGCCGTTCCCGCCGACAAGCCCTACTACGCGCACCCCTCCATTCAGGAACTGCTGAAGGTGGGCAAGGCGGCGGGCGTCCTCACAAGCGAGGAGATCGCGGCGGCGCTGTCGGTGGCCCTCGAAGCCTCCGGCCTCGACCCCGAGAGCGCGGAAGCCTTCGAGGACATGCAGCTCTTCCTCGCCGCGCAGCAGATTGAGGTGCAGGACGAGGGCGAGGACGAGGACGACGACCTCGACGAGGAGACTGAAGGCCCGGCCGCCACCGCCGCCGCCGACACCGACGACGAGGAGAAGTACTTCGACGACATGCCCCGCGCCGTGTCCAACGACCCGGTGCGGCAGTACCTCCACGAGATTGGCCGGGTGCCCCTGCTGACCCTCGAGGAGGAGATCGCGCTCGCCCGCCGCATTGAGGAGGGCGAAGAAGCCCGCAAGCGGCTGGAGGAGGAAGGTGACACCTTCGACGACCGCGGGCGTCGCCGCCTGATGCGCCAGATGGAAGACGGCGCCGCCGCCCGCCAGGGGCTGATCGAGGCCAACCTGCGCCTCGTGGTGTCCATCGCCAAGAAGTACACCGGGCGCGGGCTGGGCTTCCTCGACCTGATTCAGGAGGGGAACCAGGGCCTGATTCGCGCGGTCGAGAAGTTCGAGTACCGCCGCCGCTACAAGTTCTCGACCTATGCGACGTGGTGGATTCGCCAGGCGATCAATCGCGCGATCGCCGACCAGGCCCGGACCATCCGCATTCCGGTCCACATGGTCGAGACGATCAACAAGCTCACCCGCACCGCCCGCCAGCTTCAGCAGGAACTCTCGCGCGAGGCCACTTACGAGGAGATCGCCGAGGCGATGGGTCCCGGCTGGGACGCCAACAAGGTCGAGGAGGTGCAGAAGGTCAGCCAGGAGCCCGTCTCCCTCGAAACCCCCATCGGTGACGAGAAGGACTCGTTCTACGGCGACTTCATCCCCGACGAGAACCTCGACTCCCCGGTGGACAACGCGGCCAAGACCCTGCTCTCCGAGGAACTGGAAAAGGCCCTCTCCAAGCTCACCGAGCGCGAGGCGATGGTTTTGAAGTTCCGTAAGGGACTGGTGGACGGCCGCGAGCATACGCTGGAGGAAGTCGGCCAGCGCTTCAACGTGACCCGCGAGCGCATCCGCCAGATCGAGAACAAGGCGCTGCGTAAGCTCAAGTACCACGAGAGCCGCACCCGCAAGCTGCGCGACTTCCTGGACTGAACCCCCGCCCGTTCCAACTCCTGCCCCTTCGGCCCCCGTCCCCGTGGCGGGGGCTTTGGCGTGGGGCACGCAAACTCGGCCACACGCTGGGGCGGGTGCTGTTACCCTGGGGACAGATCTCCATACTTTCCTCGTCCGGGGATGCGGAACGCCTGCGCGGCGGTCCGCGTACTGAAATGACCGAGCACCGCCGACCAGGGGGCTGACGCGGCCAAAGCGCTCGTCCCCTTCGCCCCACCCACCCGGAGGCCACCCATGACGATGACCGCCGATCCCTCCCGTTCACCCCCCCGCCCCCGCTCCTTTGACCGCTCGTGGTTGCTGCTCGCAGCTCCTCTGCTGGGATTGGCAGGCTGGCCGCTGTGGCTGGTGGGGGGCAGCTTCGCCGTGCTCGTGCTGACCCGTCCGGGGCGTCCGGCGGCAGGAGCGCGGCTGCTGCTCCTGCTGCTGTTGGCGGGGCTGAGCAGCGTGCCGGGCCTGCTGGCCGCATCCGACTTCACTGGGCTGGTGGCGGCGGCGCGAACGGCGTTTCCCATGCTGCTGGGCGTGGCGCTCCTGCATGCTGGACTGCGGTCACTGGAGGGGGGGCGGCGGTTCCTGGGTGCCGGAGTGCTGGGCATGCTGCTGCTGGGGGCGGCCCTGTTCGGAGGGGGTCTGGGGCTCTCGCTGGGGCTGGGAGTAGGCCTGTTCGCATTGCTGCTGGCCGTGCTGGGCGCACCGGGGCCGGAAGACCGGGCGCTGCGGCCTCTGAGCGGGCAGGGGGCGGCGCTGCGGTGGCTCCTGGTCGCCGGGGCAGGCTCGGCCGCGCTGCTCACGGTGCTGAGCCTGCCGCTGCCCACCCCACCCGCCTGGGAAGCTGACCGCAGGGGGCTGTCGCGGGTGCAGGCACGAATTGGCGGGGACTTCGAGTTTGAACGTCAACTCGGGATGAACGGCGAGAACCGCTACGCCCAGGGGTTAGGGTCCAATCAGACGAGGCGCTATGCCCCGGTCGAGGGCAGGAATCTCGATAACGACAAGGTGATCCTGGGTGGCCTGCTGGTCATGCTGGCCGTCGTATGGATTATGTGGCGCTCGCGGGGGCCGCGCAGTCGGGGGCGCCGCCCCAGGTGGTGGGAGCTTGCGGCACTGTCGGGACTGCTGCTCACGGGCAGCCTGCTGGTGCTGGGCTCGCTGACCGGGGAACCGGGAGCCCTCTCGCCCCCTGGGGGCTACAACAAGCTGGGCGAGGTCGGCCCCGCTGGCCTCCTGAGTTCGCAGGGTGGCGGCAGCATCCGCCCCTACCAGAAACAGGAGTGGCTGAACACCATGAACAACGTGGCGTTCGCCGTGCTGTTGCTCGCCGCTGCGGCGCTGGTCTGGGTGGGCTGGCACCTGACCCGCCCGTCCCGGCCGGAAGAAGACGGCCCGGAGCCTCTGCCCACCCCCACCCCGGAGGACACCACCGCCCTGCACCGGGTTCGGCGGGCCTACCGCTCGGCCCTGGCCTCGCTGACGCGGGTGGGCCTAGGCCGCGCTCCGAACGAGACGCCCGCCGAACACGCCGCACGGGTCGCGGACGACAGGCCCGACCTGGCCGACCCGCTGCGGCAGCTTCTGGCCGCGTATACCCCAGTCCGCTACGGCCTGTCGCCCTCCGAGGAAGGCGCGGAGCAGGCTGAGGCGGCGGCCCGCACGGTGGCCCGGCTGGCCCGCCCCATGTCTGCTCCCGGCGCGGGCGGTCCCGCGCTAGGCTAAGGCTCCCCGCATGACGACTCTCCCTGCCCCCCCCGCCCGGCGGCCCCTGCGCCTCGACCGTTCGTGGCTGCTGCTCGCCGCGCCCTTCGTGGCGACCTCATGGCTGCCGTGGTGGGGGGTGCTGGCCTTTTTCGCCGTGCTGCTCTTGATCCGCTTCGACCAAGCTGCCGAGATCGTGCGGGTGCCGCTGCTGCTTGCGGCTGCGTGTCTCACCGCGCTGCCGCTGCTGGCCGGGGTGGGGGATGGGGGCGGAAACGCGATCGGGGCGATTCTGGCTTATGCCGCCCTTTTCTTGCCGGTGGTGCTGACGGCGGCGGTGCTGCACATCGGCCTGAACCTTCTGGAAGTGGGCCGTCCCGCCGGGGCCGTGTGGCTCGCCCTGCTGCTCTTGCCGGGCGTGCTGGGGCTGGCTCCCAGCCCGGTCTTCGGCCTCCCGGCAGGGCTGGGGCTGGGCCTGCTGGCGCTGCTGCTGTGTGCCCTGGGCTCCACCGGACGGGAGGAGCGCCCGGCCCGCCGCCTGACGGGTTCGGGCCGCGCCGTGTGGAACGCCGCCCTTGTGGGTGGTGTGCTGGCCGGAGCACTCGCGCTGGGGACACTGGCACTAGGACCACAGCCGCAGTCCACGTTCTCGCTGGAGGGGGGAATGGGGGCGGGACAACGGGGGGAAGCTCCTGTGGGCAGTTCGGAGTCCATGTCGGAAGGCACGGTCGTGCGCCAACGCGCACCCAGCGGACCCCTCCCGGCAGGGGCCGTGCAGACGGGCGTACAGCTTCCCGGCGCCGACCTCGTGCTGTTGGGCGGGATGCTGCTCCTCATGTCGGTGATCTTCCTGCTATGGCGACTGCCCAAGCGCGTGGTGGACGGGCCGCGCCGCCTCCACTGGTGGGAGGTCGCGGCGGTGGCCGGAATGCTGCTGCTCGGGGCCATGCTGCTGTTCTACGGCATGACGGCTGGCAGCTCGGGTGGGCCGGGGGCGGCGCCGTCTGCACCCGCAGGAGAGGGTGGAATGGGAACGGGAGAGACGACGGGCGAGTCCGCGCCGGGCTGGGGCTTGGCGTTTGCTTCCTGGTTCAACCGCATTGCCTTCGCGTCCGCCGTCCTCCTCTCCATCGCCATCCTGTTTCTGGCCTGGAAGCTGCGCCGCTCTCCCGAGGAGGAAGGGGACGACGGCGAGAAGGGCGAGGACGGTTCCCCCTCCACCCCTCACCCCGAAGCCCTGCACCGGGTCCGGCTGGCTTACCGCTCGGCGCAGGCGGCGCTGGGCACGGCGGGACTGGGGCGCGGTCCGTCCGAGACGCCCGCCGAGCATGCGGCCCGCGCCAGCCTGAACCTCCCCGACCTCGCCGCCCCGCTGGGCACGCTGGTCACTGCCTACGCCCCGGTGCGCTACGGCGGCCGCGTGACCGACGAGGACGCCGACCGGGCCGAAGCCGCCGCCCGTGACATCGCCGCCCTCAGCGCCGAGTACCGCCCGCTGAACTTGCCTGACGCCCCCGACTCATCCTCCCAGGAGACCCCATGACCCACGCTGACCTGCCGACCCCGCCCGCCGACCTCGCCGCCGTGGGAAGATTCGCCCGCGCTGTGGGAGACAACGTGGCCCGCGTCCTCGTGGGCAAGGAGGGGGTCACCCGCCTGACCCTCGCCGGGATTCTGACCGGGGGGCACATCCTGCTCGAGGACGCGCCCGGCACCGGCAAGACGATGCTGGCCCGGGCGCTCGCCGCCAGCCTAGGCCTGACCTTCCGCCGGGTGCAGTTCACGCCCGACCTGCTGCCCAGCGACGTGACCGGGGTCAGCGTGTATCGCCCCGCGACCGGGACTTTCGAGTTCGTGCCCGGCCCGATCTTCACCGGCCTGCTGCTCGCCGACGAGATCAACCGCGCCACCCCCAAGACCCAGTCGGCGCTGCTGGAGGCGATGGGCGAGGGGCAGGTCACCGAGTCCGGCGTGACCCACCGCCTGCCGCAGCCCTTCGTGGTGATCGCCACCCAGAACCCGGTCGAGCACGAGGGCACCTACCGATTGCCGGAAGCGCAGCTCGACCGCTTCCTGCTCAAGCTGTCGGTGGGCTACCCCTCCCTGGAGGAGGAGGTGCAGATGCTGGGCCGCCTTCAGGGGGCGCATCCCATCGACACGCTGGGGCCGGTGAGCACGCCGGAAGACCTCCTCGCGGCGCGGGCGGCAGTCAAGGCGGTGCGCGTGTCGGACGAGCTGCGGCGCTACGCGGCGGCCCTGACCGCCCGCACCCGTTCGCACCCGCAGGTCGCGCTGGGCGGCGGTCCCCGCGCCAGCCTCGCCCTGCAAGGGGTGGCGCAGGCACTTGCGGCGCTCGACGGCCGGGCCTTTGTGGTTCCCGACGACCTCAAGGCGGCGGCCCCGGCAGTCCTGAGCCACCGTCTGAGTCTGCGAATTGAGGCGCGGCTGGCCGGAACGCCCCCCGAGAGCGTGGTTGCAGAGGTGCTGCGGGCCGAGCCTGTCCCGGCTGATCCGGCCCAATTGGCAGGGGCTCAGGCGGCGGGGGCGGTCTGAACCTCGCGGCGCTGGGACTGGTTCTGGCCGCGCTGCTGCTGGGCGTGGCGCTGGCGTGGTTCCTGGGACGCAAGCCGCCCACCGTCCGGCTGACCCGCGAGGTTCCCGGCCAGGGCTTCGAAGGCACCCGCGTCCCGTACCGGGTCCGCATCGAGATCGACACCCGGCGGCCCCTGCGCGTGATTGTGGAGGACCCCACGCCCCTCTCGGTGGTCTCCAGCGAGGTGCTCACGGCGGGCGGGCTGACGCTGGGGCAGACGGTGACCGAACTCGACGGCTCGCTGCTGCTCAACCGCCGGGGCGAGTACGCGTGGCCGGGCGGCACCCTGCGCTGGGCTGACCCGCTGGGGCTGTTCTGGCGCTCCGTGCCGATGAACGTGCCCGCCGTGATTGAGGTCTACCCCGGCACGCACGGGCTGGTGCTGCCCGACCTGCTGCGTCCGCTTCTGAGCGAGGGCCAGCTCTCGCGCACGCTGGGCCTTGAAGACCCCATCAGCCTGCGGGGGGCGCGGCCCTACGTATCCGGGGACCCGCCGGGGCGGGTGCACTGGCGGCTCTCGGCCCGCAGCGGCGACCTCACCGTGCGCGAACTCGACCGCACCGCCGCGAGCAGCCTGACCGTCTTCGTGGACACCTCTGGCACCGACGTGTTCGTGAACAGCGCCGTGCGGCTGGCGAGCAGTCTGATTCAGGAAGCGCTGGCCCTCGACCTGCCCGTCAGCGTGGCGACGCCCGCCGGGGCGACCCCCAGCGGGCGTACTCCGGAGGCGCTGCGGGCGGCCCTGCGGCTGCTGGCGCGGCTGGAGCCGCAGGACCCCCGCGTGGTGGGCACGCCCCTCGTCATCCCGCCCATCCGCGCGGGGGGCAACCTGATCGTGCTGACCCAGAAAGCGCCGCCCGAACTCGTCGAGGGGGCGATGAAGGCGCGGGCGAGCGCCAGCCGGGTCGCTATCGTCGCCATCCCCGAGGGCTTCTACCTCGAACCCGGCGAGAACCCGCGTCGCCAGTGGGTCGGTGCCCCCGACACGGTGCGCGATCTGGAACGCCGCGCCGGGATTCTGGCGGAGGTGGGCGTGCTGGTGTTCGTGCTGCGCGGCAACCAGAGCGTGCTGCGGCTGGGGGCCTGAATCGCTAAAGGGAGCCTCAGCCCGCGCCCGTAAGTGCCCTGCTAGCGTAATTCCATGACCGGACCTGATGACCACACCAACGACGTGCCCAAGACGGAAGAAGAAATCAGCAACGTGGACCTCCAGTTCATGGGCCGCACCGACGAGCGCCGCGACGCCCTCAAGGACGCCCGAGCCGAGGCCCGCAACGCCGACGAGTTCGAGGAACGCGGGCTGGACAAGCAGGACGTGGCCTCGCAGGGCAGCATGATCGCCAGCGACCCCGCCAGCACGATTCCCGGCGACGAGACCTCCGAGGACACCGAGCAGGGCTGAACGTCCAGCCCCCAGCACCCGGCCTGAGTGCCGGGTGTTTTTTGCTGGGGGCTACTTCCCCACGCAGAAGTTCCGGAACACCGCGTCCACCACGTCTTCCGACACGTCGCGGCCCGTGAGTTCGGCCAGAGCTCGCAGGGCTTCTTCCAGCTCGTACCCGGCGAGGTCGTCGGGGAGGGTGCGGGCGGCCTGGACGTGCGCCAGCGCCCGCCGGGCGGCGTCGGCCTGGCGCTCGGTGGTGAGCCACGCCTCGCCCCGCGCCGCGTCCCCGAGGAGGGCAGCGTGGATGGCATCCCGCAATTCGGGCAGGCCCGCGCCCGTCACGGCGCTCACCGCCAGTGCCCCGGCGTCCTCCCAGGCGGCGGGCAGGTCGGCCTTCGTTCGCACGCGGATCACCCGTGCCCCCGGCGGCAGGTCCACCGGCAGTGCCTCGCGGGGCAGACTGCCGTCCTCCAGCGCCAGCACGAGGTCGGCCCCCTGCGCGAGGCTGACCGCCTGACGCACGCCCGCCGCCTCCACCTCGTCGGCCGTCTCGCGCAGGCCCGCCGTGTCCACCAGGGTCACGGGCACTCCGGCGAGCGAGAGCTGCGCTTCCAGATAGTCGCGGGTGGTGCCTGGGATGGGCGTCACGATGGAGCGCTCGTAGCCCAGCAGCGCGTTCAGCAGGCTGCTCTTGCCCGCGTTGGGGCGCCCGATCAGCGCCAGCCGTGCCCCCCGCGTGGCGACCTGCCCGGCGCGGGCCGTGGCGACGAGTGCAGCGAGGTCAGCTTCTGCCTGCGCGAGCGGCGCGGCTCGTTCCTCCTCGGGCACACCTTCTTCGGGGTAGTCCAGCATCGCCTGAATCGCGGCCAGGGTACGGGTCAGGGCCGCCGCGATGCGGTCCACGCGGTTCCCCAGCGCCCCCGACAGCCCCAGCGCCGCCTGCCGCCGCGCGGTGTCGGTGCCCGCGTTGACGAGGTCCAGCACCGCTTCGGCCTGCGCGAGGTCGAGCCGCCCGGCGAGGTAGGCCCGCAGGGTGAATTCACCGGGCCGGGCGGGCCGTGCCCCGAGGTCCAGCGCCCGCGCGAGCAGCCGCGAGAGCACCGCCGGGCTGCCGTGCGTCTGGAACTCGGCCACGTCCTCGCCCGTGTACGAGTGCGGCCCCCGGAAGACGAGGCACAGGCCGTCGTCCAGCCGTTCGCCGCCTTCCGCCACGAATTCCCCGTACAGGAAGCGCCCGCCCCCCGTCCGGCTGGGCTGCCCGCGCCCCCGGAACAGGCCGTCGGCCACCCGCAGGGCGCTTGGCCCACTCACCCGCACGATGCCCACCCCCGCGTGGCCGGGGGCGGTGGCGATGGCGGCGATGGTGTCCGATAAGCCGAGGCGGGTCACGGGGGAGAGGGTAGCAGGGGCGAAGGGGCGGGTTTGGGGCCGCGCCCGGCCTCCGGCCCAGGCTGTGACAGGGCTGTGATGGCCCCCGCCGCACACTCCTCCCACAGTTCAGCTCAACCCCTTGGAGGTTTGCATGCGCCCACGTCCTGTCCTGATCGCCGCGGCCCTGTTGGCCGCCCTGCCCTCCGCCGCCCAGGCCCGGTCCCTGGCCGCGGTCAAAACGAGCGGCGTCCTGAAGTTGGCGACGAGCGCCGACTTCGAGCCGTTCAACTTTTTGCAGGGCGGCAAGCCCACCGGGTTCGAGGTGGAACTCGGGGAAGCGGTCGCCCGCAAGTTGGGCCTCCGGGCCGAGTGGGTTATCCGGCCGTTCGACGGTCTGCTGCGCGACCTCGCGGCCCGCCCCGGCGAGATTGACGTGGTCATCGCCTCGCACGCGATCACCAGCACGCGGCTCCAGACGGTGGATTTCAGCACCCCCCACTACTGCACGGGCGGCGTCATCCTGACCCGCCGGGGCGGGCCGCTGACCAGCAAGGCGCTCGCGGGCAAGACCCTGGGGGCCGAGGCGGGCAGCACCTACTTCGGCTTTTTGCGCAAGCTCCCCTTCGAAAAGAGCGTGCAGGTGTACCCCAGCTCCCAGGCGGCCATTCAGGCGGCCGCCACCGCCAAGGTCGACGCCGTCGTGACCGACCGTTTCGCGGCGCTGGGGGCGCTCAAGACCTACTCCAAGGCCAACCTCGTCATGGGGGACACCCTCTGGAAAGAGCAGGTCGGCCTCGCCCTCGCCAAGGGGAACGGCGACCTGCGCCTGGCCGTGAACGGGGCGCTCAAGGCACTGATGCAGGACGGCACGTACGCCCAGCTCAGCCAGAAGTACTTCGGTCAGGACGTGCGCTGCTGACTCCAAGGGAGGGGGGCGAGCGGCTGGGAGTGTTCCCGACCCCGCTCGCCCCCGCGTGGGGTGGCCTTAAGCCCCCTTCTTCCACTTCCCCTTGCTGCGGTTGCCCGGCTTGTTCCCCGGCGTGGCGGTGCGTGTCCTGATTTTTTCGTCGTCGTAGCGCAGCATCACGGCGAGGCGGGCGCGGGAGATGATGTGGTGGGGCTGCTTGGGAACGAACGCCGTCACCACGTCGAGGTAGCCGTCGTGGGCGTGCTCCACCACCACGTGCAGCGGCAGCGCCACCCCGCAGGCCTCGAAATAGCCGCACACCAGCCAGCGGCGGTCCTCGGGGTACACGGCCCGCACCCGCCCGGCCACAAGCACCTGAATGATGTCGTGCTCCAGAAAGCCCTCCGCGCGGGCGTGCCCGATGGCGTGGGGGCAGAGGTGATACTTGCCCTCGTATACGGCGTCGCGCAGCCGGGCATGCGCCCGCGAGAGGCTGTGCTCGCTGGTGTCCACCCCGGCCAGTTCGACCTCGCGCTGGGGCTTGACGGGTTTGAGGCGCAGGTTCTCGGGCCGGGCGGGGGGCGGCGTCGGGGCGCGGCGGGCGGCCTTCTCCGCGCGGGCAAGCTGCGCCCGCAAGGAGAGCAGGTCGGTGCCGCCCGTCTGGGGGCGCGGTTTGGGGTCGGGGGATTTGGTCATGGGGGCAACCTCCCGTCGGCCTTCTGGGGCGGGGGGGCCAGGGTCACGCCGCCCCCTTAAACGAAAACGTCCCCGTCCACACGTCTGGCGTGTTGGTGGGGAAGGAAGGCGTCGTACCCTGCTTCAGGGCATAGCCGGAGCATAGCACGCGCGGGCCGGGGCGCGGGGTGAGGGACCGGGCAGACGTGAGCGGCGCCACTTTCTAGGCTGAGCGTCATCTCCACCGCCCGCCCCGGCTCCCCGCCCCCCCGCCCCTCCGGAGGTCTGTCCATGATTCGCCCCATGCAAGCGACCGATGCCCCCGACGTGCTGGCCCTGCTGGCCTGGATGGACGACGCCCCCGAGCGTGAGGTCTTCGCCCCCGACGCCCGCGACGAGCACGAGCTGCGCGGCGAGTGCGAGGACCGGGTGTGCCTGGTGGCCGAGGGCCTCGACGGGGCGGTGGAGGCCTACTGCGGCCTGGCGCCCTTCCGGGACGGCCTGGTGCTCGAAGGCCCGCTGGGGGAAGGCGACCTGCCCGGCTTGCTCGCGCGGGCGGTGGAGCGGGCCGATGGGCTGCCGGTGTACGCCTTTGCCGCCCGCGACAACCTCGCCGCGCGGGAGGCGCTCGAAGCGTGCGGCTTCACGCCCATGCACACCACCGACTTCTACACGGCGCGTGTGCCCGACCTCGCCCGGCAGGCCCGCGTGCCGGAGGGCTACGCGGCGACCGATCACCTCACGCCCGCCGCCTACCGCGCCCTGTACCGCGCCGCCGAGGACGCCTGGTCCGAGCGCCTCGACTGGACCGACGCCGAGTTGCAGACCCATTTCGCCCGCGACGACGTGCGGCTGGTGGCCTTGACGCGCGGCGGGCAGCCCGTGGGCTTCGCTGAGCTGGAGCTGAACCCCGAAGCGTCGCGGGCCGACCTGACCTACCTCGCCGTTCATCCCGCCGAGCGCGGCCAGCGGCTGGGGCGGGTGCTGCTGGCGCTCGCCGCCGCCGAGGCCGCCGCCTTTCCCGAACTGCGCACCCTCCGCGCCCGCGCCCACGACCACGCCCGCCCCGCCCGCGCCCTGTACGCCCACGCGGGCCTGACCCACTGCCGCTCGGTGGTGACGTACCTGCGGGACGACACGGAGGGCGAGGCGTAGGGGGCGTTCGGCCGTCCGCGCTCCCCCACATTCCCCCCGTCCCACCTCCTCTAGCCTGACCCCCTATGGGCAAACGCGACCGCCAAGGCCCCCGGCCCGCCTACGTGACGCTGCGCGACCTGCCCGGCACCCGGCTGATGTTCTGGGTGGTGGACGAGTGCCCCTACTGCGCGGGACGGCACCTGCACCCGGCGGGCAACCTCCGCACTGCCGACCCCGGTGAGCGGCTGGGCGAGCAGCCTACCCCCTGCGACCCCACGCGAACCTACGAGTTGCAACTCCCTCCCCGCCCCAAGAAGAAGTCGGGCAAGCAGGCCCGCCGCAAGGAACGCCGGGAGGGGCGGGGGTTGGGGCTGGACTGGGACGACGAGTAAGACGGGGGGAGACGGACGCGGAAGTCACTTCTCCGCGTCCGTCTCGTTGGCCCTTAGTGGTGCTCGTGTGCCCCGCCCTGCGCCGCGTCCGGTGGGGGCGGCAGGTCCTCCCCGCGCTGGCGCAGCAGGTCTTCCATCAGGCGAATCTCGCCGCCCTGGGTGGCCTGAATCTGCCGGGCGAGGGTGCGGACCTCCGGGCGAATCCCGTTGCCGAGGGCGGGTTCGACCATGCTCAGGGCGCCCTGGTGGTGGCGGATCATCAGCCGCAGGAAGTGGGCCTCGGCGCCTTGCACGGGCAGGGTGTCGATCTGGTTCAGCTCCTCGGGGGTCGCCATGCCCATCCTGCGGGCGTGCTCGGCGCTCATGCCCTCGCCGCCCCAGGGCAGGCCCCAGAGGGTCAGCCAGCCGCGCATCTGCCCGATCTGCTCCTGCTGCGAGAGCACGATGTCGAGGGTCAGCGAGCGCAGGGTGCGGTCGTCGGTGCGCTCGCGCAACCGGGTCGCCATATCCACGGCCTGCGCGTGGTGCTGGGTCATCTCGCGCACGAAGCGCACCTCCGTGCTGCTCTCGGCTGGGGTGCCGGAGCGCGAAGTCAGCGCCAGCGCGACGGCCAGCAGCGCGGCGGCCAGGGCGAGTGCGGCGATGAGGGCGGGTCGGCGGGTCATGGCCGGGAGTATAGGGAGGGGCGTCGGGGGCGGTGGTCCCCGGCCGTTTTCCCTGGCCCGGTAGACTCGCCCCATGACGGGCGACGTGAACACCTCGCAGCTTCTGGGGCTGGACGCGCTGTGGGCGGCGCTGCTGGACACCTGGCGCGAGGTGGAGCGGGCGCTGGCCGCCTACGGCGCGAATGCCCTGATCGCGCTGGGACTGATCTTCGTCTACGCCCTGGTCTTCCGGCTGGCGTCGCGGGCGGGGCAGGCCTTGGTGCGGCGGCTGGTCCGGGCAGACGCGCAGGCCACGGTCGGGCGGCTCCTGCGCACGGTGCTGCGGCTGACCTTCGGGCTGCTGGTGGTGCTGTCAGTGGGGGCGCTGTTTCCGGGGCTGTCAGACTGGAGCCGCCCGGTGTTCCGGGCCTACCTGCTGCTGCTGCTGCTGTTCGTGGGCTGGAGTCTGGTGTCGCACCTGCTGCGGGCAGAGGCCGACCGCCTCGACCTCGACGCCAGCCTGCGGCTGCTGGCCCGCAATCTCACGCGGGCGGTGTGGGTGCTGCTGGGCGTGTACCTCGTCTCGGCGCAGTTCGGTATCGACCTGCTGCCCATTCTGGGGGGCCTCGGCGTGGTGGGGCTGGCGGTGGGCTTCGCCGCGCAGGACATCCTCGCCAACCTGATCAGCGGGGTCACGCTGCTGCTCGACCGCCCCTTTCGCATCGGGGACTGGATTCGCACCGAGAACCACGAGGGCCAGGTCGCCAGCCTCACCCTGCGGACCACCCGGCTGCGCACCCGCGACGGTGAGTACGTCAGCATCCCCAACAAGGACGTGGCGGGCGCAGTCGTCGAGAACCTGACGGTGGGCGGGCGGCTGCGGCTCAACATCCCGCTGGGGGTCGCCTATGAGGGCGGCGTGGAGCGGGCACGGGCCGCGTTGCTGCCGCTCCTCCAGACCTTCCCCGGTGTGCTGGCCGACCCCCCGCCCGCCGTGCTCGTGCAGGAGCTGGAGGAAAGCCGGGTGCGCCTGCTGCTGCGTTTCTGGATTGACGCAGAGGAGGTGGAGAGCTACCCGGTGACCCGGATGCGGGTGCTGGAGGCCGCCCGCGCCGCCCTGGACGCAGCGGGCCTGGAGGTGGCGTACCCCCGAATGCGGGTGCAGCTTGACCCGGCGCCGGAGGCCCATGCCGACTGAGCGCGGGCGGGGGGTGCTGGAGGGGGCAGCGATTGGCGCGGCCCTGGCCGTCCTGGCCGCCTACTTGGGCGAGATTCGGGGGACGGTCCCGCTGCTGCTCGCGCTGGTGCTGGGGGGTGGGGTGGCGGGAGCTTTCGCCCCGTCGCGGCGGGGGCTGCGGGTGGGGTCGGGCGTCGTGGCCGCCGTCTTTGCCGCGTGCCTGCTGACCCCGGTGCTCCGCGCTCCCCTTGCCGGGCTGGTGCTCTCGCAGCCCCCCGTCCGCGCCGACGCCATCGTGGTCCTGGGAGCGGGGGTGCAGTGCGGGACGGGCACGCTGGACCCCCACAGCCTCGCGCGGCTGGTGCGCGGGCTGGAGCTGTGGCGGGCCGGGTACGCGCCCCGACTGACGGTTTCCGAGCAGTCCGACCTTCTCGGCCCGGCGAGCTGCGCGCGCCAGAGCGATCTCCAACGTGCCCACATCCGCGCCCTGTACCCCCAGGGCGGCCCGGAGGTCGTCACCCTGCGCCGCGTGACGACCACCCGTGACGAGGCCGCCCGTGTCCGCGACCTCGCCCGGGCGCGGGGGTGGGGTCGCGTGCTGGTCGTGACTTCTCCCAGCCACTCACGCCGCGCGGCCCGGCTGGTGGACTCGGGTGGGGTGGAGGCCGTCAGCGTGCCCGCCGGGGAGACTCGCTTCGACATGACGCTGCCCTCCCCCTATGACCGCCTGGTGGCCGTGCGGACCCTGCTCTACGAGGGACTCTCGCGGGTCAAGGCGGGGGTGGGGGGCACGCCGGAGCGGTGAGGTAGGGTTCACCCCTCAGTCCGCTTCGCGGCCAGTTCTGCAAGCAGCTCATACGAGTCCCCTCAAGGGGAGCCAGGAAGCGCACGCAACTGTAGGGATGCTGCCCGCAAAAGCCTCCCTTCGAGGGGAGCTGCCCCGTAGGGGCGGACTCACGGAGCTGCGAAGCAGAGGGGCAAATCAGGGCCGTGCAGACCTTCCCATTCACCACTGCCCACTTTCCCCTTCCCCGCCGTCCCCTACACTGCCCCCCGATGACCGCTTCTTCCCCCACCATCACCGTCGTCGGCGCCGGGCTCGCCGGTTCGGAGGCCGCGCTCGCGGCTGCCCGCCTGGGCGTGCGGGTGCGCCTCCATGAGATGCGCCCGGTCAAGATGACCCCCGCGCACCGCACCGGGAACTTCGCCGAACTCGTCTGCTCCACCTCGCTGGGCGGCGAGGGCGAGATGCAGGCCAAGGGGCTGCTGCAAGCCGAACTGCGCTCGGTGGGCGGGGCCATCGTGGGGGCCGCCGACCAGAGCCGCGTTCCGGCAGGCAACGCCCTGGCCGTGGACCGCGACGAGTTCAGCGCCCGAGTGACCGGGGCCGTGCGCGAGCACCCCCTCATCGAGGTCGTGCCCGGCGAGGTCGAGGCCGTCCCGGACGGCATCGCCGTGATCGCCACCGGGCCGCTGACCTCGGACGCGCTCGCCGCCGACCTGATGCGCCTGACCGGCAGCGAGCGCCTGAGTTTCTATGACGCCGCCGCGCCCGTGATCGCCTTTGAAAGCATCAACCTGGACGTGGCGTGGCGGGCTGGGCGCTACGAGCAGAGCGCGGACTACATCAACTGCCCCTTGACCAAGGAAGAGTACCTCCGCTTTTTTGGGGCGCTGGAGCAGGCCCGCGCCCACACCCCACACGACTGGGAAAAGCTGGAATTCTTCGAGGGCTGCATGCCCATCGAGGAGATCGCCCGCCGGGGGGTGGACACGCCGCGCTTCGGTCCCATGTCGCCCAAGGGCCTCGACGACCCCCGCACCGGGCGCTGGCCCTACGCGGTCGCCCAACTGCGGCAGGAAGACCGCGAGGGCCGAATGTGGTCCCTTGTCGGCTTCCAGACCGGCTTGAAGTGGGGGGACCAGAAGGCGGTGGTGCAACTCATCCCCGGCCTGGAGAATGCCGAGATCGTCCGCTACGGGGTGATGCACCGCAACACCTACCTCAATGCCCCGGAGGTGCTGGACTCGACCCTCCAGCTTCGGGCCGACGGGCAGAAGTTCGTCGCGGGCGTGCTCGCGGGCACCGAGGGCTACCTCGAATCCGCCGCGACCGGCTGGCTGGCGGGCACGAACGCCGCGCGGCTCGCGCTGGGCCTCGCGCCGCTGACCCCACCCGCCGAGTCCATGTTGGGCGGCCTGACGCGCTACCTCGCCTCCGCCAACCCCAAGGGGTTCCAGCCCATGAACGTGAACTGGGCGCTGGTGCCCGAGCTGCCTGCCCCCGAGCCAGGGCCGAGTGGCAAGGTCCGCAAATTGGGCAAGCGCGAGAAGCGGCCGCCCATGTTCCGCCGGGGCCTCGCGGCCTTCATGGCCTGGGCGGGGGAGGAGGCGGGCCTGAGCGTGACGCCGCCCGCCGTGCCCCAGCCGGAGGAAGACGCCCTGCCTGTGCTGCGCTGAGCGGGCGCATTCACCCCTCCGTATCACCGGCTGTCCTATGGTAGGAGCGTGACGGAGCGCGGGGGACATGACGGTGGGGGCGGCGACGAACGGATCCTGATCTACGGGCTGGGCCGCAGCGGGCGCGGCGTGGCCCGCTTTCTGGGCCGCGAGGGGCGGCAGGCCGAGTGGCACGACGCCCGGCCGGGGGCCGAGGACGAGGCCCTGATGGGTGACTTGGGCTTCAGGCGGGGGGACGTGGCGGGCACCTATGACACGGTGGTCGCCGCGCCGGGCGTGCCCATCGACCACCCGGACCTCCTGGCGCTGCGGGGACGGGGGGCGGAGGTGATCGGGGAGGTTGTGCTGGCGGCCCGTGCCCGCCCCGCGCTGCCGATGGTGGGCGTGACGGGCACGGCGGGGAAGGGCGGCACGACGGTGCTGATCGCCCACCTTCTGCGCGGCCAGGGCGTCGGTGCACGCGAGGGGGGCAACATCGATCCCCCCCTCCTCGACGTGGTGGACGACGCCGAGGTCGCGGTGGTCGAGCTGTCGAGCTTCCAGCTTGAGCGGGTGCCCGGCCTGCACCTGCCCGTCGCGGTGATCACCAACCTGGGGGTGGACCACCTCGACCGCCACCGCACGGTGGAGGCCTACCACGCGGCCAAGCAGAACATCACGGCGGGGCAGACGGGGGAGGACGTGCTCGTCGTCCCGGCGGGGCTGGACGTGCCGACGCGGGCGCAGGTGCGGCCCTTCACCCCTGGGCGCCTGAGCCTCGCGGACGGGCGGGAGGTGCTGGCCGCCTCCGAGCTGCCCGAGGGCCTGCACCCCGCCAACGCCGCCGCCGCCCTCCTCGCTGCCGAAGCGCTGCTCTCGCGGCTGGGCCGCCCGGTGGACGTGCCCGCGCTGGCCGACTCGCTGCGGGCCGCCCAGCCCGTCTCTGGACGCTTCGAGACGGTCGCCCGCATCGGCAACGTCCGCTTCGTGGACGACTCCATCGCCACCCGGACGCTCGCGGTGCAGGCCGCGCTGGAGCGCTCGGCCCCGCCCGTCGCGTGGCTGGTGGGTGGGCGCGACAAGGGGGCCGACCTCGCTCCCCTGCGGGAGGCCGCGCGGGGGAGAGTCACCCGCGTGATCGCCTTCGGGGAGGACGGCGAGGCGCTGGCCCGTGGGCTGGACCTCCCCTTTGAAACCGTGCGGGGCGAGACGGGCGAGGCCACCCTGCGGGCGGCGGCGGCGGCGGGCCTCGCGGCGCTGGGCGGTCCCGGCGGGTCTGGCACCGTGCTGCTCGCGCCCGTGGGCACCAGCTTCGACAGCTTCCGCGACTACCGCGAGCGCGGTCTGACCTTCGCGCGGGTGGCCCGTGAGCTGGCGGGGGCGGCCCAGCCGGAGGGACAGGCATGAGTCTGCAACTCGTGATGGCGCAGGTCATCCTGCTGACGCTGGGGCTGATCGGGGTGGCGACGGCCTCCCCGGAAAAGATTCTGGACCACGGGGTCAAGGCGCTGATCGCGCTCGCGGCGACCTTTCTGGTGGCGCGGCTGCGGCCCCGCTTCTTCCTGAAGCTGGCCCCCTATTTCTGGGGCTTCACGCTGGTGCTGCTGGTGCTGACCCTCTTTATCGGGCAGGGGGCGGCGGGCAGCGAGGGGGTCAAGCGCTGGCTGGAGTTCGGACCGATTCGCTTTCAGCCGTCCGAACTCGCCAAGCTGGGGCTGGTGCTGCAACTGGCGTCTTTTTTCTCGCGGCGGGGCGTGCAGAACAAGCTGATCAGCGCCACAGGGATGATCGTCTTCACGACGCTGCTGATCATTCTGGAACCCGACCTGGGCACCTCGGTGCTGACCTTTGGCCTCGGCATCATCCTGATGTACGCCGCCGGGGTCCGCATCACCAACATCAGCGGCTTCGTGCTGGCGCTGGGGCTGCTGAGCCTGCCCTTCCTCAACAAGTATCTGGAGACGCACCCCTATATCCTCGAACGCTTTTTCGGCCACGTGAACCGTGAGGAGACGGCGGAGGTGGGCCTGGATCAGATCGGCAAGGCCCACCGCGACCTCAACTTCGGCGGGCTGTGGGGGCAGGGTCCGGATGGGCCGCGCTACTCGTACTTTGCCGACGACACCGACCTGATCGTGGCGACGGTGGGCTACTCCACCGGGCTGCTGGGCGTGGCGATGCTCTTTTTCGCCTACTGGCTCATCGTGGCCACCGCCCTGCAAGTCTCGCAGCTTGCCACCCGCGTGCGACCCATGACCCCCGAGATCCACGGCGCGACCATCCTCGCCACGGGCGCGATGTTCATGATCGTGGGGCAGGCCTTCGTGAATCTGGCGGTCGCGGCGGGCCTCTTCCCGGTGACCGGGGTGCCGCTGCCCCTCGTGAGCTACGGTTTTTCCTCCATGCTCACCATGAGCCTCGCCCTGGGCGTGATCCACAGTGCCATGCGCGAGGTGCGCCGCCAATTGCCCGCCGGAGAGGACTCGCCCGACGTGGTGGCGGTTCCGGCCGACTGACCGCAGCAACGCAGGAAGGCCCCAGCAGAACGCGGGGGCCTTTTCTGTGGCGGCTTATCTCCGGGGGTACAGCCAGCCGCGCAGCAGCCGCGAGAGGAGCGGCAACACCGGCCAGTTCAGGAAGACGGTCGCCAGAAAGGCCGACGGCAGAATCGCCGCCCACCACGGCCACCCCTGCACCAGCGGGCGCGAGAGCCACGTGAACAGCAGAATCAACGGGTACACCCCCACGAAGCCCACGATCACGTTCTTCCAGAGGGGCGGCGCCCCGGTCGTGCGGGCCGGGCGGTCGAACCACGCCTCCAGGCCCACCGACTCGCGGTAGTCCACCTCGCCCGCCGTAAACTCAGGCAGCCGGGCCAGCGCCGCGCGGTACTCCGGGGACTCCCGCCACGCCGCGAGCGCTTCCGGCGAGGCGAAGCGCAGCAGCGTCACGTATTCCGGTGTGCCGCTGCTCTCGCCGCGCAGCACGTGCACGCCCAGGAAACCGGGGTGCCGCCCCAGCCGCCCGTGCAGCTCCCGCGCCCACGCCTCGTACTCCGCGACCCGCGTGGGCCGCACGAGTTCGGTGACGACGAGGGTCACGCCTTGGGGGGCGGCGGGGGCAGCGGGCGGAGGAGTGGGGGAGAGGTCAGCCATGCGGGGGGCACTCTAGCAGGGAAGCGGCGGCGCTCAGGGTGCCCGCAGGCAGCTCCGCCCCGCGGCCCCGTCCGCCGCCTGCCGCGCCCGCACGTTCTGCTGGGGTACGGGCGCGATGCGGGCGACCACGCAGGGCCGAGCCCCGAGCCGGGCGACCACGAGGTAGGAGGTGACCTTGCTCGCCTCCACGGGGTCCGAGAGGTTGTAGCGCAGGATCAGGGCGACGGGCACCCCGGCCTTCAGGCGCCACTCGGCCCGGGGACCCAGGCTGGAAAACGCCGAGCCGACGACCGACCACAACTCGAGCGAGGTCTGCACCCCGCCGCGCCGAACGGTGACGTTCTGCCGCAGGTCGCCCTCCTCCACCAGAAGCTGGTACCCGCCGACGCCGCTGCACAGGTCCCGGACGTACCCGGCTCCCGAGGGGTCGGTCACCAGATTCCGGCAGGCCCCCGGTTCGAGCGAGGTGTAGAGGCTGGTGTTCGCCGCGAGTCCCGCGCTGGCGAGGGCCAGCAGGGCCGTCCAGATGGGTCGCATGGGATATTCCTCCTGCCATCAGTGTACGGAGGCGGGGGACAGGCCCGAAAGCGCAACACCCCCGGCCGGACAGCGGGGGGTGCGGCGGGAGGAAGTCCCTTACATGTTGTGCAGCACGTTCATGATGTCGCCGTCTTGCATCACGTAGTCCTTGCCCTCGGTGCGGACCCAGCCCTTGCTCTTGGCGCTGGCCCAGCCGCCCGCCTCGACCATCTTCTGCCACTCGATGACTTCCGCGCGGATAAAGCCGCGTTCGAGGTCGGAATGAATCTCGCCCGCCGCCTCGGGGGCCTTTTCGCCCCGGCGGATGGTCCAGGCCCGCACTTCCTTCTCGCCCGACGTGATGAAGGTGATCAGGCCCAGCGTCTCGTAGCCGACCTTGACAAGCTGGTCGAGACCGCTTTCCTGCACGCCGAGGTCCATGAGGAACTCGCGGGCCTCGTCCTCGGGCATCTCGGCGAGTTCGCCCTCGATCTGGGCACTGATCTTGACGACCGAGGCCCCCTCGCGCTCGGCATACTCGCGCACCTGCTGCACGTACGCGTTGTCCTCGCCCAGGTCGTCCTCGCCCACGTTCGCCACGTAGATCACGGGTTTGGTGGTGATCAGGCCGAAGTCCTTGGGAATCCTGGCCTCGTAGCTGCCCGCGCGGGCGGGTTTGCCCTCGCCCAGCACGCTCAAGATCTGCTCGGCGAGCTCGGCCTGCTCGCGGGCCTCCTTGTCGCCGCCCTTGGCCTTTTTCTGGAGGTTCGCCAGCCGCTTTTCCAGCCCGGCGAGGTCGGCGAGAATCAGCTCGGTGTTGATCGTCTCGATGTCGTCGATGGGGTCGACCTTCCCGGCCACGTGGACCACGTTGCCGTCCTCAAAGCAGCGCACGACGTGGGCGATGGCGTCCACCTCGCGGATATTCGCCAGGAACTGGTTGCCCAGGCCCTCGCCCTGGCTGGCCCCCTTGACCAGCCCGGCGATGTCCACGAACTCGACAAAGGTGGGGATGATGGGGGGCACCCGGTCGCCCTTGGTAAAGACCTTGGCGAGCGCGGCGAGGCGCTCGTCGGGCACGGTCACCCGCCCCACGTTGGGTTCGATGGTGGCGAAGGGGTAATTGGCGGCGAGCGCTCCGGCCCGCGTGATGGCGTTAAACAGGGTGCTTTTGCCGACGTTCGGCAGCCCGACGATTCCAACAGCGAGTCCAGTTCCCATACTCAATGTTCCTCCAGTAATTTTGCGTGTACAGACGCTTTTGCCCGCGTCCACAGGGCAACCGAGCGAGTATACCCAAGGTGTCCGGACCTCGGCAGCGTGCCGCCCCCGCCCGCTTCCGGGCGAGTCCCCAGGGACTCCTCCCCCGACACCCTCCCTCCCGGCGCTCAGGACCGCCCAGGGCCTGGCAGCAAGCCGTTTCAGGCAGGGGAGAGGGGGCTGACCTGGTCCAGCCTGAGGCCCTGAGCCTCTATGCTCCCTCCATGCCCCGCACGCCCCTCAACCTCACCACCCTCGCCGCCCGCGCGGGGGAAGAAGCCCGGCCCTCCGGCTCGGTTCCGCTCGCCGAGCCGATCTACCAGTCCACCGTCTACGCCTTCCCGGATTTGGAGGCCCTGGAACGGGCCATGAGCGGCGAAGAGCCGAACCCTTTCTACTACCGCAACGGCACCCCGAACGCGGGCACGCTGGAGCGGGCGCTCGCGGCGCTGGAGGGGACGGGGGCGGCCCTCGTCGCGGCGAGCGGCATGGCGGCGATCAGCGCGGCGCTGCTGGGGGTGCTGGAGGCCGGGGACCACGTGGTGGCCGACGCCCGCGTGTACGGGGTGAGTTACGCGCTGCTCGCCGAGGAGCTGCCCCGGCTGGGCATCCACACCACCTTCGTGGACGCCTGCGACCCGGAGGCGGTGGAGGCCGCCTTCCGCCCCGAGACGCGGGTGCTGCACGTCGAGAGCCTCACCAATCCCCTCATGACCGTGCCTGACGTGCCCCGGCTGGCCGAACTCGCGCACGGGCGGGGAGCGGTCCTCAGCGTGGACAACACTTTCGCCAGCCCCGCCGTCTTTCGGCCCGCCGAGCACGGGGCCGACCTCGTAACCCACTCTGTCAGCAAGTACCTCAGCGGGCACTCCAACGCCTTCGGGGGGGTGGTGTGTGGGCGCGAGGACCTCGTGGCGGCGGCGCGGACACGGCTGACCCGGCTGGGGGGCACCATGAGCGCCTTTGACGCCTGGATGACCCTTCAGGGCCTCAAGACGCTGGGCCTGCGGATGCGGGCGCACTCCGGCAACGCGCAGGCGGTGGCCGACGTGCTGGCGAACCACCCGCGGGTGCGGGCCGTGTACCACCCCGGCCTGTCGGACCACCCGCAGTTTCACCGGGCCATGGAACTCTTCCCCCACGGCTTCGGCGGGATGCTGAGCGCGGAGATCGAGGACGCCCCCGCCTTCGTCCGGGCACTCGCGGGCCGGATTCCCCTGGCCCCCAGCCTCGCGGACGTGGTGACCACCCTGTCGTGGCCGTGGGGGACATCGCACCGGGCGCTGCCCGAAGCCGAGCGCCGCCGCCTGGGGATCACGCCGGGGCTGCTGCGTCTGAGCATCGGCATCGAGGACATCGGCGACCTGCTGGGCGAACTGGAGGAGGCGCTGGAAGGCTGAGGACGGGTCGGGTGTTCTCCCACGCCATCGGTTTCGACGACGCCCCCTTCGCCCGAGAGCACCGGGGCGACGTGGCCGTGTTCGGCACCGTCTACGCGCGGCACACCCTGCACGGGGTCGTGAGCGGGCGGGTGCGGCGCGACGGGCAGAACAGCACCGCCGAACTCGCCCGGCTGGTGGGGGAGAGCGGATCGGGGAAGCACCTGCACCTGATCCTGCTGCAAGGGGTCGCGCTCGCGGGGTTCAACGTGGTGGATGTCCCCACGCTGGGCCGATGGACCGGACTCCCCGTCCTCGTCGTGGCGCGGCGGCCCCCGAACCTGGAGCGCATCCGGACGGCGCTGCTCACGCGGGTGCCCGGCGGGGCGCGGAAATGGGGGCTGATCGAGGCGCTGGGGCCGATGGAATCCTGCGGGGGCGTGTGGGTGCAGCGAGCAGGGTTGAGCCTGCCTGAAGCTGAAGTGGCCCTCGGTGCCCTGACCGTCACGGGCCGCATTCCCGAACCTCTGCGGGCCGCCCACTTGATTGCCGGGGGCGTGACGCGGGGAAGCAGCCGGGGTGGGCGGGTTTAGCGCCCTTCCGCCTCAATCTCCCGCAGGTGCTCGATCCGCCCCGCCGTGCCCGGATGCGTCTCCAGCAGGTCGCCCAGGCCACCTTCCCCCGCCTCCACGTCCGACTCGTCAGCACTGCGGCGGCCCGTCTCCAGCCGGGCGAGGAGGTCGCGCAGGGGCTTGGTGGTGCCGTAGGTCTCCATCAGGTAGGCCCCCGCGACCCGGTCCGCCTCGGTCTCGGCGGCGCGGGAGTAGCCGCCGCGCAGCAGGGCGGCGGGGACAGCGGCGGCGAAGGTGCCCGCGCTGACCACGTCGCCCGTGACGGCCACGGTCAGGAGCGTCAGCCCCAGCCCCTGGTACACCGCCGCCAGCCCGTGCCGCCCGGTGACGTGCCCCGCCTCATGCGCGAGGACGCCCACGAGTTCGCGGTCACTTTTGGAGAGGGCCACGAGTTGATCGGTCATCACGACCGTGCCGTTCGGCAGGGCGAAAGCGTTGGCTCCCAGCGCGAGGGGGCTGTCCCCCGGGAGTCCGTCGCGCAGCAGCAGGCGGTAGCCGTACCCGCCCCCCGCCGCCCGCGTGACCCGCCGGAAGGCCGCCTGGAGTTCGGCCTGCCGCGCCCGGCTCAGCCGCGTGGGGCCGAGGTAGTCGCCGTCGAGAAACTCGATGGTCTCCCGGTCGAAGGTCGCCAGCACCGGGCGGGGGGTGGCCGCTGCCGCCGCACGGGCCAGTGCAGGAATGCCGAAGACCACGAAGGCCGCGACGAGCGCGAGCGTTACCGCGAGCGCGCCCAGCGCCGTCCCCCAGCGCGACTCCAACCGCCGCACCCCGCCCAGGCCCCGGTTGCGGCCCAGCCGGATTTCCAGCGCGGTGACGGACGCGTCGTCGCGCGTCTCGAAGCGCGAGCCGTCCGGGAACTTCAGCACGCGCGGCAGCCCCGGCACGGGCGGCTCGATCTGCACCTGCGCGGGCGCCCACGGCAGTTCCGGGGCACCTTCCAGCCGCAGGGTCACGTCGCCGCCCCGCACCTCCAGCGTCGCGGGGTGGGGGCGGCTGCGGCGCCCGTCGAAGACTCGGCCTTCCAGCATCAGGTCGGGAGGCGTCATCAGAACCCCAGGTCGATGTCGAGGAGTTCGGTGGCGGCCTCGCCCAGCGCGTCCTCGCCGGGCGTCACGTCCGCCGTGAAGGAGTCCAGCGGCACCAGCGCCCGCACCTGCGTCCCCGAAAGGACGTACCGCGCCCGCCGCACCGCCGCCCAGGGGGTCGCCAACCCCAGGGTCAGGACCTGCGCGGCCACGTTCGACACCCCGATCCACACCAGTCGCCACGGGCTGAAGGTGGCCCCGGTGCGGACCACGCCGCCCACCTCCACCCGGTTCAGCACCAGCCGCAGGGTGGCCGCCCGGACGTACTGCCAGGCAATCCCGTACAAGGCCAGCACCAGCAAGTAGCCCGCCCCCAGCGCGGCCAGGAAGACGGGCGTCGGCCAGTCATCCGCGTTGCTCGGCAGTTCCAGCAGCCCTGTTCCGAACAGCACAGCCATCAGGGGCACGGCCAGCAGCAGCCCGCCTCCCAGCGTGAGGGCCACTCCGGTCAAGCCGATCAGGTAGAACTCGCCCGCGTCACCCCGGAACCTCGCCCGCGCGGTGCCGTAGGCGGCCCCGTCCACCTGGTAGCGCCGTTGCAGGAACCACGCGAAGGGCAGCGCCAGTCCCCCCGACAGCAGCGCGGCCACGTTGCCCAGCCCGTAGCTCGCGTAGGCCCCGCCCGCCCGCCCGTGGTGCCGGAACTTCAGCCCCCGGTGCGCAGTGCTGACCGCCAGAAAGCGCAGCGACTTCATCACCAGCCAGGGGTACAGCGCGAGAAACAGCACGGCGATGGTCCCCACCACGTACTCCCACCCGCTGAACTGAAACTGGCTCGCCAGCGTGTAGGTCAGGAAAAAGGCGCCCACCACCAGGTATCCCCGCAGCAGGGCGAGGGGCCGCGCCGTGTACTCGAAGTTCGCCCCGTCCAGCCAGGTGTGCCCGTAGAAATACTGCCGCTGCCGCACCCGTGCCCAGGGGAGGTACAGCCCCAGGGTCAGCACCGTCAGCGCCGTATTCACGATCCAGAGCCGGAAATATTCGCCCGCCTGCCCGGTGAAGGCAAAGGCGTGGGTGGTCACGGGGCTGACCGGCACGTCCGCCGTCTCCGCCGGGGGGAGGTGGCCGGGCAGGGCAGCGTGGCGGCCCAGCAGCACGGAAGGCGGCACGTCAGTCATGCCCGCATGGTACGGGGCGGCGCGGCGGGGGAGGGCGGCAAGTCGTGCGCGGCTTCCCGCACCCCATTCCCGCACCCAAAGAGAGGAGCGGACGCACGCGGCGCCCGCCCCCCGGAGCAGAACCTTCCGGACTTACCAGCGGCTTCCGCCACGGCTGCCGCCGTAGCCGCCCTGATCCCCCATGGGGGCGGGGGCGGCGTTGGTGACCACGACGTTCTTGGCCTGCGGCCCCTTGTTGCCCTGTCCGGCCTCGACCTCGAACTCGACCTCGTCGCCCTCGTTGAGCTTGCGGAAGCCGCCGCTCTGGATGGCGCTGTAGTGCACGAACACGTCGGGGTTGCCCGGATGCTCGATAAAGCCGTAGCCCTTTTCCACGTTAAACCACTTCACACGACCTTGAGCCATAACACTCCTTGCATCTCCACCGGCGTCACCCGGGCGAGCGGCCCTCTGGGCGGCTGCCGGTGGTGCAGGGTAAGCGGGGAAGACGGGCCGATTATCGCACGCCCCGGCCCCGGTGGAGGCCGGAGGTGCGCCGCCCCCCACACGCCCCGGCCCCTATACTCGGTCCAGACGTTGTCCGCCTGCTTCCCGCGCTCCCGCTCCCCGTCCCGGAGGCCCCATGCCGCTTTACGCCCTCGCCGACCTCGTGCCCGACCTTCATCCCCGCGCGTTTGTGGCGCCCAGCGCTGACCTGACGGGCGCCGTGTCGGTGGGCGAGGAGGCCAGCGTGTGGTTCGGCGTGGTGGCGCGGGGCGACCTCGAACCCATCGTGATCGGGCCGCGCTGCAACGTGCAGGACGGCGCCGTGCTGCACACCGACGAGGGCCACCCCTGCACCCTGGAAGAAGACGTGACGGTCGGACACCGGGCGGTCGTCCACGGGGCCGTGTGCGGGGCCGGAAGTCTGGTCGGCATGGGCGCGGTGATGCTCAGCGGCTCGCGGCTGGGGCGCGGGGCGGTGCTGGCAGCGGGGGCCTTGCTGCGTGAGGGGCAGAGCGTGCCGGACGGAATGCTGGCCGTGGGCGTGCCCGCCCGCGTGGTCCGTGCGGTGGACCCGCCCGACAACGCCGCCCGCTACGTGGAACAGGCCGCCCGCTACCGCCGGGAGGCTCGCCGTCTCCCCGATCCCGCCGCACCCGAGGGAGGCCAGCCGTGACTGCCCCCGGCGAGGTGCCCCAGGGAGGCCCCGAGGAGGTCGTGCCCGAACTCGCGCCGATGTTTCCGGGGGCCGCGCCCTTCTTGGCCCGGTTTCTGCCGCACTCGCCGCCCACCCACACCGGGCTGGGCGTCCCCTTTTGCGACCTGCACGCGCTGCTGCGTCACTTCCATGACCAGAGCTGGTACGGGTACCTGCACGCGCATCTGGGCGATCAGCACGCCGCCGTGCTGCTGTACGAGGGCCGGGCGGTCACGGCGGCCTCGGTGAGCGCGGTGGGCGAGCAGGCGCTGGGCGACCTGCTGGACCTGTACGGGCAGGGGGCGGTTCTCAGTGCCCATCCGCTGCCGCCCCCCCTGGCCCACGCCCTGAGCGGGGTGGGCAGCCGGGCGTGGAAGGTGGACGTCACGGGCGAGTTCACCGGGCTGCACGTCTGCGCGTCGGGCGCGACCTTTTACGCACGGGGAGCGGCCATCGCCACCCTGCCCGTAACCCTGCCCTACGAGGGGGCCTTTCCGGCGCCGCTGCGCCCCCAGACCCTGATGCTGCCGCGCAGCCTGGCGGGCTGGGCGCACCACCCCTACACGCTGACCCTGCGGGGCCGCGACGCCCTGCACCCCATCACCGACGTGCACCGCACCTTTCGGCTGGGGCACGGGCCACTGGGCCTGGGCTTTCTGCGGGCGCTGCGCGAGGGCCTGACCCCCGCCGAACACGCACTGCGCGGCGACCTCACCCTGCACGACCTCGAACCGCTGCTGCGCGAGTTCGTGGCCGAGGGGCTGGTGCAGGGCGAGTGACGCCCGGCCCGGTGCCGCCCAACCCGGTGGCCCAGTGACGTTCGGCCCCGTCGCCGCGCCCCGACTGTGCTGGAATGCGGGGCGTGACGCTGCCCTCCCGGCCCCCCTCCTCCCCCTCTGACCCGGCCCTCGCCGCTGGCCGCACGGCGACGCTGGCGGTGCTGGCGGGCCTGTTCATGCTGGCGACCACGCCCTTCCTGGGGCGGCTCCTCCAGGGACAGGCCGATCACCTCTTGCGCAACGTGCTCTACGCGCTTGCCACCGCTGTCCTGCTCTGGCAGGTCTGGCGCGGCAGCGTGTGGGCGTGGCGGCTCACCGTGGGCTTCAGCGTCTTTTCGGGGCTGCTGGTCTTTATCGTGGGGATGCTGGCGGGCGTGAGCAACTGGCAGGGCTGGGTCATCAGCGCGGCAGGGCTGGGGTTCATGGTGCTGGGGCTGTGCCTGGTGTCGGTGCCGGGCATCCGCGCCTATCTGGACTCGCGCTGGTCGGCGCGGGGCAGGCGCTCAGGGGGGCAGGCATGAGCCGCCGCTTCACCGTGCAGGGCACGAACAACGCTTTCACCTGCGCCCACTGCGGAGCAGCGGTGCAGCCTCTCCAGAACGGTTCGGTCCGCAACCACTGCCCCGAGTGCCTGCACTCGCTGCATGTGGACATTCTGCCCGGCGACCGCGCCAGCGACTGCCACGGCGTGATGGAACCCGTGGGCGTCGACCAGAGCGGCAAGAAGGGCTGGGTGATCCTACACCGCTGCCGCAAGTGCGGGTACCAGGGCCGCAACAAGGCCGCCCTCAACGATCCGGGCCAGCCGGACTCCTGGGACGCCCTCGTGGCGCTGAGCCGCCGGGCGCAGGAGTAGGGGCCAGAAAGGGGAGGGGGCCGGAGGCGATGTGCCCCGGCCCCCTTCCCGACACCGCCCTCAGCTCTTGCAGCGCACGTCCTTGCCGAAGTGCTTGGACGACAAGAAGGCGTAGCTGTTGGTGGCGAAATAGTTCTGAATGGCCGCGTTCAGCGCGAGGCGGGTCGAGTCGTTGTCCTCGCGGACCATGTAGCCGATGGGCACGCTCCACAGTTCCGGCCCGAAGTAGACCTTGACCTTGGGATAGTTGCGCTTGATGGCGGGTTCCATCACGGTATAGGCGAAGGTCGCGTCGACCGCTTTGGTCAGGACCGCGAACAGCACGTCGCCGGTGGACTTGTAGACCTGAACGTGCTTCTCGAAGGGCAGCTTCTGCACGTAGGAGTGCATGATCGACCCGGCGCCCACGCCGATGCTCTTGCCCGCGAGGTCGGTGTGCTTTTGCAGGGCGGGGTTCAGCGACGCCACCGACACGCCCGCACAGGCGGTGGGGACCGTGAAGTCCACCTTGTTCTCGCGGGTGCTCGTCACGCCCAGGGCACCCACGGCCACGTCGGCGCGGTCGTCTTGCAGGGCCTTGATGAGCTGGTCGGCCGCGACCTTCTGCACCTCGACCTTCAGGCCCATCGTGCCCGCCACCGCCTGCAGCAGCTCGATCTCGTAGCCGGTAAAGCGGGTGCCGTCGGCCACCGTGAAGGGCGGCAGGTCACCGGGCGTGGCGACGCGCAGCACGCCGCTCTGTTTGATCTGCGCGAGGGTGCGGGCCTCGGCCGCGTTCAGGCTGCTCAGGCCCGCCACGAGGGCGAGGGTGGAGAGAAGGAACCGTCGGGTGGGAAACATAGGCACGTCCTTTCAGAAGGACCGCCGGGGGAGAGGCGGCCCGTGGGAGGGCTGGAGTGGAAGGGGGCGACACGTGCCCGGCAGCCGGACCCCGTGGCCCCTGGGGGTCGCGTGAAGGCAAGGTAAAGGGGCGATCCTGTCAAAATCCTGACGGCATGGGGGGAGGCCGGGGGGCCGGGCCGTCCGTATTACACTCGCCGCATGGCTCTGTGGCTGGTGGTGGCTTTTATCGTGCTCAGCGCGTCCCTGATCCTGGCACTCTCCTACGGTCCCCTGCGCACGGCGGCAAACGTGCGGACGGTGCGGAGCTTCGCCGCCGTGCAGTACCTCGCGGCGGCGCTGCTGGCGGGCGCCCGCCTGACGGGGCAGGCATGAGCGCCCCCACGGCGGGGCTCGCCACCCCCGATGCCTGGGTCATCGACCTGCACTTTCAGGATCAACCCGGCGTGATCGCCTCCTACGTCCTCGACACCGGAGATGGCCTGGCGCTGGTGGACGTGGGGCCGGGCAGCACCCTGGGCGCCTTGGAAGCGGGACTCTCGGAGCGCGGCGCTTCCCTTTCCGACGTGCGCCACGTCCTGCTCACCCACATTCACCTGGACCACGCGGGCGCGGCGGGCACCGTGCTGGAGCGTGTCCCGCGTGCCCGCGCTTATGTGCACGAGCGCGGCGCCGCCCACCTCTCGCGCCCCTCGCGCCTGCTGGCGAGCGCGGCCCAGATCTACGGCGACCAGATGGAGCGGCTGTGGGGCGAGATGCGGCCCATCGACCAGGGCCGCCTGACCGTCCTCTCCGGCGGGGAGGGCCTGCGCCTGGGCCACCTGGAGGGCGAGGCCCTGTATACCCCCGGCCACGCGGTCCACCACCTCGCCTACCACCTCGGAGACGACCTGTTCGTGGGGGATGTGGGGGGCATTCGCTTGGACGCCCGCCAGACGCCCCGCGCCCCCACGCCGCCGCCCGACATCGACCTCCCGGCGTGGCGGCGCAGTGTGGAAGTGCTCCGCGCCCGCGACGCCCGCACCCTGGCGCTGGCGCACTTCGGCACCTTCCGGCAGGAGGCGGCCCACTGGGACGGCCTGCTCAGCACCCTGGACCAGGACGCCGCCGTGGTGCGAGAGGGGCTGGAAGCCGGGCAAGCGCCCGAGGAGATCACCGAACGCTTCACCGAGCACCTCTTTGCGGACTTGGAGGCGGAAGCGCCCGGCCTCCCGGGGCGCTTCGGCTTCGCGTGTCCTCCCTGGATGAGCGTGCAGGGCCTCGCCCGGTACTGGGGCCGGGCCGCCGTGCGTGGTGGGGCCGAGCGCCGCCAGGACGGGACAGACTGATGCGCGTCCTCGTCGTGGGTGGGGGAGGGCGCGAGCACGCCCTCGTGGACGCCTGTGCCCGGTATGGCCACGAGGTGCTGTGTACGCCCGGCAACCCTGGCATCGCCGCCCAGGCGCGGGTGATCGCCAGCCCGCAGGACCCGGAGGCTCTGGCCGACCTCGCCGTTCGGGAGGCGGTGGACGTGGTGATCGTAGGGCCGGAGGCTTACCTCAGTGCCGGGCTGGTGGACGCCTGCCAGGCGCGGGGTGTCCCTGCATTCGGCCCCACCCAGGCCGCCGCCCGTCTGGAAAGCGACAAGGCCTGGAGCAAGACCTTTATGGAGCGTCATGGCATCCCGACCGCCGCCTATCAGGCCTTCTCGGAACTGGAGGCGGCCCTGAGCTTTCTGAAGACGCAACCAGTCCCTCTCGTCGTCAAGGACGCGGGATTGCGGGCAGGCAAAGGGGTCACGGTCGCCCGCACCCATGAGGAGGCGGAGGCAGCCCTGCGGGGCATCTTCTCCCAGCCCAGCGCACAGGCGGTGATCGAGGAGTTCATGACGGGGCAGGAGGTCAGCATCCTGGCCCTCACCGACGGCGAACACTACGCCCTGACGCCCCCCAGCCAGGACCACAAGACCATTCACGAGGGCGACCTCGGCCCGATGACCGGCGGCATGGGCGTGATCTGTCCCTTCCCGCTGGGGGAAGCAGACCTCGACTTCATCCGGCGAGAGATCGTGGAGCGGACGCTCGCGGGCTTGCGGGCCGAGGACCTGCCCTTCTGCGGCGTGCTGTACGCCGGGCTGATGCTGACGCCGGGGGGGCCGCGCGTGGTCGAGTTCAACGCCCGCTTCGGCGACCCCGAGGCCGAGGCGGTGCTGCCCCTCCTGGCCTCCGACTTCGCCCGGCACGCCCTGGACGCGGCGCGGGGACAATTGGACCCTACGCAGGTGCACTTCCGGGACGGGGCCAGCGCGGTCGTGATTCTGGCGGCCCCCGGTTACCCGGCCGAACCGCAGCTGGGCATTCCCCTGCGCCTGCCCGACCCCGGCCCCGGCCAGGTGATCTACCACGCGGGCACGGCCCTGCGGGACGGCGGGCTGGTCAGCGCGGGCGGCCGCGTGCTGGCGGTCACCGCGACGGCCCCCACCCTGGAGGCCGCGCTGGGCCACGCCTACGCCCTGGCGGACCGGGTGGAGTTTGCGGGGGCGCAGCTCCGGCGGGACCTGGGCTTCCGGCTGGGATTGCGCCCCGGCGCCGCCACGCGCTAGCATCCCGGCTGGCCCACGTTCCGGGCCGCAGGCCGATGTGGCGGAATTGGTAGACGCACTCGACTCAAAATCGAGCGGGCAACCGTAGGGGTTCGAGTCCCCTCATCGGCACCATCTGGCTGTTTTCCGCGATGCCCCGGCAGCCGTTTCTCTCCGAGGTCCACCCATGATCCTGACCCTCTTCATCATCCTGTTTGCCCTGGTCTGTGTGGGGCTGGTCTTTTTCGTTCTCCTTCAGGTCCCCAAGCAGGCGGGTCTTTCGGCCAGCATGGCGTCGGGCGGCTCACTGCTGGGTGGGCGCGGCGTCGAGGGGGGCCTCATCCGGGTGACAAGTGTCCTGGGCGGCCTCTTCATGCTGCTCGCCCTCCTCATCAACGTCGTCTCTCGCTGACCCGCATTTCCCCTGAAGATGAGCCGCCTGAGTGCATAGGCGGCTCTTTCTATTCAGCTTGTGGGCAAGGTGCGAACAGCGCCGAGAGGTGGTCCTCCCCGTTGCGGCGCCGAATTGGGCCTCCCAGACGAAAAGTTCACTCTGCGACAATCGCTGACCCTGCTGTGAATAGCCTGTGATTGGACATTCATCGTTGTACGCCTGGGGCTTGACCTTGAGCAAACCTTGTCGCTAGAGTGACCGCGCTGGAATCCCTCAAATGGCTTAGGTCGAACGGCTCATCTGGTGCATCGCCAGATGGGGTTCACGTACCAGATTTCCAGAAGTAGCTCCCTTCAGGAGGCACCGCATGAAGAAAGCCCTGTTTGTCGCGCTCGCCATGACCGTCGGTTCTGCCGCCTTCGCTGCTCCCTTCGTCTGGCCCGCCGCCTGGACGGCCGAGCAGAACACCGCCAACAAGCGCGGTGGCGAGTACCGTTACTACTCCCTGTCGGATTACAAGACCTTCAACCCCTTCACCAGCGCGGAAGCGGACTCCATTCCTACGCTGATCGCGGCGGGGACCGGTCTGTTCGCTCAGGACCCCCGCAACGACGAGTTCATTCCCTATATGGCGGACGGCAAGCCCACCGTCAGCAACAACGGCAAGCGTTTCGTCGTGAAGATCCGTGAAGGGATGAAGTTCAGCGACGGCCAGCCCATCACGGCCGACGACTTCGTGACCACGATGCGCATCCACATGGACGACAAGGTCGGCAGCAACAGCTACGACTCTTTCCGTCTGGCAGGCAAGCCCATCACCATCAAGAAGATCGACAACTACACCGTGCAGTTCGACTTCCCGCAGGTCAGCTCCGGTGCCTACGAGCGCATGAGCTTTACCCCCTGGCCTGATCACGTGTTCGGCAAGGCCTACCGTGAAGGCGGCGCCGAGGCGATCAAGAAGATGTGGACGCTGGGCACCAACCCCAACCAGATCGTGTCCCCTGGTATGTGGACCCTGGGCAGCTACCGCGCCGGTGAGCGTGCGGTGCTGGAGCGCAACGAGCGCTGGGGCGAGTGGAACAAGGACAGCCGTGGCAACGCGCTGCCCTATCTGGCCAGCGCCTCCTACCGCATTGTCGGTGACGCCAACGCGGCGCTCGCCGCCTATCTCGCCGGTCAGATTGACAGCGTCGCGGTTCGCAACGCCGACGACCTCGCGCAGATCAAGCGCGCGATGGACGCTGGCCGCCTGAAGGCCACGCTGATCCCCAACGTCAGCCCCCAGGCGACGAGCCAGTGGATCACCTTCAACTGGAACAAGGCGGGCGATCCCTTCAAGCAGAAGCTCTTCCGTGACGTGCGCTTCCGCCGCGCCATGAGCCACATCGCCAACCGCAAGGCGATGGTCGACCTCGCGCTGGGTGGTCTGGGCACCGAGACGTACTACAGCGTCTACCCCATCTTCCGCCAGCAGATCGCGGCGGGCGCGAGCGCTCCCAAGTACCCTTATAACCTCCAGGCGGCCAGCAACCTGCTGCGCCAGATGGGCTTCACCAAGAAGAACGCCCAGGGCTACCTGGTCGACAACAGCGGCAAGGTGCTGGAGTTCAACCTCTCCACCAACGCGGGTAACACGGTGCGCGAGCAGCTCGGCCGCATCTTTGCCGACGAGGCCAAGAAGGTCGGCGTGAAGGTCAACTTCACCCCCATCGACTTCAACAACCTCGTCAACCAGCTCACCTCCAAGGGCGAGAATCGGCCCTTCGACGCGATCCTGCTGGGCCTGTCGGGCGGCAGCAACGTGTGGTCCTTCGGGTCCAACGTAACGCCCTGCGGCGGTAACCTCCACAGCTACAACAACAACTCCAAGGGGACCTGCCTGACCTCGCAGGAAACCCTGATGACCAAGCTGTACTACCAGGGCGACGCGACGCTCGACGACGCCAGGCGCCGCGCCATCGGTGGGCAGATCATGAAGGCCGAAGGCGAGCTGCAGCCCGTGATCTACTTGGTCGGCGGCAACTACCACGTGACCTTTAACGAGCGTCTCGGTGGTGAGTACCCCCGCACCATGATGGACGCCTACTACGGCAGCCGCGACCTCGCGCTGACCTTCATCAAGTAACCTCCCGCCCGCACGTACACGGGGGGTAGCTCGCACACGCGGGCTGCCCCCCACTCGCGTGAACTCTCAGGAGCGCTCCATGATTCCATTTCTCCTGCGGCGGCTGGTTCAGTCCATCCCGACGCTCCTTCTCGCCAGCGTGCTGATCTTTTTCGTGATTCAGCTTGCTCCCGGCGACTTCCTGACCCCGGCCCGCCTCAACCCCAACATCAGTCCCGAGCAGCTTGAGATTCTCTCGCGCAACTTCGGCCTTGACCGTCCTGTGTGGGAGCAGTACTTCCGCTGGATGGGCAACATGTTCCAGGGCGACTTTGGGCTGTCGTTCCAGTATCAGCAGCCGGTATTGGATGTGGTCTGGCCGCGCATCAAGAACTCGCTGTGGCTGGTACTGCTCAGCACCTTGCTCTTCTACGCGATTGCCATCCCCATCGGGGTGTATGGTGCGGTGCGCCAGAACTCGCTCGGCGACAAGTCCATCAACGTGGTGCTGTATTTCTTGCTGGGTTTCCCGAGCTTTTTCCTCGCCCTGATCGTCATCTACTTCATCTTGCTGGCGCGGGACGCAACTGGGCTAGATATTCCTATCGGTGGGATGACGAGCAACAGCTATGAGCAACTCTCCACGCTTGGCCGGGTCTGGGATGTCGCCAAGCACCTGATTATTCCGGCGGTGGTGCTGGCCGTGTCGGATGCGGCGGGGCTGACGCGTGTGATTCGGGGGCAGATGCTGGAAGTCATGCGCTCGGACTACGTGCGGACGGCGCGGGCCAAGGGCGTGGGCGAGCGCAGCGTGATCTGGAAACATACTTTCCGTAACGGCATCCTGCCCATCGTGGCGAACATCGGTGGATTGCTCCCAGCAGCGATTAGCGGAGCCGGATTCATGGAGGTGGTGTTCGCCTATCCCGGCGTCACGCCCATGCTACTGACCGCCATCAACACCCAGGACCTGTACCTGATTGCCGGATTCACGGTTATTACGACCATCCTGCTGGTGATCGGGAACGCGATCAGCGACCTGCTCCTCGCCGTGGTTGATCCGCGCGTGAAGGTAGCCTGAGGAGTCTTCTGACATGACCACGACTTCTCCTACCACCAAGGCTCCCCGCACCAAGGGCCAATCCCAGCTCTCGGTCGCCTGGGCACAGTTCCGCAAAAACCGCCTCGCCCAGGTCGGCGGGACGTTCCTGATCCTGCTGTACCTGATGGCGATCTTCGCACCCTTCCTTGCACCAGATGGGCTGTCGAGCTACTCGACCACCAACATCACCCGTTTCCACCCGCCCACGCCGGTCCACTTCCGCGATCCGGAAACGGGAGCCTTTACCCGGCCCTTCGTATACCAGTACGCGCAGCAGCTCAACCTCGAAACCTTCGTTAACGAGTACCAGCCCACCGACACGCGTTGCCCGATCTACTTCGGCGTACGCGGCGACGAGTACCGTCTGCTGGGGCTGATTCCGGGCAACATCCACCTGTTCGGCACCGGGCAGGAGAATCCGGACTGCAACGTGTACCTGATGGGTGGCGAGGGGTTGGGCCGTGATCTCTTTACCCGCATTATGTATGCCTCGCAGATCTCGCTGACCATCGGTGTGGGGGCGGTCCTGATCTCCACGATCATCGGCCTGCTGATGGGCGCGATGGCCGCTTTCTTCGGGGGTGTGGTTGATACCATCATCATGCGTCTGGTCGAGGTGCTGGCCAGCATCCCGACCCTTTTCCTGCTGATTTTGCTGCGTTCGGTGTTTCCCCAGGACATCAACCCGATCTTCGCGCTGTACATGATTCTGGGCCTGGTGGCATTTATCGGCTGGGGCGGCCTGGCCCGTGTGACCCGTGGACAACTGCTCAGCGTGCGGGAACTGGACTTCGTGTCGGCGGCGCAGGCGCTCGGCGCGGGCAACGGCCGCATCATGTGGCGGCACATGCTGCCCACCATGACTACTTATGTGATCGTGAGTCTGAGTCTGGGGATTCCGGGCGCGATCCTGACTGAATCGGGCCTGAGCTTCCTGGGCATCGGGGCGGTCGAGCCGTACGTGTCGTGGGGCAGTCTGCTGACCCAGGCGCAGGAAGGCGGCTTTTCCAGCTTCACCCAGCGGCCTTGGACGCTGATTCCCGGCTTCTTCATCGTGTTCACGGTGATGGCCTTCCAGCTTCTGGGCGACGGCCTGCGCGACGCCTTCGACCCGCGCAAGCGGTCATGAGCGGTCCGGCTTCGTAAGCTTTCTGACAGCGCCGCCCCACGCACGCGGGGCGGCGCAACTCATCCCCCCGTGATGCCTGTATGATGACGGGCGTGTTCCGCAACGTGGCGCAGGAGATGGAGGAAAGATGACCCATCAGGGTGAGGTTCTGCTGGCCGTCAATGGCCTCAAGACGTACTTCAACACCGATGACGGTGTGGTGAAGAGTGTGGATGGGGTGACTTTCCACATCAAAAAGGGCGAGACGCTCGCGGTGGTGGGGGAGTCCGGCTCGGGCAAGAGCGTGACCAGCCTCTCGATCATGCGCCTGATTCCGATGCCGCCCGGCCAGATCGTGGACGGCGAGATTCTGTTCACCGGCAAAGACGGCGTGCAAAAGGACATCGTGCACCTGCCGGAAGCCGAGATGCGCCGGATTCGCGGCAACGACATCTCGATGATCTTTCAGGAGCCGATGACCAGCCTCAACCCGGTGTACACCATCGGGGATCAGATCGGCGAGGCGGTCATGCTGCACCAGGGCAAGACCAAGCGCGAGGCCTTGGCGGTGGCAACCGAGATGCTCCGGCTGGTGGGCATCCCCGCCCCCGAGAAGCGCGTGAACGAGTACCCCCACCAGATGTCGGGCGGGATGCGTCAGCGCGTGATGATCGCGATGGCGCTGTCGTGCAACCCGGCCCTGCTGATCGCGGACGAGCCCACCACCGCGCTCGACGTGACCATTCAGGCGCAGATTCTGGACCTGATGCGCAAGCTCCAGCAGGAAATCGGCATGAGCATCCTGTTTATCACCCACAACCTCGGGGTGGTCGCCGAGATGGCCGACCGCGTCGTGGTGATGTACGGCGGGCGCGTGGTGGAAGAGGGCGACGTGGTCGAAATTTTCAAGGCGCCGCGTCACCCCTACACCATGGGGCTGCTGAACTCGATTCCGCGTGCCGGGGACGCCGCGCATGTGCCCGGCCAGCCCAAGCAGCGCCTGGAGGCGATTCCGGGCAACGTGCCCAATCCCCTCAACCTGCCCCCCGGCTGCCCCTTCGAGCCGCGCTGCAAGTTCGCAGTGGAGGCGTGCAGCGAGGCGGTGCCCCCGCTGTTCGATACGGGCGGCGGCCACGTGGCCCGCTGCATCCGCTGGCAGGAGTTCGAGCAGGCCCAGCATGAGGTGAACGCATGACCCGCACGGTGATTACCGCCGACCCCGGCGACGTGTCTGTGGCCGCCCAGACGCCCGGCATGGTCGCGGCGCCCCAGACCGCCGAGACGCTGCTGGAGGTCAACAACCTCCAGAAGTACTTCCCCATTCGCGGCGGCCTGCTCTCGCGCGTGGTGGGCAACGTCAAGGCCGTCAACGACGTGTCCTTCAAGCTGGGGCGCGGCGAGGTGGTCGGGCTGGTGGGCGAGTCGGGGTCGGGCAAGACGACCGCCGGACGCGCCATTCTGCGCCTGATTGAGCCAACGGGTGGGCAGGTCATCTTCAACGGGACCGACATCACCAAGCTCTCCAAGGGCCAGATGCGCGACTACCGCCGGGAAATGCAGATCATCTTCCAGGACCCCTTCGCATCGCTCAACCCACGCATGACGGTGGCCGACATCATCGGCGAGGCGATGCAGATTCACAACCTGCACCCCGGCCGCGACCGCATCGACCGCATCGCGGACCTGCTCGCCAAGGTGGGGCTGCGCCCCGAGCACATGCGCCGCTACCCCCACGAGTTCTCGGGCGGGCAGCGCCAGCGCATCGGCATTGCCCGTGCCCTCGCGGTGAACCCAAGTTTCATCGTGGCGGACGAGCCGGTGTCGGCGCTCGACGTATCCATTCAGGCGCAGGTCGTGAACCTCCTGCAAGACCTTCAGGAAGAACTGGGCCTGACGGTGCTGTTCATCGCGCACGACCTCGCGGTGGTGGAGTACATCTGCGACCGCATCATCGTGATGTACCTGGGCCGCGTGATGGAAATCGCGCCCAGCCGCGAGCTGAACAACAATCCCAAGCACCCCTACACCGAAGCGCTGCTCTCGGCCGCGCCCGTGCCTGACCCCACCGTCAAGCGCCAACGCATCATTCTGGAAGGCGACATCCCCAGCCCGATCAATCCGCCCAGTGGCTGCGTGTTCCGGACGAGGTGCCGCTACGCGATCGACGACTGCGCCAAGATCGTGCCCGAACTGCGCGAGGTGGGGCCGGGGCACTTCAAGGCGTGCATCCGGGACGACATCCTCTAGCGGTCAGCCGTTAAAGCCCTAGCCTGTGCTGGGGCTTTTTTTGCTGGCCGCTGGCGACTGGCGAGTGGCAGCTTTCTCACACTTCATCAGCCCCCACCCGCCAAGCTGCTCTCATGAAACAGCTTCTGACAGCGGCACTTGCGGCAGCACTCGGCACGGCCTCGGCGGCGGACCTCCGCATCTACCCCAGCTTTGCGGAGGTGCGCGAGCCGGTGCGGGCGACGGGCACTACGCTCACGGTCACGCTGCCGGAGGCGGCCTGGGCCGGGCTGATTCCGGGCACGCTGGACCTCGACGGGCTGCCCTTCACCTCGGCGGTGCAGCGGCAGGAGCCGAACTGGCTGGCCTCACTGGAGGGAAAGACGGTGTTCCTCAAGCGTGAGGGCGAGTCGACCCAGCCCGTCACCCTGATCCGGGCGCGGGACCTGCTGGTGCGCGACGCGCAGGGGCGTTACCTGACCGCCCGCTACGAGGACCTCAGCTTCGATGTGGCGCCGCCCGTCAATCCGCTGTCGCCCACCCAGACGTTGACCTTTACGCTGCCGCAGGCGGGCGCGGGGACATTGGCGTACCTGACGCGGGGGGTGACCTGGGCGCCGCGCTACACCCTGCGGGCCAGCAACCAGGGCGCCCAGCTCTCGGCGCTGGCGGACATCCGCAACGGCACCGACCTCGCCTATGACGTGAAGGCGACCGAGCTGTACGCCGGGGACGTGGAGGTGCGCGGGCAGCCGGTGCCCTTTCCCCAGGCCGCGTTCCGCAACGAGGCGGCCGATACGGCGGGAGCGGTGGCAGCGGCCCCCACCATCAACTCCCAGGGCGAACTGCGCGGCCTGTACCGCTACGCCCTCTCCGCGCCCTTTACCCTGCCTGCCAACAGCGTGGTGACGCTGCCCTTCCTGACGCCCAAGCTGACGGGATTCGAGCGCTACGCGGGCCTGAACACCTACTTCACCCCGCAGAACACGTCGGGCACGCTGAGCCGCTTCTACCGCCTCAAGGCCGACGAGCGCCTGCCCGGCGGATTGATCACCGTGCGCGAGGAAGGCCGCCTGGTGGGCCAGACCAGCATCCCCGAGACGGCGCAGGGTGCCCAGATCGAGTTCAGCCTGGGCAACGACCCCGACGTGCGCTATACGCGGGCGGTGCAGACGGTGAGCAGCGAACGCAACGCGCAGGGCAACCCGGTCAAGACGACCTACCGGGTCACCTACACCTTCGAGAGCAGCAAGGACCGGGCCGTGCGGGCCGAGGTCACCGAGATCGTGGGCGGCCGCCGCATCGTGATCGACTCCGCGCCCGCCCGCCAGAACCAGGCCCGCGCCGAGCTGCGGGTGGACGTGCCCGCCGGGGGCAAGGCGACGCGGAGCTTCACGGTGGTGGTGGACAACAGCTAGTCGCCAGCTTCCGGCAGTCGGCACAAGGGCCTCCGCTCAAGCAGAGGCCCTTTCTTGCTGGTCACTGGAAGCTGGCCGCTCTACACGATCCCTTCCAGATACGCCCGCGCGTCCGCCTTGACCGGCATGAAATAGGCGTGCTGGCCCCGCTCCCGTGCGAAGGCGAGCAGGTCGGCGGCAAAGGCGCGGTTCCACTCCAGCGTCGGCTCGAAGGTGCGGGGAAAGACGGCGTGGTTGCGTGCCCGCCAGTAGCCGAGCGAGGACGTGGTCAACACGCTGGTCGCGCCCCACCAGACCTCGGCGTCCCCAGGGATCAGGTCGGCGTAGGCCGCCATCAGGCGCAGGTCGAAAAAGGGCTGGGTGAAAAAGCCACAGGCGCCCGCCTCCAGCTTGCGCTCCAGGTAGTCGCGCTCGCGGGCGAGGCTCTGGCGGTAGGGGTCCAGGCCCGCGTAGACCCGCACGTGCGGCAGTTCGCGCCGAAAGCGCCGAATCGCCCGCACCGCGTCCATGTCATACACGCGGGCACTCATGTCGGCGGGAGCGTCCCCGGTGACGATCAGCACCTCGTCGATGCCTTGTTCGGCGAGAGTGTCCGCCATCGCCAGCGGGCCGTCCGGGTCGAGGTCCACGGCGCGGATATGCGGAATGGCCCGGTAACGGGGCCGGGCCAGGGCGCATCCCTGCCAGGAACGGGTCGAGTAGCGGGCCAGGTCCACCACGTTGACGGTGTCCACGCCCCGGAGATGCTGCGCGACCGCCTCCAGCTCGGCCCGCAGGCCGCTGCGCGAGCGCGGCACGAGTTCGATGGAGATGCGGGTGGGGGAGGGGGTCATTGCACGCCTCCGGCAGAGGGTCGAGGGGTCAAGGCGTCGAGCGGTCGAGAGGGGGTCTCGCTCGACTTCTCGACCTCTCGACTTCTCGACTTCCCCGCGTCATACGCCAGAATCGGTCCCAACCACCGCTCCGCCTCCTCGACCGTCCAGCCCTTGCGCCCCGCGTAGTCCCCCACCTGGTCGCGCCCGATGCGGCCCACGGCGAAGTACCGCGCCTCGGGGTGGGCGAAGTACAGGCCGGAGACGGCGGCGGCGGGGGACATGGCGCAGGACTCGGTGAGCGAGAGGCCGATTTCCTCAGCGTTCAGGAGGCCGAAGATGGTCCGCTTCTCGGTGTGGTCGGGCTGGGCGGGGTAGCCCGGCGCGGGGCGGATGCCGACGTAGCGCTCCCGGATGAGGTCGTCGTTGCTCAGCGTCTCCTCGGGCGCGTAGCCCCAGTAATGGGTCCGCACGTCGCGGTGCAGCTTCTCGGCGAACGCCTCGGCCAGCCGGTCCGCGACCGCCTTGGTCAGGATGCTCATGTAATCGTCGTGTTGCCTCTCGTAGTCGCGGGCGAGTTCTTCGGCTCCGTGGATGGCGACCGCGAAGGCGCCGATGTGGTCGCCTCTGAGCGCCACGAAGTCGGCCAGCGCCGTGTTCGGCGTCGCCTGGTCGCGCTGCTGGCGCAGGGTGTGGAGGGTGGTGGTCGAGAGGTCCAGGGGTCGAGAGGTCGAGCCCTGGCGGCGCCCCCCTGTTGGACGTCCCGGCGTCTCCACCACGATGTCGTCCCCCTGACGGTGGGCGGGCCAGAGGCCAATGACGCCGCGGGCCGTCATCAACCCTTCCTCCATGACCCGCTTCAAAAGCGCCTGCGCATCGTCAAAGAGCCCCCGTGCCTCCACGCCGCGCAGGGGGTCGGTGAGGATGTTCGGGTAGATGCCCTTCATCTCCCAGGCGATGAAAAAAGGCGTCCAGTCGATGTAGTCGAGGAGTTCCGCGATGGGCTGTTCGATGACCGTCCGCCCCAGGACGTGCGGCGTGGGGACGGCGGCGGGGGAGAGGCGGGGGGCACGCTCGTGCGCCTCGTTCAGAGGGATCAGCCGCACCTGCCGCTCCCCGTGCCGTTCGCGCAAGGCCTCGTACTCGGCGCGGGTGCGCTCTTGCACGGCGCTCGGGTCGCTCAGCAGGTCGCCCACCACGCCGACCGCGCGGCTGGCGTCGAGGACGTGGACGACCGTGCCGTCGTAGGCCGGGTCGATCTTGACCGCCGTGTGGGCGCGGCTGGTCGTCGCCCCGCCGATCAGGAGCGGCGTCTTCAGCCCCCGCCGCGTCATCTCCCGCGCCACATTCACCATCTCGTCGAGGCTGGGGGTGATCAGGCCGCTCAGCCCGATCACGTCCGCCCCCAGCTCCCGCGCCGTGTCCAGAATCTTCTCGGTGGGCACCATCACGCCGAGGTCGGTCACCTGATACCCGTTGCAGGCGAGCACCACCCCCACGATGTTCTTGCCGATGTCGTGAACGTCGCCCTTCACGGTGGCGAGGAGGACCTTGCCCTTGCCGCTGCTCCCGGTCTGCTCGGCCTCCAGATACGGGGTGAGGTGGGCGACGGCGCGTTTCATCACGCGGGCGGACTTGACCACCTGCGGCAGGAACATCTTCCCGGCCCCGAAGAGGTCGCCCACCACGTTCATGCCGTCCATCAGCGGCCCCTCGATCACGGCGAGGGGGGAGCCGAGCAGACGGTAAGCCTCCTCGGCGTCCTCCGTCACGTGGTCGGTCATGCCCTGGACGAGGGCGTGTTTCAGCCGCTCAGCGACCGGGAGTTCGCGCCAGGCGCTCTGGGCTGTGGCCTCGCGCTTCACGTCCTTGTAGCTCTCGGCAAGCTGAATCAGCCGCTCGGTCGCGTCCGGCCTCCGCGCCAGAATCACGTCCTCCACCGCCTCACGCAATTCCGGCTCGATGTCGTCGTACACGGCGAGCATCCCGGCGTTCACGATGCCCATGTCGAGGCCCGCCCGGACCCCGTGGTACAGGAAGACGGCGTGCATCGCCTCCCGGACGTGGTTGTTGCCCCGGAAGGAAAAGGACACGTTGGAGATGCCGCCCGACACGAGCGCCCCCGGCAGGTTCGCCTTGATCCAGCGCGTCGCCTCGATGAAGTCCAGCGCGTAACGGTCGTGCTCCTCCAGCCCCGTCGCCACCGTCAGCACGTTGGGGTCGAAGATGATGTCCTGCGGGGGGAAGCCCGCCTCCTCGGTCAGCAGCCTGTAGGCGCGGGAGGTGATCTCGACACGCCGCTCCAGGTTGTCCGCCTGCCCCTCCTCGTCGAAGGCCATGACGACGGCGGCGGCCCCGTACCGGCGCAGCAGCCGGGCGCGTTCCAGAAACTTCTCCGGCCCGTCCTTGAGGCTGATCGAGTTCACGACCGCCTTGCCCTGCACGCGCTTGAGGCCCGCCTCCAACACCTCCCAGCGCGAGGAATCGAGCATCAGCGGCACGCGGGAAATGTCCGGCTCGCCCGCGAGGAGGTTGACGAACTTCACCATCGCCGCCTCGCCGTCGAGCATCCCCTCGTCGAAATTTACATCCACGAGCTGCGCTCCGTTCTGGACCTGCTGCCGCGCGATCTTGAGGCCCGCGTCGTAGTCGCCCGCGAGAATCGCCTTGGCGAACTTGGGGCTCCCCGTCACGTTCGTCCGCTCGCCCACGTTCACGAAATTGGTCTCGGGGGTGACGGTGAACGCTTCCAGCCCGCTCAGGCGAAGGTAAGGCGGGAGCTTTGGGGCGGTGCGGGGAGGCAGACCGGAGACAGCCTCCACCATCGCGCGAATGTGCCCCGGTGTCGTCCCGCAGCACCCGCCCACGATGTTGACCAGCCCCTCTTCCGCGAAGGAACGCAGCACGGAGGCCGTGTGCTCGGGCGTCTCGTCGTACTCCCCGAAGGCGTTGGGCAATCCCGCGTTGGGGTGGACGGAGACGAGTGCTTCCGTGTTCGCCGCGATGGCCCGCAGGTGGGGCCGCAGGAGGTCCGCGCCCAGCGCACAGTTCAGCCCCAGGCTGAAGAGGTTCGCGTGCTCGGTGCTGACCGCGAACGCTTCCGGCGTCTGCCCGCTGAGCGTGCGCCCGGAAGCGTCCGTGATCGTCCCCGACAGCATGATGGGGAAGGTCTTTCCAGCCCTGGCGAACACCTCCTCGCACGCGAAGAGGGCCGCCTTCGCGTTCAGGGTGTCGAAGACGGTCTCGATCAGGATGAGGTCCGCGCCGCCCGCCAACAGCCCCTCCACCTGTTCCGTGTACGCGGCGACCAGATCGTCGAAGGTGATGTTGCGGAACTCGGGCCGCTCCACGTCGGGGGAGAGGGTGGCCGTGCGGTTGGTGGGGCCGACCGACCCGGCGACCCAACGGGGGCGACCGTCGTGGGCCGTGAACTCGTCGGCGACCTCGCGGGCGAGCCGGGCGCCCACCTCGTTCATGGCACGTACCAGATGTTCGGTGCCGTAGTCGGCCTGTGAAATCGACGTGGAGTTGAAGGTGTTCGTGGAGGCGATGTCCGCGCCCGCCTCGAAGTACGCGCGGTGAACATCCCGAATCACGTCGGGCCGGGTGAGTTGCAGCAGGTCGAAGTTGCCCCGGTACATCCGCAGGGGGTCCGCTTCCGGCCAGCGAAAGTCGCCCTCCGTCAGCTCCGCCCGCTGGAGCATGGTGCCCCAGGCGCCGTCCAGCACCAGAATTCGTTCCCGCGCGTGCGCGTGAATGCCCTGTGTATCTGCCATCCCCTCACCTCGGTGACACAGGCGGCGCCTCTGGCAGCAGCCTGTTCTCTCTCGAATACGTCAAAACAGCGCCAACTCTGGGGCCACCCTGCTCCCGCTGCGCCATCGTCGGCGGCCGGGCGGAAGCTTTCCCGTGGAGCACCGTGGCCGTGATGGGGGCCAGTTGCCGCGCCGTCACCGGGTGGGAAAAGCCCTCGGGCGCTCTGGATGGCCGTGCTCAAAGGGGCACGACGGGGAAGAGGATAGCGCGGGGACTCCAGGGTGAACTGGAGTGGAATGGACAGGTCCGGCTCAGCCCGACTTGGCGGGCTCTTGCAATCGCCACCGCTGCACCTTGCCGCTGGGAGTGCGCGGCAGTTCGGGCAGGCGGGTGAAGGTCAGCGGGCGCAGGCGGCGGGGCAGGGACTCGCGCAGGGCGGCGTGCCACTCGGGGTCGGCGGGCGCGTCCGGCCCCGGTACCACGAAGGCGTGGAGGGCCTGGCCGTATTCGGCGCTGGGCACCGGACATACGGCACACTCGCGCACGCCGGGCAGCGCGGCGATCTGGGCTTCCACCTCCGCCGGGAAGACGTTCTCGCCGCCGATCAGCATGAGGTCGTCGGCCCGTCCGGTCACGAAGAGGCAGCCCGCCTGATCCCATCTTCCCAGGTCCCCGGTGGCCCGGTCACGCCCCACCACGACCTCGCCCCGGTCCCCCTCCAGCCGCACCCGCACGCCGGGGAGGGGGCGGCCCACCGTGCCCGGCGCCGCGCTCAAATCGGCGGGGGTGGCGAGCGAGATCAGGCCCGCCTCGGTGGAGCCGTAGAGGTTGAACAGCACGTCGCCCAGCCGCTCCCGCGTCCGCACCGCCAGCGCCGGGTCCAGCGGCGCCGAGCCACACACGATGGTGCGGAGGACCGGTGCTGTCCCGCCCATCTCCGCCAGAAGGCGGTGCAGGACAGTAGGCACGAGCACCAGCACCTCGATGCGCTCGCGCTCCAGCATGGCCCACAGCTCGCGGGCACCCCGCCCCGCCGCGAGGTGAACGGGGGCACCCATCCCCAGCCCCACCGCCAGAGCCGCCAGCCCGTGCCCGTGGAAGAGGGGCAGTGGCAGCAGGGTGGGCGCTCCTGCCCGCAGGTCCAGCGCCTCCAGCAGCGCCCCCGCGCTCGCCAGCGCCGCCTCCGGCGACCACGAGCGCCGCACGACTTGCGCCTCGCCCGTCGTGCCGGAGGTCAGCAGGACCGGGCGACCCATGTGGGGTGGGGGCCTTGTGCGGGCTGGGGGTGCGTCTTGCAGATCGTCCAGGCCCCACACGGGCACCTCGCTGGACCCGCCCTTTGCAAGCGGGGCGTCCACCAGCAGCGCCCGCATGTTCTGTGCCCGCACCAGTGCCCCGAGCGCGACCTCCGACTGCGCCGGATTCAGGAGAACCACCCGCAGCCCCAGCCGCAGCGCTCCCAGCAGCGCCGCCACGGCGTCCGCACTCTGCCCGGCCCGCAGCCCGACCGTCTGACCGGGGCGGAGGTGGGGAACCAGGGCTGCCGTCACCCGGTCGGCCCGCTCGCGCAGTTCCCCGAAAGTCACGGGGCCGCCCCTGTCCACCAGCGCCACGCGCTCCGGCTCCCGGCCCGCCCACCACGCGGCGAGTGCGTACAGGCCCGGTCCCTCGCGGCTCAGGGTTGTCAACAACCTCGCCAGAGCGGATGCAGGCGCCGGGGAGAGGACCCCGCTGCGCCGCACCGCTCGCCAGCCTGCCCTCACCGCCGACCCCAGCGCCGCTCGGTGTCCTCCAACCGGGCCAGCCCCCTCGCCAGCAGCCCCGGCGCGAGGAGGCCCGCGACCTCCACCGGGCGCAGCCACCACGGGGCCACCCGGACGACCGGGCGCACCAGCGGCAGCAACGCGGCGTGGGCGGCCTCGTCCGCGCTCAGGGCAGGCAGGACGCGGTAGGCGCGGGTGGGGGCGATCATGGGCGTCCGCACGAGGGGCAGGTACACGCTGGCGATCCGCACGCCCTGGCCCCGGACCTCAGCTCCCAGGGCGTGCAGCCACAGGTCGAAGCCCGCCTTGCTGCCCTGATACGCCCCCCAGCGCGGCGCCCCCACATGCCGCGCCGAGACGCTGGAGACGTTCACGATCACGCCGCCCCACCGCACCATCCCCGGCAGCAGCGCGAGCAGCAGGGCCGCCGGGCCGCTGAAATTGACCGCCAGCAGCCGCCCCAGATCGTCCCGCACCGCTCCCTCCAGCGCCGAACGCCGCACCGATTTCCCCGCGTTGCTGACCACCGCCCAGAGGTCCGGGTGGTCGGCCCCGATTTGCGCGGCGACCGCCTTCACCGCCTCGGGGTCGGCCAGGTCGGCGGGGTAGATGTGCGCCCGGCCCCTTTCTGCGCGGATGCCCGCCGCGACCTCTCCCAGTCGCCCCGCCCGCCGCGCGAGCAGCAGCACCTCGGCCCCCGCCGCCCCCAGTTGCCGCGCCGCCGCCGCCCCGATGCCCGACGACGCCCCCGTCACGAGGACCGGGCGACCCGCGACCGCCGCCCGCAGCGCCTCCGGGTCACGGCAGGCGGGTGGGGACAGAAGTAGGCGGGCCAGGGACATGGGCCGATGCTGGCACAGCTCCGCCAGACATGCGGCCGGAACGGCGGGTATGGCCTGTGGCCCGTTCAGCTCCTATGAACCACTCCGGCGCAACCCGCAGCCAGGGGCGCTGGCGGGGCTCCGCCTCAGCCCACCGTCTCCGCCGCCCTCGGATAGCTCCCGATGATCTTCGCGTAGCTCGCTTTCCTCAGCACTCCGGCCAACCCCTGCGCCACCTGCGGGTCGTGGGCCGAGCCCTCGATATCCACGTAGATCAGGTAGCTCCAGGCCCGGTCGCGGCGGGGCCTGGACTCGATGCGCGAGAGGTTCAGACCTCGCAACTCGTTCAGCGTCTCGACCAGAAAGCCGGGGGTGTGGCGCACCGCGAAGACGAGGCTGGTCTTGTGCGGCGCGTCCGAGGGCTCGGGTTCATGGCGCGAGAGCAGCAGGAAGCGGGTGAAGTTGAAAGGCTCGTCCTCGATCTCGCGGGCCAGGATGTGCAGGCCATACAGTTCGGCGGCGCGGGCGGAGGCGATGGCAGCCTCGTCCCTCGCGCCCCGCGCGGCGAGGTCCTGGGCACTTCCAGCGGTGTCGTGCGCGGCGACGGGCTGCCACCCGTGCTGGCGAATCAGCCCGGTGCACTGGTCGAGTGCGGGCTGCTGCGACACGACCCGGCGGATGTCTTCCAACCGCACACCCGGCAACGCCATCAGGCAGTGACTGACGCGCACGACGACCTCGCCCGCAACGTGCAGGTCGGTTTCCGCGAGCAGGTCGGTGGTCTGGTGAATCGCCCCCATCAGGCTGTTCTCGACCGGGAGGACCCCGTAGTCGGCCCCGCCGCCCTCCACCGCCGCCGCGACCTCGTGGAAGGTGGGAAAGCCGCGCGTGCCCACGCCCGTGTGGGAAATCCCGGCGCTCCCCAGCGCGTGCAGGGCAGCGATTTCCCCGTAAGCCCCCGGATTCCCCTGAAAGGCCACCACGGGAGAGGGCCGCGTGCCCGCCGGAGCTGTTCCTGACCCGTTCATGGAAGGCAGGCTAGCGTGCCCGGCCCGCCCCGGTGGGCCGTTCGGTGGGGCTACACTGCCGGGGTGCTTCCCCTGATGCCTGATCCGGTGCTCGACCTCGACGCCGCCGCCCTCAGCGCCGCCACGCGCCGGGGCGACCTCACCGCGCTGGAAGTGACCCGCACCTACCTCGCCCGGCTACGGGCGCACAACCCCCGCCTGCGGGCCGTCATCACGGTCAACGAGGCGGCCGAGGCCGACGCCGAGCGCCTCGACGCCCTGCCCCCCGAGCGGCGCGGCCCGCTGCACGGCCTCCCCCTTCTGATCAAGGACAACATCGACGTGGCGGGGTTGCCCACGACCGCCGGAAGCCTGCTGATGACCCGGCACGTGCCCCGGCAGGACGCGCCGCTGGTGGCCCGGCTGCGGGCGGCGGGCGCGGTGATCCTGGGCAAGGCCAACCTGACCGAGTGGGCCAATTTCATGACGCTGGGGATGACGAACGGCTACTCCGGGGCGGGCGGCCAGACGGTGAATCCCTGGGGCGAGGGCATTGACACGGGCGGGTCGTCGAGCGGGAGCGGCGTGGCGGTCGCGGCGCGGCTGTGCGTGGCGGCGATCGGCACCGAGACGAGCGGCTCGATTCTCAGCCCGGCGCAGCAGAGCGGCGTGATCGGGCTCAAGCCCACCGTGGGCCTGATTCCGCGCACGGGCGTGGTGCCCATCTCCCACAGCCAGGACACCGCCGGGCCGATCACCCGCTCGGTGCGCGACGCGGCCCTGCTCGCCGGGGTGATGGCCGGTCCCCACGAGGCGGACGAGGCCAGCCGCCGCTTCCCGGTGCCGGGGTTGGCCCTGCCCGAGGGGGCGCTCGCGGGTGCCCAGATCGGCGTGATGCGCGAGCCCCCTGGCGGCCCCCTCTCCCCGGCAGAGACGGCGGCCCTTGTCCGCGCCGAGGCCGTGCTGCAAGGGACCGGGGCCACCCTGCGCGACGTGACGCTTCCCAGCGCCGCCGACCTGAGCGGCTGGCGGCTGGAGGTGCTCGTCTACGAGTTCAAGCACGACCTCAATGCCTACCTCGCCGGGGTGCAGGACGGCCCCCGCAGCCTCGCGGAAGTCATCGCCGGAAACGACGAGGACCCCGAACGCTTCCAGCGCTACGGGCAGACGCTGCTGCACGCCGCCGAGGGCACGCGCGGCGACCTCTCGGAGCGGGCCTACCGGGAGGCGCGGGCACGCGACCTCGAACTCTCGCGGACGCGGGGCCTCGATCCCCTGTTCGCGGACGGCTTCGACGCCCTGCTGTGGCCGGGGCTGCGCGGTTACTCGGTGGGCGCCAAGGCAGGCTATCCCAGCGTGACGGTGCCGACCGGGCTGCACGAGGGCGCCCCGACCGGCGTGCTGCTGACCGGCCCGGCGGCGAGCGACGGGCGCGTGCTGGCGCTCGCCGCCGACCTCAACCTGCGCCTGGGCGGGGTGCAGTTTCCGCCCGACCCGAGCTGACCGCCGGCGCGGCCTGTAGGAGGGGCGGCTTGACCCCCTGCCCCGGTCCGCCCTAGCATGCGGCAGCTTGGGGGGGCGGTTAGCTCAGTGGTAGAGCTTTCGCTTTACACGCGACGGGTCGGGGGTTCAAATCCCTCACCGCCCACCAACGACGCAGGATCAGACGGCGGACTGCCCCACGGGGTGGTCCGCTTTCTGCTGGGTGCTTCCAGTTGGAGCGTGGCCGTGCCGCCCCGCCCATTGACGGTCCGTTGACGCCCCGTGCGTCACCCTTTCGCCACAGGGTTCAGGAAGGGGGCAGGCGGCCACGGTCACCCTCCGGACCCCGGAAAGGAGTGTCCGCTGCTGCTGGCCCGCCGTGTCTGCCGCGCCTCTTCAGCCCCCTCGCTTCAGAAAGGCCGACCCATGACCCTGTCGCTGCGCCCGCTGTTCGCCCACCGCAAGCCCCTCAGCCTGCTGCTGGCCCTGGCCGCCACGGCCGCCCTGGCCCGCGACCACACCTATCTGGAAACGCTGCGGGGCAACCTGCGCGACGGCTACTACCGCACCCATACGGTGACGCTCTACGCCGGGTACACCTATTACTTCCTGGGAACGTGCGACAGCGACTGCTACGACCTCGACCTGAAGTTGAAGACCACGGCGGGCACGACCCTGTCCTCGGACACGGCCGACGACGACGAGCCCGTGGTGGGTTTGCATGTCACGCGCACCGGCCGCTACAACTTGGAAGTTCACATGCCGGACTGCACCGTCAACCCCTGCGAGTACGAGGTGGAAATTCACGCCGAGTAGGGGGCTGTGAGGGGCCGGGGAGATTGGCGTCAATCTCCCCGGCCCCCGCCGTCACGCTTCCTCGGGCGAGTGGGAAGTGGTCAGGATCACGTCCGGTGGCGGCACGATCAGCACCCGGTCGAGGCGGGGACCGTCGAGGTCCACGACCTCCAGGGTCCAGCCGCCCACCTCGACCTGTGCCCCCACCTGCGGGAACTCGCCCAATGCTTCCAGCACGTAGCCCGCCAGGGTGCTGAACTCCTCCGGGTCCTGGCGGGGGAGCGGCAGGGTGGCCCGCAGGTCGTGCATGGGCACGCCGCCGTCCACCAGAAAGGAGCCGTCCCCCCGCCGCACGATCATCTCCTCCGCGCCGGGGGCGTCCACCCCCGCCAACTCGGTGAGGAGGTCGGTGGCGGTCAGCAGCCCGGAAAAGAGGCCGTACTCGTCCACTACAACGGCGAGCCGCTGGTGCCCGCCTTCGGTCAGGCGCGAGAGCGCGTCCTCGGCCCAGGCGGTTTCGGGCACGAACAGCACGGGCTGCATCAGGTCCACAAGCGACTCGCCCGTGCGCGACGCCCGCAGCACGTCCACCACCCGCACCTGCCCGATCACCTCGCCCGCCGCGTCGGTGAGGGGGTAACGGTCGTGCGGCGCCCCGAGGACCTGCTCGACGATCTCGGCCAGGGGCGCACCGGCGGCGAGCAGCACCACGTCGGCGCGGTGGGTCATCAGGTCGCGGACCCGGCGGTCATTGAAGCGCAGGACGTGGTCGATGCGCTCCGTTTCGCCCGCCTCCAGGCTGCCACTTTCGGCGGCTTGCAGGGCGAGCGCCTTGACATCCTCCTCGGTGATCTTTTCCTGCGGCTCGCCGCGCAGCCCCAGCAGCCACAGCAGGCCGCGCGTGGTGCCCTCCAGCAGCCACACGACCGGCCGCATCACCCGCGAGAGCACTGTGAACAAGGGAGCCACCCGCGCCGCCAGCCCCTCGGGGTCGCGCAGGGCGATGTTCTTGGGGGCGAGTTCGCCCAGCACCAGCGAGAGGAAGGTCACCAGCAGCACGACCGCCGCCGACGCCGCCGTGCCCGCCGACTCCCCGAAGAGCGGCCGCAAGGCGGGTTCGAGGTAGCGGGTCAGGCTCCCTCCCGCGAAGACGGCGCTGATGGTGCCGATGAGCGTAATCCCGATCTGCACGGTCGCCAGAAAGGCGCCGGGCCGCTCGGCGAGGGCCAGTGCCCGCGCCGCCCCCCGGTGCCCGGCGCTCGCCCGGGCCTGGAGGCGCGACTTGCGCGAGGAAACCACGCCCAGTTCGGACCCCGAGAAAAAGCCGTTCACGATCAGCAGCAGCACCAGGATGCCGAATTCCAGCAAGGGATTGCCCACAGCAGGCAGTCTAGGCGAGGGGGCGGCCCCCGCGTGCCTGCCCCCGCCCCCGATATGCGAGGATGCGCCCCGTGTCTGCCGTCTCCGCCGTCCCCGCGCCCGCCCCGCCCCGCACCCTGGGGGCCGGACTGCTGCTGACCGTGCTCGTCGTGGCCTTCGAGTCGATGGCGGTGGGCACCGTGCTGCCGCGCGTGGCGGACGAGTTGCGGGGCCTGAGCCTGTACGGCTGGGCGTCGAGCGCCTTTCTGCTCTCCAGCCTGTTCGGGGCCGTGCTGGGCGGCGTGCTGGGCGACCGCCGGGGGCTGATGTGGGGGGCCGGATTCTCGCTCGCGGTGTTCGCGGGGGGGCTGCTGGTGGGCGGGCTGGCCCCCACCATGTCCGTGTTCGTGCTGGGGCGGCTGATTCAGGGCCTGGGGGCCGGGGGGCTGGGGGCGCTGCCCTTCGCGGTGATCACGACCCGCTACCCGGAAGCGCAGCGGGCCAGGATGCTCGCCGCCGTGTCCTCGGCGTGGCTCCTGCCCGCGCTGGTCGGGCCACTGATCGCCAGCCTGATCGCGGACCTGTGGTCGTGGCGCACGGTGTTCTGGGGGCTGGTGCCGGTGCTCGCGCTCGTCGCGCCGCTGTGCCTGTGGCCGCTGCGGGGTCCGGCCCCCCGTGCGGCGGGGAGCGGGGCGCAGACGGCCCTGCTGTGGCCTGCCCTGGGGCTGGCGCTCTCGGCGGGAGCGCTGGTGGAGGGGCTGCGGTCGCCGGGGCTGCTGGGCGCGGGACTGGTGGCGCTCGGCGTGGCCGGGGTGGTGTTGACCGCCCGCCGCCTCTTTCCGGCGGGGCTGCTGCGGTTCGCGGGGGGTCTGCCTACGGCACTCGCGGTGCGGGGGCTGGCGGCCTTCGCGCTGCTGGGGGCCAACTCCTTCCTGCCGTTGGCGCTGCACGAGCTGCGCGGCCTCTCGCTGACGGCGGCGGGCTGGGTCCTGAGCCTGGGGGGAGCCACCTGGACGCTGGGGTCGTGGGTCCAGGCGCAGGTCGAGCGCCGTCTGGGGGCCGAGTCCCGACCCCTGCGGGTGCGGGTGGGCCTGGGGCTGATGGCGACCGGGCTGCTCGCCAGCGCCCTGGCGGTGCTGGGGGGGCTGCCGCTGTGGGCCGTTTACCCGGCGTGGGTGCTCGCCTGCCTGGGGATGGGGGTGGGCTACAACAGCAACAGCCTGTACGCGCTGGCCGCCGCCGATCCCGGCGAGTCGGGGCGGCTTTCCGGGCAACTCGCCAACATCGAGGTGTTGATGGTGGCCGTCGCTGCCGGGGTGGGTGGGGCCTTGATCGCCCGGCTGCCGCTGGAGCGGGCCTTTACGCTCGCCTTTGGGGTCACGCTGCTGGCGGCGCTCCTGGGGTGGCTGGCGGCGGGGCGGCTGCGGCGAGGGTAGGGGCCACCCTCCCTCAGAGCTTGCTCAGCATCCACAATATGGACAGGAAGCGCGGTGCTCCCTCAGGTCCGCCGATGGACGTGGACGACGAGCCCCCCGGCTTCGAGCGTCCAGAATCAGTCAGGAGAACCCCCATGAACCTTCTGCTCACTTCCGGCGGCATCACCAACAGGAGCATCCGAGACGCGCTGGTAAACCTGCTGGGCAAGCCGATCGCCGAGTCCAGCGCCCTGTGTATCCCGACGGCGCAGTGGGGGCACCCGATGTGCGGCCCCGTCTCGGCACGGCGCTTCATGACCGACCAGACTCCGTCGGCCCTGGGCGGTCTGGGTTGGAAATCGGTGGGCCTCCTCGAGCTCACCGCGCTTCCGAGCATCGGCCGGGACCGGTGGGTGCCGTGGGTCCGGGAGGCCGACGTGCTGCTGGTGGATGGTGGAGACGCCACCTACCTGAGCCACTGGATGCGGGAATCCGGGCTGGCCGAGCTTCTGCCCTCGCTGCCCGACATGGTCTGGGTCGGCCTCAGTGCCGGAAGCATGGTGATGACGCCCCGGATCGGACCGTATTTCGTCGAATGGCCTTCTGCGCCAGACGACCGCACCCTCGGGGTCGTGGACTTCTCGATCTTCCCGCATCTGAACCACGAGCTGCTGCCTGGCAACACCCTGGCCGCCGCAGAGCGTTGGGCAGCGGATATGACGGTGCCGTGCTACGCGATTGACGACCAGACCGCCATCAAAGTGGTGGGCGACTCTGTCGAGGTGGTCTCCGAGGGAGACTGGAAGCGCCTGACGCCCTAGAGGACGGCAATCACTGCCCTTGCTGCAGGGCCTCAGCGTCAACGTCCTGACCTGGTGCCGTGGGCGGCTCCTACCCCTCCCGCGTCGCCACCTCGATCGTCGGGTGCCGCTTCTCGAAGCGCACGCTCAGGACGCCCGCCGCGAGCTGCGCCTCGCCGGAATTGGGCACGACCGCTTCCGGAAAGGTCAGGGTGCGGCTGAAGGTGCCGCCGGGGCGCTCGCCGTGCAGCAGCCGGGCGGGGGCCTCGCGGCGGCCCGCGACGGTCACGGCCCCGCCCTCCTCGTGCATCTCCAGGCTCTCCGGGTCCACGCCGGGCACGTCGAGCAGCAGCCGCAGGTGGGTGTCCTCGTCCACCCAGTCGGCGGGCGGGGTCCAGGGACCGCCCAGGGTGCCCAGCGTCTCGACCTCCTCCCGCAGGGTCATCAGCTGTTGCAACCGGGCGAGGACGGGTTCGTTCATGCCCCCCACGGTAGCACCGGGCCGTAAACTCGCGCGTGTGACGTCCGCCCCGTCCCGCCCCGTTCCCATCCTGACCGCGCCCACCGCAGCGGGCAAAAGTGCCCTGGCTCTCGCCCTCGCGGCGACCCGTCCGGTCGAGATCGTGGCGGCCGACGCCTTCACCGTGTACCGGGGGCTGGACATCGGCACCGCCAAGCCGGGGGCGGCGGACCGGGCTGCGGTGCCCCACCACCTCCTCGACGTGGCCGACGTACCGGAGAGCTACGACGTGGCCCGCTACGTGCGGGAGGCGGAGGCGGCGATCTCCGATATCCGGGCGCGGGGCCGGGTGCCGCTCGTCGTGGGCGGCACGGGCTTCTACCTGTCCGCCCTGATACGCGGCCTGCCGCTGACCCCGCCCGCCGACCGCGCGGTGCAGGCGGAGGTGGAGGGTGAGTTGGCTGCGCGGGGGGTAGACGCGCTGCTGGCCGAGATCGCCCGCGTCAACCCCCAGGAGGCTGGGCGGATGCAGGGCAACCCCCGGCGGGTGGTGCGGGCGCTGGAGGTCTACCGCCGCACCGGGCGCTTTCCAGGCGAGTTCGGGTACAGCCCGCCGCGCTTCGCCTACCAGGTGTTCGCCTTCACCCGGCCCTGGCCGGAGCTGGAAGCCCGCATCGCGGCGCGGGTGGGGGAGATGCTCGCGGGCGGCTGGCCGGGGGAGGCGGCGTGGCTGGCCGCCCAGGTCCCCCCGGATACCGGGCCGCGCCCCACCGTCTGGCAGGCGCTGGGCTACCCGGAAGCGCTCGCGGCCGCACGGGGCGAGTTGACCCCCCAGGAGGCCGCCGCCCGCATCACCCTCGCCACCCGGCGCTATGCCCGGCGCCAGCTCACCTGGATGCGCACCCAGCTCGGCGCGGACGTCGGCGGGCCGGGGGAGACGGCGGCGAGCCTCGCCCGGCACCTGGACGTGGAGGTCCTCTAAAGTCGGCCCCAGCGGGCGCGGCAGCTAGACTAGACGGGTCACTTCTCTCCTCATCCCCTCTGGACCCGCAGGAGGCCCGCCATGAAACCACGCGTTCTGGGAATGATTCTGGCTGGGGGGCAGGGCTCGCGCCTTGCGCCCCTGACCCTCAAACGGTCCAAGCCCGCCGTGCCCTTTGGCGGCAAGTACCGCATCATCGACTTCGCGATCAACAACTTCATCAACTCGGGCGTCTTTTCGATCTACGTGCTGACCCAGTACAAGGCGCAGAGCCTCACCGAGCATATCCAGCGCGGCTGGCGCTTCGGCACCTTCCTGCAGGACTACTTCATCACGCTGGTCCCCGCGCAGATGTACCGCTATGAGGAACTCGGCGCGGTGTGGTACCGGGGCACCGCCGACGCCGTGTACCAGAACCTGCACCTCGTGGACAACTTCGAGGCCGACTACGTGGCGATCTTTTCGGGCGACCACATCTACAAGATGAACGTGGAGCACATGCTCCAGTCGCATATCGACGCCCGCGCGGACGTCACCATCGCGGCCTACCCGATGCCGCGCTCGGAAGCGCACCGCTTCGGCGTGATGCATGTGGGCGACCGGGGCCGGGTCACCGAGTTTCTGGAAAAGCCCGCCGACCCGCCCGGCATGCCCGGCGACCCCGACACCACCCTGACCAGCATGGGCAACTACATCTTCTCGCGCCGGGCGCTCGAAGAACTGCTGCACACCTCCATCAGCGGGCAGGAGGATGGCTTCGACTTCGGGCAGGACGTGATTCCCAGGGCGCTGGCGGACGGCTACTCCGTGCAGGCCTACGACTTTCACAAGAATCCCATCCCCGGCCAGCAGGGGCCGAACCTCTACTGGCGTGACGTGGGGACGCTCGACGCCTATTTCGACGCCAGCCTCGACCTTGTGAGCGTGAACCCCGAGTTCGACATCTACAACCCGCAGTGGCCGCTGCGGACCAGCAGCGAGTTCTCGCCGCCCGCCAAGTTCGTCCACGAGTCCGAGGGCCGCAAGGGGCAGGCCTTCAACTCCAGCCTCGCCGGGGGCGTGATCGTCAGCGGCGGAACCGTGCGCGACTCCATCCTCAGCCGCAACGTGCATATCCACTCGTACTCGCTCGTGGAAAGCTGCGTGCTGTTCGACGACGTGGTCGTGGGGCGGCACTCGCACCTGCGCCGGGTGATCGTGGACAAGGACGTGACCATTCCGCCCGGCACCAAGATCGGCGTGGACCATGAGGAGGACCGGGCACGCGGCTTTACGGTCACCGAGAATGGCGTGGTGGTGGTGCCCAAGAGTTACACCTTCTGAGCGTGTTGCGCGTGACCCTCGAAGCACCTCTCTGCTTCACAGTTTTGCAAGTGCCTTGGGGAGCGGGCCGCGAAGCGGACTGAGGGGTTAAGGAGTTGACCCCCCGCCCTCCGCTATGCTTCCCCCTGATGGAAGTCGGCGCGGAGGTGGGGGGGCGCTACCGCTTGCACGCCCTGCTGGGCGAGGGCGGCAGCGCCCGCGTCTACCGTGCCGAGGACACCCACCTGGGCCGCGAGGTGGCGGTCAAGGTGCTGCACCCCCACCTGCCCGACGGCGACCGCGCCCGCTTTCTGCGGGAAGTGCGCACGCTCGCCCGCCTCTCGCATCCCGGCGTGGTGCCCGTCCTCGACCTGGGGGAGATGCCGGGGGAGGGGGGAGGCCCCGCCCGCGCCTTTTTCACCATGCCGCTGCTGGCCGGGCCGATCACGGCGCTGGGGCCGCTGGAGGACTCGCCCGCGTCGCTGACCCCTTTTCTCACGGCGGCGGGCTTCGCGTCGCGGGCGCTGGGCTTTATCCACGCGCAGGGGATCATCCACCGCGACCTCACGCCCGGCAACGTGCTGCTGGACGAGGCCCGGATGCCCCGGCTGATGGATTTCGGGCTGGTGGCCCTCTCCGAACACAGCCGTCACCTCACCCGCAGCGGGGTCACGCTGGGCACGCCCGCCTACATGGCCCCCGAGCAGGCGCGGGGGTCGGGGGTGGGGCCACGCAGCGACCTCTACGCGCTGGGCGCCGTGCTGTACCGGGTGGCCTGCGGGTCGCCGCCCTTTGTCGGGGACAGCGACCAGAGCGTCCTCTTTCAGCATGTCTACGAGCCGCCGCCCGACCCCCGTGACCTCAATCCCGCCGTGCCCGACGCGGTGGCGCGGGTGCTGCTCGCGCTCCTCGCCAAGAACCCGGAAGAACGGCCCGAGAGCGGCGAGGCCGCCGCGCACCTGTGGGCGTTGGCCCGGCGCGAGGTCTGGACCGCCCACGCGCGGGGCCAGTACCGGGGTGGGCGCACCCGCACGGGCGAGCACCCCGACGGCCCGGCCCGCGTGGGCAACCTGACCGAAGCCTGGAGCGTCCCCCTCCCCGGCGAGGTGACCTGGCCCGCCGCCGTGGTGGGCGAGGGCGACCTGCTCGCGGTGGGCACGCGGGGCGGGCAGCTCGTGCTGATGCACACCTCCGGGCGGCCCTACGCAACCCACGCCGCCCGCGACGAGGTGACGGCCCCGGCGACCTTCGTGGGCGGGGACATCCTGTACGGCGCCTGGGACGGCACCTTGCGGCGGGTGCGGCTGCGCGGCGGCGAGCAGGTCTGGGAGCATCAGGCCCGCGCCGAGTTCACGGGCGCCCCGACCCTGTGGGGGGGGCGGGTCCTGGCCGCCAGCCGCGACGGGCACCTGCACGCGCTCAGCGCCCGCACCGGGGACCTCGCCTGGGCGTACCGGGCGGGGGGGCCGGTCGCCGCCTCGCCGGTCGTGTGGGCGGGCGCCGCGCTGCTGTGTGACGAGAACGGCTGGCTGCACGCCCTCGACGCCCGAACAGGCACCCCGTTGTGGAAGGTCGAGGTCGGCACCGTCCACGCCACCCCCGCCCTGCGCCCCACCGCGCCGGGCCGCGCCACCCTGCTCGTCCCCACCTGGCCCGGCGAGGTTCACGCCCTCTCCCTGCGGGCGGACGGGGGCCGCGCCGTGCTGGACAGCCCGGAGCCGACCCTCTGGACCTACGACCTGGAGGACGAGATCTGGGCCGCCCCCGCGCTCACCGCCGACCTCGCGCTGGTCGCGGGCTGGGGCGGCACCGTGCGGGCGCTGCGGCTCACGGACGGCGAGGATGTGTGGGCACACACGCTGGAGGGCCGCGTGACCGCCAGCCCGGTCGTGAGCGCGGGCCTGGTCTTCCTGGCGTCTGAGGGGGGCGAACTCGCCGCCCTCGACATTCAGACCGGAGCTGTGCGCTGGCGCCGCCGCGAGCGCGAGGGCGTGCAGGCGACGCCGCTGGCCGCCGCCGGGACGCTGTACGTCGCCTTCATGAACGGGACGCTGCGGGCCTACCGGGAGGGGGAGGAGGGCGCGTAGCTGCGTCCTCCGGTCAACCCGGCCCCTATGACGTTTGCCTTCACCGGCCCGGCGTACACTGCCCGCTGGAGGTCTTCCATGCCCAACATCGGACCCGCTGAACTCCTCGTCATTCTGGTGATCGCCCTGCTGGTCTTCGGGCCGCGCAAGTTGCCCGAACTCGGCAAGAGCCTCGGCGCGGGCATCCGCGAGTTCCGCCGGGGCACCCAGGGCCTCAAGGAAGAACTCGAAGGCAGCCTGCGCGAGACCCCGCCCGCCGCTGGCCCCGGCCCCGCCCCGGTCCAGACCGTGGTCGCCCAGGCGGTGGTGCCGCCCGTCGTGGCCCCCTCCGCCGAAGCCGAGGCCTCGGCCCCCCGCCCCGCCGCCGACGTGCTGCCGCCCCGCTCCTAGTTCACGCTTGGTCCACGGGACGGGCAATCGACCCAGCAGGGGTGGCTAGGGTTGTCGTCTACTCCGTTGCTCCACCGGCGCTTTGCCGGCCACCGCCGTGGTCCTGCTCGCTCCGCTTCGCCGCCTGACAGGGACGCTCTGGTTGAACAGTGACACAGACTGTTCAACCGGAATCCATATGGGAGAGGCGTCTGGAGCAGGAAGCGCGGGGTCTAGTTCAGCTCCCGGGCTCCCAGCGGCACGCTCGCCCGCAGCCGGTCGAGCCGGTGGAGCAGGGTGGGTGCCCGCAGCGCCTCCTCGCGCTCCCCCGCCTCCAGCGGCAGCAGGGCGGCGGCGTAGCTCGCCAGCAACAGGGGGGCCTCCGGGGCGCCCGCGCGAAGTTGCTCCGCCTCCGCCGGGTGCAGCCGCAGCAGGTCGCTCAGGAGGAGCCGGGCGGTGGCCTCCTCGGCGGGTGTCCCCCGTGGGTCAGGGTCCAGCGGCCAGAGGTCCACCTCGGCGCTGAGGTAGGCGTGGGTGGGGTCGAACTCGCGCACCCGGAAACGCTCGCCCCCCACGACGAGAATGGAACTCGTGCCGTCCTCGTGCGTCTCGGCCTCCAGCAGGTGCGCCAGGGTGCCCACCCGGCCGATGCGGTCCAGCAGGGTCGTGCCGCCCTCCAGCCGGGGCTGCAACCGCACCACGCCGAACGGCTCGCCGCTCGCCTGCACCCGCGCCAGCAGTTCGCGGTAGCGCGGTTCGAAGACGTAGAGCGGCAACACCTGTCCCGGAAAGAGGACGGTGTTGGGGAGGGGGAAGAGCGGCAAGGACATCTCTGGGGCCATGCTGCGCCTTTCGGGGCAGCCGAACGTCAGCCGAGCCTACAGACCAGGCTCACCTTTCGGCCTGCGGGAGCGCTTCCGACGGGGCGCGGGCGGGGGCGGGGCGCCCCACGCGGCGAGGGCTTCCGGGGTCGCCCCCAGCGCCAGCAGCGCCGCGCTGTCCTGGGGCGTGAGGCCCGCCCCCGGCAGCAGGTCGGGCCGCCGCGCCAGGGTGCGGGCCAGCGCCTGCTCGCGCCGCCAGCGCCCGATCGCGCCGTGGTTGCCCCCCTTCAGCACGTCCGGGACCGCGTGGCCGCGCCACTCGGGGGGACGGGTGTACTCGGGGTAGTCCAGCAGCCCGCTGGAAAAGGAATCGTCTCGGTGCGAGGCCTCGTCGCCCAACACGCCGGGACGCAGCCGCGCGACCGCCTCCAGCACGCACGCCGCCGCCGCCTCGCCGCCCATCATCACGAAGTCCCCGACGCTGAGTTCGCGCGTCACCAGCGTCTCGACCCGAGCGTCAAAGCCCTCGTAGCGCCCGCACAGGAAGGCGAGGTGGCTTTTCTGGCTCAGCTGCTCCGCCGTGCGCTGGGTGAAGCGCTCCCCGGCGGGCGTGAAGAGGATCACCTCGTCGGCGGGCGGCAGGCTGGCGAGCGCCCGCTCGGCCACGTCCACCCGGATGACCATGCCCGCGCCGCCGCCGTAGGGGGTGTCGTCCACCTTGAGGTGCTTGTTCTCCGCGAAGTCGCGCATGTTGACGAGGTTCACGCCGATCAGCCCCCGTGCCGCCGCCTTGCCCAGAATCGCCTCGGAGGCGAAGGGCGCGAGCAGCTCGGGAAAGAGGGTCAGGAAGGAAAAGGTCAGCACGCGGGCCTCACGCCTCGTCCGCCCCCTCGCCCAGCAGCCCGGTGGGGGCCTCGTCGGTCAGGGCGACGGCCTCGGGGCGGCCCTGGGCATTCAGCCGGACCTCCACGTAGGGCGCTTGCAGCGGCAGGAAGTCCTCTCCCGCCGCGTGCACCACCACCAGCAGGTCCTGGTGCCCGCCGTCCTGCACGTCCACGACCTCGCCCAGCCGCTCGCCCGCCGCGCTGTATACGGGCAGGCCGCGCAGCTCGTGGTAGTAGTACTCGCCTTCCTCCAGCGGGGGGAGGTCGGCGTCGGCGGCGTAGACGTTCGCGCCGCGCAGCGCCTCGGCGCCCTCACGCGTGGTCACCCCGGCGAGATGCAGGGCCACCCCCGGCGCGAGGGGGTCGGCGCGGCGCACCCGCAACCAGCCCCGGCCCTCGACCCACACGCGCGGCAGCTCCAGCAGTTGCGCGGCGTCGCCCAGCACATAGACCTTGACGCCGCCCGAGACGCCGTGCGGCCCCAGGAAGTGCCCCAGCCGGGTGGTGTCGTCCGGCGGATTCATGCGCCCACCCCTCAACCCTTGCGCGGCGCGTCGAGGTCCACGTTGATGCGGTCGGCGGGATCGGTCGCGGCCCGGACCAGGGTGCGAATCGCCTGGATGACCCGGCCCTGGCGCCCGATCAGGCGGCCTTCCTCGCCGGGGCCGACCCGCACGATCACGGTCGGCCCGCGCCGCGAGGCCCGCACCAGCGAGGGCTGGTCCACCACGCTCTGCGCCAGAAAGAGGGTCAGGTCCACGGGATCGGTCTTCATGGGGGGCATTGTAGGGGAGGTGTCAGCCGTCAGCCCTCAGCCGTCAGCGACCGGGCCAGCCCAAGCATCCGCCCATCTTCGCCGCGCGGTCCCACGAGTTGCACGCCCACCCATGGCGTCTCCGTCGGCAGGGCCACGCTGGGCAGCCCCAGCAGGCTGAAGGGCACGGTCAGGCGCAGCACGGCGCGGCGCAGGGGGACGCGGCCCCCTGGCAGGTCTATTTCGTCCGTGCCCAGAGGAGGTGGGGGCGTGGGAACGGCGGGCGCGAGCAGCACGTCGCACGTCTCGAACAGGGCGTCGACCTCGGCCCGGTACACCTCCCGGCGGGCGTGGGCAGCGGCCACTTCCTCCGCGCTCAGCGCCCCTCCCTGCCGCAGCGAGGCCAGGGTGAAGGGCAGGAAGCCCGGCTCGGGAAGCCGCAGCGCCTCGCGGTGTACCTCCGCCGCCTCGCTCAGCACGATGGGCGTGTAGGCGTCGAGCATTTCGGGCAGCGTCACCGCCGAGAGGGTGGCTCCCCGCGCCTCCAGCCCCGCCGCGAAGCCTTCCACCGCCGCCCGCACCTCGTTCGTGACCCAGCCCTCCGGCAGCCACAGGCCCACGCGCACCCCGGCCCAGTCCTGCCCCGGAACGGCCTCCCCCGTCAGCGCCTCGTGGACGCGCACCACCGTCCCCACGTCGCGGGCGAGCGGCCCCGCGTGGTCGCAGGTGGGCGAGAGGGGCAGCATGCCCCCCGTGCTCCAGGCCGGATGCCCCTTGGTCGGCTTGTACCCCACCACCCCGCACCACGCCGCCGGAACCCGGATGGAGCCGCCCGTATCGGTCCCCAGCGCACAGTCCACCTGCGAGAGGGCCACGGTGACCGCCGCCCCGCTGCTGCTCCCGCCGGGGGCACGGCCGGGCAGGAAGGGGTGCTCGGTGCCCCCATCCCCATTCATCCCCGTGATGCCCAGCGCGACCTCGTGCAGATGCGTCTTGCCCACCGCCGTCGCCCCCAGGTCCAGCAGCCGCCGCACCAGCACGCTCTCCCCGACCTCCGGCACGGGCGCCCGCGTGCTCGCCCGCAGCGGCCAGCCGGGGACGCCGAACAGGTCCTTCACGCTGAAGGTCAGCCCCGCGAGCGGCCCATCCGGAGCACCGCGCAGGGGAGAGGCCGGGCGATAGGCCCAGGCCCGCTGGGAGTCGGGGCTGGGGGAGGGGTCGGGGGGCACGGTCACGGGGGCAAGGTAGCAGCCGTCAACGTCAGGAAGCGTGCGCTGAGGGCCTTCTCAAAAGGGCAGGATCGCTGGCTGTTGCCACACGCCCTGCGCCAGCGTAAACGGCCCGAAGGTGGGCTGGCCCAGCCGCCCGAGGTCGGCGGTAAAGCGGCCATCGACACGGAAGGCCACCTCCTGCCCCCGCGCCACCCGCAGGAAGGCCCCGGCGGTCGTCAGGGTGACAGGCAGCCGGACCTCGGCGACCAGCGGCCCCTCGCCCCGCGCAGGCAGGTTCACGCCGGGCAGGGTGACGGCCCCCACGTCTTCCCCGTCGATCACGAACCGGGCGTCCACCCGTGCGAGGCGCACGGGCAGCGGGTTGGGATTGCCCACCCGCAGACCCAGGGTGACCGAGGCCATGGCCGGATTCCCGCCCCCCGGCAGGCTCAGCCCGGTCAGGCGCACGCTCTGAAGCTCGAAGGTGGGCACCTGCACCACCGATGGCAGCGAGGCCAGCGGCGCACAGCCCGACATGGACAGCGCCAGCAGGGGCGCGGCCAGGAGGGAGAGGGGGGAGAGTCGCTTCACTCCTCCACGCTACCCCGCGCGCCTGCCGCCTGCCTGACCGGAGTACCCTGCCCCCATGACAGGCCAGGGCTGGGGGACGGTGACGGTGCGGCGGGCGCTGATGGTCGGTGCCCTGCTGGGTGGCGCGGCGGGCGCGGCGGAACTGGAGTTCGGCGTGTCGTACGCGGCGCCGGGCGGGTTGCTGCCCCGCGTGGGCATCACGGACGTGAACCTGGGGCGGGTGCGGCTGGACGCGGCGGCGAGCACGCGGGCGCTGGAGGCGCGGCTCTCGGGCGGCCTGAGCCTGCCCCCCGCCGGGGCCGTCTCGCTGACGGGCGGGGCCGCCGTGACCTCCCGGGGCGGCGTGCGGCTGGACACCCGCGCGAGCGGCACGCTGGGGCCGGTCGCCCTGAACGTGGGCGGGAGCTTCTTTACCGCCGCCGCGACCGACGTGGACCCCCTCGCGGCCTGGGCTCTGACGCCCACCGACCTGCGGGCGCGGGGCTGGGCGGCCGACGTGACGGCCCGCTACCGGGTCAGCCGCACCCTCGTTGCGGTCGCCGGGGGCGAGTTCGGGGTGCAGCCCCACGCCCTGCTGGGCGCCGAGTGGCGGCGTGACCTCACCCGCACCCTCCCGCCGGAGGAGGGCGACGATCCAGACGCCGAACCCCTCACCGAGCGCACGGGCAGCGTCACCCTGCGGCTTGGGGCACGGGCGGGCGCGGACGTGCTGGGCGTCACGGGTGGGGTCACCTACGCCGCCGAGTCGGGCTTCACCGCCTCGCTGGACGCCCTCGCCGGGCCGGGGAGCTGGGGCGCGGTGGGGAGCCTGGGCGTCCCCGGCCTGCTGGGAGAGGAAAGCACCACGCGCCTCTACGTTGCCTACGAGCCGTGGCGCCGCGCCGCTGCCGGGCTGCGGGCCGGGGCGGAGGTCGCCCTTCCCCTCGGCCCTGGCACCCTGAGCGCCGACGTACGGGGAGGCACCGGGGGCTTCGGCGTCCGGACGACCTACCGCTTTCCGCTGGGAGGCGCCCAGAACACCGGCGAGTAGCCCTTCCCACCGTCTCTGGGCGGCGTGAATGCCCGATCAGCCTCGGCCCTCCCTTCTCATGGGTGGGGGTGGAAGACTGCCGGACGTGAAGCACTTTCTCCCCCTCCTGACCCTCGCGGCGCTGGTGTCCACGGCGGGCGCCCAGACTGCGCAAGACATCCTCAAGCGGGTGGAAACCGCCCAGAAGTCGGCCAAGGACGTGTCGTTCCGCCTCAGCGGCAACGCGACCCTGGAATCGCAGGCCCAGAAGATCGACCTGACCGTGCGCTCCATTCCCGCGCAGGGCGTGGCCCGCATCCAGTTCAATGCGCCTGACGCGCTGGCCGACAACATCGTGGTGGCCGACCGCAACGAGGTCCGGCAGTACCTCTTCCTCACCAACCAAATCACGGTCACGCCCATCAAAAAGGCCACCGCCCAGGCGGGTCTCGGCGGGCTGGACTTCACGCAGCTCAGCAACATCTCCGACCTGCTGGGTGACTACACGGTGCGCCTGCTGGGCACTTCGACCTCCGGCGGCAGCAAGGTCTACCAGCTCGAAGCCACCCCCAAGAACAGCGGCGACAAGGCCCGCGTGTGGATCACGGAAGTAGGCTGGCGGCCCACCCGCATCCAGTTCCTGGGCTCCGGCAACCGCGTGCTGGCCGACCTGAACGTTTCCAACTACCGCGTGAACAGCGGCCTGACGGTGGCGGGCCTCAAGACGCTGCCCAAGGACGCGCAGGTCATTCGCCAGTAAGCGACCCCAACGGCCCTTCTCTTCAAGCTCCAGCCCCGGCTGGGGCTTTTTTTGTGGATTGCCGCTCGCCCCCAAAACGCAGCGCCCCCACCACGCGGGCGGGGGCACTCGGTCAATGAAAGGGGTCCGGGAGGCTTAGCTCAGAACGCGGCGGGCACCGATGTAACGCTGCGCCCAGTAGGGGTTGCCGAACAGCGGCTCGATGACGGTGCGGCCCTGGTAGCTGTTGGCGTTGGCCATCAGGCCGTCGCCGACGTAGATGCCGACGTGGCTGGCGACCTTGCCGGTGGTGTTGAAGAACACCAGGTCGCCGGGCATCAGGTTGCGGCTGCTCACCGCGTAACCCGTGCGCCACTGCGCGGCCGCCGTGCGCGGCAGGTTGATGCCGAGCTGCTTGAACACCAGCGAGGTGTAGCCCGAGCAGTCCACCCCCCGGCCACCCGTGCCGCCCAGCGCGTAGCGAATGCCCAGGAAGCGCGAGGCGGTGGCCCGCACGTAGGCGCCGCCACGGGGCGCGGCCGGGGCCACCGTGCGGGCGGTGGTGGCGGGTGCCGCCACATTGCCCAGGTTCAGCTGCTGCCCGATCTCGATGGTGGTGGACCGCAGGCCGTTCAGGCGCATGATCTGCGCGGGTTCCATCCGGTACACGCTGGCGATCTTGGAGAGCGTGTCTCCAGCCTTGACGGTGTAGGTGACGGCGAGGGCGGGCGCACTGCCCAAGGCGGCGGCAATCAGGAGGGTTCGGAGCGCTTTCATCGACAGGGCAGAGTTTACCGGGCCTTTATTCTTTTTTCCTTAATCCTCAGCCGAAACCGAGTTTTTTATGCGCCTATGCGGCCTTTATACGGCCACATTCCCGATGAAATGAGGAAAAAGGCCCGATCAGATTCAAGTTTCTCAGATTCTGACTCATTTCTTTAAATCGAGGGCTTTTGACGGTAAATACGGTGTTTCCAGGCAGTACCTGCTGGGTGGCATATCTCATTTTTCTCATCAAATGGGCTGGGCCTCCAGTTCTCCCTCTCTTTCCCTGCAGGGTTCCGCCGATCCCCGTTGGGGCGCCTATACTTCCCTGCACAGCAGGCCGGAGGCCGCTCCGGCTGGAGGACCGATGAAGGAACCCATGACGACCGAACAGCTCTTGCAAGGTCTCAAGCACTACCGCCGCATCGCCCGGCAGGACATGCTGCGGGCGCCGGAAACGCCGCATCCGGACGCCTTTTTGCAGCACGCCGAGAGCCGCCGGGCGCTGTATGTCGACCTCGGGCAGTACGCCGAGACGCACGCCAGCGACGAGGTGATCGAGTACGCGCTCTCGCTGTACCGCGCCCTGCCCTTCGTGACGGGCACGCCCGAGCACGAGCACGCCGAGATCAAGGGCCGCGAGAATGCGCTGGAGAACTTCTTCCTGCTCGTCGGGCTGGACCCCAAGACCCGGCGCGAGGCCCGCAGCCACCGCCCCAAGCTGGGCGCGGCCCCGGCGGGCGCTCCGGCGCAGGGCTAACCCCTCCTGCCGGGCAGCCCTCTTTGTAGACTTCCCCTCATGCCCAACCCCGAATTCGTCGGACTCGTGAGCACCCTTCAGGCCACCGCCGAGGCCGCGCTCGGCGACCTGAACGCCGCGACCGCCAGCGCCGCCCGCGACGGCCTCTTGACCGAAGACCGTGCCCGCCAGACTGCCGAGCGCTCCCTCCGGCTGCTCACCATGCTGGCCGAGAAGACGCGCGGCAACCTCGACTTCACGGAGGCCGAGCTGCTCACGGACGCGATCGGCAGCCTGCGGGCACGGCTGGGCAACTAGCGTGCGGGCCATCTTGCAGCGCGTGACCCGCGCGACCTGCACGGTCGACGGCCGGGTCACGGGTCAGACCGGTCCCGGCCTCCTCGTGCTGTTGGGCGTCGCGCCGGAGGACACCCCGGAAACCGCACAGGCCCTCGCCGCCAAGATCGCCAAAATGCGCCTGTTCGCGGACGAGGCGGGAAAGATGAACCGCAGCGTCCTGGACATCGGCGGCGGGGTCCTGAGCGTCAGCCAGTTCACCCTCTTCGCGGACACGCGGCGGGGCAACCGGCCGGGGTTCTCCAGTGCCGCGCCGCCCGAGCAGGCCCGTGCGCTGTATGCCGACTTCAATGCGGCGCTGCGGGCCTGCGGCCTGCCGGTGGGGGAGGGGGTCTTCGGGGCGCATATGAGTCTCGACCTGACCAACGACGGCCCGGTCACGCTGGTGCTGGACACGGCGCAGCCCTGAGGGTTCATCCGGTTCCCCGTCCCCGGCGGCTATCCTGCCGGGCATGACCCGCCGCCGCGTTCCAGTTCGTCCGGCCTGGCCGCTCCTCTGTGCCGCCGCGCTCCTCTTGGGAACGGCGGGGGCGGCGCACACCGTCGTGAAGGGCGACACGCTGTATTCCATCGCCCGCAAGTACGGCACGACCGTTGCGGAATTGCAGCGCCTGAACGGGTTGGCAGACACCACCATCGAGATCGGGCAAGCCCTGCGCCTGCCGGGTGAGCCGCCGCTGCCGCCCCAAGTCCCCGCGACTCCCCCGGCTGCGACGCCTCCCCCCGCCACGCCCCCGGTTCCGGCCACACCGCCCCTGACCCGCGTGACCCGGCTGGAGGGCGTCTCCGTCTCGGCCCCGGCCACTGTGCGGATGGGCGACGCCTTCGTGCTGCGGCTCAGCGGGGCGCGGGCAGGCGAGGTCACGGTGCGCTTTCTCAGCGAGGTGGGCGAGAACGTCCGGCTGCCCGCCGAGCGCCTGACGCCGGTCGGCGCGGCGGGCGAGTACGTGGTGCCGGGGCGGGTGGTGCTGGGCAAGACCACCCCGGTGACCTATGAGGTCGCGCTGGGGGGCCAGGCCCTGCGCGGCAGCATCCCGGTGACAGGTCTGAACCAGACCGTGCAGTACCTCAACCTGCCCCGCGCCATCAGCCGCAAGCTCGAGGACCCCGGCCGCAAGGCGGAGGACGCCGCCGTCGAGCAGGCCTACGCCCGCCGCACGCCCCAGGTGTGGACGCGGCCCTTCGCTCCCGCCGTGAACGTGAAGGCCCAGAGCAGCGCCTTCGGGCAGCCGCGCACCTACGTGGCGGGCGGCCCGGTGCAGTACCACTACGGCACCGACTACCCCGCCCCCGTGGGCACGCCCGTGCTGGCGGTCAACGACGGCACCGTCGTGATCGCCGGGACGTACCCGGTGCGCGGCGGCCTCGTCGTGATCGACCACGGGGCGGGCCTGACCAGCCTGTATTTCCACCAGAGCAAAGTCACGGCCAAGGTCGGGCAGAAGGTCACGCGCGGGCAGAAGATCGGGGAGGTCGGCTCCACCGGCCTGAGCGCCGGGCCGCACCTGCATCTGGAGATGCGGGTGCGCGGCGAGGGCACGAATCCGGCGGGCTGGATGAACCGGCTGTGGCCCCGGTAGCGCCGGGCTGCTACCTTCCCTCCATGCTTCCCACCCTCGACGACCTCAACGCCTTCGGAGAAGGCCGCCTGCCCGGCCTGATGGGCATCCGCTTCACGCACGCCGAGCGCGGGCTGCTGCGCTCCGAGCTGAGGGTGCGGCCCGAGCTGCTGGCGCCCAACGGCTTTCTGCACGCGGCGTCGGTGATCGCGTTGGCGGACACGACCTGCGGCTACGGGACCCGGATGCTGCTCCCGGAGGGCGCGAGCAACTTCACCACCATCGAACTCAAGAGCAACCACCTCTCGACTGCCCGCGAGGGCGTGGTGACCTGCGAGGCCCGCGCCGTCCACGCTGGGCGCACCACCCAGGTCTGGGACGCCGAGGTGCGGGGGCCGGAGGGCCGGGTCATGGCCCTCTTCCGCTGCACGCAGGCGGTGCTGTACCCGAAGTGAGTCCGTGGCCCTGAGTGGCCCGAGCCTCCTCCAGACACGCCCATGCCCGACGCCTCCCACTTCCTCCAGCACCCGGACCCCCTGACCCGCGAGGTCGCGCGGGGGTACGCGTCGGGCGCCTTCTTGATGGACAACGGCGACGGGGTCCAGTGGTACGCGGTGGAAACACGGGCGCTGGTGCCGCTGACGGGGGCGGAGGGGCTACATGTGGCACGGCGGCTGCGGCGGGAGCTGGGGCGCTTCGAGGTGCGGGTGGACACGGCCTTCGCGCAGGTCGTGGAGGGCTGCCGGGGCCGCCTGCCGGGGTCCCCCGAGCGCGACGGCGAGTGGATCAGCCTGCCCCTGGCCGAGCTGTACGCGCACCTGCACCGGACTGGACTGGCCCACTCCTTTGAGGTCTGGCGGGAGGGCGAACTCGCGGGCGGGGTGCTGGGGCTCGCGCTGGGCGGGGCCTTTATCGCGGAGAGCAAATTCCACCGCGTCCGGGACGCGAGCAAGGTCGCCCTGGTGCGGCTGGCCGGGCACCTGCACGCGCGGGGCTTCACCCTGCTGGACGCGCAGATTCAGAACCCCCACATCGCCCGGCTGGGGGTCTACGAGGTGGGCGGCGACGAGTACGCCCGGCGGCTGCACTCGGCACTGGCGCTGGACGTGGACCTGCACGGCCCGCCGATCACGCCCTAGCCAGCCCCCGCCTTCCGGCGGAAGAGGACACTTACGCTGGGGCATGACGCTGCCGCTCCCTGTCCGTCCCGGCCCGTCCCCCGCTGCGCCTCTGCGGGTGCTGATCTGCGACGAGATGAATCCTGGCCCTCTGGAGCATGCGGGCTTCGAGATCGACTATGCGGGCAACCTCCCGCGCGAGGAGACGCTGCGCCGCTTGCCGGACTACGACGCCCTGATCACGCGCAGCCGCACGCGCGTGGACCGCGAGCTGCTGGAGGCGGCGGGGCCGAGGCTGCGGGTGATCGGGCGCGGGGGCGTGGGGGTGGACAACATCGACCTTGACGCCTGCTCGCGCCGGGGCATTCTGGTGCTGAACGCGCCCGAGAGCAACACCGTCTCGGCCGCCGAACTCGCCCTCGCGCACCTGCTCGCCGCCGCGCGGGGCCTGACGCGCTCGGACCGCCGGACGCGGGCGGGGCAGTGGGACCGGACGTTTCTGGGCACCGAGTTGAAGGACAAGACGCTGGGCATCGTGGGCCTGGGCCGCATCGGCTCCATCGTGGCGGACCGGGCGCAAGGGCTGCGGCTGAATGTGATCGCCCACGATCCCTACGTCCCGGAGAACAAGTTCGGGCGCCTCGGCGTGGAGCGGGCCGCCACGCTGGACGAGCTGCTGGACCGGGTGGACTTCCTGACCGTTCACACCCCGCTGACCGAGGAGACGCGGGGCCTGATCGGGGAGCGCGAACTTGCCCGCTTGAAACCCGGCGCGGTCGTCGTGAACGCGGCGCGGGGCGGCATCGTGGATGAGGTGGCGCTGGCGGCGGCCCTGCACCGGGGGCACCTGCTGGGGGCGGGGGTGGACGTGTTCGTGGAGGAACCGCCCGCGCCGGGGCACGCCCTGCTGGACGCCCCCAACCTCAGCGTAACCGCGCACCTGGGCGCGAATACCGTGGAAGCCCAGGAGCGCGTCGGGGCCGAGATCGTGGGCCGGGTCCTCGCCGCCCTGCACGGGGACGTGAGCCGGGGGGCCGTGAACGCGCCTGCGCTGGACCCGCGCACCCTGGAGGCGCTGGGCGGCTATCTCGACCTCGGCGAGAAGCTGGGGCGCATCCTCACCCAACTGCTGCCGGGAGCGCACGAACTGGAGGTGACCTTCCGGGGCGACTTTCCCGCCGACCCCGCGCCGGTCGTCACGGCGGCGCTCGTGGGCTACCTCTCGGGCAGCACCGACGAGGTGCCCAACCTGATCAACGCCCGCGCCCTCGCCCGCGAACGCGGCCTGACCCTGACCGTGCGCGAGGACGCTGAGAGCCCCGACTACCAGACCGAGGTGGTCCTGCGCGTCACCGCCCATGGCGAGGGGGGCCGCCCCCGCACCCGCACGGTGGGCGGCACCGTCTTCGGGCGCAGTCCCCGGTTGACCCGCTTGCGCGACTTCCGGGTCGAACTGGCCCCCGAGGGCTTCATCCTGATCGCCTCCAACCAGGACCGGCCCGGCGCGGTGGCCGCGCTCTCGGCCCTGCTGGGGGAGTGGGGCGTCAACATTGCAGGCATGGCGCTGGGCCGCGCCGAGCGGGGCGGACAGGCCCTCTTCACCCTGACGCTGGACGACGGCCTGAGCGCCGAGCAGCTCGGGGCCATCCGGGCACTCGACATGATCGACTCGGCGTATCTGGTGCAGGTGTAGGGGAGCGCGGGGGCGTGGACGCCGAATCCCGCACACCTCCCGGCCCCGCCCCCGCGCTAGCCTGACCGCGTGAAGCCTGACCCATCCGCCCGGCCCGGCGGCGCTCCCCCCACGGCGCGGCGGGCGCGGCCCCTGCTGGCCCTTCTCGCGCTGGCGCCCGCCCAGGCCCAGACGGCGGCGAGCGAGCGCCGGGTGCCGCCCGATCCCCTCGTGGTGGTGGGGGTCGCCCCCGCCGCGCTGCCCGTGACACCGGGAGCGACCTCTGGCCTCGTCGCGGTGCGGGGCCGCTACAGCGCCCATGTCCGGCTGCTGGACGCCGCGACCGGCGAGGGCCGCCGCTCGGTCATGCTGCCGCCCGAGGCCCTGCTGGACGTGCCCCCGGCCCTCAGCCACGACGGGCGCTGGATCGCCGTGGCGCTGACCCCCGATCCCCTCACCCGCGCCGGGCGCGTCGGGGTGCTCAGCACCTACCAGACCTCCGCGTCCGCCCCCACCTTTCAAAAGCTGCTCGTCGCGGGCGGCCTGACGGGGACGACCAGCCTCGCTTTCAGCCCGGACGGCACCCGGCTGGCAGCGGGCAACCGCAACGGGTACGCGCAACTGTGGGACTGGACGGCGGCCCGGCGCGTGACCACCGTGACGAGCCAGAGCGGGGGCGAGCCGACCGCGCTGCCCTTCAGTCCCGACAGCCGCCTCTTCGCGCCCCTGTTCCGCGGGCAGACGAAGACGCGCCTCTTCGAGAGCGGCACGGGGACGCTGCGGACCACCCTGAACGGGGTGGGCTACGGCACCTTCACCCCCGACAGCACGGGGATGCTGGCCTCGCGCGGGCGACTCATTCGGCTCTCGGACGGCCGGGAACTGTCCCCGCCCGCCTATCTCGCGGGCACCAGCGGCGTGGTCGGCTTCAGCGCGGACGGCAGCCGGGTCCTCGTGCGCCGCGCCGGGGTGGACGTGCAGGGCCGCGAGTGGCTGGAGTTGCGTGAGGTCGCCACGGGCCGCACCCTGGGCGCCATTACCCGCGTCTGGGACGGCTGGCCCGAGGCGCTGAGTCCCGACGGCACCACCCTGATCGGCGGCGACGGGGAAGGCGGGGTGCGGCTGCTGCCGCTGGCGCCGCCGAGGTAGCGGATGGGATTCGGGCTGCCCTTTTCAGTGGCCCTGACCGTCGTGCTGGTCTGCGGGGTGGTCTTTCTGGACTGGGGGCTGCTGTGGTCCCCTTGAGGGCAGAGTCATGGAGGAGCCCCGGCTGCCGGGTCGCCGCTTGAGCTAAGGAGGCCGCGCACCGAAGCTGTCTTCCGAACTAGCATGCCCCCATGCCCGACGTCCCCTCCCGGCCCCCCCACCTGCCCCTCAACCGCCAGCGCCTGATCGCCCCCGGCCCGGTGGAGGTCGAGCCGCGCGTGCTGCTGGAACTCGCCCGCCCGCAGCCGCACCACCGCTCGCCGGAGGGGATCGCGGCCTTGGCAGAAGCGCGGGCCAAGCTCACGGCCCTGCTGGGCGACCCCTACGACGCGGTGATCACCACCAGCAGCGGCACCGGGGCCTTCGAGGGCGCTCTGGTCAGCCTGACCCCGGAGGGCGCGAGGGTCGTCAACGCGCAGGCGGGCAAGTTCAGCGAACGCTGGGGCGAGATGGCGCAGAGGCTGGGCTACGACACCACGTTGGTCTCGAAGCCCTGGGGCGACCTGCTGGACCCGGAGGAGGTGGCCGAGGCCAGTGCGGACGCCCACACCCTCCTCGTCACCCACAGTGAAACGAGCACCGGGGCGCTGCACGACCTCGCGGCGATCACGCGGGCGGCCAAGGCGAAGAATCCCGACCTGATTGTGATTGCCGACTGCATCACCTCCTACGGGGTGGCCGAGCTTAGGCCCGCCGAGTGGGGGGTGGACGCCATCGTCAGCGGCAGCCAGAAGGGGACCGCGACCCCGCCCGGCCTGGGCTTCGTGCTGTTCAGCCCCGAGGTGCAGGAGCGGATGGTGGGGGCCACCGGGCGCGGCTTTTACCTCGACTTGACCCGCGAGCTGCGCGGGCAGAAGGAGGGCAACACTCCCCAGACGCCTGCCATCAACCTGATCTTTGCGCTGTCGCTCGCGCTCGACCGCTTGCTGGCCGTTCCGCGTGAGGTGCTGTGGGCCGAGAAACGGCGCCAGGCCGACGCGCTGAACGCCGCCGGGGAGGCGCTGGGTGCCCCGGCCTGGGCCGCCCGCACCTCGCCCGCCGTCGCGGTGCTGCGGCCGCCCGCGCCCCTGACCGGCCGTCAGGTCGCCGCCCGCCTCGCGGAGATGGGCCAGCGGGCGCTTCCCGGTCAGGCTCCGCACGAGGACACGGTCTTCCGCGTCTCCACCCTGGGCTACGCCGACCGCTACGACGCCCTGGGCATCGCGGGCATTCTGGAAGACTGCTTTGCCAGCCTCGGGGTGCCCTTTGAGCGCGGCGCGGCGGTGTCGGCGGCGTGGCGGGCGCTGGCCGAGGGGTAGGGAAGCCGTCAAAAACCCCTCTCCCTGGGGGAGAGGGGCAGGGGGTGAGGGGTTCCTCAGTCCATCACGTCAATCCCGGCCGACCGCACCCGCGTGGTCACGTCCCGCGCTCCGTCGCCCGTCACGCGCATCACGAAGCGGCGGTGGGCCTGGCCTCCTTCCGCGCTGTGGCCGTAGGTCGCCACGCTGATGATGTTGCTGGGCTGCGCGGCCTGCGCGGCGCGGGCAAGGCTGCCGGGGGTGTCGGGCATGTCGAGGGTCAGGCGGGTGCCGCCTTCTTTCAGCCCCATGATGTCCACAAAAGCCCGCAGCACGTCGGTGATCGTGATGATGCCCGTGACCCGGCCCCCCGCGTCCACGACGGGCAGGCCGCCGACCCCGTGCTCCTGCATCCGCAGGGCGGCGTCTTCCATGTATTCGTCTTCCTGCGCAGTGATGACGGGTCGGGCCATCATCTCCGCGACGGTCAGCTTGCTCAGCAGGTAGTTCAGTTCCCAGACGCTCAGGGTGGTCGCCTTGCTGGGCATCGCGTCCTTGAGGTCCTTGCGGGTGGTGATGCCGACCAGGCGGCCCCCCTCCATCACCGGGAGGCGGCGGAACCCCCGCTCCTTGAGAATGCGCAGGGCGTCCATCACGGGCGTATCGGGCGTGACCGTGATGGGGTCACGCGTCATCCAGTCGCGGACAAGCATGACTCAGCTTACCTTTCCTGACGCTGGATGGAAGCCCCCGTCAGGCTGACGCGCCGCTGACGGGCCATGTGAGCAAGATGGGCAGAACTTCATGCCGCTCAGAAAAGACCGTGCTAGCGTGCGCCCCATGAAGATCAACGCCAAGGCGCTCGCTCCCGTGGCCCTCGTGGCCGCGTTCGGCCTGGGGACCCTCGCCCCGCACGCGCAGACCACCCCCCAGAAGGTCGGCTTCGTGGACGTTCAGAGCATCATGAACGCCCAGCCGGTTGGCAAGGAGCTCACCGAGCTGCGTCAGAAGGCGGAAACCGAACTCAGCGGGCTGGAAAAGCAGATTCGGGACATTGACGCCAAGGGCGCTCAGGCTTCGGCCACCGAGAAGGACAAGCGCACCCAGCTCGTGGGCACCCTTCAGGCCCGCGCCAAGGCTTACGACACCCAGATTCAGGGCATGCAGGCCCGCGTGACGGCCGCCGAAAAGGCCGCCGACACCGCGATCAGCACCGTCGCCAAGCAAAACGGCTACTCCATCGTGATGGACCGCCGCGTGGCGGCCACCAGCGGCCTCGTGGTCTTTGCCGAGAACGGCACCGACCTCACCGACGCCGCCGTCAAGGCCCTGAAGTAAGCGCGGCCCCGCCCCCGCGCAGGCTGACGGCCCCCGCACCGGCGGGGGTCTCGCCTTGAAGCCGCTGTTCCGGAAGCGCCACTCCCGAAGCGTCCCCGAAAGTCCACCTCCCGAAAGGAAGTGCCCATGCGTTATGCCCTGCTCCTCCTCCCGCTGGCCCTGCTCAGCACCGTGCCCCAGGCCCAGAAGTCCCGCTCGCGCGTCGGCTTCGTGAACGTGCAGCAGGCGGTCGCCGCGATGCCGAACTCGGCGGGCTACCTCAGCCTGCAAAAACGGGTGGACGCCGACCTCAAGGCCAAGCAGTCCAGCCTCCAGAAGCTGGCCACCCAGGCCCAGAAGACCCGCAAGGCCGCCGACGTGCAGGCCTACCAAAAAGCGCAGCAGGGCCTCGCCAGCGCCCAGAAGAACTACAACACCCGGCTCGCCAAGGAGTTCAAGCCCCTCCAGACCCGCCTGAACTCGGTCGTGGCCTCGGTGGCGCGGGGCAGCGGCTTCACGGTCGTCCTCGACCGCCGCGTCGCCGCGCAGTCGGGCGTGGTGGTCTATGCCAACACGTCGGCCACCGACCTCACCCCGGCCGTCGTCAAGGCGCTCAAGAAGTAAACGCGGCTCAGCGGGGCGGCTTTCTTCCTTCGGGGAGGGGCCGCCCCGCTCGCTGTTAGCCTGCCTGCCATGCCTGACTCCGACGACCAGACCCGCGCCCGCGCCCAGATTTTCGGGGCACAGGAGGAGCGCATCCTCGCGCGGCTCGCCCGCCTCAACCCCGACCTGATGGCGTATATCCGCGACTTCGCTTATGACACGGTCTACGAGCGCCCCGGCCTCGACCTGAAGACCAAGGAGCTGATCGCCTGTGCCCTGCTGGCCTCGCTGGGCAGCCCCCCGGAACTGAAGACGCACCTGCGGGGAGCGCTGCGGGCGGGCGCGACCGAGGCCGAGGTGCGCGAGGCGCTGCTCTTTTGCGTGCCGTACCTGGGATTTCCGCGCGTGGTGGCGGCCTTTACGCAACTCGAAGGGCTGCTGGAATCGGCCGCGAAAAGCCCCCCGTCCGTCAGGGACGAGGGGCCGCAGGGAGGCGGGGGTTAGAAGCCGGTCTTGAGGCCGATGCGGGCCTTGAACACGGTGCCGGGCTGGCGGTAGATGCCCTCGGCGGCCCCGGCGTCGTTGCTCGCGCCGCTCACGGTGACCGCGCCGCCGAAGAACTGGTCGATGCCGAGGTCGCCCACGATGCTGAGGTTCGACCCGATCGCGTAGCTCGCCATCAGGCCCGCGCCGATGCCGAAGTTGCTGCTGGCGTAGTTGGTGCTCTCGTTCACGTCGGGAGACGTGATCGTGCCGCGGAACAGGCCGTAGCGCCCGCCCGCGTACACCAGGCTGTTCACGCCGGGGGCGACCTGCCCGAGGGCGTAGGTGCCGTCGAGGCTGAACACGGTCGCGCTGCCCGTCTCGGTCAGGCCGAAGTCGCGCTTGAGGTCGCCGAGGGTGCCGAGGCCCCCGAACGAGTAGTTGTCGTCGAGGCGGTCCGACTGCGCGAAGGCCACCCCGGCCTTCACGCCGAAAGGCCCGGCCACATTGGGCACGTGCAGGAACACCTCGCCGCTCAGGCCGCCCGCGTAGCCGCCGGTCAGGCCGAGTTCCACGCCGCTCAGGCCCGTGCTGATGGGCGTGGCGGGAATCGCGTTCACAGGGGTCGTGGTGGTCTGGGCACCCGCCGTGGCGAGGGCGGCAGCAGCAGTCAGGGCAAGAAGCTTTTTCATGTCTTTTGTAGCCTCGGCCACCAGAATGAGTTCTGAGCCTCATGAGTTTGACGGGGGCTTTATGAATAGGAGATGGGTCGTCGGGCCTGGGCCGGATGCCGCGTCCCTGTGAGGGCCTGCTAAACTTGCACCGAGTTCAAGGAGCGGGGAAGGTCCCCTGGGTCCGTCTGCCCTGGACAGCGAACGGCAAACTGTAGCGACGAGGGGGAGGGCGTAGCCCCACCCCGCTTTATTCTGGAGGCCATATGAAGATCCTGACCCTGGTAAGACAAGTGCCTGACGCGGAGGCCCGCGTGAAGATCAGCGGGGGCCACGTCGATCTGGAGGGGGCGACCCTGGTGATCGACGGCATGGACGAGTACGGCGTGGAAGAAGCCCTGCGCCTGCGCGAAGGCGGCGCCGCCGTCGAGGAGATCGTCGCGCTGGCCGTCGGTCCCAAGCGGGTCGAGGACGCCCTGCGGACCGCCCTGGCGATGGGCGTCGACCGGGCCATCCACGTCGAGACCGACGAGAAGCTCGACCCCATCGCCCTGAGCCGCCTCGTCGCGCAGGTGGCGCAGGCGGAAGGCGCGGGCCTGATTCTGGTCGGCGGGCAGGAGGCCGACTGGGACAGCCAGGCGCTGGGGGCGGCGACCGCCGAACGCCTGGGCTGGCCGCAGCTCACTTGGACCAACGAACTGGCCCTCGACGGCGAGACCCTGACGGGCCGTCACGACGTGGACGACGGCAACGAGAGCTTCCGCGCCTCCCTGCCCGCCGTGGTGACCACCCAGCAGGGCCTCAACGAGCCGCGTTACCCGACGCTGCCCAACATCATGAAGGCCAAGAAGAAGGAGCTGCGCAAGGACACGCTGGACACCTACGGTACGGCGCCGACTGTGCGCGTGGTGGGCAGCGAGATCCAGACCCGCGCCCGATTGAACAAGATGATCGACGGCAAGGACCCGCAGGCCGCCGCCGCCGAACTGCTGAACCTCCTGCGCAACGAAGCGAAGGTGCTCGCATGATCCTGATCGTCGCTGAACACGCGGGCGGCCAGCTCGCCAAGGCCACCCTCGAAATGGTCACTGCCGCTCGGGAATCCGGGCGTGAAGGTCCTGTCACTCTCCTCGTCCTGGGCCAGGGCATCGCCGACGTGGCGAACGCCGCCGCCGCCGTCGCCGATCAGGTGCTCGTGGCCGACCTGCCTGCGCTGGCGCAGTACAACGCCGAGCTGTGGGCCGCCGCGACCGCCCAGATCGCCCAGGAGGGCGAGGCGCATACGGTCATCATCGGCGGCAGCCGCTCGGGCCGCGAGTTCGCGCCGCGCGTGGCCGTGCGGCTGGATGCTCCCTACCTCGAAGACGCGATCAGCCTGAAGGCGAACGGCGCGGCCCTGCAAGCGCAGCGCTACACCTACCTCGCCCGCGTGACCGAGACGGTAGAGGCCGAGGCCCCGGTGATCGTGGTGACGGTCAAGCCCGGCTCGTTCGCCCCCGCGCAGGCCGCTGGGGCGGCAGGCGAGCAGTACGACGTGGAACTGGACCTCCCGGCTCCCCGCGTGGAGGTCACGGGCAAGAGCGTGGAGAAGTCCAGCCGCGTGGCCCTGACCGAAGCCGACGTGATCGTGACGGGCGGGCGCGGGGTGGGCAGCCCCGAGAACTTCTCGGCCTACGTGGAAGGCCTCGCCGACCGCATCGGGGCGGGCGTGGGCGCGACCCGCGCGGTCGTGGACGCGGGCTGGCGGCCCTACGCCGAGCAGGTCGGCCAGACGGGCAAGACCGTGCAGCCCAAGGCCTACGTCGCGCTGGGCGTGAGTGGCGCGGTGCAGCACCTCTCGGGCATGGGCAAGAGCAAGTACATCGTGGCGATCAACAAGGACGCCGAGGCCCCCATCTTCAAGGTGGCCGACTACGGCATCGTGGGCGACGTGAACCAGATCGTGCCCGCCCTGATCGAGGCGGCCCGCAAGTAAACGCTGTGCGCCGCGCCGGACTGGTGCTAGTGGCCGGAGTGCTGGGGTCGTGTGCCCCGGCACTCTTTCCGTCCGTGCCGAGCCAGGAGGACGGTCCCGTGGCGGTCGTCAAGCGGCTGGGGTGGGGCACGCCGGAAGCGTTTGCGGCGGCGCGGCCCCGGTTGGAGCCGCTGTGGCCCGCCCTGGACTGGGAGAACAACGGGTGCAGCACCCCGCAGGGCCTCGGCCTGGGTTACCGCGACGACTTCGCCCCGGCATGCGTGGTGCACGACTTCGCGTACCACAACCTGCGGGTGCTGGAGCCCACCGCCGCCAACCGCCGGGCCAGCGACGAGGCCTTCCGCGTCAACCTGCGGGCGATCTGTGCCCGCAAGGCCCTGGCGGCCCGGCCCGCCTGCCTCTCGGCGGCGGAGGCGTACTACCGGGCGGTCCGGGTGCGGGGGCACACGCGGTTCGCGCCGGGAACGTAAGTCGCCAGTCGCCAGGAATCCGTCGCCCGTGCTTTCAGGCTTCAGCTTCTGCTGGAGCTTTTTTGCTGGCGACTGTTGGCTGGAAGCTGGCGACTTCCCCTACCCGATCTCCAGCACCACCTCGTGCGCCAGCCCGGCCCGCCGCGCGGCCTGCCACGCGCCACGGGCGTCCCCCCGGACGACCCGTTCCATGAAATCCCCCCGCCGGGCCAGGGTGGTCAGCGTCCAGAAGTCGCCCCAGACCTCCAGGCCCCACTCCTGGCGCATGGCGCGAGCGGCGGCGGCCCAGATCGGCTCGGAGAGGTGTTCCAGGGGCGCCACGTAATGCAGTTCGCCGTCGGTGCCGGGGGTGCGGGCGACCTCGCGGGCGTAGTCGGCCTTCTCGCGGCGGGTCAGGGTCTCCCAGGTTCCGGCAGCGCAGTAGCGGGCGGGCAGCGCACTGAAAGTGTCGCGGCAGCGGGTGGGGCGGGCGGCGTACTGGCTGCACCCCCCCGTCTGGCGGTCGAGCAGCGGGCAAAACCCCACCTCGCGGCGGTGGCGCTCCACATAGGTTTCCTCGTCGGGGGCGGTGCGGGCGTTGTGCAAAACCTGACGGGCATGCGCCTCCACACGGGCCGCTGCCGCCTCGTCCAGCGCCGCCGCCGTCACCAGCGCTTCGGCGAGGCTCACCCGGATGGGCATGTCGCAGCACGCGAAGCATCCGGCGCCGCAGTACACGCGCCCCCCGCGCTCCCGGTAGCGGGCGAGCCACCCCTCGGCCTGCCGCGCGTAGCGAGCGTAACCGCGTTCGACCGCCGCCGTGACGGGGCGGAACCGGGCAGCGGGGGGCGGGGCAGGGGCCAGGGGGGTGGGGCGTGGGCGCGTCACCGGGGCAGGGTAGCGCGGGTATACTCGCCGCAACGTGTTCAGGCGCCCCCGTCCGCCGCAGCCTCCCTCCGGGTCCGAGGCTGCTCCTGTCACGCCCTCTCCGGCCCCCGGCAGCGTTCCTGCCGACGCGGCCGCCCTGCTCGCGGGCCTGCTCGCACGGCCGAGTGCGGCGAGTGTGCTGGAAGGGGCGCTCGCCCACGCCGCCACGCTGCTGGGCGTTGAGGTAAGGGGCTACGCGGTGCTGGGCCGTGGCGCCGCCCCCGTCGCGGCCACCTACGGCTACCCCCGCACCCTGGTGGGCGCCACGCTGGAAGGGCCGTGGGTGACGGCAGGCGGTCGCCCCCAGCTTCTCCAGGACCGCGACCTCTACGCGGCCAATCCCCCGGAGGCGCTCGCCCGGCTGGAGGCGGCGGGAGCGCGGCAGGCGCCGCTGACCTTCGTGGTGCCGCTGACCGACCACGGGCGCACGCTGGGGGCGCTGGTGCTGGACTGCCCGGCGGGCACGTCCCTCAGTCCGGCCGTGCAGTCGGCGGTCACCTCCTGGGCAGGGGCGGTCGCCCCCCTCGTCGCCGTCCTGGAAAGCCGCCGCGAGTGGCGGCAGACGGCCCGCCAGATTGCCTCTGCCGTGGTCGAGGCCGTGGAAAGCCTGGAGTTCGACGCGCTGGGCCACGGGCAGACCGTCGCGGAGACGGCCGTGCGGCTGGGAGAGGCGGCGGGCCTCTCGCCGCGCGAGCGCGAGGAGCTGTGGTACGCCGCCCTGCTGCACGACTTCGGCAAGATTCACGGCGAGCCGGGACACGCGCAGGTGGGGGCCAACTTCCTGCACAGTGTTCCGCACCTCGCCGAAGCGCAGCGGGCCATCCGGCACCACCACGAGCGCTGGGACGGGTCGGGCGAGCCTGATGGACTCTCCGGCGAGGATATTCCGCTGTATGCCCGCCTCCTCGCGGTGGCGAACGCCTCGGCCCACGCGGACGGAAACCTCGCGGCGGTGCAGGCGCAGGCGGGCACGGCCCTGGACCCCCAACTCGTGGAACTGCTCGCCGGATTGCCCCCCGCCCCGGCGGGCGCGGAGGCCTGAACGTCCCCGGTCACGCGGGGCCACGGTCCCGCCCGGCCCGGCCCGGCCCCGCTATGATGCCCGCGTGACCCTGGGCGGCCTGCCATCCCACCGTTTCCCCGTGCTGGAAGCCCGCTTCGGTCCCCTGACCCCGATGGACGCGGGGATGCAGAGCCGGGTGTACGCGGCGGCGGGCGGCGACGTGGTCGTCAAGGTGTACCGCACCCAGCGCGGCGAGCACCGCCTGGAGGCCGGGAACATGCGCCGCGCCGACCTGGGCGCCTGGGTCGTGGACGCGGTGGAGGCCGACGGGGTCGAGGCCCTGATTCTGCGCCGCTTTCCGGGGCGGCCCCTCACCGCCGCCGACGTTCCCGCCGCGCTGCCGAGGTTGCGCGAGATTCTGCGGGCGCTGCACCAGGAGCGGGCGGGGCAGGTGGACCTGCGCCGGGTGCGCGAGCGGCTGCGGCGCTTCCGCTCGGCGCTGGCGGCCTATCCCCTCGACGACCTCTTCGGCGCGGTCGAGGAGCCGCTGGAGCGCGGCCTGCTGGACCAGCCCGCCGCGTTCTGCCACCTCGACCTGTGGCACGACAACATCCTGATCACGCCGCCCATTCCGGCCGACGGGGCCAGCCGCGAGGTCCTCGTCATCGACTGGACGAAGGCGGGCTGGGACGACCCCCTGCGCGACCTCGCCCTCCTGAAGACGGGCACCCTCGACCTGTTGCCGCCGGGAGAGAGCCTGAACGCGGCGCTGACCTTTCTGCCCGACCACGCCCCCGTCACCCTGACCCGGCTGCGGGCCTACCTCGCGCACACCTACCTGCACGACCTGTACTGGTTCCTGATGAACGAACCCTACGAGTTCGACCGCCAGCGGCCGGTCAAGGAGCGGCTGGCGCGGCACGTGCTGGCGCGGCTGCCGGGGTAGGTCTGGGGCAGCTACCGCCGGGCGGGTATCGTGGGGCCATGCTCACGGCCGTCACCCATCCCCTCATTCAGCACAAACTCTCCCTGATGCGCGACGTGCACACCGGCGTCAAGGAGTTCCGCGAACTCGCCGCCGAGGTGTCCATGCTGCTCGCCTACGAGGCGATGCGCGACCTGGAGATGACGCCTACGCGCCTCCAGACCCCCATCGAGGAGGGCGAGTTCCCGATGCTCAGCGGGAAGAAGCTCGCGCTCGTCGCCATCCTGCGGGCCGGGCTGGTCATGACGGACGCGATCGTGAACCTCGTGCCCGCCGCCAAGGTGGGGCATATCGGGATGTACCGCGACCCCGGAACGCTGCAACCCGTCGCCTACTACAACAAGCTCCCCGCCGACATCGCCGAGCGCCGCGTCTTCCTGACCGACCCCATGCTCGCCACGGGCGGCAGCGCGAGCGCGGCGATCACGGCCTTGAAGGAGGCGGGTGCCCAGAGCATCAAGTTGATGTGCATCCTCGCGGCCCCCGAGGGCGTGGCCGTCATCGAGCGCGACCACCCCGACGTGGAGATCGTGGTCGCTGCCGTGGACGAGCGCCTCAACGACCACGGCTACATCGTGCCGGGGCTGGGCGACGCGGGCGACCGCATTTACGGGACGAAGTAGGGGAGACGCGGGGGGAGGGCGGCCTGCACCTTTCGTCGGTCGTCTTCCTCATGCCTGACCCTTACAATCCCGTCAGCTTATGGATTCCTTGATGGACCTCGCCGCCGCCCTGGGGATCGCCAACCCCACCGGGCGCGGCTTTCTGAGCGTGCTGCTCACCTTTCTGACCGCGTGGCTGTTCACTTGGCGGTTCATTCCGCGCGTGCGCGAGTTCGCCATCAAGGTGGGGTGGGCGGACCAACCCAACGAGCGGCGGCTGAACAAGGAGCCGCTGCCCAACGCGGGCGGGCTGGCGATCTTCGCGGGCTTTCTGGTCAGCGTGGTCGTGGCGTGGGCGCTGCGGCCCATCGTGATCGAACAGGTCAACATCCAGGTGCTGGCGATCCTGCTGGGGGCGTCGGTGCTGGTGCTGACGGGCTTTATCGACGACCAGTTCGGCCTCTCGCCCCTGTTCCGGCTGGTCGTGCAGGCGCTCTCGGCGGTGCTGCTGGTCGTCAACGGGCTGACGCTCGACTTCAACGCGCTTCCCTTCCTGCCGGTGCTGCCGGACGCGGTGAACGGGCCGCTGAGCGTGGCCCTCACGATCCTGTGGGTGGTGGGCCTGACGAACGCCGTCAACCTGATGGATGGCGTGGACGGCGTGGTGGGCGGCGTGGGCTTCGTGACGAGCATGGTGCTGCTGGTCACCGCCGCGCAGTTTCCCGACCGGGCGGCGGCGGTCGTGCTGCTCGCGGGGCTGGCGGGGGCGGCGCTGGGCTACTTGCGGCACAACTTCAACCCCAGCCGCATCATCATGGGAGACGCGGGGGCGTACCTGTTCGGCTACACGCTGGCCGCCGTGAGCCTGCTGGGCACCCTGAAGTTCAGCGCGGGGGCCAGCCTGCTGGTGCCGCTGCTGGTGATGGCCCTGCCCATTCTGGATACCACGCAGGTCGTGATCGGGCGGTTGGCGCGGGGCATCCGCAATCCGCTGGGGCACCCCGACAAGACGCACATCCACCACCGGGTGCTGGCCCGCACCTCCAGTGCCCGGCGCACCGCCGTGATCCTGTGGATCGTCGCCCTGTGGTGCGGCGTGATCGGGATGCTGGCGCAGGGGGTGCCCCTCGCTGCCATCGCGGGCACCGTGGCCGCCTGTGCCTTCTGCCTGTGGTTCGTCGCGCACCGCCGGGTGCGGGCACACGGCCGTGAAGCGGTCCGTCCGGTGCCTCCCGCCCCCTCGGGCGACCACCGCTAAGTTCCACCCTTCGCCCTGCCCCGCCCCGACGGGGCCATCTTCTGACGCCTGGAGCCCCCATGATCCACCCCGCCGCCAAACGCATCGTCCTCGCCTTCGGCACGCGCCCGGAAGCCACCAAGATGGCCCCGGTGTACTCGGCCATCGCCGCGCAGTCCGGCCTGACGCCCCTGATCCTCTCGACTGGGCAGCAGCGGCAGATGCTGGACGAGGCGCTCGCCGTTTTCGGCCTGACCCCCGACGAGGACTTGCAGGTCATGACCGACCGGCAGACGCTGGCCGACCTCACCGGGCGCATCGTGCCGCAGGCGGGGCGCAAATTGCGCGAGATGGGGGCAGACATGGTGCTGGTGCACGGGGACACGACCACGTCCTTTTGCGTGGCCCTCAGCGCCTTTTACGAGGGGATTCCGGTGGGGCACGTGGAGGCGGGGCTGCGCAGCGGGAGCATGCGCGAACCCTTTCCGGAGGAGGCCAACCGCCGCCTGACCGGGGTGCTCAGCGACCTCGACTTCGCGCCCACCCCCGGCAGCGCGGCGAACCTGCGCCGGGAGGGCAAGGGCGAGCTGGGCCTCTTCGTGACCGGGCAGACCGCCGTGGACGCGGTGCGCGAGGTCGCCGGGCGGGTGCCGCTGCGCCCCGAGTGGCGGGCAAAACTGGACGGCGGGCAGCGGCTGGTGACCGTCACCATGCACCGCCGCGAGAACCTGCCCATGATGCGCGAGATGGCCGAGGCCCTCGCGGACGTGGCCCGCGCCCATCCGGGCACCCATTTCGTCTACCCGGTCCACCTCAACCCGGCGGTGCAGGAGGCGGTGCGCCCGGCGCTGTCGGGCCTGCCCAACTTTGAACTCACCGACCCGCTCGACTACGCGCAGATGGCTCCCTTGATGGCGGCCTCGGCGCTGCTGGCGACCGACTCCGGGGGCTTGCAGGAGGAGGGGGCGGCGCTGGGGGTGCCCGTCGCGGTCCTCCGCAACGTCACCGAGCGCCCCGAGGGGCTGGAGGCGGGCGTGCTGACCCTGGCGGGGAACGACCCGCAGAACCTCCGCGCGGTGCTAAATCGCCTGCTCTCCGACGAAAGCGAACTCGCCCGGATGCGCTCGGCCCGCAACCCCTACGGGGACGGGCACGCGGCGCGGCGCATCGCGGCGGCGGTGGCGTGGCACTTCGGGCTGGCGCAGCGGCCGGAAGACTGGGCGTAGGAGGCGGTCAGTTGTCTTCTGCCTTGTCAAGTCGGGCGCTGACCTGCTCGCTCCACGCTCGGCCCTCGTCGCCGCCCCACAGCAGCCAGGCGATGTAGCCGCGCGAGGGTTTGCCGCCGTCTTCCCCGGTCTGATCGAGGCTGTCGTGCGCGTGGCGGGGGAAATACTGGGCGACGTGCCGCACCTCCTCCGGCGAGAGGTCGCCCCCGGCAGCCAGTTTCTCGGCCATGTGCTCACCGACCTCGGTGCCGCCGTAGCCGTGTTCGTCGCGCAGGCGCAGGCCCAGCGCGGCATTGTCCTGCACCTGTCGGGGAATGCGGAGGTCGGGCTTCTTCTGGCTCATGCCCCAGCATCGGCGGCGCTCGCGCCCGGCGGGTGAGCCCCCGTTGCCCCTTTGTTGGAACGGTGTCACCGCGCCCTATGCTGGAGGCAGCGTGACTCAGGCACTTTCCCCGTCTTCCCCTTCCGGGCGGTCCTACGCCGTCGTCCTCAACCCCACCGCCGGGCGGGGCCTGGCCGGGCGCACCTGGCCCCGGCTGGAAGCCGAGTTGCGGGTGCGCGGGCTGGAGTACGAGGTGATTCAGGAGGCGAATGGTCCGGCGGCGCTGGCGCGGGTGCAGGCGCTGCCCCCCGGCGTGGCAGTGCTCGCGGTGGGCGGCGACGGCACGGTGGGGGCACTGCTGCCCGCGCTGGTGGGGACCGGGCGGCCCCTGGGAGTCATTCCGTTGGGCACCGGCAACGACTTCGCGGGGATGCTGGGCCTCAAGCCGGGGGACTTCCGGGCGGCCCTCTCGCGGCTCGCGGGGTCGCCCCGGCCGGTGGATGCCCTGCGCGTGACCGTGCAGGGGGAGGGCGGCGTGGGCGAGACGCGGCTGCTGCTCAACGGCCTGGGCATGGGCTTCGACGCGCAGCTCACCGCCCGGCTCCCGGAGGCTCCCGCGTGGCTGCCGGGGCTGGGGCGCTACGCCTGGGCCGCGCTGACCACCCTGCGGCACCTGACCCTCACGCCCGTCACGGCCGAGGTGGAGGGCGAACGCCTCTACGCTGGCCCCAGCATCCTGGCCGCCGCCATGAACGGCACCCGTTACGGGGGCGGCTTTCACATCAGCCCGGCTTCCGACCCGCGCGACGGGCAGCTCAACGTGGTCGTCAGCGGCCCGCTGGGGCGGCGGCAGGTGCTGCGGCTAATGGCGCTGGTGCTGCCAGGGCGTCACCTGGGCGACCCCGGCGTCCACCACCGGGCGGGCCGGGTGGCCGAGCTGACCTGGGCGCGGCCGACGTGGTTGCACCTCGACGGCGACGTGGTGGGCCGGGCGACGGGGGTGCGCGTGGAGGTGCTGCCGGGGGCGGTGGCACTGCTGGGATAGCGGTCAGCTCCCGGCCGCCAGCAAAAAATGCTCCAGCGTGGGCCGGAGCATCTTGAAGTTTGGAGCGGGTGTCTGGAAGCTGGCGACCCTTACAGCCCTGCCAGGGTCTTCCGCGCCTGCTCCAGGTCGCGCTTTTCCCAGAAGGTGTCGGCGGGCAGAGCCACGGCCTTTTCAAGCTGGGCGCGGGCGCCCGCCTTGTTGCCCTGAAGGAGCAGCGCGTTGGCGTACTCGATGCGGTGGACGGCCTTGTCCGGCTCCAGCGCGATCGCCTTTTCGAAGTTGGGGTTGATCTGGTTGCGCTTCGCGCCCGTCGCCAGGGTCGCCACCGTGCCCTTGGCAACGAGGTTGGCGTGCCACAGCCCCAGCGCCACGTAGGCCGAGGCCATGTTGGGCCGCAGCTTGATGGCGGTGTCGAGGTTCTTCTTCATGTCGCCCGCCAGCCCCAGGCTGTTCAGGATGCCGCTGTACTGCGCCAGACGGCCCTGGGCGCGGGCGAGTTCGAAGTAGGCGTCGGGGTTGTTCTTGTCGGCGCCGATCGCCTGACGGGCGTAGTCCTGCGCCTTCTGAAACAGGCCCTTCTTGGCACTCTCGGCGCTCAGGCCCGCGCCCGCGGTGGTGGCCTCGGCGGCCAGGGCGTAGCCCGCGCTGGTCTTCAGGGCAGCGGCAGCGGTCGCGGCCTCCTGCCACTTGCCCTGGTCGTACAGGGACTGGGCGGCGGCGAGCGACTGCGCGGAGGCGCTTCCGGCCACGGCGAGGGCGAGGGTCACGAGGACAGGCACGGCAAACTTCTGGGACATGGGGGTTCCTCCTGGGGTCTGAACTGTGGGAAAACTGGACCGAGTATACACACGCCCCGGCGCCGCCTGCCTGACGCGCCCGTCAGGTGCCGGGGGGGGTGCTAGGCTCGCCCCACCGTGGACTGGAAGGCGACCCTGGCCGAGTTGCGCGTGCACCTGCCCCCCTGCCATGAGCCGGGCCGGGGCGTGCGCGGCAGCCTGCGCTGGCTGGAGACCGAGCTGCGCGAGCGGGGTGGCAACCCGGCCGCGCTGCGCAACATCGTCTACCGCGGCGTGGGCACCGCCCGCGACAAGGCGCTGCTGCGCGGCATCCTGGCCGACCTCGCGCGGGAGGCGGGCCGCCCGCTGGAGGTTTCTTCCCCCGACCCGGCCCCGCCCGCCCCGCTGCCTCCCGAACTTGAGCTGCTGGGCCGCGCCAAGAAACGCGCCTACAAGCAGTTCCTGGCTGGCGTGCGGGCCGGGCGCTCGCCCCGGCTGGTCGTGACCGGGCGGCCCGGCGCTGGGAAGACGGTGCTGCTCGACCATCTGGAGCGGGCGCTGGAGGAGGTGCCGGGCTTGAATCTGCGGCGGCTGGGTCTGGACGGGGAGGTAGCCGAGGTGCTGGGCCTGATCCCGGCGGGCACCTCCTGGGCGGGGCAGGCGGCGGCGCAAGCTGAGGCGGCCCGCCGCGCCCTGCCCCCGGCGCCGGGGGTGCTGCTCGCGCGGGTCACGTCGGACGTGCGCTTCGGGGGCGAGCCGCCCCGCTCGCCCGACGGCCCCTTGACCCCGGCGGCGTGGGCGGCCGAGCACCTGCTGCGCCTCGCGCCGCCCGGCGTGGCGGTGCTGCTCGCGCTGGAGGACGCGGCCGGACTGCCCCCCGGCGTGGCCGAGATCATCGACCTGCGACCCCCCACCCCCGCCGAGGCGCGAGCCTACCTGATGGCGCGGCTGGGGGTGTCCCGCGAGCGGGCGGACGCGCTCGTGCGCGAGACGGGGCGGCACCTCGACCGCCTCGCGTTGCTGGCGGCGGGGGGCGAGCCGGACCCGGCGGCCCCCCCCGCCCGCCTCCTCGCCGACCCCGACGTGCGGCGGCTGGCGGCGGCGGTGTCGGCGCTGGAGGGCGGGGTTTTGTGCCCCGAACCCCTCGCGTCGGCGCTGGGGGAGGAGGTGTCGGCCCTGCCCCCCCACGCCCGCGCCCTGCTGCACCCGCACCCGCAGGGGTGGACCCCGGCCCCGGCCCTCGCCGCCGCCCTCGCCGGGGTACCTGCCACCGAGCGCGACGCGGCCCGACGCCGCCTGACCGCCGCGCCGCCCCACCCGGCCCTCGCCGGGGCGCGTCTGGCGGCGTTCGCGGGGCTGGGGGAGTGGGAGGCCCTCGCCCGCTGGCTCGCGGCCCATCCCGACGAGGCGCGGCACCTCCCTTCCCTGTGGCCGCGCGTGCGCCGGGGCGCGGCGGGCGAGGTGCGCGAAGCGCTGGCCCGCGCGGTCGCCGCCCACCACGCCGGACGCGGCGAGTACGACGACCCCGGCGCACGGGACGCCCTCTTCACCCTGCTCGAATCCGGGCGGGCGGCGGTGCGGGCGTGGGCGCGGGTCAAACTGGCAGAAAGCAGCGTGGACGCGGGCAACTTCGAGGCGGCCGAGGCGGGCTTGAACCACCCCGACCTGACTTCGGCCCTCGCCGGTCCCCCCGACCCCTGGCAGGCGGCGGCGCAGGCGGACGCCCTGCTCGTGGAGGCGGCTCTGGCCCGCTGGCGCGGCGACCTGACGGCGGCCACCCGCGCCGTCACCGACCCGCGCACGGCGGCGGGAGGAGCGCGGGCCGAGCTGTGGCGCGGCCTCGTCGCCAAGGACCGGGGCGACTGGGAGGCGGCGCTGCGCGGCCTGCGCGGGGTGCCGGGGTCCAGCCCGCTGCTCTCGGCCCGCGCCCGCTACCAGGAGGGCGACCTGCGCCTGCGCCTGGGCCAGCCCCACGGGGCGCTGGAGGCCCTGACCGAAGCGGCCGGGCGGCTGGAGGCGGCGGGCGGCAGTGCCGAGGAGCAGGCCCGCGCCCTGGCCCGCGCCGCGACCGCCCTGCGAAGGTTGGGCCGCCCCGCCGAGGGCCTGGAGCGCTGGCGCTCGGCCCTGGCGATGCTCCCCGACGGCTCCTGGGACGGCGACGCGGTCCCCCGCGCCCGGCTGCTCAGCGAGGGGGTGCCGCTGCTGCTCGCGCTGGCCCGCCCGGACGAGGCGCTGTCGCTTGCCGCCTCCGCCCGCCGCCTGCTCGCCCGCCCCGGCCCGCGCCGCCCGGAGGCCGCCTACCGCACCCGCCGCACCGACTACCGGGTCGCGCTGGCCTACCTGACGCGCGGGGTGGGGCTGCCCTATCTCCAGCCCTTCGCCGGACCAGCCACCGACCACCCCGACCTCGCGCACGCCCGCGCCCTGCTCGACCACCTGCTCGCGGCCCCCGCCGCCCCTGGCGACCGGGAGGAGGTGCTGCGCTTCGACCAGTGGCTCAGCCGCGCCCTGGCTGACCCCGACCCCCGGCGGGCGCTGGAATTCACCGGGCGGGCCTTGGACCTGACCGACCATCCCTACGCGGGGGCGCAGGCCCACGCCCTGCACGCCGAGGCGCTGCTGCGGGGGGGGCGGGAGGAGGAGGCGCTGGGGCACATCAACCGCGCCCAAGCGCTGCTGCGCCGCGTGCAGACCGGGCTGCCCGGCCCCCCCGACGCCGACCCCGGCCTGACGGCGGGGCTGCTGGCGCTGGAGGCCCGCGCGACCATCCGGGACGGCCTGCCCACCCTGCGGTGGCTGCGCGGGGCGCTCGCCGCCGACCCCGCGCTGGCTCCCTTTCGGCCCGGCGTGTGGCGCGAGGCGGGGCGGGCACTGGAGGGGCGGCACCCCCAGCCGGAAGGCGTGCTGCGGGCGCTGCATCCCGGCTGGGAGGCGGGGCCGTGGCGGGTGGGCGACGCGCTGGTGCTGCTGGAGACCGCTTCTTCCGGGACGGGCGAGGGGGCCAGCGGGTATGCTGCCCCCTGATGACCTCTCCCGAAGAGTCCAGCGTTCCGGCCGGGGGCCGCGCTGCCGTGCGACTCCTGCAAGGCTACCTGTGGCACCCCGAGAGCCTGGACGTGGACCTCGAACAGTACCTGCCCCACGACCTCGACGACGCGCACGTGCTGTGGGACGCGGTGCAGCCGCCCTTCGCCTTTTTCGAGAACGGCGAGCCGACCGCCTCCCAGACCTTCTACCAGTTCACCGTGCTGCGCCTGTACGAGGAAAAACCCGGCGCAGACGCTCTGCACGCCCATGCCGAGGCCGCCAGCCACGCCCTGAACCCGCTGCTGGACGCCACCCCGCCCGGCGTAGGCTGGCAACTGTGGGAGGACCTGCGCGAGCTATGACCGACCCCGAGCAGCACGGCCCCGACTGGCTCGACCTGCGCGTGGAGGGCGACCCCCACCCCCGCCGCTTCGACGCGCCGGAAACCCTGCGCGGTTACCTCGTGAAGGTCGAGCGCCTGTCCGCCGAGGCCGCCGACCTGTTGCTGAAACAGGGCGAGGTCGGCCCCCCCCACGCCCGCCGGGGCTACCGGGTGGAGCGGCTGCGGCCATGACCGAGGTGCCTGCTGGGGAGGGGACCGCTCCCGAAGGTCCCGTCGTCGCCATTCCCGTCTACGCCGGGGTCAGTGAGCTGGAACTCGGCATCATGGTGGCCGTCTGCCGCCTGTGCGGGGGCGAGGGCGCGACCCGCACGGTCAGCCGCTCGCGGGTGAGCATCGTGACCGCCGGGGGGCTGGTGAGCACGCCCCACGTCCTGTACGCCGCGCTGCCCGAACCCGCCGCCCTGCTGATTCCCGGTGGTCCCGGCGCGGCGAGGGCGGCCCGCGATCCCCTGCTGCGCGAGTTTCTCGCCAGGCACGCGGCGCTGCCCACGGGCGCGAGTGGCGGTGGCCTGCTGCTTCCCGGCGCGGCGGGCACCCTGGCGGGCCGGGTAGTGGGTGGCCCCGCCGACCTCGCGGACACGCTCTGGGGCTATACCCCGGCCGACGTGCGCCCCGGCGAGGTGGTCACCGACGGCCTCCTCACGACAACCCCCTCCGGCCTGCCCGCCCTGCACGCGGCCCTTGCCGTGGCCGCCCACGTCTGGGGTGAACAAGCCGCGCGGGAGGCCGCCGACCGCCTTGGGCACGCCTGACAGTGGATGGGAGAGAGGTCCGCGAATACGTCACCCTGCCGCAGCCGCCCGACGAGACCACCCTCGCCGCGCTGCTGGACGTGCCGGGTGAAGCCCGTCTGAGCCTGGAGCGCGGTCAGGACGCGGCGGGCCGCTCCCGCGTGGTCATCGCGGTTGCCCACCCCGACCCGGAGGTCGTCGCCCGGACCCGGCAGAACCTGCTGCGGGCGTGTCTGGCGCGGGGGGTGCGGGCCTTTGTCGTCTGATGGGCTGCCCCGCGTTCCATTCCGGGCATTCCCGCTGCGCTAGCCTGCCTCCCATGCTGGAGCGTCCCCGTCGCCTGCGCCGCAGCGCTGGCCTGCGTGCCCTGACCCGCGAGGTAAGCCTCTCGGCCCGCCACTTCATCCACCCCATCTTCGTCCACGAGGAAGACACCGAGACCCCCATCGCCACCATGCCGGGCGTGAGCCGCCACTCGGTCGCGGGGGCGGTCGCCCAGGCGCGGGAGGCGCTGAGCTTGGGCATCCTCAGCGTGATCCTCTTCGGTATCCCCTCCCAGAAAGACCCCCAGGGCAGTGGCGCCTACGCCGAGGGGGGCGTGATTCAGCGGGCGGCGGCGGCGATCAAGGCCGAGGTGCCGGGCGTGACCGTCATTGCCGACACCTGCCTGTGCGAGTACACCGACCACGGCCACTGCGGCCCGCTGTGCCAGACGGGGGAGGGCGACTGGACGGTGGACAACGACGCCGCGCTGGAGCTGCTCGCCCGCACCGCCGTCTCGCAGGCCCGCGCCGGGGCGGACGTGGTGGCTCCCAGCGCGATGATGGACGGACAGGTCGGCGCGATCCGGGCGGCGCTGGACGCGGCGGGCTTTGAGCACGTGCCCGTTATGGCCTACGCCGTCAAGTACGCCAGCGCCTACTACGGCCCCTTCCGCGACGCGGCGGGCAGCGCCCCCAGCGTGGGCAACCGCGCCTCCTACCAGATGGACCCGGCGGGCGGCGAGCGCGAGGCCCTGCGCGAAGCCCGGCTGGACGCCGAGCAGGGCGCCGACTTCCTGATGGTCAAGCCCGCGCTGGCCTATCTCGACATGTTGCGGGCGCTGCGCGAGCACTTTGACCTGCCCCTGGTCGCCTACAACGTCAGCGGCGAGTATTCGCTGATCAAGGCCGCCGCCCAGGCCGGGTACATGGACGAGCGCCGCACCGTGCTCGAAACCCTGACCGGGATGCGCCGCGCCGGGGCCGACGCGATCATCACCTATCACGCCCTGGATGCGGCACGATGGCTCCGGGAAGAGGTGGGCGCATGACCAGCGCCACGTCCCCGCTGCGGGTGGACTGGGTAGATACGGGCCTATGGCCGGGTCGCCTGGGCCTGACCATCGCTCCCGGCAAGAAGGGCGAGAGTCTGTATCAGCCTGGTGTGACCCACGAGCGCAACCTGGACGCCGACCTCAGCCGACTCGCGCAGGAGGGTACTACCGTCATCGCGCCCCTGCTCGAAGACCACGAATTCGAGTTGCTGGGCATCCCCGACTACCACGAACGGGTCGCGGGGCGCGGGCTGACGCTGGTGGGCTGCCCGATCCGCGACGTGGACGTGCCGCGCGACCTCGACACCTTCAATTCGTTTCTCGACGAGCTGATGGAGCACCTGCTGGACGGCCGCGCCGTCGTTCTGCACTGCCGGGGCGGACTGGGCCGCGCGGGGCTGGTCGCCGCCTGCTTGCTCGTCCGCGCGGGGATGCCGCCCGAGCAGGCCACCCTCCGCGTGCGCGAGGCCCGCAAGGGGGCCATCGAGACGGAGGCGCAGGCCCGTTTCGTTCACGACTTCGCTGAGCTGTAACCCCGGTGTGGCGGGTATCACCAAGCTCCCGCCGCGCCGGACTACGCTGAGGCCATGAAACAGTTTGCTGCCGTGGCCCTCGCCGCGCTGCTGGCCTCCTGTGCGCCCGCCTTCACGGCGACGCCGCCGGGCCGCGTCGTCAATGCCGCGACCGGGCAGGAGGGCACCGTCACCTTCGCGGCGGGCAGCCTGCGCCCCGGCTTGGCCGTGACGGGGGCCAACAATGTGACCCTCAGCATCGGCGGGCAGACCTACACGGGCCGCGCGACCGTACTGGACGGGACCCTCGCCACCGCGCCCGCGCCCCTGGCCCTCAGTGTGGCGGTGGGCGGTACGGCGGGCACGGGCGGCACCACCTTCGGCTGGGGCGCCCGCCTCGGCCCGGCCCCACAGCCCCAGGGGACCCTCCGCGCAGGCAGCCTGATCGCCCGCACCGCTGGCCCCTCGCCCCGAACCCTGACCTGCACCCTGACCGTGGACGAGCGGGAGCGCGGCTTCGGGGAGTGCCGGGGCGAGGACGGGGTGCGGTACGTGCTGCAGTTTTGAGGAAGTGGTCAGCACAAGAAAGAGGAGCAGAAGCTTTGGCCTCTGCTCCTTCTTCCTGACCGATTCCCTTACGACTGCTGGTACATCACCGCCCGCTTGACTTCCTCGATGATGGTGGTGATCGGGATGTCGCGGGGGCAGGCTTCGGTGCAGTTGTAGGCGGTGCGGCAGCGCCAGACGCCGGTGTTCTGGTTCATGATGTTCAGGCGCTGGTTGGTGGCCTCGTCGCGGCTGTCGAAGATGAAGCGGTGCGCCTGCACGATGGCGGCCGGGCCGAGGTACGAGCCGTTCACCCAGAAGATCGGGCAGGAGGTGGTGCAGCACGCGCACAGGATGCAGTTGCTGGAGTGCTGCATCCGGTCGGCCTGCGCGGGCGACTGGAGGCGCTCCCCGGCGGGCGGCGGCGACTCGTTGATGAAGTAGGGCATGATCGCCCGGTACGAGTCGAAAAAGGGGTCCATGTCCACGAGCAGGTCTTTTTCGACCTTCAGCCCGCGAATGGGCTCGACCGTCAGGGTGCCCCCGTCCTTGACCACGTCGCGCAGCAGCACCTTGCAGGCCAGGCGGTTGCGGCCCGCGATCATCATCGCGTCGCTGCCGCAGATGCCGTGCCCGCACGAGCGCCGGAAGGTCAGCGTGGGCTCGACGTACCACTTGACATAGTTCAGCACGTCCAGCACGCGGTCGCTGGCCTGCGCCTCCACCGGGTAGGTTTCCCAGTGGGGCTTTTTGTCGGTTTCCGGGTTGAAGCGCAGAATCTTGACATTCACGCGCATGGGGGGCGTGGTGTGGGTATCGAGGGGAATGTGCTGTTCTGCCATGTCTGTTCCTCTGGGGTGGGGGAGGGCAAGACCGGGAGGCCCCCTCCCCGCCCCACTTAGTACACGCGGGCTTTGGGCTCGAAGGCGTGGGTGTACCCCTTGAGGGCCACGTCCTTGTAGCCGATCAGCACCTCGCCGGGCTTGTTCAGGTCCTTGTAGGCCATGGTGTGCTTGAGCCAGTTCACGTCGTCGCGCTCGTGGTAGTCCTCGCGGTCATGGGCGCCGCGCGACTCAGTGCGGTTCAGCGCACTGGCGGTCATGGCCTCCGCACAGTCGAGCATAAAGCCGAGTTCCATCGCCTCGATCAGCTCACTGTTGTACCGGCGGCCGGGGTCCGACACGCTGACGTGGCGGTAGCGGTCCTTGAGATCCTTGATGATCTCGACCTGCCGAGCCATGTCCGGCCCGTTGCGGAAGATGCCGACGTTGTTCATCATCGACTCTTGCAGCTCGCGCCGGATCACGGCGGCATTCTCCTTGCCGCTCGCCGCCCGCAGGGCTTCGAGCGTCGCCACGCTCTCGCGCTCGGGATCGGCGGGCATGTCCGCGTACTCGACCTGCCGGGCGTACTGCGCGGCGGCGGTCCCGGCGCGGCGCCCGAACACGATCAGGTCCCCGAGGCTGTTGGTGCCCAGGCGGTTGGCCCCGTGCAAGCTGACGCAGGCCTGCTCGCCCGCCGCGTACAGCCCCTCGATGCTGCCGCCCGCGCCGTCGCTGAGGCACAGCCCGTTGATGTCGGTCGGGATGCCGCCCATCGCGTAGTGCGCCGTGGGCTGAATCGCCACGAGGTCCTTGACCGGGTCCTGCCCCAGGTAGGTGCGGGCGAGGTCGGTGATCTCCGCGAGCTTGCCCTCGATCACCTCGCGCGGGAGGTGCGTCAGGTCGATGTGCACGGCGTCCTTATCGGCGCCGACGCCCCGGCCCTCGCGGATCTCGGTGATGATCGAGCGCGAGACGATGTCACGCGGCGCGAGGTCCTTGATGGTGGGCGCGTAGCGTTCCATGAAGCGCTCGCCGTCCGCGTTGCGCAGGATGCCGCCCTCACCGCGAATGCCCTCGGTGACCAGAATGCCCAGTTTGGCGAGGCCGGTGGGGTGGAACTGGTAGAACTCCATGTCCTCCAGCGGCAGGCCCTTGCGGTAGTAGATGCTCATCAGGTCGCCCGTCAGGGTCAGCGCGTTGGACGTGATCTTGAAGATGCGTCCGTAGCCGCCCGCCGCGAGCACGACCGCCTTGGCGTGGAAGGTGTGGATCTCCCCGGTCGCGTAGTGGTAGGCCACGACGCCCCGGCATCGCCCCTCCTCGATGATCAGGTCGGTGACGTGGAACTCGTTGTAGAAGGTGGTGCCCTCCTTGACGTTCTGCTGAAACAGCGTCTGGAGGATCATGTGCCCGGTGCGGTCCTGCGCGTAGCAGCTGCGCTCGACCGCCGCCTTGCCGAAGTCGCGGGTGTGGCCGCCGAACTTGCGTTGGGCGATCTTACCTTCGGGCGTGCGCGAGAACGGCAGACCCATATGCTCGAGTTCGTATACCGCGTCGATGATGTCCTTGGCGAACACCTCGGCGGCGTCCTGGTCGGTCAGGTAGTCGCCACCCTTGATGGTGTCGAACATGTGCCATTCCCAGTGGTCTTCCTGCACGTTGCCCAGCGCCGCGCCGATGCCCCCCTGCGCGGCCCCGGTGTGCGAGCGGGTCGGGTACAGCTTGGTGATGCAGGCGACCGAGGCGCCTCCCTTGGCGGCGTAGAGGGCGGCCATCAGTCCTGCGCCGCCCGCCCCCACCACCAGTACGTCGAAACGATGGTGCATAGTCCGTCCTTTAAGCCTTGAGCCTGTGAGCCTTTAGATCGAGAACAGTCCGACGGTGCCCAGGGTAAAGATCACCGCGCAGATCGTGTAGAAGATGGTCTTGACCCACGCCCGGTTGGGCCGCGAGCGCACGTAGTCCTCGATGGAATACCGCGCCCCGTTGACCCCGTGCAGCATGGTCAGCGCCAGGATGGTCCAGTCGTAGAACTTCCAGGCCGGGTTTTGCAGCTTGGCGACAACCGCGACGTAGGTCGCGTCGGCCTCGCTGACCTGAATAAAGGTCATGTAGATGTGCCCCAGCACCAGGAAGATCAGCACCAGCCCGCTGATGCGCATGAAGATCCACCAGTTCAGCTCGGCGTTGGAGTGCGACTGCTGCCGGGCGTCGGTAAAGGTGCGGGCGCGAATCACGCTTCACCCCCCAGCAGGCGGCCGATCACCACGAAGGCAGTGTAGGCCGTCACCAGCAGGGTCAGCCCCAGCACGCCGTACCACATCTGGCGCTGGTAGGCCACGCCGCGCCCGGTGAAATCCATCACCATGATGCGCAGCCCGTTAAACGCGTGATACACGACTCCAGCCGTCACGGCGATCAGGCCCAGGCTGAAAATCGGCAATTCGTAGGTGTGGTGGACGGCCATGTACGCTTCCTCGCCGAACATAATCAGGCTGATGCTGATCACATGCAGCAGGAAGTAAGCCAGAATCGCCAGCCCCGACAGGCGGTGAAGCAGCCACGCCCACTGCCCTTCTCTTCCTCGGTACATTCCCTCAGTCCTCCTCTTCCTCGGTGCCTGCCCTGCGGTCGTCATGGCAGGGCGGGGGCCGCGGCGTGCCCGGCAGTCCGTGGGCTGCATGCTCCCCACGGGGAGAAGCCGCGCCTCGCCGTTGCAGACAGGCCACACGATACCACCGCCAGAGAAGCTGCCTCGCGGCCGCGCCCATGTCGCCTGCGGATGCCCGCTCACTCTAGATCAGCCCGGCCCCCCCGGCTGACGCCGACCCCACAGTCTGCTCCGCCCAGGGCAGCCCCTCGTCACGCCCTGCCCGGACGCGCTAGGGTGCCTCCATGACGCGGCCCGACGCGCAAGCCCCCCCCCAGCCCGCCCCCTCCGCCACCGAGGTGGAATACGTCCGCAAGCTCTCGCTGGCGATCCTGAGCACCCTGCAAGCCAAGGGCCTGCTGAGTGCCGACGAGGTCGACGCGATCCTGATCGCCGCCCGCCGCGCGGCCCAGGGGGTGCTTGCCGTCCCTGCTTCCGTGCCCGCTGCCCCGGCCACCCTCCCTTCCGGGGTGGCCCCGGCCATGCAGGTGACGGTCCAGCCCGCGCCCTCCCTGACCTTCCACGCCCACGCCCGTGCTCCCCAGGCCGAGCCGGAGACGCGGGGGGGCGCTGCCCAGGTCACCGCCGATGACGCGGCCCCGGCCGTCACCCCCGAAGCCGAGGCCGACCGCCTGACCGACGGCCCTGGGAGCCACGTCGAGGCGCAGGCGGCCGAACCCCTGACGGTCGAGGCCCCCTCCCAGCCCATCGCACTCGGGCCGGACGTGGTGGAGGACCCGGCGGTGCCCTCCGCTCCGCTGGGCGCGGAGGCTCAGGACGTGCCGCCAGCCTCCGAGGATGAATCGGTTACCAAGGACGCTCCCACAGCGGAGCTGGACATCGAACCGCCTGCCCAGACCATCGTCATCGGGCCGGACGAGGTGGAGGAGGAGACGGCCCCAGAGCCGGTCACCGCCGCCGCTGACGACCTCGTGCTCGACGGCGCGGCCCCGGCGAAGCCTGCCGAGGAGCCCAAACCCGCCGTGCCAGCCTTCGACCTCAAGCTGGATTGAGGGGCGACCAAGAAAAGAGGCGGGGACCTCCCTCGCCTCTCTTTTTGGGCTTGAATCCCGGACTCAGAATTCGACGGTCTCGTTGGTGCCCAGGTCGGTCGCGGGCTTGCCGGTCACGGCGGCGCGGGCCATCTGGAGCATGTTCTTGATCTTGCCGTCGCTGCCCCAGTATTCGCCGCCCTGCGCCTCAATCTTGATGAGCTGCACGCTGGGGTCGTCAATGCCGCCGGGAAAGTACGCCTTATAGAAGTCGCTCCACAGTTCCTCGAGCTTGGCGCGGTTCTCCACGAGCTGCGCCACGCCGCTGATGCTGACGTAATTGCCGCCGCCGTGGTCCGAGTAGCTGACGTTCACGTTGGGCCGGACCATCATGCTCTGCACCTGCTGGGTGTCCTTGCCGCCGATGAACCACACGTCGCCGTCGAACTCGGTCTGCTGGGTGGTCATGGGGTGGGCCTGGAGGTGGCCGTCTTCGGTCTCGACCGTCAGCATGGCGAACTTGACGCCCTTCATGACGGCGGCCATCGCCTTGATGGTTTCCTCGCGGGTGGGGTGGTCGCTTTGCTGGCTCATGCGGGCACCTTGCCACACCGCCCAGCCCGCTTTGTAGGGGAAGCGGCACCGTCTCAAGGTTGTCTTCAGGCCGCCTTCTCATGCACCCGGTCGGGTACGTTCCGCACCAGCACCACGCCCGCCACGAAGAACAGGGCCGCGAGGCCAAAGACCAGCGTGTAGCCCAGGTTGCCGCCCTGCGCGTTGCCCCAGTCCAGCAGGGCACCCTGCGGGGCGCTGGAGAGCTGCGGCGCGACAAAGGCCACGTGCCAGATGCCCATGTCGCGGGCGTAACTGCCCGCACTCGGCATCGCGTCGCTGCCCAGCGCCCAGTCCACGCTGGTAAAGGCCCCGAAGCCCAGGCCGAAGACCACCGCGAGGGCCAGCGCCGCCGGAAAGCCAGGTGCGACCAGCAGCAGCAGCGCCGCTCCCGCCATCAGCCCGCCCGCCACGTAGATCACGGGCTTGCGCCCCACCCGGTCACTCAGCCGCCCGCCGATGAGCGCCGAGGCGATGCTCCCCACGATGATGCACGCCAGCATGATGGAGGTACTCGTGCCCGCGTCAGGCTGGCGCAGCACGTCGGCGTTGTAGTACTGGAGAAAGGGCTGCACGCTGTACTGCCCCAGCGCGAACAGCACCCGCGTCACGAACACCCAGAAAAAAGGCGCGTAAGCAAACACCTGCGCCCAGTTCAGGTTCGGGGCCTGCTCTGCCCCCTCCACCCGGTCCAACTCGGCGGGCACGCCCCGCAGGGTGACGAGCGCCGGGCCGAGGAGGAAGACGGCGATTAACGCGAACGACGCCCATGACGGCAGCCCCAGCGCCCCCAGCCCGAAGGCGGCGACCGCCCCCAGCAGTTGCCCGAAGGCCTGAAGCATCGCCATCACGCCGCTGTAGCGTCCGCGCTGCGCCGGGGCCACGAGTTGCGGAATCAGGGCGCTGTAGGGCGCGGTCGCGTAGTTGTTGCCGAACTGCACCAGCACGAAGCCCAGCACATACACCCAGAAGCCGCCCACACCCGCCAGCGCCGTCGCCGCGAAGCCCATCACGGCCAGCCCCGCCAGATTGACCGCCAGCCCCAGCCGGATATATGGCAGCCGCCGCCCCGTGCGGTCACTCCGCGCCCCGATGATGGGCGGCAGGACCAGCCCGATCACGGCGCCCACCGCCACCAGTGCGCCGAGGTAGCTGCCTTTTTGCTCCTCGCCCACGAAGCGCACCACGTCGGCGGGCATCAGGATCAGCAGCAGCAGCAGCCAGTGAAAGGCGGTCCCGAACCAGAAGGCCGACAGCGCCCACGGACTCACGGGGGTGACGGCGGGCGGACGCACGGGCGGCGCGGGAGGCTGGGTTGTGGTCATGTGGAGCCGAGTATAGGGCGGGTCTTCACCTGCCATTTACCCGCCTTTCGGGGTGTGTTGCGAACAGCAGTCGGCCCCTACAGCAGCGCGGCAGACTGCCCGCATGACTGCCCCCGTGAACCTTGAAGAAGCCCTCGCCGCCTTTCGCACCGCCTTCACCTACGAGCACCCCGAGGGCATCCAGATCACCCCGCAGGTCGCGGGGGACGAGCTGCGCGTCGAGGTGCGTCACCAGGACGTGAATGCCCTGCGCGGCTTCGACGTGATCGCCCAGCCGCTGGAAACTGAGGAACGGGACGCCCAGCAACTCGGCGAGGACATCGCCCGCGTCGTCGAGCAGGAGCTGATGTACGGCCAGCTCCCCGTGGTGGGCGAGGACGGGGCTTTCCGCCGCATCGTCGTCTGACCATCTCCACGAAGAGGGGCCGCCCACATCGCTGCGGGCGGCCCGTTTGCTGGTGGCTGGAAGCTGGCGACTGGCGGCTCATACGGTTTCCGTCCAATCCGTTCTCGAATCGGGAGAGGACCGCCAGGGGCACGCCTTTCCCGGCCACCGCTGCGTTCCTTCTCGCTGCGCTCGGGTTGAACAGTTTTCGTCACCGCTGGGCCGGAATCCGTATCAGATCGGCTTTCGCAGCGTGGCGAACACCAGCCCGAAAATCCAGCACAGCAGAATCAGGCCGATGAGGGAAGCGTCGAGGTTGAAGTCGGGCCGCAGCGCGTCGCCCGTCACCTTGAACACGCCGTAGGGGGCCAGCCAGCCCAGCGCGTAGATCGACGCCCGGCGCAGGAAGGGCCGGGTGCTTGCCGCCACCGGGAAGAGGCGGGCCGGGAGCAGCATGGCGGGCAGCAGCAGCAGTTGCGAGAGCCAGAACCACAGCGGCAGGTTGCCAAAACCGTGTTCAAATCCAGCGAACAGCACGTTGAGGGCCGCGATCAGCAGGCCCGTCACGATCATGGAGCGCAGGAGCAGGGGATTCACCCGCGCATGTTGGCACAGGGGCCGGGGCACGGGGTCCCGTCCCGCCCTCCGCCCTTGCCGGGTTCCCGCCCTGCCCGCCATCATGGCCGGATGAGTCACCCCGCGCCCGATCCCCTCCACGGGGTCACCCTCCAGCAGGTCGTCGAGCGCCTCGCCGGGCACTACGGCTGGGCGGAACTGGCCCGCCGGGTGCCCGTCCGCTGCTTTCAGAACGACCCGTCGGTGACCTCCAGCCTGAAGTTTTTGCGCCGCACGCCGTGGGCACGGGCGAAGGTGGAAGCGCTGTACGTGGCCCTCGTGCGCGACGAGCGGGAAACCTGAGCCTCAGCGCCCGCTCAGTGTGACCCGCGTCTGTGGCCCCGGCAGGCGCTCGGCCACGTACTGAATCTGTTCGGTGCCCCGGCCCAGCAGCGCCGCAAACTCATCGTCGTCCCGGTAGAGCCCCTCCGGCCCGCCCTGGGGAACATAGCCGCCCACCTCCAGCGCCGGAATCAGCACGCGGGGGCGCCAACCGGGGAGCACGTACTGCTCGACCCGCGCATAGCCCGAGCGCACCTCCTCCCGGTAGGAGCGGCTCTCTGGGCAGGCGGGGGTGGCCCCGGCGGGCAGGGGAGAGACGCCCCAGACCCGCCCCGATTCCTCGATGCAGTACAGCGGCCCGCGCCAGCGGCTCTCGCGCGATTGCCAGACGCCCACCCCGGCCAGCAGCGCGAGGACGACCAGCAGCACAGGCCATCCCCAGCGCACGGCTCAGGCCTGGCTGGTGATAAAGGGGAGGTTGCGGTCGAACTGCGAGCGGTCGAGGCCATAGCCGTACACGAAGGCGTCGGGGATGGTAAAGCCCAGGTACTCGACGGGCACCTCCACCCGGCGGCGGCTGGGTTTGCTCAGCAGCGCGGCGACCTTGAGGCTGGCCGGGCCGCGCCCCTGAAGGTAGTGCAGCAGGTAATTCATGGTGATGCCGGTGTCCACGATGTCCTCGACCAGCACGACGTGCCGCCCGCTGATGGGGAATTGCAGGTCCTTGACGAGCTTGACCTCGCCGCTGGACTGCTTGGCGTCCCCGTAGGAGCTGGCCTGGAGAAAGTCGATGGTGCAGGGCATGCCCACCGCCCGCACGAGGTCGGCGTGGAACATGAATGCGCCATTCAGCACGCAGATCAGGTGCGGGTCCTTGCCCGCGTAGTCCTGCCGGATCTTGGCGCCGAGTTCCTGAATGCGGGCCTGAAGTTGCTCCTGCGTGATCTGCACGGGGCCGTTGCCGGGGGCGAGGCTCATATGGGGTTCAGGCTAACACGGGTTTTCCGGGACGGGGCGCCCGGCGGGAAGGCGCCCCCACCGCCCTATACTCCCGCCCATATGACCGCCCAGCCGCTGCCCGAGTCCACTTCCATTCCCGGCGTCCTGGGGCGCATCGTGCGCGAGCGGATGGCCGACTACGCGGAGGCCGACCCCCAGCTCGGGCCAGAGCGGACACGGTCACGGGCCTTCCACGCCACCCTGTCGCGCCCCGGCCTCGCCCTGATCGCGGAGGTCAAGCGGGCCAGCCCCAGCCAGGGGGCCATCGCGCCCCTGGACCCAGCGACCGCCGCCCGCGCCTACGTCTCGGGCGGGGCCTCGGCCATCAGCGTGCTGACCGAGCCGAGGCACTTCGGCGGCAGCCCGGACGCCCTGCGGGGGGTCGTGGGGGTGGTCACTGCTCCGGCCCTCCGCAAGGACTTCGTGGTTCACCCCGCCATGCTGCGCGAGGCCGCCGAGTGGGGCGCCTCGGCTGCGCTGCTGATGGTCAGCGTGCTGGGGGAGGCGACGGGCGAGTATCTGCGGGCTGCCCACCACGTCGGCCTTGACGCCCTCGTAGAAGTTCACGGCGAGGCCGAACTGGAAGTTGCGCTCGCCTCGGGGGCCGAGATCATCGGCGTGAACAACCGCGATCTGCGGTCGCTGGAGATCGACCTTGCGGTGAGCCCCCGCCTGATTCGCCGGGCACGGGAGGCGGGCTTCACGGGCCTCCTCGTCGCGGAGAGCGGCTACCGGAGCGCGGCCGACCTCGCGGGTGTGCGCGGGCTGGCCGACGCGGCGCTGGTGGGCAGCAGCCTCGCCGGAAGCGGTGACCTGGAGGGAGCGACGCGGGCGCTGCTGGCGGGAGGTGCCTGAACATGCTGCCCGCCCTCTACCTGCTGCTCGCCATCGCCCTCGCCGGGGCGCTGGTCGTGCTGCTGCTCCGGCCGGGGGCGACGCGGGCGGGCGTGGTCTGGGGGCTGGCGGCGGGGTTGCCGCTGCTCGCGGCGATAGCAGGTGCCTTCGCCGGACAGACGCGGGCCGCGCGGGTGCTGGAGGGCTACTCGCCTGCCCCCGTCTCCGTCGCCCTCGTCAACGGGGTGCGCCGCACCACCCTGACCCTCGCCCCGGCGGACGCGGCCTGCGTGGAGCGGGCACTGCGTCTGGGAGTGAGAAGCGAGCTGCGGACCACCGGCCAGTCCATCCCCCTCACCGCCCAGACGCGGGTCGAGGGCACCCTTCCCCCGCGCGAGGTCGTGGAGGCCCTGACCCTGCGCGGGCTGGCGTGCCCCAACGTGCGGGCGGTGCCGGAAGAGGAGTGATGTGCTGGCCGCTGGCGGCCTCAGTCCCCCAGATAGCGCCGCAACTCGTCCAGCGAGTGCCCGGTCCCGATCACGACCAGCTTGTCGTGGGGCCGCAACTCGTCCTCGGCGCGGGGGGTCACCTCGATGCGTCCGCCCCGACTCACCGCGATCACCTGCACGCCGAAGCGCCCGGTCAGGTTGAGGTCGCGCAGCCGCCCGCGCAGCCGCTCGTTGGCCTCGATCTCCACGATGGCGTAGTCGCCCCCGAGGTCCAGCGTGTCCACGATGTTGGGGGTGGCGATCTGCCGCGCCAGCCGCACGCCCATGTCGTGCTCGGGCCGAATCACGAGGTCGGCCCCGATGCGCTCCAGTACCCGGCGGGCCATCTCGTCCACGGCCTTGGTGACCACGTAGGGTGCCCCCAGGCTCTTGGCGTTCATGGTCGCCAGGATATTGGCCTGCACGTCGGTCCCGATGGCGACGACCACCACGTCGAAGTCCCCCACGCCGATGGCCCGCAGTGCCCGCTCGTCGGAGGCGTCCACCACGGCCGCGTGCGTGACGAGGTTCATCACCCGTTCCACGTTTTCCTCACCACGGTCGATAGCGACCACCTCGTGGCCCATCTCGTAGAGGGTGGTCGCCACGGCGGTGCCGAAGCGGCCCAGCCCGATCACCAGGCATTGTTTGGTCTTCATGCGTGCGGCCTCATGCTGGGAGACAGGGTAGCGGGTGAGAGATGGCGGGTGAGCGGTCAGCCCACCAGAATGTCCCGCTCGGGCGGGTACTTGATCGCCCGGCTCTGTTGGTTGCGCAGGCTGAAGGCCACCGCGAAGGTCACTGGCCCGATGCGTCCCAGGTACATCAGCACGGTCAGGATGAGCAGGCCGGGGTCGTTGATGAGGTGGGTGGTGTTCATGGACAGGCCCACGGTCGCCGCTGCGCTCACCGTCTCGAACATCAGGTGCGTGAAGCCCAGGTTCGGGTTGGTCGCCAGCAGCGCAAAAAAGGCGGTGGCGACCATCAGGGTGTACAGGGTGGTCACGGTGCCCGCCCGCACGAGGTTCTCGGGCAGGATGCGCCGCCCGAACACGATCAGGTCGCCCCGCCCCCGCACCATGTTCCACGCGCTGCCGACCAGGATGGCGAAGGTGCTCGTCTTGATGCCGCCCCCGGTCGAGCCGCTGTTCGCCCCGATAAACATCAGCCCGATCAAGAGAAAGAGGCTGGCACTCGTCAGGGACGAGATGTCCACCGTGGCGAACCCGCCCGAGCGCGGCGTCACACTCTGGAAAAAGGCCGCGATCAGCTTGCCGCCCGTGTCCAGCGGGCCGAGGGTCCGGGCGTTGCCCCACTCCAACGCAAGCAGCAGCAGCGCCCCCAGCCCCAGCAGCAGCCCGGTCGTGACCAGCGTGATCTTGGAGTAGGTCAGCAGCCGGGTGCGCCGGGGCTGGCGCAGGTGCCCCAACACGTTGAGCTGCACCAGAAAGCCCAGCCCGCCCAGCACGATCAGGCTGCTGATCGTCAGGCTGACCAGGGGATCGGCAGCGTACTGCCCCATGCCGCCGGGCACCACCACGAAGCCCGCGTTGTTGTACGCACTCACCGAGTGAAAGACCGCCTGATACAGCCCTTCCCCCAGCCCGAACTGCGGCACGAAACGCAGGGCGAGCAGCGCGGCCCCCGCCGCCTCCGCCACGAAGGTGTACAGGAAGATGGTGCGGATGAGGGGCAGCACCCCGCCCACGTCGAGCGCATTGATCTGCTGCACGAGGTGCTGCCGCTCGGAGAAGTTCACCCGCCGCCCGGTCAGGAACGCGAACAGCGTCCCGAAGGTCAGGATGCCCAGCCCGCCGACCTGCGAGAGCAGCAGGATCAGCAGTTGGCCGGGCCGGGTAAAGGCCTCGCCCGTGTCGGCCACCACCAGCCCGGTGATGCAGATCGCACTCGTGGCGGTGAACAGGCGGTCCACGAAGTTCAGCTCGGCCCCCGGTGCCACCACCCCCGGCAGGTGCAGCAGCGCCGTGCCCAGCGCGATGCCGACGAGGTACACCAGCGCGATGAGTTGCGGCGGTGTGAAGCGGGCCACGAGCGCCCGGCGGGGCCGCCCGGAGGCACGCGGCCACGAGGTGGAGGGGGGATGCGGGGGGCGGGTCATGTGTGAACGTGCGATTCTACTCCTCGACCGGCAGGCTGGACAGCTTTCCTGCAAATTCGTGATAGGCAATGGGGAAGAATGCTGTCTCAGGCGTGATTTCTTAGCTCCTCCCCCTTATGGGAGACCGGTACAGCTCGCACTGCGAGAGGCTGGGACTTGTAAAGCTCTGCGGAGCAGCTCTACGAGGTCGCAGGAGAGGAGGTGGAGGGCGAAGCTCGCCCTCCTAGAAGAGATGCTGCGTGCGTCCATCTCCAACCCTGCGCGGGGCCACCCGACCCATCCCCATGCCCGCCCCGTATACTGCCCTGCTATGCCCCGCCCCGCCCGCGCCAATCCCTCCCGCCAGAAAAATCCCACCTTCACCCGCCCACAAAAGCCCAAGGGCGACCACCGCGCCCGCCAGCCTGCCCACGAGTACGCGCTGGAGGCCCTGCCCGGCCTGGAGGAAGTCGCCGCCGAGGAACTGCGCGGGGTGCCCCTCGCCCGCGACCTCCGGGGTTTGCGCTTCTGGTACCCCGGCGACCCCGAGCGCCTGACCCGGCTGCGCGGGGCAGTCGCGGCCTACCGGGTGCGGGCCTGGGACGTGCCCCGGCCGCGCGGCCTGCTGGGGCACCAGCAACTTGGGGAGCTGACGGCCTTTCTGGCCGAGGTGGTGCGCTGGGGCGGGCACCGCTCCTTCCGGCTGGCGGCGGCGGGCCGCGAGTCGGCGGTGATGACCCGGCTGGCCGAGGAACTGTCGCGCGGGCTGGACCTCCCCTTCGACCCGGAAGAAGGCGAACTCTTGATCCGCCTGCGCCCCCAGGAGGACGGCCCCGGCTGGGAGGTGCTGGCCCGCCTGACCCCCCGGCCCCTCTCCGCGCGGGCGTGGCGGGTGTGCAACCGGGGCGGTGGCCTGAACGCGACGATTGCCTTCGCCCTGCACCGCCTCGCCGGGGTGCGCGAGGAGGACCGCATCTTCAACCCGATGGCGGGCAGTGGCACCCTCCTCGTGGAACGTGCCCTGCTGGGACCGTCGGCGGCAATGGTGGGCGTGGACATCGACCCGGAAGCCGTCGCCTGCGCCCGCGCCAACCTGGGGGCCGCCGGGCGGGAGGTGGAAGTCGCGGCGGTGGACGCCCTGGCGACGGGCCTGCCGCCCCGTTCCTTCGACCTGATCGTCTGCGACTTGCCCTGGGGGGACGCGATCGGCTCGCACCGGGCGAACGCCGCCCTTTACCCCGCCTTCCTGACCGAGATGCACCGCCTGCTGTCGCGCCACGGCCGCCTCGCGGTGGTCACCCACGAGATCCGGCTTTTTGAAGGGCTGCTGCGCGATCAGGACCGCTGGCACGTCCGCGAACTGTTTCAGGTGTACAGCGGCGGGCACCATCCCAAGGGGTATCTGCTCAGCAAGCGGTAACCCGGCTGGGCCTTACGCCTCCGGTGCCGCCGCCCCCCCACGCGGCCACACCACCAGCACCACCCCCGCCAAAATCACGGCGAGCGCCAGCCACCCCAGCCCGGTCAAGCTCTCTCCGCCCAGGCCGACGCCCAGCAACACGGCCACGACCGGATTGACGTAGGCGTAGCTCGTCGCCAGCGCGGGGCGGGTGTGCGCCACGAGGTACATGTAGGCGCTGTAGGCGACGAGGCTCCCGAAGACCGCCAGGTACGCCAACGCCCACAGGCTGGCCGGGGTGGGCGTGCCCCAGCGCTCGCCCATCACGAGGCTCATCCCTCCCAGCAGCACCGCGCCCGTCAGCATCTCGGCGGCGCTGCCCATCAGCCCGGCGGGGAGGGGCAGGCGGCGCGACCACTGGCTGCCGAAGGTCCAGCACAGCGGGGCCAGGATCAGCAGCCCGGCAGCCAGCGGCGTGGCCCGCAGCTCGCCCACGTTCAGCAGCACGATGCCCACCAGCCCGATCCCGATGCCCACCCACTCGCGCCCGCTGGTGCGCTCGCCCCACAGCCGCGCGAACAGGGAAGCGAAGAGGGGAGACACCGCGATCACCATCGCCGCCACGCTGCTGCTCGCGTCACGCTCGGCCAGGGTGACCAACCCGGTGCCGCCGCCCAGCAGCAAGAGGCCCACCAGCGCCGAGGCCCGCCACTCCTGCGCGGTCGGCCTCGGTGCCCCGCGCCAGCGCAGGAAGGCGTACAGCAGCGCCCCGGCCGCCAGAAAGCGCACGGCGAGCATCCCCATCGGCGGCAGGCTCTCGATCGCCACCTTGATGCCGAAATAGGTGCTCCCCCACAGCACATACACCAGGGCGAGGCACAGCAGGACGGTGGGCGTGAGTCGGGCGGCGCGGGAGGCGGGGACGGAGGTCACGCGCAGAGCATAGGCTGGCCGGGGCGTGGGGGCGGCGGGGGCGTCCCGCATCGCGGGAGGGGACACCCCCAGGGAGGCCCCCCTTCGGGTTCCGTATATGCGCCTATCCCGCTGCGAACCGCACCCTACACTCCCGGCGTGCTTCCCACCGAACGGCACTGGACGGCCCTGCTCGCGGGCGGCCTGCTGGCCGTGGGGGCGCTGACGCTGGGACCCGCGCTGCGCCCGGCGGCCCAAGCCCCCACGGTGACGCGGGTGGCCCTGCCGCCGCCGCATCCCTCGACCTTGCAGGCCCAGGCCCCGGAGTACCCCACCACGGCCAGCGTCACGCCGCTGATCTCCGGCAAACTCAACCTGAACACGGCCACCCTGGAGCAGCTCGAAGCCCTGCCACGCATCGGTCCCGCCCTCGCCGCCCGCATCGTGGCGGGGCGGCCCTACCGTTCGCTCGCCGACCTCGACCGGGTGAAGGGGATAGGACCTTCCACCCTTGAAGACCTCGCGCCGCTCGTCAAGTTCTGATGCTGGGGCGGCATGCGAGTTCACCTGTTGCCCCGGTCCCGGCAACGTTCAGCGGCATGCGGGCCACCTCCGGGCGCCTCGCCTGGCCCATTCCCCTCGCGCTGGGCGTGATGGGCGGCATTTTGCTGGGACTGGGCCTGATCTGGGGCGGGCTGGTGATGTTGGCAGGCGTGGTGCTCGCGGCATCGGACCGCCGCCCCCTCCTCGGCCTCCTCGCAGTCGTGGGCCTGGGGCTGGGCTTCGGCTCCGAGCGCCTGAACGCGGCGCGGCCCGACCCCATGACCCCCTGGGTGGGCGCTCTCGTCACCCTGCGCGGCGAGTGGGACGGACAATTCCTGCGGCTGGACGACCCCCCAGCGCGGGTGGCCCTCTCGCCCAGGCCGACCCAGCCTCCGGGGAGGCTGACCGTGAGTGGCCGTCTGGTGCGTCCCGACGGGCGGCGCATTCCCGGCGGCTTCGATCAGGCGGCGTGGCTGCGCGGGCAGGGGGGCTTGCTGGTGCCCACGCCAAAGGCGGTGCTCGTCGCCGCCGAGGTCCGCGCCCACATCCCGGAAAGCGGCTGGCGCGGCTGGTTTCGCCGGGGCCTGACCGCCGGATTGGGGGAACGGCAGGCCGCGCTGATGCAGGCCATCGAACTGGGGGACCGGGGCGACATCGGCCGCGAGGAATTTGCCGAAGGGTATTCGGTGCGCGACGCTTTCGCCCGTTCGGGCCTCTCGCACCTGATGGCCCTCAGCGGGCAGAACGTGGCCCTGCTGACGGGGGTGGTCGTGTGGCTGCTCGTCCGGTTACGGGTACGGGTGGCGTGGCGCTACGCGGTGGCCGCCGCGCTGCTCGTTCCCTACCTGATGCTGGTGGGCGTCTCGCCCAGCATCCTGCGGGCCGTCCTGATGGGCTTCGCGGTGCTGCTCGCCTTCGCGCTTGGACGCGGCAAGCCGGACCCTTACGGCACGGTCGCGCTCGCGGCGGTCGCCTGCCTGCTGCCCTTTCCGCTGTGGCTGCTGGATGTGGGCTTTCAGCTCTCTTTCCTCGCGGTGCTGGGGCTGAGTCTGTCGGGCAAGCTCGCCGCCCGGTTGCCGGACCGCTGGCCGATGGCCCTGCGGCTCGCCCCCGTCGCCACCGTGCTGGCCGAACTCGCCACCCTGCCCGTCATCGCGGGCACCTTCGGGCAAGTGCCGCTGGTGGGCCTGCCCGCCAACCTCGTGGCGGGGGTGATCATGGCCGCGCTGGTCCCCCTGGGATTTCTGGCGGGGTTGCTGGGACCGCTCGGCGTGGTGCTCAGCCCGCTGACGGGTCTGCTCGCCTCGGCCCTGCTGCTCGTGGTGGAGGTGTTTGGCAAAGCTCCAGTGCTGACCTGGGGCAACGTGGGGGTTGGGGGCTTCGTCGCGTATGGGGTGGCCGCGCTCGCCGGGGTGTTGTGGCTGCTGGGACGGGTACGGGCGCCCGTCGCGCTGGGTACCGCGCTGAGCTGCGCCCTCCTGACGGCGCTGCCGGGTTGGATTCGCCCCGCCCAGGAACTCGTCTTTCTGGACGTGGGCCAGGGCGACAGCACCCTGATCCGGTCGCGGGGGCTGGAGGTCCTGGTGGACGGCGGCGGCTCGGTCGGCTCCGACTACGACGTGGGGACACGCACGGTCGTCCCCGCGCTGCGGGCGCTGGGGGTGCGGGGGCTGGACCTCGTGGTGGCGACCCATGCGGACACGGACCATATTGAGGGACTGTCCGGCGTCCTACGCTCGCTGCCGGTGGGTGAACTGTGGATCGGGCAGCACAAAACCGACGATCCGGTGCTGACCGAACTTCTCGCCACCGCCCGCGAGGAAGGCGTCCCCGTCCGCGAGGTCCGCCGGGGCGACCGGGTGGAGGCCGGGGGCGTTCGCCTGACTGTCCTCTGGCCCGGGGGCCGCTTCTGGAGTACCGAGGACAACGACAACAGCGTCGCCCTGACGGTCGAGTCGGGCGACTTCCGCGCGGCCTTGCTGGGTGACCTGGATGCCTGGAGCGAGGCGCGGGTGGGCGTCGGTGACCTCGACCTCCTCAAAGCCGCCCACCACGGCAGCCGCCACAGCACGGGAGAGGTCCTGCTCCGGGAGAGCACTCCCGCCGACGTGCTGATCAGCGTGGGCCGCAACACTTACGGGCATCCGCACCCGGACGTGCTGGAACGGCTGACCGCCACGGGCGCGAAGGTGTGGCGAACCGATGAACTCGGCACGGTGCGTTGGCCGCTGCCCTGAGGACCGTCAGCCCACCGTGACCGTCCGCCTCTCCCGCGCCGCCGCAAACAGGGCGTCGAGGACCCGCGCCTGCCGCACCGCGTCCTGCGGGGGAAAGAGAGCCTGTTCCTCACCCCGTGCCGCCCGCTGAACATGCGCCACCATCGCCGCATACCCGTTGTGCGGTGCGAACGTTTCGGCACGCTCGCCCGACTCTGTCCGGACCCGCAGGGTCAGGGGTGAGGCGTTGTGGCTCTCGAAGGCGCCGTTCATCTCCAGACTGCCCCGCGTCCCCACCACCGTGAGCCGCTGCGTAGGAGCCGGACCCCAGTCGAAGGCGCAGTCGATGCTCGCCAGCGCCCCCCCGAAGTCCAGCGTCCCGCTCAGCCCCAGGTCCACGCCCCCCGGCGTCCACCGCGCCTGCGCCGTCACCCTTTGCGGCTCGCCCAGCAGCAACCGCGCGAGGCTCACCGGATAACAGCCCACGTCGTACAGCGCCCCCCCGCCCTTGTCGGCCTCCCAGCGAAAGTCGTCCGGGTTGGTCAGCGGAAAGCCGAAGGCCCCCCGAAAGGCCCGCACCTCCCCCAGTTCCCCCGAGGCCACGATCTCCCGCAGCCGGGCCACGTGGGGCTGAAAGCGGTAGGCGAACGCTTCGAGCAGCACCCGGCCCGTCTCGTCAGCGGTGTCTGCCAGGGCCTGCGCTTCGCCCGCGTTCAGCACCAGCGGCTTTTCCGTCAGGGCGTGCTTGCCCGCCCGCAGCGCGGCCTGGGTCCAGGGGAGGTGGGCATCGTTGGGCAACGGATTGTAGACCGCTTCCACATCCGAGGCGATCACGTCGGTGTAAGTGCCCACCCGCCCGATGCCCCATTCCCGCGCGAAAGCCTGCACCCGCGCCGAGTCCGGTTCGCGGGCGCCCAGCACCGTCACCTCGCCCCCGGCGGCGCGGATGGCGGGGATGAGGGCACGGGCGATCCGCGCTGCGCCGAGGAGGCCCCAGGTCAGGGAAGCGGTCATGGGATCAGCGTACCCTGCACAAAAGGGGAGAGGCCCGCCGGGATCACTCCCGTGGGCCTCTCGCCGTTCCGCTAGGGGATTACTCGCCCTGCTTCTCGGTGCCTTCCGTGGTGTCGGCGGGGGCGCTGCCCTCGTCCTTCTTGTCGCCGCCGAGGCCGAACTGCGCGAAGAGGTCGGCGTACACGTCGCCCAGCTTCGTGCTGATCTTGCCGCCCTGCTGGGCGTCCTTGGCGTTGTAATTGTAGTCGGCGCCGCCGCCGCGTCCGCCGCGGCCACCGCCACGGTTGCCGCCGCCCTGGCCGCCACCGCCGCTGTAGCGGTCGCTGCGGCTGCCGCCGCCCTGGCTGACGTAGTCGCGCACGGGGCCGCCGCCGCCCAGCGCCCGGCGGCGCGAGAGGCTGGCCCGCTGCTCGACGGGGTCGATGTTCAGGATCACGGCCTCGATCTCGTCGCCCTTCTTGAAGAGGTCGGCGGGGTTGTTCACGCGCTGCGTGTCGAGTTCGCTGATGTGAATCAGGCCCTCGATGCCCTCCTCGATCTCCATGAAGACGCCGAAGTCGGTCATGCCGGTGATCTTGCCCTTGACGGGCGTGCCGGGCGGGTAACGGTCCGGCAGAGCGCTCCAGGGATCGTCGGTGGTCTGACGAATCCCGAGGGAGATGCGGCGCTCCTTGGGGTCGATGCGCAGGATGACGGCCTCGACCTCGTCGCCTTCCTTCATGACCTCGTTGGGGTGACGCACGCGCTTGGTCCAGCTCATCTCGCTGACGTGCACCAGACCCTCGAGGCCGCTCTCCAGCTCCACGAAGGCGCCGAAGTTGGTCAGGTTGGTGACCTTGCCCTTGACGCGCTGACCGATGGAGTAGCGGTCCACCGCACCCTCCCAGGGGTCCTGGGTCAGGGCCTTCATGGAGAGGTTGATGCGCTCGCGGCCCTCGTCCACGTCAATCACTTGGACCTGGACCTTGTCGCCCACCTTGACCACGTCGCGGGGGTGGTTGAAGCGGCCGTAGGTGAGTTCAGAGCGGTGCACCAGCCCGTCGATGCCGCCAAGGTTCACGAAGACGCCGAAATCGGTGATCTCCACGACCTCGCCCTCGAACTGAGCGCCGGGAACCAGCTTGCCCACGGTCTGCTCGCGGGCCTGGGCCTTCTGGGCTTCCATGATGGCGCGGTGGCTGATGATCACGCGGTTGCGCTTGCGGTTCAGCTCGATCAGCTTGACCATCAGCGGCTTGCCCACGTAGGGGTCGAGGTCGTTCACCCGGCGGGTGTCGACCTGCGAGGCGGGCAGGAAAGCCCGGATGCCCTCGACCTGCGCGACGAGACCGCCACGCACCTTCTCGAGCACCTCGACCTCAAAGGCCTCGTCGTTCTCCTGCATCTTTTCCAGCACGCGCCAACCCTTGTCCTGGTCGGCCCGCTTCTTGGAGAGAACGATCTGGTTGTTGGCGAGGTCCACCCGCACGACGTACGCCTCGATCTTGTCACCGGGCTTGTACATCTGCTGGGCCTGCTCCAGCGTGACAGGCTCGTCGCCAATCTGGTTGAGGGGAATGGTGCCCTCCACCTTGGCGCCGACGTCGACCGCGAGGCCTTCCTGGCCGATAAACACCACGGTTCCGTCCACGATGTCTCCGCGGGACACCATCTGGTGCTCGGTCGACTCGCTGGCAAGCACGTCCTCCATGGTCATGGCGGGGTACTCGCGCTCTTCGGTGCTGGCCGGGGTGCTGCTCGCCTGGGCCTGCGGGGCAGCGGTCTGCTCGCTGCCGGTCTGCCCGGTGCTGGTCTGCTCGGTGCCCGGCGTGGGCTGAGTGGTCCCGCCTTCAGTGGCGGGGGTCTGGGTCTGGTCTTCCATGAACTCCTGCTCCTCCTGCGGGTCCGCCCCCAGGGGAAGCGGACCCACATATACCTGTACCTGCGCTTGGGCGCGGCAACACCTCAGTGTAACATCACCCCATAGGGGGGGCAAGCGCAGGTGCGACCCCGGCCAGGGCGCACTCCGGCCGCTGTGGCTTGTCCCTCCCCGCCTGCCCCGCAGTTGACGGCCCTGGAACGGGCGGCTATACTCCCTCACGCTCAGCCTCACGGGGCCGGGCACCCGCCAGAGCAGTTTCCGTTGGGGCATCGTCTAATGGCAGGACGTCGGTTTCTGGCACCGTTAATCAAGGTTCGAGTCCTTGTGCCCCAGCCAACATCCCCCCGCCGCGTGCGGGGGCTTCTTTTGTTCACGATGCTTTAAAAAATAAAGTGTGCCTGTCTGACCATGCCCGAATGTGCGTGGTGGTACGCTCGGAGGCATGACGAGTACCCCCGCGCCTCAGGACTACGACGTGGTGATTATCGGCGGCGGTCCCGCCGGGCTGACGGCGGCCATCTACACGGGCCGGGGCAGCCTCAGCACCCTGGTGCTGGAAAAGGGCCTTCCCGGCGGCCAGATCGCCCAGACCGAGGAGGTCGAGAATTACCCCGGCTTTCCCGAGCCGATTCCCGGCATGGAGCTGGCCCAGCGCATGGTGCAGCAGGCCGAGAAGTTCGGTGCCCGCATCGAGATGGAGGAGGTGGAGGCCATTGAGCGCGACGAGTACGCGCACGAGTACCCCTTCACGGTGAGGGGCTACGGCGGCACCTACCGCGCCAGGAGCGTGATCCTGGCAACCGGGGCCAACCCCCGCCGCCTGAACATCCCCGGTGAGGAACACTTCTGGGGCAAGGGCGTCTCGACCTGCGCGACCTGCGACGGCTTCTTCTACCGGGGCAAGAAGGTCGTGGTGATCGGTGGGGGCGACGCGGCGGTCGAGGAGGGCCTCTTCCTGACCAAGTTCGCGGACGAGGTCACCCTGATTCACCGCCGCGACACCCTGCGGGCCAACAAGGTCGCGCAGGCCCGCGCCTTTGCCAACCCCAAGATGCGGTACATCTGGAACACGGTCGTGGAGGAGGTGCAGGGGGCGGACCACGTGACGGGCGTGCGCCTGAAGAACCTGGAGACGGGCGAGGTCACCGAGATGCCCACCGACGGGGTGTTCATCTTTATTGGGCACGTGCCCAACACCGACTTCGTGAAGGACGTGGTGGCCCTGCGCTCCGACGGCTACGTGGAGGTCACCGACGAGATCTACACCAGCGTGCCGATGCTCTTCGCCGCCGGGGACGTGTCTGACCACGTCTACCGCCAGCTCGCCACCAGCGTGGGCGCGGGCACCCGCGCGGCCATGAGCGCGGAGCGGGCACTGGCGGCGCTGGAGGTCAGCGCGGGAGACGCCGCTGCGGACTGACCAGAGTCCTGGTCTCGCCCGGGTTCCCCGCCTCTCGTTCCCCGCACGGGTTCGCCGCAAGGCCTGGGGCTATGTCGGCAAGGCCCGGCGGCTGGCCCGCAGCCTCAGTCCTCGCCTCGCCTACCCGCAGGACGCCTGGGCCACCGCCCACCTCACCCCGGCCGAGACCCGCGTCTTTCTGGGCATGGACCCCCGCGACCGCGAGCATGCCTGCCGGGTCACCCGCCACCTCCTGCGCGATCATCCCGCCGCGCCCCCCGAGGTCGTGGCCGCCGCGCTGCTACACGACTGCGGCAAGAGTATTCGCCCCTACCGGGTGGCCGAGCGGGTGCTGGTGGGCCTGGTGCCCAACCGGGTGGCCCGGCTGCTGCCGTTCGGGGCCTTGTCGGTACGGGCGTATCACCCCGAGTTGGGGGCCGAACTCCTCGCGCGGGCGGGAGCACGGCCCCGCGTGGCCCGCTTGGTGGCCCGGCACCACCACGCGGGCGCTGACCCCGAGGCCGCGCTGCTGCACCACTACGACGATCTGGAGTAGTCCGTGGCTTGACTTCTCCGCCCCCGTCCCCCTACACTTTCTCTTCGCGCCTGACCCCGCCCCAGGGCGGTTTCCCCGCACACCAGACGGCCCCATCGTCTAGCGGTCAGGACAGCGCCCTCTCAAGGCGCAGACACGGGTTCAAGTCCCGTTGGGGTCACCACCACGCCGCGCCGCCTTTCCACCCGGAGGCGGCGCGGTTCTATGCATTTTTGTCTAGGCTGCCCGGTATGGTTCCCCATCTGCCTCCCGCCCTGGCCGATCTCCTCGCCTACTTCGGGCCGCTCGCTTCGGGTCAGGAGGAGGTCGCGGGTGGGGTTGCGCTTCACACGCCGGGGACGAACGTGCTCGCCTTGAACGCGGTCTTCCTCCCGGACGCGGAGTCCCACCGGTTGTGCGGGGCGGCCGAGTGGCAGAAGGCACGGGGTCGGCCCCCCCTGGTTGCGGTGGAGGAAAGCACGGGGGGAGAGGAGGTCGCCTCCTTCCACGTCGGCACCTATCAGGCTGGCCCCTCCGCTTCCCCCTTCACCGTCGAGCAGGTCTCGCGCCTGCACCTGCCGCAGTGGGCCGCCGTGCTGGCCGAGGCCCACGGAACGCCGGACTGGGCGGGGGCGCTGAGCCGCCATCTGGCAGGCCGTCTCGAGGAGAGGCGGGACTACGCCCTGCTGCTCGCCTACGCGGGGGAAGAAGCAGTGGGGGCCTTGCTGTGGCAGGCGGCGGGAGTTGGGGGGCGGGCGCACCTGTGGGGCACGCTCGACCCGGCAGTGGACCGAGCCCTGTTGGATGGGGCGGCGGCCTTGGGCGCACCGCTGTTCGTCAGCCTGCCGTCCGGTTCCCCGGCCCAGCTTGCGGACACACCCGAGGTCGCCTTCTTCCTCATGAAGGGTGACGGAAATTCGTAGTTCGGCCCCCCGAAGTGGCGAAAGGCTCACATGCTCTATGAGAAGTTCAGGCATCTCTTAATGGAGGAAATGATGTATCCGGTCGTTCTTGTCGTGCTCAGCGCCGTTCCTGCGGCGTGAGAGATGAGAGCCTGCACCTCATGCCCCACCTACTTGGGTCTGGTGAGATGGGGCCTATGTCTGCTCTGAAGCAAGTCCTGCTGGTTGGCGGCCTCCTGACGCTCGCGGCGTGCGGTTCGGTCCCCTCCGCTCCCTCTGCCCCGGCCGCGCAGGTGCCCGCCGTCACCCCAGCTGCTGGGACGCTGGAGGCCCAGGCCAGCGCGGGAACCCTGGTGGTGGGGCAGACCCGGCAGCTCAACGTGACGGTCGGGGGCCGCGCCCCCTCCCCCGGCGAGCTGACTTGGACCACCAGCAACGCCGCCGTCGCCACCGTGACCCAGACCGGACTGGTGACGGCCACGGGCGCCGGGAACGCCGTGATTCGCGCGGCGCTCACCAACTACCGCAGCTCCTACATCGACTTCACCCTGACCGTGACGGCGGCGACCGCCCCGGCCCCGACGCCTGCCCCCACCACGCCGAGCGGGTACGCCGGGCGCGTGCTGGAGCTGACAAACGCCGCCCGTGCCCAGGCCCGCACCTGCGGCGCGACCAGCTTCGCGGCAGCGCCCGCGCTGACCTACAACGCGCAGCTCGAGCAGGCCGCGCAGGGCCACGCGACCGACATGGCGACCCGCAACTACTTCAGCCACACCAGCCTCGACGGGCGCACGATGGCGCAGCGCATCTCAGCGACCGGGTACGCGTGGCGCACCATTGGCGAGAACATCGCCGCCGGGCAGACCACCCCGGAGCAGGTCGTCGCGGGCTGGCTCGCCAGCGAGGGCCACTGCCGCAACATCATGAACCCCAGCTTCCGCGAACTCGGCGTGGGCTACGCGCAGGGCGGCAGCTACGGGCACTACTGGGTGCAGAACTTCGGCGCCCGCTGAGGCGTTGAGATTGAGAGGGGCGCGGTGGGGTGGACTTCCCCGCCGCGCCCTCCTGTTGGCCTCCGCTCAGAGCGGGATATTTCCGTGCTTCTTGTAGGGCCGCGCTTCTTCCTTGCCGCGCAGCATCTCGAAGGTCTGAATCAGGCGGCGGCGGGTGTCCTCCATCGGGATCACGTCGTCGATATAGCCCTTGGCGGCGGCCACGTAGGGGTTGTCGAAGGTTTCTTTGTACTCGGCGATCTTGGCGGCGCGGGTGGCCTCCGGGTTCTCGGACCGCCCGATCTCGCGGCGGTAGACGATGTTGGCAGCACCCTCCGCGCCCATCACGGCGACGGCGGCGGTGGGCCAGGCATACACCACGTCCGCGCCCATGTCGCGGCTGTTCATGGCGAGGTAGGCCCCGCCGTAGCTCTTGCGGGTGATCAGGGTGATCTTGGGGACGGTCGCCTCGGCGTAGGCGTAAAGCATCTTGGCACCGTGGCGGATGATCCCGGCATGTTCCTGCGCGACGCCCGGCAGGAAGCCCGTCACGTCCACCAACGTCAGGATGGGGATGTTGTAGCAGTCGCAGGTGCGGATAAAGCGGGCGGCCTTGTCGGAAGCGTCGATATTCAGCGTGCCCGCCATCACCCTGGGGTTGTTCGCCACGATGCCCACGCTGCGGCCGTCCAGCCGCGCGAAGCCGCAGACCATGTTTTTCGCCCAGTTCGGCTGAATTTCGAGGAACCTGCCCTCGTCCACCAGTTCGTGAATGACGTCGTGCATGGCGTAGGGCTTGCGCTGGTCGGGCGTCACGATCTCCAGCAGCCGGGGCGTGGGGCGGTCGGCGGGGTCGGCGCAGGGCTGCACGGGCACTTCCTCGCGGGCGCTCTGCGGCAGGTAGGTCAGCAGGTTGCGGATGCCCGCGAGCACGGCCTCGTCGCCCTCGTACGAGAGGTGGGCCACGCCCGACTTGCGGGTATGCACGTCCGCGCCGCCCAGGCCGTCAAAGGTGACCTCCTCGCGCGTCACCGACTTGATGACCTCCGGCCCGGTGATGAACATGTAGGAGCTGCCCTGGCTCATCACGACGAAATCGGTCAGGGCGGGCGAGTACACCGCGCCCCCCGCGCACGGCCCCAGAATCGCGCTGATCTGCGGCACGCTCCCCGAGTAGATCGCGTTGCGGTAGAAGATCTCGCCGTAGCCCGACAGGGAATCCACGCCCTCCTGAATGCGGGCGCCCGCGCTGTCGTTCAGGCCGATCACCGGGCAGCCCGTCTTGGCGGCGAGGTCCATCACCTTGGTGACCTTGGCGGCGTTCATCTTGCCCAGCGAGCCGCCCAGCACCGTGAAATCCTGACTGAACACGAACACCTGCCGCCCGTGGATGGTTCCCCGCCCCGTGACCACACCCTCGCCGGGAGCCTCCACCCCGTCCATCAGGCGGTTGCGGCCGTGCTCGACGAAGGTGGACAGTTCGAGGAAGGAACCGGGGTCCAGCAGCGTCTCGATGCGCTCGCGGGCGGTCAGCTTGCCGCCCTCGCGCTGCTTGGCCTGACGCTCGGGGCCGCCCCCCGCTTCCACCTTGGCGCGGCGCTGCTCCATCGCGGCGATGAGTTCCTGAAGCTCGGTGTTGAGCTGGGTCATGGGGCCATGCTACCCGCAGCCCGCCCGTTCCTGCGCCGGGAACAGGGAGAATCACCACAAAGGAAGTGCGCGACCCTGGGGCCTCGTGGGAACTGGGGAACCTAGCGGGCAGGCATAGCTGACAGCAGGCTGCGGGCCTGTTCGGCGACCTCGGGATCGGCCAGCAGGACGTAGTGGTCGGCCTTCATGCCCCCCACCGACGTGAAATCGCGCCGCCCGCCGCTGAGCGCGTACCCGATCAGGCCCCAGATCAGCCCGGTGATGCCGCCCAGCACCACGCCGTAGGCGATGGAGAACAGGAAGTTGCCTGCCGTGAGCCCCAGCAGCCCGAACAGCAGGCCCACGAACAGGCCGATCATCAGGCCCTGCGCGAACCCCAGGCCCGCCGCCCGGCCCCAGCTCAGGCGCCCGGTGACCTGCTCGACCATCTTCAGGCCCTCTCCCACGATGGCGGTGCGCTCGACGGGAAACTTCTGGTCGCTGAGGTAATCCACGGCCCGCTGCGCTTCCAGGTAGGTGGGATAGGTCGCCACATTGGTCCGGGTGCGCTGGTCGGGCGTCAGGTCAAACCGGGGATCTCGCTGGGTCATGGGGCACGTCCTTTGCCCCAGCCTAGGCAGTGGGCACCGCCTTCGCCTGAGCGCCGGGTTGAGAGGCCCTCACGCTCGGAGCGTGGGGAAAAGCGTGGGCACCCCTTCACCCGGCGAAGACCCCGCGCCGGGTGCCAGACCGGGCCTCAGCGTGGGGCCGGGGTGGGAACGGCGCCGGAAACGGCCGGGCCGCGCCCCTGCGCCCGCGGCCCCAGTTCGGTGACCTCGGGCCGGAAGCCCACCTCGCGGATATAGCGCAGGTACTCTCCTTCGCTCAGGGCCTCCCGCTTGCCGCTCAGCGCCACGAAAAAGGCTTCCAGCACGTTGGTGGCGAAGTTGCGCTTGCCGATGCGCGGGGTGGTCGTGATCAGGCGGGCCACGCCGCGCTCCTCCATCCAGGCGCGGTCGGCTTCCGTGATGGTCTGGGTCAGGACGGTCTTGCCCCGCAGGTCGCGCGGGGCGTAGCGCTTGGCGTAGTGGGTGTCTCCGGCGATCACGTCGGCCCAGGCGTAGTAGCGGGTGCCCTGGCCCTGCACGCTGGAATTCTGCTTGTCACCCGTGGGATAAAACCAGTCCTGCGGCAGCCGGGTCAGGGCCGGAAGCGCCAGCCGCGCCAGCCGCCGCAGCGCCCCGATGGACCGCAGCGGCACGTTGACATTGAGTCCAAAGACGAGGTCGCCGTATACCACGTCCGCCCCGGCCCCCGCCAGCGCCTCCGCCATCCCGAAGCGGTCCACCGCGCTGACCATCAGCACCCGCTGCCCGCGCCACCCCACCACCGGGTCAAGCTGCGCGATGGCGTCGCGCTCCAGGGTGTTTTTCAGGCCGCTGCCGTCCAGCACGGGCGTGAGCCGCGCGTGCGACACCAGCTTGCGGACATTGCTGAAGGTGTAGCGCCGCCCGTCGGCAAACAGGTACAGGTCCGCGCCCCCCAGCCCGAAGGCGTCCACCCGCCCGTCGAGCGAGGCGAACAGGGCGGCGGCCTTCTTCACGTCCCCGTCCGTCCCGAGCCGCTCCAGCACGAAGGGCTGCCCCAGCACCGTGAGTTCCTCGCGGGCATTGCGCGACGAGTTGCCCAGCGACACGCTCACGACATGCTTGAAGCCGGGAGGCGCGGGCTGCCAGCCGCTGAGGGGATCGGTCATGGGGCGCATTGTAGCCGCCAACCACCAACGTCCAGCCAAAAAAGCCCCAGCACGCGGCTGGGGCTCTCGGACTTGTTGGCGGCTGGAAGCTGGCCGCCCTTACGGGTACAGCCCCCGCAGCGCCCGCGCCTCCAGCACCCGCGTGCAGGCCACGATGTAGACGGCCGTGCGCAGGGTCACCCCGTGGCGTTCCTTCACGTCCCAGAGGCTCAGGAAGGCTTCCGCCATGATGCGGTCGAGGCGGCCGTTGATCTCCTCTTCGGTCCAGAAGAAGCTTGAAAAGTCCTGCACCCACTCGAAGTAGGACACCGTCACGCCGCCCGCGTTGGCGAGCACGTCGGGGACCACCGTGACCCCGCGCTCGGCAAGCAGGTCGTCGGCGGCGGGGATGGTGGGGCCGTTGGCGCCCTCCACGATCAGGCGGGCCTTGATGCGGTCGGCGTTCTCCAGCGTGATCTGCTTTTCCAGCGCGGCAGGCACGAGCACGTCGCAGTCCACGCCCCAGAACTCGTCGCGGCTGAGTTCCTCGGTGCCGGGCAGGTCGGTGATCTTGCCCGTCTGCCGCAGGTGCGCCAGGGCCACCGCCGGGTCGATTCCGGCCTCGCTGTAGATCGTCCCGGTCACGTCCTGAATGGCGACGATCTTCGCGCCGTGCGCGTGGAAGATGCGGGCGGCGGCCTCGCCCACGTTGCCGAAGCCCTGCACGGCGACCCTGGCACCCTCCATCGGCATCCCGAGCTTCTTCATCGCCTCGGCGCCGGTCACGAACACGCCCCGGCCGGTCGCGTCGGCGCGGCCCAGCGACCCGCCCAGGGTCACGGGCTTGCCCGTCACCACGCCGGTCGCGGTGCGGCCCACGTTCATGGAGTAGGTGTCCATCATCCAGGCCATCGTCTGCGGCCCGGTGTTCACGTCGGGGGCGGGGATGTCCTTGTCCGGGCCGATAATCAGGCCGATCTCGGTGGTGTAGCGCCGGGTCAGGCGCTCGAGTTCCCCGGTCGAGTACTTGCGGGGGTCGATGCGGATGCCGCCCTTGCCCCCGCCGTAGGGCAGGTTCACGGCGGCGTTCTTGACCGTCATCCAGGCGGAAAGGGCCATGACTTCACTGAGGGTCACGTCCTGGTGGTAGCGGATGCCGCCCTTGGCCGGGCCGCGCGAGGTGTTGTGCTGCACCCGGTAGCCCTCGAAGTGCGCGACTGTGCCGTCGTCGAGGTGAATGGGAATGTCCACGACCAGGATGCGCTTGGGCCGCTTGAGGGTCTCGACCCAGTAGGCGAGCTTGCCGAGATACGGCGTGACGCGCTCGACCTGCTCCAGAAAGATCTCGTAGGGGCCGATGTTGTTGGGATCGAGGTAGCTGGGGATGGTGTGCTGGCCGAGGCGCTGCGTATTCTGCGGCGGTTGGGCCTGCGGGTCCTGTGTGGTGGTCATGGGAAAGCCTCCGGGGAGGGAAGGGGGCAGGGGACGTTTTCCGACTTTGCCGCGCGGGGCGGCCCGCGCGTTGCCGCTCGCTGGATGGACGCGCCTGGGCGCCTGGACCCTGGGTTACGGGTACACGCCGCGCATCACCGCCGCCTCGTGCAGGCGATTCAGGGCCAGCGCGTAGGCCGCCGTGCGCATGTCGAGGTCACGGGTCCGCATGTAGGCGGTCACGTCCCGCAGGGCCGCGTTCACCCGCAGGTCGATGGCGCGTTCGACCTCGGTGGGCGTCCAGAAGAAGTTGCTGGCGTCCTGCACCCACTCGAGGTAGTTCACGATCACGCCGCCGATGCTGGCGACGAGGTCGGGGAGCACGCACACGCCCTGCGCCCGCAAGACGCGCTCGGCTTCGGGCAGCACGGCCCGGTTGGTGGCCTCCACGACGTAGCGGGCGCGGACCGCGTGGGCGTTGCCCGCGTTCACCGAGCCGTAGTCGTAGGCCAGCATCAGGATGTCCACGTCGAGTTCGACGACCTCGTCGGGGGCGATCTCGGTCGCGAAGCCGCGCACGCTGCCGTGCTGCTCGCGGTACGCCGAGAGCGCCGCGAGGTCGAGGCCGCCGCTGGCAAAGGAGGCCCCGTGCTGGTCGGACACCGCGATCACGAGGGCGCCGCGCTCCCCCAGCACCTGCGCGGCCTTGCGGCCCACGTCCCCGAAGCCGTAGACGGCCACCCGCGCTCCGCGCAGGCTCTCGCCCCGGTGTTCGAGCACCTGCGCGGCCACCATCGCCGCCGAGCGGCCCCTCGCGTCCTTGCTGCCGTAGGAGCCGCCCAACGGAATGGGCTTGCCCACCACCATGCCGCCCTGGGTCGAGCCAGTGTTCTCGCCGTAGGCGTCGAGCATCCACGCCATGGTCTGCGCGTCGGAGCCCACGTCGGGGGCGAGAATGTCCTCGGTCGGTCCGATCAGCTCGACGAGTTCCGAGGTGTAACGGCGGGTCAGGCCCTCGAGCTCATGCGGGCTGAGGGTCTGCGGGTCCACGTCCACGCCGCCCTTGGCGCCGCCGAGGGGCAGGTCCGCGACCGCCGCCTTGAGGGTCATGATCGCGGCGAGCACCTCGCACTCGTGGGCGCTCAGGCCCGCGCGGAAGCGCACGCCGCCCATGCTTGGCCCCCGCGCGGTGGAATGCACCGTGCGGTAGCCCCGGAAAACCTGAATGCGCCCGTCGTCCATCCGCACGGGCAGGTTCACGGCGACGGTGCGCCGGGGATACTTGAAATACGCGAGCGACTGGTCGGTCACCTCGCAGTGGGGCAAAGCCTCCTGGAGTTGCTCCATGAGGCCCTGCCAGTTGAGTCCTGATGCCCTCATCACGCTCCTTTGGGGATAGTCCCGGTGTCCGCCCGAGGATACACGCGCCGCAGCGCCGAGCGTCCCGGCTCCGGCCCCGCCCCACTTGCCGGGGGCACCCCCGTTGTATCGGGGCAACCTGAGAGCGTCAACCTCGGAAAACCGCCTGCCTGGGCGGAGAAAAATCGGAAGCGATTCCAGAGGGACAAGCGGTGGGGAAAATCCTCCCTCGGCCTGTCAACTGGCAGGCCGAGAGGGGACAGACTTGGACCCGGTACAGAGAGCGTCCACGGGGTTGGGACGGCGCCGCTCCCCCTCTGCCCAGCAGCGGCCCCCAGACCGCCCGAGGTGCGGGAACGTCCGGAGGCTCTTGCACGGGTCCCGCAGAGCGTGTTTAAACAGGGTCTCACCGAAGGAGTGAAGGGGCGCTGTCGCCGCCCTGGAACGGCGTGGCCGTCCACCCCGTCTGCTTTGCAGTTCTACGAGCCCCGGCCTCTCGGGGTGTGAGCTGTGCCAGTCCCGCGAGAGGGGGGACCCGCAGAGCTATTTGCCGAGGAGCAGCAAGCTCGTGTCCACCGCGTCAGTGAGGGAGCGACTCCGACTTTTCAAACGGGCGCTCAGGCCCGGCGGCGGCTCTCGTGCCGGGCGAGGTCGGCCAGGGCTTCGCGGGCGGCGGAGGGAGGCAGGGCCTCCAGCGCGGCGGCGGCGAGGTCGGCGCGGCGGCGAATCTCGGCATGGGTGCGCTCTGCGGCCCCCGTACCTTCCACGAGGTCACGCACCCGCCCCACGTCGCCGGAGCGGGCGGCGCGGCGCTCCAAAACCTCGCGGACCTCCCCGGCGTGGGGACCCGAGAGCAGGTCCAGCACCGGCAGGGTGGCCTTGCCCTCGCGCAGGTCGCCGCCGACGGGCTTGCCCAGGGCCGCCTCGTCGCCCGTCAGGTCCAGCAGGTCGTCGCGCATCTGGAAGGCCAGCCCATACTCCCAGCCGAAGGTCGCCAGGGCCTCGCGCTGCGCGGCCGGGGCGCCCAGCAGCCACGCGGGACCGCAGGCCGCCAGCGCGAGCAGGGCCGCCGTCTTGCCGCCGATGACTTCCAAGTAGGCGTCCAGGCTGTATTCGCCGTAGGCCGCGACCTGAAATTGCAGCACCTCGCCCTCGCAGATGCGCGAGGCCGCGTCCCCGAAGGCGCGGGTCAGATCGGCGCCCCCGGGCAGGCCCGCGAGCAGCGTGAGCAGCCGCGAGAGCATGAAGTCGCCGCTCATCACGCTGACCACGTTGCCGAAGCGCCGGAAGGCGGCGGGCTGACCCCGGCGCGTCTCGGCGTCGTCGATCAGGTCGTCGTGCAGCAGCGAGGCCGAGTGAAGGAGCTCCACGCACACGGCGAGGTCGGTGACGTGCGCCCACTCGGGCGTGCCAGGCCGGGCGCCGAGGGCTTGGGCGGCGAGCAGCGTCACGGCGGGACGGGCACGCTTGCCCCCGGCGGCCACGAGGTCGTCCCCGATCAGCTCGATAAAGGCCACGCGCGAACGCAGCACCTCGCGCAGCCGCGCCTCGAAAGCGGCACCGGGGAGGGTCAGGGCGGCCACGCCAGTCATGCGGGCAGTATAGGAAAGGACCCCTGGGCGGAACGTACCGCAGGGCGCAGGGTCATGGGGGTGCCCGGGAGGGGGGAAGGGGACCCGGCGGGCGTCTGGGCCAGTCTGTCCCTCGCCGCAGGGCGCGGGGCCGTGGTAAAACCGGAGGAATGGAAAGCGTCGTTGCCCTCTTTCGTGATCCCCGGCAGGCCCAGGGTGTCCTGACCGCCCTTCAGGCCCGGGGCTTCGACCGTGACCACCTCGCCTTTGCCCTGACGGACGTGGTGGCCGAAAATGACCTCGCGCAGGCCACCGGCGTCAGCCCCGAAGAGGGTGCCCCCGGCGGGTCGGCCAGCGTGATTCGCGGCATTCTCCGGGGGGTGCTGGCGGCCCTGGCCCTCACCGTGCCCATCTGGCTGCTGCTGCTGTGGATTCCCGAAACCCGTGTCTATCAGGAAGGCGGCCTGCTGACCATCCTGTTCGGCGTGATCGGCGGGGCCGGGCTGGGCGGCATCTTCGGGGCGCTGACGGGCAGCGACCACGGTGACTACGTCAAGTTGCTGCGCCGCATGGGCGTGCCGCCCGCCGAGGCCGAGCGCTTCCAGAAGGCGATGGGCGACGGCCACGTCCTCGTGATCGCCCGTGACCCCGACGCCCGCCGGGCTGACGAGGCCCTCAGCCTGATGCGCCGTCACGGCGCCGTGCGCCTTGAGGACGCCGTGGGCGGCGGCCGTCTCCAGAGCGAGCGCGAGGGGCAGGACGGGCGCTAGGCGAGGGGGGCACGGCAGGAGCGGCGGGGGAGACCTCGCCGCTTTTCTTGTTCAGGGCCGCGTCGCCTGCTCCGGCCACACCAGCACCCGGTCGGTCACCGTGGGCCACTCGGCGGGAAGGTTGATGTCCCATCCCTCGCCCACGATGCGCCGCACCGGCACCACCCCCACCCCACTGCCGCACACCCAGGCGCGGGTGACGCGGGGCAGGTCGGTCACCCCGACGGGCCGGGTCTCGAAGGACTGGCCCGACACAAACGCCGCCCGCGTGACCCCTGGCAATCCGCCCGACGGCACGACCAGCCGCCCGTCCAGCTCCAGCAGCGGCGAGGTCCGGCTTCCGTCCACGAGGTTGCCGGCCCCGTCGGTGAGCCAGCCCTCGAAGGCTCCGGCTGCTGCCCGGCCCGCGAGGAGGTAGGGCAAATAATTCCCGGTCTTGTGCCCGGCGAGTTGCGGGTGGACCTGCACGCCCGTGAGCCGCACGGCGACGCCTCCCTCGGGCCTCGGCCCTGCTACCAGCGGTCGCCGGGACCAGAAGGTGCCGTCCGGGGTCACGGTGACGCGCAGCAGGCCCCAGCCTGCCTCTTCCAGCCGGGGGGGCTCGTCTTCCGGGGCGGGGAGGCCCAACCACTCGCACGTTCCGCGTAATCGGGCGAGGTGCTGGGGCCACAGCAGCGGCACCCCGTCCCAGGTCCGCACTGTGGTAAAGGCCGACTCGCCCAGCAGCCAGGCGGGAGCCTGCACGTCGGGCGGGAGGCGCCTCACCCCCGCGCCTCCCGGCTCAGCCGCAGCCAGTTGCCCAGCAGCACCCGGCCCGCCGGACTCAGGACGCTCTCCGGGTGAAACTGCACCCCCCACGCGGGGCGGCCCGGCACCTCCAGCGCCATGACCTCGCCGTCCTCGCTGCGGGCGGTGACGAATTCACCCGGCAGACCGCGCACCACCAGCGAGTGATAGCGGCCGAAGGGGGCACCGTCCGCGACCCCCGCGAAAAGGCCCACCCCCTCATGCCGCACCGCCGCCGGGCGGCCGTGGACCGGGGCGGCCCGTTCCACCCGGCCCCCCAGCACCTCGCCCAGCGCCTGATGCCCCAGGCAGACGCCCAGCAGCGGCACCCCCCCCTCCAGGCAGCGGCGGGTCAGCTCCAGCGTGGGGCCGCTCGTGGCGGGGGTACCCGGCCCCGGCCCCACGAGGACGGCGTCCGGGTGGGAGGCGAGGAGAGAATCGGCGCTCTCGTCCTGAGTCCGCAGGTCCACCTCCGCCCCCAGCGCGAGCAGGTCGTGGACGAGGTTGAGGGTGAACGAATCGCGGTTGTCGAGGACCAGCACCCGCAGGCCCGTGCGCGTCTCCGCAGGCGGGGGTGCCCAGGGACGCCCCGGCGCGGGCGGTGCGGGCGGCTGCGGCGGGCGCCCCGGCTGGCCCGCCAGCACGGCAAGGAGGGCCTGCGCCTTGTGCACCGTCTCCTGCGCCTCCCGCCGGGGGTCGGCGTCGATGACAGTGCCGCCGCCCGCGCGGACGGTGACGGTCCAGCCCTCATCTGTGCGCGTGAATCCCGCCGTCCGGATCAGGATATTCACGTCCACCCGCGCCCCGCTGACGATCCCCACCCCACCCGTGTACCACCCGCGCGGACCGGGTTCGAGGTCGCGGATGGCGGTCATGACGCGGGGCTTGGGAGCGCCCGTGATCGTGCCGCCGGGAAAGGTGGCGGCGAGCAACTCGCGCACCGAGAGCCCCGCCCGCGCCCGCGCCCGCACCTCCGAGACGAGGTGCATCACGTGGCTGTAGCGCTCCACCAGCCCGAAGTCGGGCACCGTCACCGTGCCGGGCGCGGCCACCCGCCCCAGGTCGTGCCGCACGAGGTCCACCAGCATGGTGTGCTCTGCGGTCTCCTTGAGGTCCTCCCGCAACTCCCTTTCCAGCGCCGCGTCTTCCCGGGGCGTGTCCCCCCGGCGCCGGGTGCCCGCGATGGGCCGGGCCGAAACTTCCCCCTCCGCCCACAGCACCAGGCGCTCGGGAGAACACGACACGACCACCTCGTCCCCCAGGTCCACGAAGGCCATGAAGGGGCTGGGATTGACCTCCCGCAGCCGCAGGTAGGCGGCGAGGGGATCGCCCTCGGCGGTTGCCCGCACCCCCCGCGAGAGGTTGACCTGATAGACCTCCCCGGCCCGGATCAGCTCCTGCACGGTGCGGACGCCCGCCGGATAGTCCACGTCGTCCGCCCCGAAGGTGCCCACCTGGAGGGTCGGCTGGGACGCCGGTTCCCCCGCGAGCACCGCCGCCCAGTCCACATGCCCGGCTTCGCCTACAGCCTCCAATGTCCCCGCCGCGCGGTCCCACACCAGCCCGCTGGGGTACAGACCCCACCACCCGGCCCGCCCGTCCGGGGCGTGGGTGTCCAGGCCAAAGGCGCCCGCCGCCTCGTACTTCAGGCCCCCCAGCCACGCGGGGAAGAGGGCGTCTCCACCGGGGTGCTCGGGCAATTCCTCCTGCACGTGCATGGGCCAGGCACTCAGGAAGGAGTACCGCCCGTACTCCACCACCGGCCCCAGCGATTCCAGCAGCGCGACCCCCGGTGCCCCCGCCGCCCGCAGCCGCAGCAACGCGTCGGCGGGCAAGAGGGCAGCGAGGGAGGCGGGCAGGGGAGGCAGGGCCGTCGTCACGGGCCGGATTGTAGGGGAGACGCTCGCCCCCCGACTCCTTCTCAATGTCGCTAAATCCCTACACGGCGTCCGGGTTTACGGGTACACTTGTCCCATGTGGGTCTCGACCAAAGCCCAGTACGGCCTGCGTGCCCTGATCGAGATCGGGCGACGGGAAGGCGGCGTGGCCGTGCCGCTCAAGGACGTGGCCGAACGCCAGGGCATCAGCCAGCATTACCTCGAGCAGATCGCCAGCAACCTGCGCCGCGCGGGCTTTATCAAGAGCGTGCGCGGCGCCCACGGCGGCTACCGCCTCGCCCGCCCCGCCCCCGAGATCAGCGCCTACGAGGTCGTCACGGCGATGGAGGGCAGCATCGCGCCCGTCTCCTGCGTCGAGGAGGACCACGTCTGCGACAAGGGCCACGTCTGCGGCACGGTGGACCTGTGGCAGCGGGTGGACACCGCCCTGCGAGACGTGCTGGGCGCCACCACCCTGGCCGACCTGATCGCGGACAGCGAGCGGCAGGAACACGCCCGGCTGGTGCAGCTCGAACCGGCCTATCCGGGGGTCCGGAACTAACCTTCCCCTTCCAGACACGCGGCGCCTTCCCCCCGGAGGCGCCCTTTTCATGGCCCGCCCCGTATCCTGAGGCCCGATGTACCGCCGCCTGCTCCAGCCTGCCCTCTTCCGCCTCGACGCCGAGGACGCCCACCACCTTACCCTTCGGCTGCTGGGCGGGGCCTCGCGGGTGCCGGGGTGGACCGCCCCCGTCCGGGCGCTCACGGCTCCAGCCGACTCCCGGCTGACGCAAACGCTGTGGGGCCACGCCTACCCCTCCCCGCTGGGGCTGGCGGCGGGCCTCGACAAGAACGGGGAGGCGGTCCCAGCCTTCTCCGCCCTCGGCTTCGGCTTCGTGGAGGTCGGCACGGTGACGCCGCTCGCGCAGCCCGGCAACGAGCGGCCCCGCCTCTTCCGCTTGCCGCCCGACCGGGCGCTGATCAACCGCATGGGCTTCAACAACGCAGGGGCAGACGCGCTGCACGCCCGTCTCGCCGCATTGGGGGATCGCCCGGTCCCCGTGTGGGTGAATATCGGCAAGAACAAGGCGACGCCCAACGAGGACGCGACCCAGGATTACCTCCGCCTCGTGCGGGCGCTGGGGGATGTGGCCGACGCCTTCGTGGTCAACGTGAGCAGTCCCAACACGCCGGGCTTGCGGGCATTGCAGGCGGCGAATGACCTCGCAGCCCTCGTGCGGGCGGTGGTGGCGGAGGTCGAAGAGGGGCGCGTCCGCACCCTGAACCGTCCCCCCGTCCTCGTGAAGCTGGCCCCCGACCTGCACCCCGCCGACTTCGAGGCGAGCGTGGGCGCGGTGGTGGAGGCGGGCGCCCACGGTCTGATCGTCAGCAACACGACCCTTTCGCGTGAGGGCCTGACCCACTCCAGCCGCGAGCAGGCGGGGGGCCTCAGTGGGCAGCCCCTGACTGAGCGGAGCACGGCGCTGGTGCGAGAGGCGTACCGCCTGACCGGGGGCCGGGTGCCCATCGTGGGAGTCGGCGGCGTCTTCACCGCCGAGGACGCCTACGCCAAGATTCGCGCGGGGGCCAGTCTGGTGGAGGTCTACACCGCCCTGATCTACGAGGGGCCGGGACTGCCCGCCCGTCTGAACCGGGGCCTCTCGCGCCTTCTGGAGCGCGACGGCTTCACGTCGGTGGCCGAGGCGGTGGGCGCGGACGCCCGTTGAGGCCGCCTTAGTCAAAGGGTCACAGTGTAAGAAGCCCGCCCCCCAGCGCCGGGGACCACGTGGCAGCATGCCGGGCAAGGAGAGACGACATGACTGATCCCGGAGACCTCGCCAACACCGACGCCAACGCCCGCGAAGAGTTCCCCGAGACCAAGCGGGTCAACCCCGGCGTGGGGGAAGACCGCCTCGAAGAAGCCCTCCAGCGCAACGACAAGGACGAGGGTTCGATGGCGTCCGAGAACCCCGACCCCCTCGACCTGTAAGCCGAACAGAAGAGCGCCGGGCACATGGAGGCCCGGCGTTCTCTTGTGCCCCGTTACCGCCCGAACGCGACCCGGCCCCCCACCACCGTGAGCGTGGGCCAGCCGCGCAGCGATTCGCCCGCCCACGGCGAGAACTTCGCTTTGCTTAGGAAGGTAGTGGGGTCCACCGCCCGCTCCGTCTCCAAGTCCAGCACCACGAGGTCGGCGGGGGCGCCCGGCTCCAGCGTGGGCGCGGGCCAGCCCAGCACGCGGGCGGGAGCGGCGGTCATCAGGTCGAGCAGCCGCGTAAGGCCCAGCTGCTCCCCGAAACGGGTCCACATCAGCGGGAAGGCGAGTTCGATATAGGCGATGCCGAAGGGAGCTTCGAGCAGGTCGCGTTCCTTCTCTGCCCGCGTGTGGGGGGCGTGGTCGGTGGCGAGGCAATCCACCGTGCCGTCGAGCAGGCCCCCCAGCAGCGCGTCGGCGTCGGCCTGGGTCCGCAGCGGGGGGGCGACCTTGTAGATCGCGTCGAAGGACCGCAGCGCCTCGTCGGTGAGGGTGAGGTGGTGGGGGCAGACCTCGCAGGTGACGGGCAGGCCCCGCGCCTTGGCCTCCCGCACGAGGTCCAGCGCCCGCGCCGTGGAAAGGTGCTGGACGTGCAACCTCGCGCCTGTCTGCGCGACGATCTCCAGGTCACGGGCCACCCGCGCCGCTTCCGCCGCCGCCGGGTTGCCGGGCAGCCCCAGGGCTTCGGACATCGGCCCCTCGTTCATCACGCCGCCCGCCCGCAGCGAGGCGTCCTCAGCATGCACGCTGACGACCATCCCAAGGCTCTGGGCGTACTCCAGCCCCAGCCGCAGCACGCGGGCGTCCTCGTTCGTGCGGCCGTCGTCGGTGAACATGACGGCGCCCGCTTCCTTCAGGTAGGCGAGTTCGGCGAGGTGTTCGCCGTTCTGCCCACGGGTCAGCGCAGCGGCGGGCCGGAGCCGGGCGAAACCGAGGCCGTCCGCCTTCTCGATCAGCGCCCGCACGGTGGCTGGGTCGTCCACCACGGGCGACGTGTTCGGCATGGAGACGACCGTGCCGTACCCGCCCGCCGCCGCCGCCGCGAGGCCCGAGGCGAGGTCTTCCTTCTGCGTCTGCCCCGGTTCGCGCAGGTGGGCGTGCGGTTCGATAAAGGCGGGAGCGACGGTGCCACCTTTGCCGTCAATGATCTCGCCTTGGTGCGGAAGGTTCCAGCCCTGGATCACGCCACCGTCGAGGGTGACGGACTCGAGCCTCTCGGAGCCGGGGCGTTTGATGTTGGTGATGGTCAATGTCATGGTCACTCCCGCCCCACCAGCAGGTGATAGAGCACACTCATCCGCACGGCCTGCCCGTGCTCGACCTGCCGCAGAATCCGGCTCTGCTCGCCGTCGGCCACGTCCGAGCTGATCTCCAGGTCGCGGTTCATGGGGCCGGGGTGCAGCACGATGGCACCCGACTCGGCCTCCCGCAGCAGCCCAGCGTTGACCTGATAGTGGTCGGCGTACTCGGCGAGGCTGGCGAGGTAGCCGCCCGACATGCGCTCCTGCTGGAGGCGCAGGGCCATCACCGCGTGGGCGCCCCGCACGGCCTCGCGGGGATCGGTGGTGAGCGTCACGCCGGGCAGCGCGGCGAGGTCGGCCGGGAGCAGCGTCGCCGGGCCGCACAGCCGCACGCGGGCGCCCAGCTTGGGCAAGAGTTCGGCGTTCGAGCGGGCCACCCGCGAGTGCCGGATGTCGCCCAGAATGGCGACCGTCTTGCCGGAGAGCGAGCCGAACTCCTGCCGGATGGTGTAGGCATCGAGCAGAGCCTGGGTGGGGTGCGCCCGGCGGCCGTCGCCCGCGTTGATGACGGGCTTGCCGGAGTAGCGGGCCACCAGATGCGCCGCTCCGCTCGCCGGGTGCCGCACGACGAACGCGTCCACCTTGTAGGCGGTCAGCACCTCCACCGTGTCGCGCAGCGATTCACCCTTACTGACGCTGCTCGCGCCCGCCGCAAAAGACACCACGTCGGCACTCATGCGCCGGGCGGCGAGTTCGAAGCTCACGCGGGTGCGGGTGCTGTTCTCGAAAAAGGCGGTGCAGACGGTCAGTCCTTGCAGCGCCGGAACCTTGCGCACCGGGCGGTCGAGCACCTGACTCATGGTGTCGGCGTTGTCGAGGAGGCTTCCGAGGCGCTCGGGCGTCCAGTCCACGAAGTCGAGGAGGTGCCGGGGGCGCGTGCCCGCCGCCGTGGGGGCGGTCATAGGCGCTCCTCGGGCATGTCGTGGAGTTCGACCACGTCCACGCCGTCCGTCTCGGCCAGCTTGACCTTGACCATCTCACTGCGGGCGGTGGGCAGGTTCTTGCCCACGTAGTCGGCACGGATGGGCAGCTCGCGGTGCCCCCGGTCCACCAGCACGGCGAGCTGAATGCCCTCGGGCCGTCCGAGGTCGATCAGCGCGTCGAGCGCGGCCCGTACCGTGCGCCCGGTGTACAGCACGTCGTCCACCAGCACCACCCGCCGCCGGGCGAGGTCGAAGGGCACCTGCGTCTCACGGATGATGGGCTGGTGCGCGACTTCAGAGAGGTCGTCGCGGTAGAGGGTGATGTCGAGCATCCCCGTGGGGATGGACACGCCCTCCAGGTCCTCCAGCTTGCGGGCCAGCCGTTCGGCCAGCGGAATGCCGCGCGTGTGGATGCCGATCAGCGCGAGGTTCTCGGCCCCCTTGTTGCGCTCCACGATCTCGTGCGCGATGCGGGTCAGCGCCCGGCGCACCTCGTCGGCGGTGAGGATGGTCGCCTTGGGGATCACAGGCAGCTCCGGTCAGGCACAAAAAAAACGCCGTCCAGCACAGGCGGTCGGCTCGTCAGGGTGGGGTGCATAGGACTCCTTCTCCTGCCTCACGGGGCGGGTGCGGCCTCACGGGACCGCCGAAGAGGGGTGGGGACAGCGCGAACCAGGGTGGCCCTGCGCCTGCGGGAGTGTACACCGCGCCGCCGCCCGCGCGGAAGGCGACCTCGACTGCACAGTTTAAAGCGCACTAAACTTGACATGACCGTGCTCAGGTTTTACACTTTGCACAGTTGAGCGCGAGGTGCAGGCCATGACCCCGCGCTTCCCCCATCAGGAGGTTTCAAGATGATGCGATTTGATCCCTTCCGCGAAATCGAAGAACTGACCCAGCGTATGGACCGCGCGTTCGGCGGCGCCGTGAACGGCCAGTCCGCCCGCCTCGCCCCGCCCATCGACATCCACGAGGACGAGCAGGGCCTCGAACTGACCCTCGACCTGCCCGGCGTGCAGCCTGGCGACATTCAGATCGAGGCGGAGAACAACACGCTGACCGTGCAGGGCCAGCGCAAGTACGCCCGGAACGAGGGCCGCACCGCCCACCGCGTCGAGCGAGCCTACGGCACCTTCGTGCGGACCTTCAGCGTGCCCGCCAAGTACGACCTGACCAAGGTCGAGGCCAGCTTCGATCACGGCACCCTGACCGTGCGCGTGCCCCGCTCCGAAGCCGCCCAGAAGCGTTCCATCCAGATTCGCACGGGTGGACAGCAACTGAGCGCCCCGAAGACGGTGGACGCTGAGCAGGGCAGCCAGCCCGAACAGACCCAGGAATAATTCACGCCCTTACCGATGCCCCGGCTCCGCGCCGGGGTGTTTTTTGGTTTGGCGGCTCGGGTTTTTGACCCTCTCCCCTCGTGGGACTCGTAGAGCTGCTTGTAGAGAGGGCCTTACACAGCAAGGGGTGAGGGGGTCGCAACTGCGCTAAGCCTGCCCCGCCGCGTCGTACTGGCGCTGGCGCTCGCGGAAGGCGGCCTTCTGCGCCAGGGTCGTGGCCCCAAAGCAGTGGCCGCAGCTCACGCCGGGTTCGAAGTGGGGATGTGCGGTGTCCTCCGGCGTCAGGGGCCAGCCGCAGGAGTGGCACATCTGCGCGGTGCCGGGGGTCAGGCCATGCCCCACCGTCACGCGGCCATCGAACACGAAGCACTCGCCCTCCCAGCGGCTCTCCGGCTCGGGGACCTCCTCCAGGTAGCGCAGGATGCCGCCTTGAAGGTGGAATACATCCTCAAATCCCAGCCCCCGCAGCAGGCTGGTGGACTTCTCGCAGCGGATGCCCCCGGTGCAGAACATGGCGACGCGGCGGCCTGCGAGGTCGTCGCGGTGGGCCTCCACCCACGCCGGGAATTCGCGGAAGGAGTCCAGCTCCGGACTCACGGCCCCCCGGAAGGTCCCAGCCTCCACCTCGTAGCGGTTGCGGGTGTCGATCACCAGCACGTCGGGGTCGTCCAGCAGCGCGTTCCACTCGACCGGGGTGACGTAGTGCCCGACCTGCGTGAGCGGCTGCACCGGCACGCCCATCGTCACGATCTCGCGCTTGAGCCGCACTTTCAGCCGCCGAAAGGGTTGCTCCGCGCTCCCGGACTCCTTGTATTCCATCCGGTCGAACCCGGCCTCCCGCAAGAAAGCGTGCAGTCCGTCGATGCCTTCGCGCGATCCGGCCACCGTGCCGTTGATCCCTTCCGGCGCGACGATCAGGGTGCCGCACAGTCCCAGGCGGGAGGCGAGCTGCCGGAGGTCGTCTCGCAGCCGGGCGGGGTCCTCCAGCGGGCGGAACTGGTAGAGGGCGGCGACGACCCAGGCGGGGGAGGGAGCGGGGGCGGACACCGGGGGATGATAGCGGGGCGGCCTATGCTGCGGTCATGTCCCGTGTGGTCAATCCCTTCGGCACGCCCCAGGGCGCGGCGCGGTACGCGGCCGGGCGCCCTGCCTTCCACCCGCTCGTGCTGGCGCGGCTCGTGCCGCATCTGGCGGGCCGCCGGGCGCTGGGAGCAGACGTGGCCTGTGGGACCGGGTTGTCGAGCGTGGCGCTCGCCGAGCTGGTGGACCGGGTGTTGGCCTTCGACGTGTCCGGGGCGATGCTGGCCCAGGCCCGTCCCCACCCCCGCGTGACCTACGCGCAGGCCCCCGCCGAGGCGCTGCCGCTGGAAGGGGGCGTGCTGGACGTGTTGACGGTGGCGCAGGGCTTCCACTGGTTCGACCGGAACGCCTTTCTGACGGAGGCTCGCCGTACTCTGCAGCCGGGCGGCGTGCTGGCCCTCTACGACGACTTCTTTCTGGGAGAGATGCCGGGCCGCGAGGACTTCCGCGAGTTCGTGACGACGTACTGGGAGCGCTACCCGGCTCCACCCCGCCACCGCTACGACTTCGGGGAGGCCGAGGCGCGGGCAGCGGGCTTCTGCTGGCATGAGGAGCGCTTCCGGCATGGACTCGCCCTCTCCCGGCGGGAGCTCGTCGCCTACCTGATGACCCACTCCAACACCATCGCCGCCACCGAGCGCGGGGACGAGACGGCGGAGGAGGTTGGGGCGTGGCTGGAAGAACAGCTCCGACCTTTCTACGACGGCGATGAGGCGCGGGAGCTGACCTTCGGGGCCGTCCTGACCGTTCTGAAACCCCAGTGACAGGTGGGCCGGGAAAGCTCTGCTAGCCTCCCTCCCGTGCCGCCCCTCCTGACCGCCGATTCGCTCACCGTCACCTTCGGGGAACGGGCGGTCTTGCGCGAGGTGTCGCTCTCGGTGGCAGGCGGCGACCGCCTCGCCCTGCTGGGGCGCAACGGGGTGGGGAAGACCACGCTGCTGCGGGTGCTGACGGGCGAGGTCGTGCCCGAGGAAGGCACCCTCTGGCGGCGCGAGGGGCTGCGGCTGGCGGTGCTGGCGCAGCACCATGTCCACCCGCCCGGCCCGACCGTCCGCGACCTCGTGGACGCGGCCCACCCCTACCGGGCGCTGGAAACCGAGCTGCTCGCGCTGGAGGCGAACCTGGGGGACCCCAGCACCCTCGCCGCGTGGTCGGCCCTGCACGCCCGCTTGGAGGACGCCGACGCCTACCGCTGGCCCGCCCGCGCCGCGCGGGTGCTGGGGATGCTGAACCTCACCCGCTTCCTGAACCGGGAGGCGGCCACACTCTCGGGCGGGGAGCGCACCCGGTTGGCGCTGGCCCTTGCGCTCGCCCAGGAACCCGACCTGCTGCTGCTCGACGAGCCCACCAACCACCTCGACATCCGGATGCGCGAGTGGCTGGAAGGCTGGCTGCGCGACTTCCGGGGCGGTGTGCTGCTCACCAGCCACGACCGCGATTTTCTGGACGCCGTGGCGACCCGCAGCCTGTGGTTGGAGGGCGGCGAGGCCCGCGAGTATTCCGGCGGCTACTCCCGCGCCCGCGAGCAGCGCGAGCTGGAACGCCGCACGCAGACCCGGGCCGCCCGACTCGGCCAGCAGGAGGCTGCCCGGCTGAGCGGAAGCGCCGAGCGGCTCGACGAGTGGGGCCGCCGCTCCCGTGCCCTGAGGACGCGGGCGGGGCGTGTCCCCGTCACCGAGGCCCCCCTCCCCGAGCGCCAGATTCGGATGCGCCTGCTGGCAGGCACGGCGCGGGCGCCGCTGGTGGCCTGGGGCGAGCACCTTTCCAAACACTACGGTGAGCGCGAGGTGCTGCGGGACGTGGCCTTCAAGCTGCGGCAGGGCGACCGGGTGGCGCTGATGGGCGCCAACGGGACAGGCAAGACCACGCTGATGCGTCTGCTGGCGGGAGAACTGCATCCCGACCCCGGTTCCCCCGAGCCGGTCTTGCGCGTCGGCAACGGCGTCACGGTCGCGTCCCTCGACCAGACCTGGCACGGCCTGACCCCCGGCGAGGGACTGCGGGCGCAGTTCGAGCGCCGCTTCGGGGCACGGGCCAACGCGCTGCTGGGCCGAGCCGGATTCACCGCCGACGACTGGCCCAAGACCCCCGAGGTGCTGTCGGGCGGCGAGCGGGCACGGGCGGGCCTCGCGCTCGTGAGTGCGCTGCGCTCCGACCTGCTGCTGCTGGACGAACCCACCAACCACCTCGACGTGGAGGCGTTGCAGGCGCTGGAGGGGGCCGTTCACGCCTACGGCGGCGCGGTGGTCATCGTGACCCACGACCGCCGCTTTGCCCGCGAGGTCGCCAACCGCCTGTGGGTGATCGAGGACGGCACCCTGCGAGAGCCGCAGGGCTGGGGCTCGCGCGAGTACGCCGACCCCGCCCGCACGCTGGAGGGCGACCCGCCGCCCCCTCCGCCGCCGCCCACCGTCCGGCAACGGTTGGTGCCCGTGGAGAATCAACTGGCCGACGTGCGCCGCCAACTTGACGCGCCCCCCGGCACCCTGACCGGCCGCGAGGAGGCCCGCCTGCGGGCACAGGCCCACCGCCTCCAGGGGCACCTCTATGAGCTGTACGCCGAGGTCTACGCCGCCCCCCAGTACGACGCGGAGGTGCGCGAGGGGCCGTTACGGGTCCGTGCCCAACGTCTCGGTGAACGGGGCGGGATGGTGTGGGCCGCCCACGACGAGACGTGCCCCCACCTTGCCTGGGACGGCGAGACGCTGCGCTTCTCGGCCCCACCGCCCGCGTGGTACGGGGCGGCGCTGCTGGGCGGGGCGCTGCGGATTCTCTTCGAGTGCTGGAATGTGGGCCGGGCGCGGCTGGGCGAGGGTGGGCCGGTGCTGCGGCGGCGGGACTATTTCGAGCGGGTGGGGCTGATAACGCGTGTCGGCAACGGCGACCCCGGCCCACCACAGACCCCAGGCGACCAGCCGCCCGCTCCCTCCCGCTATACTCCCCAGCATGAGTGAAGACCTCATCAAGGGCCGCCTCGGCGGTGCGGACGGCTTCAGTGTCCGCTGCGCCATCGACGGTGACCGCATCTCGGGCCGCGCGGGCGGCCAGTTGTACGGCAAGGACATCGACCTCGAAATCACCGAGCGCGGCGTACAGGGCACCGTCGGCGGCGAAAGCGTGCGCATCGAGCTGGAAGAAGGCGAGCTGCGCGGCAACGTCGGCGGCCAGAAGCTGGTGCTGCGCGGCGTGGACCGGGTGACCGGCTTTCTGGGCGAGCCCATCGTGGGCTGGAACATCGTCGCGCAGCAGCAGGGTGAGAAGCTCAGCGGGCAGCTCGGCAGCACGGTGCTGGGCCGCACCTTCGAACTCGACCTCGGCTCGGCCCCCGGCTGGGTGGGCACCCTCGTCGCGGTGGTGGCGCTGTACGCGCTGGAACCTCGGGTGAGCGGGGCGGTGAGCCGCTAAGCCCCCTTCAAAAAGAAGACGCCCCGGCCTGTGCTGGGGCGTTTCTTTTGGGGCCGCTACCTCCCGAAGAACCGGTACGTCACCCCGAAGCGGAAGGTCGTGCTGTCCTCGTCGTTCGCCACGCCCACGCTCACGCTGCTGCGCGGGCCGAAGTTGTAGGCCGCGCTGATGGAAGGCCGCACCGCCTGGAGTCCCAGCCCCAGCGGCGTGCTGACCTGGAAGGAGAGGCGGCCGTCGGGCGTGGTGTAGGTGGCGTCCAGCAGGCCCTCGCCCGTCAGGTCCACCTGATATTGCAGGTAGAGGTTGCGGGTGAGGTACGACCCCAGCGTGATCGTCGCCCCGAACTCGCCGCCGTCCGCCGCGAGGTTGGGCGTCAGGCGGAACACGTCCAGCCCCAGGGCGCGGGCCACGTTCCGCTCCAGTTCGCCCAGCACAAAGATGTTCAGCGCGGTCTGGAGGGCACTCGCCCCCAGCGAGGCGAGGTTCTCCGGCAGCGCGTCGAGGTTGGGCACCCCCGTCGCCACCAATGCGTAGAGCTGCGCTTCCGTGTAGGGGGCGCGGGTGACCGGGTCGGCACAGTTCCCGTTCGCGCCCGGCGCACAGCTCAGGGTGGTCTGGAGGTTCAGGACATTCTGGCCGTTGGCCTGCGGCTCGAACTGCCCGCGCACGTCGAGCACCACGGGCACCCGCTGCCGGGTGGTCACGGCGGCGACGGTTCCGGCGGCGTTCAGCGCGAAGGAGGGATAGAGGCCGTCCCCGGCGAAAGTCACCCGGCCCTCGCGCAGGGTGAACTCATTCTCGCGCAGGAAGAGGCTGCCGCGCTCGGCCACGATCTCGCCGGTCAGTCGGGGCCGCGCCCCCGTGCCCGACAGCACCAGCCCGCCGCCGAACTCGGCCCGCGCGAGCGCCTCGTCCACCCGGATGCCGCCGGGAGCGCGGATGGGGATGTCCTCGAAGACCAGCCGCTCCAGGAAGGGCCGGGCCGGGGCGGGCACGTTCCCCCCTTCCTCCCCGGCCGGGTCGGGGAAGGTCGTGTACTCGGGCGGCAGCGGCGAGGGGAAGTTGTCGGTGGGGCGGCCGTCGGTGCCCGCCGTGCTCTGACCGGGCGGGGGAATGGTCGCCACCGCGCCTACGCGCCCCAGCACCAGCCGCGCGAAGGAGGCCGCGCCGCTGACCCGCACCGCCGCGCCGTCGTCGAGGAGCCGCAGGTCGGCGTCCAGGCTGCTGTCCCGCGCCGAGATCACCGAGATGGGCAGCGCGTAGCTCTGCGCCGTGAGGGTGAGGTCGAGGCGGGGGGTCAGTGCCCCGGTCAGCCGCAGCGTTCCGGCAGGACCCGCAGCGGTGGCGGGCGTGCGGCTGCTGGCCTCTACGGTCCAGCGGTCCTGGGCGGCCTGGGTGACGGTCACCACGCTGTTGGGCAACGCTCCCAGCGCCTGCGGCGCGAGCAGGCCCCGGAAGGTGGCGGTCGTCCCGGACAGGCGTCCCAGGCTGAGCTGCCCGCGCACCTCCAGGGTGCCGTCGCTGCCCAGCACCCCGCCGGTCAGGACGCGCCCACTGGCGGTAAAGGCCCCGGAGTCGGGCAGGTCGCCCTCCAGCGCGGGCACCTGCACGCTCAGGCCCGCGAGGCTCCCGGCGAGGTTCTGGGCGCGGAGCAGCCCGCGCGGGCGGTCGTAGGTGCCCGCCGCCGACAGGGTGAGGGTCCCCTTGAGGCTGGGGTCCAACCCAGCCAGCCCCGGAATCAGCCGCAGCACCGGGGTAAAGGTCGTGCCGTCGAAGCGGGCTTGCAGGTCCACCCGCTCGCGGGTATAGCCCCCGCGCACGTCCCAGGTCCCGGCCCCGGCGAGCTGGATGTTGACGTTGCGCAGTTCCCGGTCGGCGTAGTCCAGCGTGCCCGTGCCGGTCAGCGTCTCGGTGACGGCCTGTGGCCCGGTGCCCGTCACGGCGGTCACCCGGATGCGCTCGGCCACGACGGTGGCGCTCCCGGCCAGGGGGTCGGCCAGCGGGAGGCGGAAGCGGGCCACGCCCGTCACCACACCCTCGCCGACCGGGGTGCCCGTCACGGCGGTGGTCAGCGCTCCCAGCGGCAGCGCCTGGAGGGTGGCCTGCCCACTCAGCACGCCGCCCGTCAGCGAGGCCAGGAAGTCGCTCTCGCCCAGGAACCCGCGCAGGCGCCAGTCGCCGCCGATCAGGGTGCCCTCCACGCGGGCGCCGAGCTGCTTGGGTCCGAGGGTCAGGGCCGGGCTGGTCAGGATGACCGTGCCGCCGCCGTCGTTCAGGGTCGCCTCCCCGCTGACCCGTCCCGCGAGGCCGGGCGCCAGCGCGAGGTCGGCGAGTTCCACCTCGTCCAGCCGTGCCCGCAGGCGGTAGCCCTCCCCGGTGGGGCGCAGGGTCCCCAGGGCCTCCAGCGCGGGCAGCACGTCGGCCAGCCCGCCCGTGCCGGTCACGCGGGCGGCGCCCACCGTATTGACCGCACTGAGGTTCGCCGCGAAGGTCTGCCCCTGGAGGGTCACCGTGCCGTCCAGCCGCACCCCCTGCGCGGTCGTGCTCAGCTCCGGCAGGTCGAGGGGGTACCGGGCCGCTGCCAGCGTTCCCGTCAGGCCGCCCGCCCCGGCCGTCACGTCCGCCGTGAGGGTGCCGTCCTCCCGCCGCACGCTCCCGGTGAGGCGGCCCGTCCAGCCGCGCTCTCCCTGCGCAGCGGTCAGGTGCAGCGTTCCGGCGGGCAGCGCGGCGGTGGCGGTGAGGCTGGGGCGCCCGCCTGCCAGCGTCACCTCCCCGGTGAGGTCGCCCCCCAGGGTCAGGCCCAGGTAGGGGACCTCGTAGGTGGTGGTCACGTCCGTCACCCGCAGGGCCACCCGGCCCTCGCCGCTCGTGGTATTCGCCGTGCCGCTGGCGGTGAGGCGACCCGTCACCCCCTTCAGGTTCAGCCGCCCCAGGTCCAGGCCCGGCAATTCGGCCCGCAGCACGTCCCCGCCCCAGGTGACCTGCCCGGTGCGCTCACCGTCGGTCACGTCGAGATCGGCCGCCTGCAAGCTGGCCTCGCCCGCCGCCCGCCACTCGCCCCGGCGCAGGCTGAGGGTCAGCCGGGGGTCGGCCAGCGGTCCCTGCGGGGTCACGCTGAGGGCCAGCTCGGGGCGGGTCAGCGCGGCGGTGCCCAGCCAGCGCCAGGTTCCGGCCTCGTCGGGCCGCACTTCCAGCACCCCGTTCGCCTCGGCACCGGGGCCGTCCACCAACCGCACCTGCACGCCGCCTGGGGTTGCCAAGATTCGCGCCCCCGCCCCCAGCAGCCCGGCCTCGCCCCTCACGAGGGGCTGCCCCAGCGGACCGTCCAGCCGCAGGGCGGCGGGCTGGGTCAGCACCCCCTCGGGACCGCCCGTAACCCGCACCGTGCCGTGCCAGCCAGTGAAGGGGTCGGCGTTCACATCGAGCGCCGCCCGCAGCCCCGCCGCCCCCAGGGTGCCGTCCAGTTCCAGCGCTCGGGCGCGGTACACCGCCCGCACGTTGCCCTCCAGCCCATCCCCTGCCGCCAGGGTGAGGTCGGCCGCCGGGGAGGCGTCCAGCGTGGCCGTGCCGCTCGCCCGCACGGTGCCGCCCGCCGCGCCCAGCGTCAGGCCGGAGAGGGTCAGGCGCCGCCCCTCCAGCGTGGCGACCGGGTCCGCGCCCTGCGTCAGCGTGCCGCGCAGGTCTGTCAGGGTGCCTCCGAAGCTGCCGCGCGTGTCGGCCAGCGTGACGCCGAAGGCTTCTGCCCCGCGCGTCTCCAGCGTCCCCGTCAGGCGCGGGGCGGTCAGCGGGCCGGAAAGGGTGACCTCCGCCGCCGCCTCGCCCGCCGAGCCCTCCACCAGCGCGAGGGGCCGCAGGCGCACCCTTCCGCCGAGACTGGGCACGAAGCCCTCCCCGTCCGTGAGGGTCAGGGTGCCCTCGCCCAGCGCCCCCGCCGCCAGCGCGTACTCGCCGCGCCCGTCGCCGCGCAGGGTCACGGGGGCGGGCAGGCCGCCGACCCGCGCGGTCGCGGTGCCCGCCAGCCGGGGCCAGGTGCCCTCCAGGTCGAGCGTGAGGTCGTTCCTGCCTTGCCGCGCCGTGCCGTACACCCGTCCCCGCAGCGTTCCTGCCCCCAGGTCGAGGTCGCGGGCGTCGGCGTAGAGGATGCCGCTGCGCCCCTCACCCTTCAGGGTCACGCGGGCGTGGGCGCGGGCCTCCCGCACCGGGCCGGAGAGGGTGGCGAGGGCATCAAAGTCGTCGGTGCGGGCCGTCGCTTCCCCGGAGACGCGCAGGTCCCGCAGCGGTCCAGTCAGCGTGAGGTCGCCTCCGACCTGGCCGACCCCGAACGCACGGGCGTCCACATCGCGCACAGTCACGCGCACGCCGTCGGGGAGTGCTCCCCGCGCCTTCAAAACCCCGCCGCGCAGGCTGCCGTCGAGTTCGGCCTCCAGGCGGTCAGGAGCGCCGGGTGCCCGCGAGAGGCTGGCCCGCCCGTACAGGCTGAAGGGTCCGGCCTCGCCTTGTTCGCCGCGCAGGGCGAGCTTGCGGGCCTCCACCCGCAGCGGACCGCCCGTCAGGGTGCCGCTGGCCTCCACCTGCCCGCCGAAGGTCAGCGCGTCCACGTCCCACGCCGGGGGCAGCAGCCGCGCGAGGCGCACGGGGTCGGCCCGCACGCTGAGGCGGTAGCGCCCGCCCTCCAGCGTGCCCCCGCCCGAGAGCCGCGCTCCGGCGAGGCGCAGCGAGACGTTCCCGGCCCGGTAGGTCGCGCCCACGTCGCCGCTGAGGTCGCCCGCCACGTCGTCGAGTCGCCCGGCGAAAGTGGCCCCAGCCTGGGCCCAGGTCGTGCCCTCCAGGGTGGCCCGCCCGGTGGCCCGCAGCTGCCCCGGCCGCTCCCACAGGGCGCCCACGTCCAGCGCCGCGAGGTCCAGCGTGCCGCCGGGTCGCAGCGGGAGATCGGCCGGGAAGCTCCCCGTCACCCGCGCCGGACCGACGCTCGCGGCCAGGGCCAGCGGTCCGGCGCCGGTCAGTCGGGCGTCGAGCGTCCCGCCCGGCACCGTGCCCGTGGCCCGCAGGTTGCCCAGCCAGCCCGTGCGGGCGTTCCAACCCGTCACCCCGTCCAGCCGCACGCGGGTGTCCCCGGCGATATACGGCGCATGGACGTTCAGCCGCGCCGCGAGCAGTCCGCCGAGCGCCCCCGATCCCAGCCGCCCACGCACGGTCCCAGCCAGGGCCTCTCCGCCCAGGTCGGCCTTCCAGTCGCGCCCGAACAGCCGCGCGGTGACGCGGGTGTCCGCTGCCTGAAGGCCGCCCACCCCGCCGCTGAGAACACCCTGCACGCGCACGTCGGGCTTGCTCAGCGTGCCCAGCACCTGCCCGGTGTACTCGCCGGGGAGGGCGTCGCGCAGGCTGGCCTTCGCGCTGAGGCGCAACTCGGGGAAGACGGGACCACTCGCCCGGAAGGTGCCCAGCCCGTTCGGCAGCGTGGCCGTGCCGCCCCGCACCCGCAGCACGCCGCCCGCGTAGGTCGCCGGAGCGCGGAAGGTCACGCCCGCGACCTCGCCTTCGGTGTCCAGCCGCAGCGAGCGCAGGGTGCCGCTCACCGTGCCGCTGACCCGCCCATCGGCGCCTGCCAGCGGCCCCAGGTCGGGCACGTCCACCCGGCCCGTGACCGCCCAGTCGTTCGGCGTCCGGTTCAGGTTCAGTGCCAGGGTGCCGCCCGCCACCGTGCCGCGCAGGGTCGCGCTCGCTTCCGGCCCGGTGAGCGCCCGGCCCACGGCGGTGAGGTCCACGGCCCGGCCCTCGTACTGCCCGGCTGCCCGCAGGGTCAGGGTTTCGGCCGCGTTGCCGCTCAGGGTGCCGCGCACCTCTCCCAGGGTCAGGTCGGCATTTGCGCGGGGATAGAGCGGCCCGCGCACCCGCAGCGCCAGCCCGCCGAGGTCGCTTTGCAGGTCGCCCGCGAGCTGTCCGCGCGTCAGCGTGACCCGCCCGGCCGCGCTCTGCCCGGAGGCGGCGAGCTTCACGTCGGCCCGGCCCGTCGCCCGGTCGAAGTCCAGCCCCGGCACCGTGAGGTCGGCCGTGACCTGCCCAGTCGCGGCCACGAGGGGGCGCAGCACCAGGGCGTCCAGCACCGCCCCCCGGATGGCGAGGTCGCGCCCATCGTAGGTCAGCGGGATGCGCGTGCCGGGGTGGGTCAGCTCGGCGGTGGCCCGCACGCCGTTTCGCCACGAGACAGCCCCGCGCAGGCCGAGCGGCTGGCCCAGGTAGCGCGTGCCCGAATTGGTCAGGGTTGCGCCGTCCGCCGTCACAGCCGCGACAAGTCGCCCGGCGACGAGTTCGGCCCTCAGATCGGCGGGCAACTCGGCCAGGAAGGGGGAGAGGCTGGTCTGAAGCTGCCCGCCCAGTCGCGGCAGGAGGTTGACCCGTCCAGCGAGGGGACCCGACGGCAGCGCCGCCAGCGTTTGACTGCCGCCTCGCAGGGCCACCGTTCCCGCTCTCCCGCCGAGGATGTAGCGCAGGCCCGTTCCGCCATTCCAGCGCCCACCCGCATAGGTCAGGCCACCCACGTTGACTCGGCCCGCTGTGGGCAAGGCCGTCAGCGGCAGCGTCTGGGCCGGGAGGACAAGCCGCGCGGCGTCGGCCCCGAAGCTCTGCCCCCGCACCCGCAAGTCTCCGCGCATGGCCGTCAGGTCGCCCGCTGCGTTCGCCTCCAGGTACGGCCCGGCGAGGCTCGCCCGCACGTCCGACACCTCGCTCAGCCCCCGCAGCCGGGCGGTCGCGGTCAGGGTGTGGTCGGCCAGCTCGCCCGTCAGCGCCAGCCCCCCGTCCCGCGCAGTCAGGCGCAGCGGCCCGGCCCGCAGGTCACCCGCAGGCTGGCCGTTCGCCAGCGTGATGCGGCCCGTGATCCGCTCGCCCAGCGCCCGCACATTCACGCCGACTTGCCCGCTCGCCCGCTCGGGGGCCAGCCCCGGCAGCGTCAGGTCGGCGGTGACTCGCCCGGTCGCCTCCACGAAGGGCCGCAGCACGCGGGCATCCAGCCTCGCGCCGCGCACCCGCAGGTCGCGCCCGTCGTAGGCGAAGGGCACCCGGCTTCCCGGATGGCTTAGCGTCCCCGACGCCCGCACCCCGCGCCGCCAGTCCACCCGCGCCCGCAGGCCCAGCGGCTGGCCCAGGTAGCGCGTGCCGGAGTTGGTCAGGGTTGCGCCCTGCGCCGTCACGTCCGCGACGAGTTGCCCGGCGACGAGTTCTGTCCGCAGATCGGCAGGAAGGGCGGCGAGGAAGGGGGCGAGGCTGGTCTGAACCCGCCCGCCGAGTTCAGGCAGGAGGTTCACCCGCCCGGTCAGGGGGCCGGAGGGCAGTGCCGCGAGGGTCCGGCCTCCGCCGCGCACGGCGACGGTCCCGGCACGTCCGCCCAGCGCGTACCGCACGCCCAGCCCGCCATTCCAACGCCCCGCCGCGTAGGTCAGTCCCCCCACGGTCACGCGCGGTCCGGTCAGGTCAGCGGTCAGCGGGAACGTCTGCGCCGGGAGGGTGGCCTGCGCCGCTCCTGTCCCGAAGCGCTGGGGCCGCAGACGCACGGTGCCGCGCAGGTTCTCCACGTCCCCGGTCGCCGCCGCCGTCAGCAGCGGCCCGGTCACGTTCACCCGCAGGTCCCGCAGGGTCGCGGGAAGGGTCAGGCGGCCCTGAGCGGTCAGGCGGTGCCCGGCGAGTTCCCCGGAAGCGTCCACCCGCCCGTCCCGCGCGGTGAGGCGCAGCGGCCCGGCGCTCAATGTGCCGGAGAGGCGCCCCCCCCGCGCCGTCAGGTCGCCCACCAGCGGCTGCCCCGCCAGCGTGAGCTGCCGCGCCCGCACGTCGAAGTCGGACAGGCTGCGCAGGTTGACCCGCGCCGTGCCACCCGAGCCGTCGAATACGTCGAGGGTGCCGCGTGGAGTGGCCCCGGTGCCGCGCACCCGCCCATCCACGTAGAAGCCCTCCAGTGGCCCGCGCACCCGCAGGTCGTAACTGGCTGCCGGGAGCGCCGCCGTCCCGCTTGCCCGCAAGCCGCCCGGTCCCTGCGCGGTCACGTCCAGCGCCCGCCACGGTCCGGCCAGCGCCACCGCGTAGCCACCTTCCAGCGTGCCCCGCGCCCGCACCTCACCCACGAAGTCCGGCCCCCAGGTCGCGCGGCCCTGCACCTGCCCGGAGCGTCCTAAAGCCGTCAGCGCTTGGGCGCCCTCCACGGCCACCAGCCCCGTCCGAGCGTTGTACTGCACCCGCAGGTCGCCCCAGGTCCCGCTCGCCGTCAGGCGGGGGGTCAGCGTCGCCGTGAGGTCCACCGCCTGCCCCGGCAGCGTCACGCCCGCCTGGGTCAGCGGCGTGGTGCGCCCGGTCAGCCGCGCCCGCAGGTCACCGTAAGGCCCCGCCACGGTCGCCGAGAGCGTTTGCCCCTGCCACGTCACCGGGCCGGAGGCGGCCACGTCGGGGTAGACCCGGCCGCTCAGGCGGGCCACCGCGTCCGCGTAGGCGCCGCGCAGGTCGGCGGTGACCTCGCCGCCGCGCCGGGTCAGCGTGCCCGCGACGCTCGCCCCGGCCACCCGCGCGTCCACCCCCGCCGTACCGCCCGTGCCCACCAGCGCGAGGTCCAGCGTCCCGGCGAGGTCAGGCTGCCCGACCAGGGGCCGCAGCGCCGCGAGGTTGACCCGCCCGGCCGCGTCCCAGCTTTCCCCGCTGAGCACCCCCCGCGCCGTCTCGCGCCCGCCGCTCGGTCCTGCCGTCGTCAGCGCGAAGCGGACGCCGCCATCCTCCAGGGCGAACTCGCCCGCGATGTCCGCTCCTTCCACCTGTGCCGTCGTGCGGAAGTCGTCCGCCAGCACGGTCCGCGCCGAGACGGTCACGCCGCCCGCCGTGCCGCGCAGGTCGGCGTAGTCGCCGCGCCCGGTCGCCGTCAGGTCGTAGCCGTTGCCCCGCGCCGTCAGCGTGCCCGTGACCTGGCGGTCCGTTGTCACCGTCGCTGTCCCGCTCACCCGCGCTCCACCCGCCACCGGCAGCTCCCGCGCCGTGAGGGTGAAGGCGTCCCCGTTCCACACCAGCCGCTGCCCGTCCGGGCTGAAGGTGCCCCGCTGCCCAGGCAGGTTCAGCGCAATCGGGCCGCGCAATGTTTCCGTCACGCCGGGCACGTCCGCCGCCAGCGTCCCGCTCAGCACCCCTTCGCTCAGGTCGAGGTCGCCCCCGCCGCTGAGCGTGACTCCCGCCCCGCTGAGGCCCTGCACGGTCCAGCCGCCCCGGAACTCCCGGTTCAGGTCCAGCCGCGCCGCGCCGAGGTCGACCCGCAGCCCCTCCCCGTCCAGCCGCCCGGTCCCCGCCAGCCGGAAGGGTCCCGCGACCCCGTTTGTCACCCGTGCCCGCAGGTCACGCGGGGTGCCCTCCAGCGCCACCCGCGCCGACGCCGCCCCGAAGGTGGGGTTGAGGGTGGCGGTCAGCGCCTGGGTGGGCAGCGAGTAGAGCCCGGCGAGCGGCCCGCCCAGCCCCTCGCCCGTCAGGGTCACGAGGTTTTGCGCGTCCACCCCCGCCCGAAGCTCCAGCGGCTTCCCGGCGAAGTCGCCCGCCCAGGTCGCCCGCCCCGAGCGTCCGAAGGCCCACTCGCCTGTCAGGGTCTGCTCCCCGTTCAGGCGCGTGCCCGCCCGGAAGGTCAGGGTGTTCGCCTCTGGCAAGTCGCCCTTTTGCGCCGGGCTGGTGAAGACGTACCCCGCCCGCAGGTCCCCGAAGGGCACCCCGGCAAAGCGTCCCGCCCCGGTCGCCTCCGCCCGCACCTCGGCGTGGGTCCAGCCCCCGGCGGTCGCCCGCAGGCGCAGGGTCCCGTCGCCCGTGGTGCCCAGCGCCCGCGCCAGCCCCGCGACGCGGGGGGTGGCCTCGGCGGTCACGTCCCAGCGCTTTTGCCGGGTATTCGCCGTGGCCCGCGCCGTCACTGGGCCGTCCCAGCCGCGCCCGGCCAGCCGCAGGGCGAGGTTGTCACCCCGGTGGGTGAAGGTCCCGTTCACGTCCCCCACGGTGACCCAGCGGGCCTCCGGCACCCGCAGGCTGGCGCCGCGCACCCGCAGGTCCCCGCGAATCGGCGCTCCCCCGCCCACCGCGTACTGCCCGGTGATCCGCCCACCCGTCACCCCCGGCCAGTAGTGGTTGATGATCCGGGCGTCGGCGTCCACGTCCAGCAGGAAGCGGTTGCCCAGTTCTCCCTCCTGCACGGTCACGTTCGCGTTCAGGTCGCCCTGCCGGGTCTGCCCGCGCACGGCCAGCCGCCCGTCTTCCAGCGGCGAGACCCGGAAACGGCCGTCAGGCACGTTCAGTCCGGCCCCGTCCACATTCACCCGCGTGCCCTGCACGTCCAGCCCGCCCAGCACCACCCGCCAGCCGCCCCCCTGGCCGCCCTCCTCGGAGGCGGGGCCGCGCCGCAGCAGGTCGCCCAGGCGCAGGTTCACGGAGCCGTTCTTCACGGCCACGTCCAGCCGCAGGGTCCGGGTGCGGGGGTCCACCCCGGTCACGCGGACGCTGGCCTCGTCCGCCGTGGCCTCCACGCCGGGAATCCTGACCCGTGCTCCGCGCAGGCCCGGCGACCACAGCCGCCCGCCCACGCCCTCGGCGGTCACCACGTCCCCGCCGAACTGCCGCAGTGCCCACTGCCCCAGCAGGGCGGGCGCGAACCACGCCGCCAGCCCCAGCAGCGCGGCGAGGGCCAGCAGGACCCACCCGGCCCGCCGGAAGCGGGAACGGGTCGGGCGGGAAGGCGCGGGGGGGGTCGGCGTCACGCCGGGCCTGTGGGGAGGACGGTTCGGGCGGGCATCCGGCCCATTCTAAAGGCCCTGGGGTGAGCGTCCGCCGCCGCTTTTCACCCCAGCGTCAGCTTCGGCACCCTCCCCCCCCAGGTGGGCGGGCTACCATCCCGCCATGCGTCTGACCGCTCTCGTTTCCGGCACCGTGCAGGGGGTGGGCTACCGCCGCTACGTCCAGCGGCACGCCCGTGACCTCGGGGTGTCGGGCAGTGCCGAAAACCTCCTCGACGGCCGGGTGGAGGTCGTCGCGGAGGGCTCGCCCGAGGCCCTCGACCGCCTGCTGCACTGGCTGCGGCGCGGCCCCCCCCACGCCCGCGTGTCGGGAGTAGAAACCCAGTACAGCGAGGCGACCGGCCTGCGCGAGTTTCACGTGTACTAGCCCAGCAGCCCTCAGCCCCACTGCCGCAACTCCTCCTTCTGCTCCTCCAGCGCGTCGCCCTGGCCCCGGCCCTCCCCGCGCTGGCGGTAGTAGCGTTGCAGCGCCTTGCCCAGCCCCCCCAGCCCCGGAAAGAGGGTGCGCTCGGTGATGTTGGCCTGGTCGAGCTTGTCGCGGATTTCCCACTTGAACTCGGCCGGAAGGATGACCTTGCGGGCGCTGCCGGGGTGCCCGGCCAGCCACTCGTCGAGGGCGAGGTCGGGGGTGGAGAGCAGCGAAAAAAGCGCCGCCTGCTGCACGATCCTCTCGTCCAGGGAAGGCGGCTCCAGAAACAGCAGGAAGGGCTGCTCGCCCTCGCGCTCCAGGTCCTCGAGCCAGTTCAGCTCGAAGGCGGGCGAGGCGGGGGCCACCACCAGCGGCTCCCGCGCCCGCGAAAAGGCGGCGAGCATGTCCACCGTGAACACGCCCGCCCCCTCCTGCTCCAGCAGGGCGGCCAGCGGCGGGGGCAGGGTCGCGTTCGTCCGCTCGAAGTTGGTCATCCAGACCACGCCGTCCTCGCCGTAGAGGTCTTCCTCGGCGGTGGCGAAGTGCAGCGCCACCAGGGGCGAGGAGGTCCAGTCCAGCAGCCGGGTGGGCAGGCCGTGGTGCTGCCCCACCGCCAGCCAGTACCACGCGAGGTCCCGGTCGATGCCGCTGCGGTGGGCGTACTTGCGGAAATTGCGCAGCAGGTGCCCCTCGATGGCCCGCGTGTCGCCCCCCTGCCGCTGCAAGGAGGTCGTCAGCGGGGCCGACCCCCGCCCCTGCCCCCGGAACACGTAGGGCGAGCGGTGCCTTCGCAGCGCCGGATTCCACGAGTCGGCATACAGGACCTCGTGCAGCTCCGGCCACGTGGAGACCGTGATTTCTTCCATGCCCCACGATAGGCCCAGCCTGGCGGGGACCGCGCCGACCCTCAACGGGCGCTCATGGCCGCGTTCGCCTTCCCGTAAAGGCTCCCGCAAGGCAGCGTCCGCCCCGCCCGGCTTAAGGTGCCCCCATGAGCCTCAAGGACAGCTTCACCCCCGACGAGTGGTATCAGGTCATGACCGCCCCCGGCCGCGTGGGCGCCGCTGTGGTCGCCGCCAGCCCCAGCGGCGTGACGGGCCTCGTCGCGGAGGCGCAGGCCATCGGCGCCGCCATCCGCGAGAGCGTGAGTGCCGAGAACCGCACGCCACTCCTCGAAGCGATGGCCGCCGACCTGATGGGCACCCCGCCCACCCCCCAGGAGGTGCCCGCGCAGGACCGCCCCCGCACCCTGGACGAGGCCCGCGCCCGCAGCCTGGAGGAAGTGCGCCGCGCCGCGTGGCTCGTGGGCGCCAAGGCTGGCCCCGAGGATCTCGCCGCCTTTCGCCACCTGCTCCTGAGCGTGGCCGAGCGCACGGCGGCGGCCGCCAAGGAGGGCGGCTTCCTGGGCTTCGGTGGCGAGCAGGTGAGCGACCGCGAGCGGCAGGTCGTCGCGGAGTTGCGGGCCATCCTGGGAGATGAAGGGACGCCCGCCGCCGCCCCCACCCTCGTCCACGAGACGCCGCCCGACGGCAACCCCGACGGGTCGGGCAACAGCAACTGATGGCGGGACCGCCGGACCATCTCCGCTTCGTGCAGGTGCCCGCCCTGGGACCGGCTCCGGGGTACTCCCATCTCGCCGAGGTGCGCGGCGGGCGCACGGTCTACCTGTCCGGCCAGATCGCGGTCAATGCCCAGGGGGAGGTCGTGGGGGCAGGTGACTTCACCGCCCAGGCCCGGCAGGTCTTCGAGAACTTCCAGCTCGCACTGGCCGAGGTCGGGCTGACGTTCGGGCACGTGGTCAAGCTCACTCTTTTCCTGACGGACATGGCCCACCTGCCGCAGCTCCGGGCCGTGAGGGACGAGTTGATCGACCTCGCCCAGCCCCCGGCGAGCAGCGCCGTGCAGGTCGCCGCGTTGGTGCGCCCCGAACTGCTCGTTGAGGTGGAGGCTATCGCCGCCGCGCCCTGACTCTGTATCCTGACCCCCGACCGGCGGCGACTGGCGCTGAACGTGGGGCACACCACGGGGAAGCCGCCCGGACTTTCAAGAGATCGCGCGCCTGGGTCGGACGCCTGTTGCCCTTATAGGCAGTGGCGTCCGCATTCAGGAGGGCAGCATGACCAGACGAGCACTGATCTCGGTGAGCGACAAGGCGGGCGTGGTGGAGTTCGGTCGCGAGCTGGCCGCGCGGGGTTGGGAGCTGCTCAGCACGGGCGGGACCCTGGCGGCGCTGCGGGCGGCGGGCGTGCCTGCCACGGCGGTGAGCGACGTGACGGGCTTTCCCGAGATTCTGGACGGGCGGGTCAAGACCCTGCACCCCGCCATCCACGGCGGCCTGCTCGCCCGCCGGGAGCCGGGGCACCTCGCGGAGCTGGAGACGCATGGGATTGGTCCCATCGACCTCGTGTGCGTGAACCTCTACCCCTTCCGCGAGACGGTGGCGCGGGGAGCAGCATTTGAGGAAGCGGTCGAGCAGATCGACATCGGCGGCCCCGCGATGCTGCGGGCGGCGGCCAAGAACCACGCGGCGGTGCTGGTGCTGGTGGACCCGGCCGACTACCCGCTGGCCCTCGCGGGGGAGGTTTCCCCGCAGGACCGCCGCCGCCTCGCCGCCAAGGCCTTTCGCCACACCGCCGACTACGACGCGGCGATCGCCGGATACCTGACGGGGGAGGAGGGGGGCCAGTTCCCGGACCGCCTCACCCTGTCCCTGTCGCGCGTGGCCGAGGTCCGCTACGGCGAGAACCCCCACCAGCCCGGCGCGATCTACCGACGGGAGGGGGAGCGCGGGCCAGTGCTGGACGCCCGCCTGCTGTCGGGCAAGCCCATGAGCTTCAACAACTCTGCCGATGCCGATGCCGCCTGGGCGCTCGCCGCCGAGCTGAGCGGGCAGGAGGAGGGCACCGTGTGTGTGGCCGTCAAGCACGGCAACCCCTGCGGGGTGGCGGTGGCGGCTACGGTGGCGGAGGCTTGGGAACGCGCCCGCGACGCCGACACCCTCAGCGTGTTCGGCGGCGTGGTGGCGGTGAGCCGCCCGGTGGACCTGGCAGGAGCACAGGCGATGCGCGGCACCTTCCTCGAAGTGCTGATCGCCCCCGACGTGACCCCCGAGGCGGCAGCGTGGCTCGCGGCGAAAAAGCCCGACTTGCGGGTGCTCGTCGCGGCATCGGACGCGGCCCCCGGCCCGCTGGACCTCCGTCCGATCGCGGGGGGTTTCGCCGTGCAACAGCGCGACAGCCGCCCCTGGGACGATCTCTGCCCGGAGGTGGTGACCACCCGGCAGCCGTCCGAACAGGAGTGGCAGGACCTGCGCTTCGCCTGGGCGGTGGTCAAGCACGCCCGCTCCAACGCGGTCGCCCTGGCACGGGGCGGCGTGACGGTGGGCCTGGGCGCGGGGGCGGTCAGCCGCATCTGGGCCGCCGAACGCGCCGTCGCCAACGCGGGCGAGCGGGCACGCGGGTCTGTGCTGGCGTCCGAGGCGTTCTTCCCCTTCGACGACGTGGTGCGGCTCGCGGCGGGGGCGGGCGTCACGGCCATTCTCCAGCCCGGCGGGGCCAAGCGCGACCCGGAAGTGATCGCGGCGGCGAACGAGCTGGGCCTGAGCATGGTGTTCACCGGCTCGCGGCATTTCCGGCACTAGGGCAGGGGAGATGACGACCCCTTCCCAGTCGCTGCTCGGGAAACCCCTGGCGAGGCAGGTCACCCGCGAGGTGCGGGCGGCGCTCGCCAGGTGGAACTTCCGGCCCCACCTCGTCTCCGTGCTCGCCTCCCACGACGAGGCTTCGGCGGTCTATGTCCACAGCAAGGAGCGGCAGGCAGACAAACTCGGCGTGCGTTTCGGTGTGCGTGACCTCGGCGCGGGGGCGACGCAGGCCGAGCTGGAAGCCGAGTTGCGTGACCTCTCCGCCGACCCGGAGGTGCACGGCATCGTCCTCGAACTGCCGCTCGCGCCGGGGCTGGACGCCGACGCCGCCCTCCTCCACATCGCCCCCCGCAAGGACGTGGAGGGCCTGACCCCCGCCAACCTCGCCCTGATCGCGGCGGGCCGCGAGGCCGAGGCCCTGCTGCCCCCCACCCCACGCAGCGTGCGCTTCCTGCTGCGGTCGGTGCTGGGCGACGACCTGCGCGGGCGGCGGGTCGCCGTGATCGGGCCGGGGCGCACGGTGGGACGGCCCCTGACCTTCATGCTGAACAACCGGGGGGTGACCGTGACCCTCTGCAACGAGCATACCCGTGACCTCGCCGGGGTCTTGCGGGAGCAGGACGCAGTGGTCGTCGCCGTCGGGCATGCGGGATTGCTGCGCCCGGAGCACGTGCAGCCCTGGCACGTCGTCGTGGACGCGGGCATCAACGTGCCAGGGGACGGGGAAGGGGTGGTCGGAGACGCCCGGCCGGACCTCCCCGTCCGCGCCCAGACCCCGGTGCCGGGCGGCGTCGGGCCGCTGACAAGTGCGCTGATGTTCCAGAACCTCGTGCGGGCGGTGAAGTTGCAGCGCGGGGAAGCGGTGGAGTAGGGGACGGGTCCCGTAGCCCCGCGCCCCCACTTGCACTAGCCTGCGCGAATGCGTTCGTCGGCTCCCTCCACCGCCTCCCCGACCTCCCCCCGCACCCACATCGCCTTCATGACCGACGCGCCCCGTGTAGCGGGCAGCGAGGTCTGGCTGCTCGACCTGCTGCCCATGCTTCAGGCGAGGGGCCTGCGGACGACCATGTTCCTGAGCCGCGAGCCCCGGCTGGACGAACTCGTGCGCCGCTTCGGGGAAGCGGGGGTGGCCGTGCACCGCTACGGAGCACTGGAGGAACTGCCCGAACTGACCCAGGGCTTCGACCTGCGCGTCCTCCAGATGTGGTACCGCCACCACTACAGCGAGCTGCTGCCCCGCCTGAGGGGGCCGCGCTGGGTGGTCAGCCATGACCAGATGGAGTTCCACTACCCCCAGCCCCTGCGCTTCACCCACCGCGAGGCCTATCCCTGGACCAAGGCCGGACCCTTCCGGCAGGCCGACCGGATTCTGACCGTCTCCGAGTGGGCCGGGGACTTCGTGCGGCGGCAGATGCGCCTGCCCGACGTGCGCGTGCTGCAAAACGGCGTGGACGCCGAGCGGTATCGCCCCGCCCACGACGAGGCCGAGCGGGAGGCGCTGCGGGAGGCGCACGGCTTCCGGCGCTTCACGGTCCTGGTGCCGGGACGCTTCGCCCCCGAGAAGAACCAGATGACGGCCCTGCTCGCTGCGCGGGCGGCTCCACACCTGGATTTCGTCTTTACCGGGGACATGGACTCGCCGCTGGGGAACCTCGTGCAGGGGGTGGCGCGGCGGGGGCAGATCACCAATGCGCGGTTCCTGGGCCGCCGCTGGGACATGCCCGACCTCTACCGCGCCGCCGACGCCCTGCTGCAACCCACCCTGGCGGAAAACCAGTCGCTCGTGACGCTGGAGGCTATGGCCTCGGCCCTCCCGGTCGTGACCACGCCCATTCCCGCGCAGGCCGAACTCGTGCAGGACGGGGTGTCGGGGCTGCTCGTCAAGCCCCGGCCGGGCCTGCTCGCCACGGCGCTGGGTGCCCTGGCCGCCCACCCCTACCGCGCCCGCGAGTTCGGGGCGGCGGCGCGGGCGCATGTCCTCTCCCGCCACACTCTGACCCACACGGCCGACCGCCTGGCCGAGCTGCTGCGCGAGGCGTGAGCCGGGAGGGGGCCAGCCCTCACGCCTCCGCGTGCCGCGCCGTCTTGACCCAACCGTGCTCGCCGCGCAGAAAGTTCCGGAACGCCAGGGGCACGCTCATCATCATGATGAAGGTATAGACGGGAAGCCCGGCGGCGGCAAAGGCGGCCTGCCGCAGCCCCAGCCGGTTCTCGCGGCTGTACAGGAAGACCCAGGCCAGCGGCAGGATCAGGCCGGGCAGGGTCAGCGCCGCCGTGAGCGCCCAGTTCACCTCGCCCGTCAGCAGGCGGCCCAGGGCGCGGGCCGGGTAGTAGACCAGCAGTCCCAGCGTCAGCAGGTTGAGCCACGGCTGCGCCAGGAAATAGGTCAGGTCCAGCCGTGCCCCCAGCGGCATCGGCGTGCGCCAGATGCGGGGCAGGTTCGGAAAGCATTGCAGGTTGCCGTGCGTCCACCGCGCCCGCTGCCGCACGAAGCGGCGCACGTCGGTCAGGCCCTGCTGGGTCACCCCCGATTCCAGAAAGACGAGGCGGTGCCGCGGGCTGGCGAGCCGCACCTCCAGCCCGCTGGCGAAGTCCTCCAGCAGCACCGGGGGCCAGGGGTCCTGTCCAGCCGCGAGCCGATCTGCCAGGTACGACACCCGCATGAATTGCCCGTTGCCGCCCAGGCCCACCGTCTCCACCCGCTGGCGCAGCAGTTGGATGTGCCGCACGATGTAGAACTCCAGGTCCTGCTGCAGCAGGAGGAGCCGCCCCAACAGCCCGCGCCACCCCCGCGCCCCCACCGCACTCTGGCGCACCCGGATGCGGGCCTGCGCTGCCATCACGTCGGGGTCCGCGAAGACCCGCGCGGCCTCGTCCAGCAAGCCTTGGTCCAGCCGTCCGTCCGCGTCGAAGACGACGAGCACCTGCTCGCCCAGCGGGCCATCCGGCAGCAGACCCCGGCGCAGGAGCTGGGCGACCCCCCAGTTCAGGGCCTCGCCCTTGCCTGTCCGCGCTTGCGGCAGAGCGCGGCGCAGCAGCAGCACGCCGGGATCAGCCTGCCCCACAGCTTCGACCTCCGCCGCCGTGCCGTCGTCACTCCCGTCGTCGATCACGACCAGTCGCGCGTCGGGAGCTGCCGCCCGCAGGTTTCGCAGGGTCGCCCCGATCACCGCCGCCTCGTTGAGCGCCGGAATCACGAACGTGAAGCGCAGGGCGGCCCGGCGGGGCGGGGGCTGCCGGGGCTGCGCGACCAGCGCACACAGCGAGTAGGCCAGGTACATCGACAGCAGCACCAGCCCGATCGCCTCGATCACTTGGAAGGCCGTGGTCATGGCTTCCCGACGCTAACGGGCGGCGCAATGAGCTGCCACCCTCTCCCCGGCTTCTGAGAGAACGCTTGAGTAACGCTGAAGCCAATGGGGGAGGCTGTGGGGGGTCAGGCCAGTGTCCCCAAGAACGCGCCGACCCATTCTGGCAACTCTCCGGGGTCCATCAGGAAAGCGTCGTGGCCGTGCGGACTCTCCAGTTCGCGGTATTGCCCGCGCGGCAGCGTCTCGGCGTGAGTCCGCACCTCGGTGGGCGGATACAGGAGGTCGCTGGAAATTCCGACCACCAGCACCGGCACCCGGATGGACCGCACCTCCGTGTCCGACGGCTGGAACCGGTCCATCGCCCCCGTCAGCGCGAGGTAGGAGCGTTCGTCGAAGCGGGCGGCCAGTTTCTCGCCCTGATGCTCCAGATAGGTGGTGATGTCGGCGGTACCGGGGTGGCGGGTGCCCCAGCCGGGCTGGGTGCGGGCGAAACTCGCGGGGCTGCGGTAGCTCAGGGTGGCGACCATTCGCGCCACCCTCAGCCCTTCGCCGCCGGGAGCCGCGCGAATGGCCGCCCGCGCCGCCGTGTTCAGGCCCACCGCCCACGGCGAGTGGCGGGCGGGCGCCCCGATGATGACGGCCCGCTCCACCAGATCGGGGCACTCCATCAGCCACGCGTAGGCCAGCATCCCGCCCATGCTCGCGCCCACCAGCGAGACCCGCCTCACGCCGAGGTGCTCCAGCAGCGCCCGCCCGACCCGCGCCAGGTCCCGCAGGGTGAGGGGCGGGTCCTCGCCCCCCACGCGCGGCAGCTCGGCCGGGCCGGTCGTTCCCGCGCAGCCTCCCAGCACGTTCGCGCACACGATGAAGTCCCGCGTGGGGTCCAGCGGGCGCCCCGGTCCCAGAAAGTCCGGCCACCACTCATGCACCGCGCTCGTGCCCGTCAGCGCGTGCAGCACGAGGACGGCGTGCTCGGAGGGCGTGCCGTAGGTGTGGTACGCGACCCGAACGTCGTGGGCGGCCTGCCCGCAGTCCAGCAGGAGTGGCGCGTTCCGAAAGAGGAGGGCAGTTTGAGCTTGTACCTCCTCCCGTGTAAGAGGCGGCGGGCCATGCTGGGGGGCCGCGCCACCGCCGTCACACATCCACCAGCGCGGCGGCCAGTGCCTGCGCAAAGTCCTCCTGAATGTCCCCGAGATGCTCGGTCCCCACCGACACCCGCACCAGCCCCGGCGTCACGCCCGCCGCCGTCTGGGTGATCTCGTCGAGCTGCGAGTGCGTCGTGCTGGCCGGGTGAATCACCAGCGTGCGCGTGTCGCCCACGTTCGCCACATGCTGCGCCAGCCGCACCGAGCGGATGAAGGCCTCGCCCGCCTCCCGGCCTCCCCGCAGCTCGAAGGTCAGCACCGCCCCCGCCCCACGCGGCAGGTACGCCTGCGCCCGGTCGTAATGTGGGTGGTTGGACAGGCCGGGGTAGGTCACCCGCGCCACGTCCGGGTGGGCACTCAGCCACGAGGCCAGCGCGAGCGCGTTGTGCGCGTGCCGCTCGGCGCGGAGCGACAGCGTCTCCACCCCTTGCAGGAACTGCCACGCCTGCTGCGGGGCCAGGGTCGGCCCCAGGTCACGCAGCCCCTCGGTGCGGGCGCGGGTGATAAAGGCGACGTTGGGTAGCCCCAGCGCGTTGCCCGTGCCGAACGTCTCCCAGAAGTTCAGCCCGTGGTAGCTGGGGCTGGGCTCGGTCAAGAGGGGGTAGCGCCCGTTGCCCCAGTCGAAGCTCCCCCCATCCACGATAATTCCGCCGATGCCGTTGCCGTGCCCGCCGATCCACTTGCTTGCCGAGTGCAGCACCACGTCCGCCCCGTGCCGGAGGGGCTGGCAGTAGTACCCACCCGCCCCGAAAGTGTTGTCCACGAAGACCGCGACGCCCTTCGCGTGCGCTGCCGCCGCGATCCCCTCGAAGTCGGGCACGTTCAGCGCCGGGTTGCCGATGGTCTCCAGATACACGGCCCGCGTGCGGTCGTCGATCAGAGCGGCGAACTCCTCCGGGCGCTCCTCCTTGCTGGTGAAGCGCACCTCGATGCCCAGCCGCCGCAGGGTCACCCGGAACTGGTTGACGGTGCCGCCGTACAGGTTGGGCGTGGAGACGATGTTGTCTCCGGCCTGCGCGACGTTGGTGATCGCCAGAAACTGCGCGGCGTGTCCGCTCGCCACCGCCAGGGCGCCCACGCCGCCCTCCAGCGCCGCCACACGCTCCTCCAGCACGGCGGTCGTGGGGTTCTGAATCCGGCTGTAGATGTTGCCGAACGAGCGCAGCCCGAACAGATCGGCGGCGTGCCCCGGCGACTCGAACACGTAGGAGTTGGTCGCGTAGATGGGCACGGCCTGTGCCCCGGTCGCGGGGTCGGGACGCTGCCCGGCGTGGACTTGCAGGGTGTCGAAGTGGAGCGGCTTGGGAGTAGACGCCATGACGGCCTCCTCACAGAGAAGAGAAGCGGGAAACTGTGGGGAGCCGCGCCAAAGGCAAGGCCCCCTCTCGGGCAATCGAGAAGGGGCGGGGATTTCATCCGCGTGACCTTCCCTGATCGGTCCCACGCGGGCGGTCATCGTCGACCGCTGGAGGTGGGCTGGCCTTGGCACCGTGACGTGATGGGGTCCGGTTGCCGCGCCGTCGACGAGCCAGGTCTCTCGGGCGCTCTGGATAGGGGTCGCTCCACGCGGGAGCTGTTCAGGACGGTAACAGGCAAAGGCGGGTGGGGTCAACGCGGTTGTCCAGACCAGGCACCCTCCCCAACTGGGTGCATGGCCTCTCCAAAAGCCGCTAGACTTCTCATGGCAACACCCGAGTTCACTCATGGTCCAGCCAGGACCCCAGGAGGCCTATGACCCTTCGCGCCACTGCCCTCTTCCTGCTCAGCGCCTCGCTGCTCGCCTCCTGCACCACCCGGACCCAACCGGCGCCGGGCACCGATACCGAGTTCGGCCGCCTGAGCACCCTCAAGCCCGGCGAACAGGACAGCATCCGCACCCGCCTGAAGGTCAACGTGGTCTTCGTGGGCTACCGGGAAGCCCTGCCCGGTCAGGTCCAGACGGCCCAGAACGTGAACACGCGCGATTTCCGCGACACCCTGCCGAAGTCTTACGAGACGATCGCCCGCATCCCCAGCGCCTATGGCAACACTGAGTACACCGGCAACGTCTTCGACTACGACTACAACTACGTCTTTGCCGACCAGAAGTTTGAGGACGACTTCTTCGGGTACCTGTCGCAGAACGCCACCGAGAAGCCGCTCACGGTCTATCAGAAGTACTTCAACTGTCAGTTCGTGACCGAAACGGACGAGGAGACGGGCGAGGAATATCAGGTGCCCACCGACAAGTGCGAGGCTCCCTCGCCCCTGATCAACCGTCCGGTGGAGAAGAACTTCGAGATCGACGCTCTGGCGACCGAGAACTGGCTGGCCGACAACGTCTCGCGCGTCGGCGTGAAGCCCGGCGAATACACGATCTATCTGGTGAACTGGTACAGCCGCCCGGACTTCAAGTTCCACTCCTACACCCGCGCGGACGCTGCGGACACCGACACCGGGACCCGCTTCGGCGCCCGCGCCAGCCGACGCCTGATCGCCTGGGGCGGCAGCGTGCGCCAGGGCGCGGCCCCGCAGCGCGTGTGGTTCTACGACCTGTCGGCCAACCCCGACCCCTGGACCGACGCCTGGGACGTGACGAACTTCGACTCGACCGGGGACGGCGAGCCCGACTACCGCATGCCGCCCATCTGGGAGTACGGCACCCGCAAGGCGAGCGTCGCCTACGGCCGGAAGGTCAGTGTGGACCTTGCGCGGGTGGTCCGCTACACCGCGCTGAACCTGCTCTTTACCCCCAGCCCGATCTACCGGGTGGCCCTGACGCCGCCCCGGATGCCCGAGGAGATCGAACTCGACGTGCGGGTCGAACAGGGCGAGGGTGCCCGCGACCCCGGCACGCTGCTCAACCGCGCCCTGCTTCAGAGCCGCGTGTCGGTCCTGCAGCCCTTTGCCAAGTTCAGCACCAATGTCCGGCAGACGGCGCTCGACGGCGACCTCGCCGACGTGTACAACTGCTTTTTCCCGGTCGAAGCGGAAGACATCTGCTCGCCCGACTTCGCGGACTTCTCCGGTGAGGAACTGTTCCAGTTCGGGGTGCGCGAGCTGCGCGAGAGCTACAGGGCGGCCGGGGACAAGTACCTGCTGCCGATCTATGCCTTCAACGACGCCAGCGACAGCCAGGGCGGGCTGCTGGGCATTGCCTACGACGACGGTCAGACCGGCACCCAGAGCTTCGTGTATTCCTTCCTGACGCCCAGCCTGATCAACCCCGGCGGGTACGGCTTTACCGACACCACCGTGCACGAGGTCGGGCACCACCTCAGCCTGTCGCACCCGCACGACGGCTACGACAGCGAGGAGGACCTCTCCTACGGCTCCAGCGGATTTTTCCGCTTCGTGGATTCGGGCGACCAGAGTGCGACGATCATGTCCTACAACGACCTGTCGCGCACCTTCGGGCAGTTCAACCTCGACGCGCAGTACCGCTACCTGACGGCCGCGTACCTCAACAACACCAACGCGATTCTGGAAATCGCCCGCCGCGCCGGGAAGGTCCAGGGCGTGCAGGGCGCGGCCCGCAGCGCCGACGCCCTGTTCGCGCAGGCCGAGCGCGAGTACACCGCGATGAACTATTTCAGGGCCGCCGAGTTGGGCCACCAGGGCTACCGCGCGGTGCTGGACGCCGCCACCACGGCGGGCGTGCAGGTGCAGGCCTACAAGTGGTACGAGAACCTGACCGGCCTGTCGACCCAGACCGTGAAGGCGCAGCCCCGCATCAGCAAGGATCATCTGCCCAAGAAGGGCGCGTGGATCATGCCCGAGGAAACCCCCGAGCAGCGTGCCCGCCGCCTGGCGGAGTAAAGGCACACGCCAGAGGGTGGAGAGGAGGCCGGGACGCGGGAAGTCCTGGCCCCCTCTCTTTTCGCCTCCAGCCTGACATCAGCCCCCCATTACCCGCCGGGGCTAGGCTGAATCCATGACCCGGCTCGTCCTGATCGGTTTGACCCTGGCTGCCCTCGGCGGGGGGTTCGGGTCGGCGACCTCCCCGTCTGCGGGCAGGGCGGCGCCACCCCGCAGCGAGGTTCCCATGAGTGTTCAGACCCCCCAGCGGGTGCAGGCGGCCCTGCCCACCCTCCGGCTGCTGCGCACGGTGCGGGTGCTGGCCGACCTCGTGGCCCACGGCACGCTGACCCTGGACGACCCGGCCCGCGCCGCGCTGCGGACCGAAGCCCAGGCGTTGGCCACCGCCCCCTCCCTGGGAGCCTCGGCAGCGGGCCAGGGTCGGGAGGGCCTCCTCGCCGCGCTCACGGAAGGCCAGCGCACCCAGCTCGCGCGGGCTGAGGCCGACCTCGCCCGCCGGGCCGAACTGCTGGCGGCCCGTGCCCGCTTCGCCGCGCCGGATGGCCCGGTCAACCGCACCGCGATGCTCTACAGCTTTCAGGTGCCTGGGGGCCTCGCAACGGTTCAGGCCCTCTTGGCTCAGCCCGTCCTCAATCCCTACCGCACGCCGGGACCCAACGCGGCGGTGCTCGAGCGCCTGCGCATGTCCGTGACTCCTTGACCTTTCCCGAACCAGCGGCCCGGCGCGTTCTTCTCGGTCCGGGCCGCTCGCATGCCCGGCCTCATTCGGCCTGGGCGCACGCCGGGCACCGTCCGTAGAGCGTCACCTCGTGCGCCTCCACGATGAAGCCGCCGGGGTAGACCGTGCCGCTGGGCAGGGCGACCGGGCAGGTGTGCAGGGTAAAGACCCGGCCACAGTGGGTGCAGGCAAAGTGGTGGTGGTGGCCGCGCCCGGCCCGCTCGTAGCGCGTCTCGCCGTCGAGCGTGACCGGGTGGATGCGGCCCTGCTCGGTGAGCAGCTTGAGGGTGCGGTAGACGGTGGCGACGCCCAGCCCCGGCAGGTCCGTCTGTGCCCGCTCCAGCACGTCCCCCACCGCAAGGGGGCCTTCCGCGTCGTCCATCACGCGGGCGATCACGTCGCGCTGGCGGGTGCTGCGGGTCGCCGTCATGGGGGGCAGGCTAGCAGACGCGGCCGGGCCGCATGACGGAGCAGCCCACCTTCGCGGGTGGGCTGCTGGATGACAACAGGCGACTCAGCGCAGGTTGGGATTGACCTTCTCGTCGGGGGCGATGGGCGTGCCCTGGGCCTTGGCCTCCACCGTGCTTCTGGGCGTGGGCAGCACGCCGACGTGCGAGGGCGCGGTGGCGGCCGACACGCTGGGCGAGCCGGTCGCCACCGCCTGATCAAGGCTTTGCTCGCCGTAAGTGGGCTTGCCCGACGTGCTTGCCGTCCCCGCAGGCTCGGGGCGCTTGAGGAAGCTGGCCGCCCCGCCGGAAGAGGCCGCGGGGGCCACCACGCTGGGGCGGGCGTTGGCCTTCGCGGCCTGCCCACCGCTCCCCTTGCCCGGCTCCTGTCCGGCCTTCTCCATCAGGCCGCCCGCAATTTCCTCGAGCTTGGGCGTCAGCACGCGTTCGTTCAGCGCCTTGAAGGCCAGGGTCGTCAGGGTGGCGACGAGGGCGCCGCCGACACCTTTGCCGCCCTGCTGCTTGTGCTGGGCCTTGATCAAGGCCTTCTGGTGCTTGGCGGGACTGGTGGCGTCCACGTAGATCTTCTTGCTGCGCCGGAACTGCCGCCCCACCGCGATCCCCACGAGTGCCCCGACCGCCGAGGCGCCGCCCAGCATCTTGAGGGGGTCTTTCTGCATCTGCACCTGGAGGCTGGCCTGCTCGGTCAGGGCGTCCACGCTGGCCCTCAGGCGGGCGCGGGCCTCATCACGTTCGCTGCGGGAGTAGGCGTCCATTACTGGTCCTCCTTGCGCATGTCGTCCCGGAAGGTAGGCTCGGTGCTGACCGGGATCCCCGGCGCGTCCTTGAGCACCACGGGGTGCTGGATGTTGGGATCGTGCTTGGTGTGCCCACCGTGGCCGCCCGCTCCGGCGTCGTGGGTCTCGCTGCCGTCGAGCTTCTTGTTCAGGCCGCTGCCGTAAACCTGAGGCTCGCCCGTCTCGGTGGCCTCGTACACGGGGAGGCGCACTTCCCCGGCGTCGGTGCCGCGCAGCGCCACGCCGTCCGAGACGCCTTCTTGCCGGGTGAGGGTGGTCTTGATGCCCGAGCCCTGGTCACTGGCGTTCACGCCGACGCCCCCCGCCGTGAAGCCGGAAGTGCTGACGCCGGGACGCACGGTGCCGCGCTCCACGTCCGCGCCCATCGCCACCGACGCGGCGCTCGCTCGGGTCCCGGTGTGGGCCGGGCCGAGGCTGTCAATGTTCGCGGCGGTGTCGGGCGAGGTGCGGGTGTGCGGCGCCGAGTTGCCCGTGGGCGCCCCGGTGACCTGACCCATCAGGTGCGACCCCCGGCTGGCGCTGACGCTGCCCTCGCCCGTCCGGGTTCCGGCCACGACCGGGGTGGCGATGACGGTACCAGTGTCCACGGTGCGGGTGCCCGTTCCGGCGACGTGGGCCGCCGTCTGCGCCCCTGTGGGTGCGGGGTACTGGACCTCGCGCAGCTTGCCGCTCTGCTCGGCCTGATACTCGGCCTCCAGCCGCTCGTCCTCGGTCATGGGGCGGCCAGGGTCGGAGCGGTCGCCGCCCTCGCGCGGCACCTCGGCGCTGAGCTTGCGCAGGCCCATCACCACGAGCACGCCCATCACGACGAAGCTCAGCAGCGCGATGATCAGTGCGGCAGCCCAGGCCCCCAGGCCCAGACGCATCAGGCCGTAGAAGAGGGCCAGAATCAGGAACACCAGGCCCAGAATCAGCGGCCCGGTGGCGCCCAGCAGCAGCACGACCCCCAGACCCTTGGCCTTGGCGACCTGCCCGACCTGATGGGCGATTCCCCGCACTTCGGTCTTGGCGAGGGCCACCGCGGCGTCGAACACGTCGACCAGGGCACTCCCCATGCTCTTGCGTTGCTCTTGCATACATCCTCCAGGAACTCAACCTGCCGCGGCAGGCCAATGTGACCAGCATAATGAACCTCGTGCCCGCGCCGCGCCACACCAAAGAAACCCTGAACCCGGCCGCAGGCGCCGAGCGCCCCCTGACCCTGGCCCAGCGCAGCAACCTCCTGGCCCCCACCGCCTGGGGCTACCCCGCGTGGCGGGCGCGGTCCCTGACATGGTTGACCGGCCAGCCCTTTCCCTTGGAGCGCGAGGCCGCCCTGTTCCGGACGCTGTGCCGCCCCCGTTCCGGCGAGTGCTGGCTCGACGCGGGCACCAGCACGGGGTTCTATGCGGAGGTGCTCGCGCAGTCTGGGTGCGAGGTCGTGGCCGCCGACCTCAGCGCCCCGATGCTCGCGGCGGCGCGGCGGTGGGTGCGGGAACACGGAGTGGACTGGCTGCTGACCAACCTGGAGGCAAGCGGACTGCCGGACGCCAGCTTCGACGGAATCACCGTGGGCGCCACCCTGAACGAGACCCGCGACCCCGCCCGCTTCCTGGCCGAGCTGGAGCGTGTGCTGCGGCCCGGCGGCACCTTGTGGCTGATGTACCTCGGCCGCACCGGGGGGCCGCTGCAAGGGTGGCTGTCGGCCCCGGCGCTCGGCGGCCTGACCTTTCCCGACCCGGCCTGGGTCGCGCGGCAGCTTCCGGGCTGCACGCGGGTGGACGGGCTGCGGCTGGGGGCCGCCGTCTTCGAGCGCTACCGGCGCGGGCAATGAGGGCGTGACCGTGAAAGCTTCGTGGTGCTTAGGCGCGGGGAAATCTGTAAGAAACCGTCACGTTCCGGCCCCCGGCGGCCCCTACACTCGCCTGGAGAGGAGCCGATTGTGACCCAACGCCCCCCAGCCCCGCCCCCGGCGGCCGTGGCCCATTGCCGGGACGTGACGCGGCACCACAGCAAGACCTTCTATCTGGGGTCGCGCTTTTTCGGACCCGAGGAGCGGGCGGCGGTGTGGGCGGTGTACGCCGCCTGCCGCACCGGGGACGACGTGGTGGACGAGCGCCGGGGCGAGGCCGCCGAGCGGGGTCTGGCTGACTGGTGGGCACGGGTACAGGCGGCCTTCGCGGGCGAGCAGGGCGAGGACCCCGGCGACGTGGCCCTGGCCTGGGCCGCCGCCCGCTGGCCGATTCCCCTCTCGGCTTTCGAGGAGTTGCACCAGGGCCTCCAGATGGATCTGCGCGGTTTCGAATATCACACGCTGGACGATCTGCTGCTGTACTGCCGCCGGGTCGCGGGTGTGGTGGGCTTCATGATCGCGCCCATCAGCGGGTATCGGGGCGGCGAGCGCACCCTGCACGCCGCGCTGCGGCTGGGGCAGGCGATGCAGCTCACCAACATCCTGCGCGACGTGGGCGAGGACCTCGAGCGGGGGCGCGTGTACCTGCCCGCCGCCCTGATGCGCGAGTTCGGCGTCTCCCGCGCCACGCTGGAAGCCGGGCAGGTGACCCCCGAGTACCGCGCCCTGATGCGCTGGCTCTCCGGCCTCGCCCGCGAGATGTACGCCGAGGGCCGCGCCGGGATTCCCTGCCTGAACGGCTCGGCCCGGCTCGCGGTGCAGGTGGCCGCCCATTCCTACGAGGGCATCCTCGACGACCTCGCCCGCGCCGAGTACGACAACTTCCGCCGCCGGGCGTATGTCAGCGGCCCCCGCAAGCTGCTGCTGCTGCCCCGCGCGTGGTGGGAACTGCGGGGGAGCGCGGAGCTGGGCTTCGGGCCGTAGGGCGCCCGCCCCCAATCCACTCTCCCGATCATTGCCCCACGGCCTCTGACCCCCGCGCCAGGGCCGGACAAGGACCCCCATGCCTGATCCCCACACCCCCCTAAACCCCGCCAAGACCCGCAAAACCGCCCTCATCATCGGCTCCGGCTTCGGGGGCCTGAGCCTGGGCATCCGGCTGCAAAGCCTGGGCTTCGATACCACCATTCTGGAGCGCATGGACGGTCCGGGTGGCCGCGCCTATCAGAAGCGCACCGAAGGCGGTTACGTCTTCGATATGGGGCCGACCGTGATCACGGTGCCGCACTTTCTGGAGGAACTGTTCGCGCTGGAGCGGGACGGCGGGCAACTCGGGCGGCCCGACTACCCCGAGCACGTCCTGACCGGCGAGCGCGTGCGGGAGGGCGAGAGCGGCGGCCCCCGTACGCGCGAGTACGTGCGGCTGGTCCCGATTCTGCCCTTCTACCGCATCATCTTCGACGACGGCACCCACTTCGACTACGACGGCGACCCCGACTCGACCCGCCGCCAGATCGCGGCACTCGCCCCCGAGGACCTGGAAGGCTACGAACGCTTTCACGCCGACGCGCAGGCCATCTTCCAGCGCGGCTTTCTGGAACTGGGCTACACCCACTTCGGGGACGTGCCCACCATGCTGCGGGTGGTGCCCGACCTGATGCGGCTGGACGCGGTGCGCAGCCTCTTTTCCTTTACCTCCAAGTACTTCCAGAACCCCAAGCTGCGGCAGGTCTTCTCCTTCGAGACTCTCTTGATCGGCGGCAATCCCCTCTCGGTGCCCGCGATCTACGCGATGATCCATTTCGTCGAGAAGACCTGGGGCATCCACTACGCGATGGGGGGGACGGGGGCGCTGGTGCGGGCCTTCGTGCGGAAGTTTGAGGAACTCGGCGGCCGCATCGAGTACGGGCGCGGGGTGGAGGAAATTCTGGTCAGTGATGACCGGGGCCGCCCGGTGCGGGCGCCGCTGGGGGCGCGGGTGGCGCGGGGCGTGCGGCTGGAGGGTGGCGAGGAACGGCACGCGGACATCGTGGTGAGCAACGGCGACTGGGCGAACACCTACCTCAAGCGGCTCCCGCGCCGCGCCCGCCTGGTCAACAGCGATCCCCGCGTGAAGGCCGCCCGCCAGAGCATGAGCCTCGTGGTGATCTACTTCGGCTTCCGCGACGACGGCCGCCCCCTCGACCTGCGCCACCACAACATCATCCTGGGGCCGCGCTACGAGGAATTGCTGGCCGAGATTTTCGGCGGCAAGCCCCTCCCGGACGACTTCAGCCAGTATCTCCACATCCCCACCCTGACCGATCCCAGCCTGGCTCCCGAGGGCCACCACGCCGCCTACACGCTGATTCCGGTGCCCCACCAGGGCGCGGGCCTGGACTGGGCGGCCGAGGGGCCGAAGCTGGTGGACCGGGTGCTCGCCTTCCTGGAGGAGCGCGGCCACATCCCGGACTTGCGCTCGCGCCTGACCCACTGCGAGTTCGTGACGCCGGACTATTTCGCAGGCACGCTGGACTCGTACCTGGGCAACGCCTTCGGGCCGGAGCCGCAGCTCGTGCAGAGTGCCTATTTCCGCCCGCACAACCGCTCGGAGGACATCCGCAACCTGTACCTCGTCGGGGCCGGGGTGCAGCCCGGCGCGGGGACCCCCAGCGTGATGATGTCGGCCAAGATGACCGCCCGATTGATCGCCAAGGACTTCGGCATTCACCCCGACATCCGGGACGGCGGCGGTCAGCGCGAGCCGGAGCCCGTGGGGGAGAGGGCAGAGCGCCCGCTGGCCGAAGTCATGCCCTGAGGCCCAGCCAATAAAAAGAGCCTGACCTCACCGGGCCAGGCTCTCTAATTTCGTTCGCTCAGCGTGGGTACAGCGCGTTGATGGTGCCCACGTCGGTGGAGCTGTAGCCGTTGCGCTGGCCCATCCGGTTCAGGTCCACGCTGCTGCTCAGGGGCTTGATCGCCAGCTTGCCGTCGAAGTAGGCGGGGTAGTGCATGATCGAGTCGAAGTCGTAGGCGCCGTAGCCCCGGCTGCCCGAGCGAATCTCGTACTGGCTCTGCCAGTCGGCGGGGATGTTCTGCCACTGGATCGCGACGTACTGGTCACGGTCGGGGCGGGTCTGCTCGTGGAAGAGGCCCATCGCGTGCCCGAACTCGTGCATGATCGTGCCCACGGTGCAGCGGTCGGCCAGCGTGAGCGTTTGTGCCCCGCCCACCATGCCGAGGCTGCTCGCGCAGCTCGTGCCGGTGTTGTACGTGATCTGCACGTAGTTGGTCTGGGTGGTGCGTGGGGTGACCACCACGTTCGTCGTCGCGCGAATGTTGGCGGCGGCCTGCGTCACCCGGTCGCGGACGGCCTGCGGCACGTTGCTCGCAAAGGCGTAGGGAATGGTGCGGCCGCTCCAGCGGTAGCGCGTGTCCACCACGTAGGTCCCCTGGGGCGACAGCTTGCTCACGTCGTCCGCGAGCAGGATGTCGTCTTCGAGCAGCAGCATCCCGCCCCGCACGAAGCCCGTCACCGTCTGGCGGCTGCCGTCCTCCATGATCAGCGTGGCCTGCCGCGTCTGGGGCCGCTCACCCGCGAGGCTCCCGCCCGGCGTGGTCAGGACTTGCGGGGTCCCCTGCGGCGCTCCTGAGCAGGCGGCGAGAACGGCGGACAGCAGGGCCAGCGGCAGCAGGGTTTTGGGCATGGAGGGAGGCTACGCGGCCAGGTGTGATGAGGCCATGTGAGCGGCGCGTGAAGCAAGCTCAGGCTGTCCGTTCCCGCAGCCACCCCAGAATCCACGCCAGCGCCTCGTCGCGGCCCTCGTCGTTGAGAAGTTCGTGATGCCCACCCTCGACGAGGTGCAGGGTTTTGTCCTCGGCGGGGATCGCCTCCACGAAGCGCTGGGTCCCGCGCACGTCGGTGATGCGGTCAGCGGCGCCGTGCAGGACCAGCGTGGGCAGGCGCCAGCGGTCGTAGTGCGCCCACAGCTCTCCGCTGAGGCGCAGCATGGAGGCGGCTGTGAGCGCGGGCACCTTGCCCTGGTAGACCTGCGGGTCGGCGCGGTAGGCCTCGACCTCCTCCGCCACGCGAGAGAGGCCCGCGCTGTCGAGCACCGTCGTGGCGGCATGGGGCGCGATGCGGGCGAGCAGCGGCGCGGCGGCCTTGAGCCAGCGCGGTTCGTCCTCCCCGATCAGCAGGGCCGGGCTGGAGAGAATCACGCCACTCAGCCCCCGTGGGTCGCGGGCCACGCTCGCCGCCGTGATCAGGCCGCCCAGCGAGTGCCCGAAGGCGTAGACCGGGAGCGGCTGGCCCCGCAGCGTCTCCCGCGCGAGCAGGTGGTCTTCCACCAGCGTCCGGGCGTCCACGACCGCCCGCCGCCCTGGTGAGGCGCCGTGCCCGCGCAGGTCATAGGCGTAGACCGAAAAGCCCGCCTCCCCCAAGCGCGGAATCAGGCGGTTGTAGCGCTCCACGTAGCGCCCGGCGTACTCGCCCAGCCCGTGGGTGAGCAGGACGGCGGCGCGGGGCGCAGCGGCGGGCCAGTGGTAACCCGCGACGGGAGCGCCCGTCTCCCAGGACTGCAGCGTGGTCAGGGTGGTCATGCCGCAGTCTAAAGGCTGCCTCAAGTGCGCCCCCGCCCGGCCGGGCGCACACTGCCGGGTATGGCAGATATCGCACGCAAGGCCAGCGCCCACTGGACGGGCGACCTCCGGGGCGGCAGCGGCACCGTGAGCACTGAGTCCGGCACCCTGCAGGGCGCCCAATATTCCTTTAAAACCCGCTTCGAGCAGGGCGTGGGCACCAATCCCGAAGAACTCCTGGCCGCCGCGCACGCGGGCTGCTTCACCATGCAGCTCTCGGCCCTGCTCTCGGGCCATGGGCACACGGTTGAAGATTTGCGGACCGACGCCACCTGCGAGATGGTCAAGGACGGCCCCGGCTTCAAGATCAGCACCATGCGCCTCGTCGTGCGCGGCAAGGTCACGGGAAGCGACCCGGCCGACTTCGAGCAGCATGTGCAGCAGGCCGCCCAGATGTGCCCCCTGAGCCGCATCATGACCGGCAACGTGGAGATCGTGCACGAGGCGGTGCTGGAGTAGCGCTCGGCCGCCCCTGACGCCCCTGCCCCAGCGGTGGGGGCGTCGCCGTTTGGCGCATGTGGGCAGTGGGCCAGGCCGCTAGGCTGGCGGGCATGGCCTTTCTGTATCTCCTCGTCGGGCCGCCGGGCAGCGGGAAACGCACGGTGGGCACGCACCTCTCGCGGCTGACCGGGGCGCCGCTGCTGGACAACCACCTCACCAACGACCCCGTCTTTCACGCTTTCGGGCTGGACGGCGTGCGGCCCGTGCCCCCGGAGGCGTGGCCCTTCGCCTCGCGGGTGCGGGCGGTGGTGCGCGAGGCGGTAGCGGCCTCCCCGCGTGAGCTCTCGCACATCTTCACGATCTATCTGGCCGACCAGCCCGGCGAGGCCGAGTCGCTGGAGCGGTTCCGGGCGCTGGCGGCGGGGCGGGGGGCGACCTTCGTGCCGGTGTGGCTGACCTGCCCGGTGGACGAACTCGCCCGCCGCGCGGCCCTGCCCGAGCGCAGCGTGGGCCGTCTCAAGCTGCGCGACCCGGAGGGGGTGCGCCAGGTGGTGACGGACAAGGGACTGCTCCCGCCCCCCGCCGACGCCCTGGTACTGGATACGTCCACCCTCAGCGCCGAGGACGCCGCGCGGCGCATCATGGCTTTCGCGGGGGCGGGTGCGTGACGCCCTTCGTCTTCCACCTCGCGGGACCGCCGGGGAGCGGCAAGAAGACGGTGGGCGAGCACCTGGCGCGGCTGACGGGCGCCGTGCTGCTGGACAATCACCTCTTCCGCGACGTGGTGTATCGGCCTTACGGCGCGGACGGGGTGCGGCCGATCCCGACCAAGCTTCAGGAGTTAGGGTCGCAGGTCTGGAACCTCGGTTTGCAGGCCGCCCGCCTCGCTCCCCGCGAGGTGAGCCAGATTTTCACGGCGTACCATCCCGACCGCGAGAGCAGCCGGGCCTCGGCCGAGCGCATCCGCGCCGTGGCCGTGGACCGGGATGCCGTCTACGTGCCGGTGTGGCTGGAGTGCGACGTGGATGAACTCGCCCGCCGGATGGCCCTGCCGGAGCGGCGTGAGCGGGCGAAGCTGCGCGACCCCGTGGCCCTCCGCGAGAACCTGGCCGCCTTGGGCAGCCTGCCTCCTCCACCCGGTGCCATCGTCCTCGACACGGCACAACTGACCCCGGCAGATGCAGCTCTGCTGATCGCCGCCCATGCCGGGGCACTTTTTTGAAGGTCAGTCCAGCTTGAACCGGACGGGGTCGGTGTCCTCCCGCACGGTCTGCTCGTCCGGCTCCACTTCAGGTCGGCCGAACATGCCCCCGGCGGCGAGCGATTCGCCGAATGCGTCCCCGTAGCGGCGGTCGCGCTGCACGGGCCGGATAAAGCAGGACAGGACGATCAGGCCGACCGGCAGCACGACGAAGATCAGAAAGGCGGTCACGCGGGGGCAGCCACGTCGGCGGCGCCGAGGTGCTGCCGCGCCCAGCCGTCGATGGCGTCGATGACGCTTTGCAGCTCGCGTCCGGCGGGGGTCAGGGTGTAGACGCTGCGGGCGAGTTTGCCCGGCGAGTCCTCGGTGCGCTTGGCGATGAGCTGGAGGTTTTCCAGATGCTCCAGCCGCTGCGTGAGGGTGGCGCTGTTGCAGCCGCCCACCGCCCGCGCGAGTTCATTGAACCCCTTCTCGCCGCCCAGCAGCGCCCGGACGATGTGCAGCACCCACTTTTCCTGCAACACGCCGATGGCCCGGTAGACCGGGCAGAAGCCTGGGTGTGCGGTGCTCATGCCCCAACTGTACACGTTCCCGCCACCCGAATCAGGGCGAATCTCACACCGCTTGACTTTTCAAAGCGGTTGACAATATGATTTCGGCATGACCGCGACCCTGACCCGTCCCCAAACCGTGACCGAGGCCATCGAGAGCCGCCGCAGCATCCGCAAGTTCGTGCCCGAGCCCATGGACCAGAACGACCTGCGCGAGATCCTGCGCCTCGCCAGCCTCGCGCCCAGCGCCTGGAATGCCCAGACGTGGCGCTTTGCCGTCGTGCAGGACCCGCAGCTCAAGGAGCAGCTCCGCGAGGCCGCCTACGGCCAGGCCCAGGTGACGAACGCGCCCGCCGTGATCGTGGTCTACAGCGACATGGAAGACACCCTGGCGACGGTCGAGGACACCGCGCACCCCGGCATGGGCGAAGCGGGCCGCACCGGGCAGCGCCAGACGTTCGACGGCGTGTTCGGCGCCCAGGACGTGGCCCAGCGCGGTCAGTGGGGCCTGTCGCAGGCGAACATCGCCTTCGGCTTCCTGATGCTGGCCGCCCGTGGCCTGGGCTACGACACCGTGCCCATGCTGGGCTTCCAGCCCGACAAGGTCAAGGAACTCCTGGGCCTGCCCGAGCACGTGCAGTTCGCCGGGATGCTGCCCATCGGCAAGCGGGCCGAGGAAGGCTTTCCCCACCACCGCCACCCGGTCGAGCGCATCACCAAGTTCTACTGAGCCGAGTGCTTCAGGCCGCTCCCTCCGGGGAGCGGTTTTTTTGGTTGGAGGTGGTCTCCCGACCTGGTAGCGTGGCCCCCGTGCCCGCCCGCGTGATGAGTCATACGGAGATGTGCCTGCGAGAGGGAATCTCCCTCCAACGCGGCATGAACTTTCGTGTGCGCGGTGGGCACAGCGTTTTGCTGATGTCCGTGCAGCCGGGGGCGCCTTACCGCGACCAGCTCAGCGAAGACGGCACCGTGCTGCGCTACGAGGGCCACGACGCGCCGGTCAACCGGACGGGTGGCCTCGACCCCAAGACGGTGGACCAGCCCCTGCGGACGCCGGGCGGCAAACTGACTCAGAATGGCCTCTTCTTCGAGGCGGCTCTGGCGGCCGAGCGTGGGGAGGCAGTGCCCGAACGGGTCCGCGTCTACGAGAAGCTGCGCCCCGGCATCTGGACCTACAACGGCGTCTTCCACCTCACCGGCGCCGCGCAGGAGCACGACGGCACCCGGTACGTCTTCGTCTTTCGCCTGGAGGCGGTGCAGGGCGAGGAGGACGATGCTGGGCCCGTTCCCGCCCACCCCGAGCGCCGCCGATTGATTCCCGGCTGGGTCAAGCTGGCCGTCTGGCAGCGGGACGGCGGCCGGTGCGTCGAGTGCGGGGCGACCGACGATCTGCAGTTCGACCATGTTCTGCCCTGGTCGCGCGGCGGCACCAGCCTGACGCCCGAGAACGTGCAACTGCTGTGTGCCCGCCACAACCGCGAGAAAAGTGACCGCATCGGCTAGACCGTCACGAGCGGCTCCTCGCGCACCCCGCCCCCTCCCACCTCCCACACCCGCGTCGCCACCCGGCCCACCAGCGCCCGGTCGTGGCTGGCGAGCAGCACTGTGCCCGGAAAGGCGAGCAGCAGGGCCTCCAGCGCCTCGATCGCCCGCACGTCGAGGTGGTTGGTGGGTTCGTCCAGCACCAGCACCTGCGCCCGCGTCACGTTCAGCCGGGCGAGGCTGAGCCGGGTGCGCTGCCCGCCGGACAGCCCCGCGACCGGAAAGGACGGGCCACCGGGCAGGCCCACTTGTGCCGCGACCGCGTGAAGCTGGTGGGCAGTCAGGGCCGAGTTTGCCGCGAGGAGCGCGTCCCCGACGGTCTCCAGGCCCGAAAGTTCCTCCCCATGTTGCCCCGCCGCGTAGAGGCTCAGCCCCTGGCCCCACCGCACCTCGCCCGCGTGGGGAAGCTGCCCCAGCAGCGCGGCGAGCAGGGTGCTCTTCCCGCCCCCGTTCGGCCCGGTCAGCGCGATGCGGTCGCCCCGGCGCACGTCCAGCCGCACGCCCGAGAGGACTGGCTGCCCGTCTCGGCAGACGGACAGATCACGGACGGTGAGCACCTCGGCGGGGCCGGGGGGCGCGTCGGGGAGGTCGAGGCGCAGGGTGCGGCGGTCCTCGAAAGGCTTCGGGGCGGCGGCCTCGTCCAGCCGGTCGATCTGGCGCTGCATGGCCTGCGCCCGCGCCGAGAAAAGTTTTTGCGCCCGGCCCGCCTTGTGGCTGCTCAGGAACTTGTCGTTGTCCCGCGCCCGGCGGCGGTTTTCCTCCACCGCGCCCTTGCTGGCCTGCCGTCGCCGCTCTTCGTCGAGGGCGGCCCGCTTGCGGCGGTAGGCCTCGTGGTCGCGCTGCTGGGCTTCGCGCAGGGCCGCTTTCAGGGCCATCGCTTCTGTGTACGGGGCGGGGTAGACCGTCAGCCGCCCCCGCTCCAGCTCCGCCGTGCGGTGGGTGACTGCGTCCAGAAAGGCCCGGTCATGGCTGGCGAGCACGAACGCCGCGGGGGAGGCCCGAATCCAGCCTTCCAGCCATGCGGCTCCCTGGGCATCGAGGTGGTTGGTCGGTTCGTCGAGGAGGTAGAGGTCGGCGGGCGAGAGCAGCAGCCGCGCGAGCAGCACGCGCCGGGTCTGGCCGCCGGACAGCTCCGCCGCGTTCGCCCCGGCGTCCAGCCCCAACCCGCCCAGCACGGCCGCCCCCTGCGCCTCGAATCCGTAGCCCCCGGCCACCCGGAACGCCTCTTCGGCTTCCGCAAAGGCGTGGAAGGCGGCGTCGGTGCCCTCGCCCAGCCCGGCCGAGGCGGCCTCGAAGGTGCGCCGGGCCGCCCGCAAGTTCTCCGGTGTCACGGCGTCCAGCACGGTTTCCGTCCCCATCTCCGCGTGCTGGGACAGCAGGACGGCGCGGCCCGTCCGCGTCGCTGTGCCCTCGTCCGGGCGGTCGAGGCCCGCCAACACCCGCAGCAGCGTGCTCTTGCCGCTGCCATTCTCTCCGACCAGGGCCAGCCGCTCTCCGGGCTGCACCTCCAGGTTCACGTCCTGCACCACCACGCGGTCGCCAAAGCTGCGGGCGACCCCTTTCAATTGTCCCAGCACTGTGTTCCCCCTGCGGGCGAGCTGTCCCGGCCACGGCGGGCGGGGACGAGGCTTCAGGTCGCGGTTACAGGGGGAAGTGACGCAAGGTGGGAGGCTCCGTGGAATGGGGGAGGGCCGAACGCCGGGGAACCCGGACCGTTGCCCCGACCCTACCGCACGGTGGCAGCGACTAAGCCACTATACGGAGGGGGCCATCATGCGGAGAAGTTACTCCCCCCGCCGGAACAGCAGGGCCATCACAAAGACCGCCGTATTCACCAGCACGATGGTCGCCCCCGCCGCCGTGTCGAGGGAATAGCTGAGGTACAGCCCGGTGACCCCGCCCAGGATGCCCAGCCCGGCGGCAAGCAGCATCATCTTTTTCAGGCTGCGGGCCAGCAGCCGGGCGGCGGCGCTGGAGGTCACCAGCAGGCTCACGCTGAGGGTGGTGCCCACCAGTTGCACCGTCAGTACGACCACCAGCCCGATCACGACCAGCAGCAGGTGGGTCAGCCCCCCCACCGGCAGCCCGATGGCGCGGGCCTCGGTGGGGTCGAAGGAGGCCAGCAGCAACTCCTTGTGGAAAGCTCCCAGGATCAGTGCCACCAACGCGGTCACGCCCAGCGCACTCCACAGGTCGGCCGGAGTCACCCCGAGCGGATTGCCGATCAAAAAGGTGCTGAGGTCGGTGGCGAAGGTCGGTGCCTTTGACAGCATCACCACGCCCAGCGCGAACATCCCCACGAACACGATGCCGATGGCGCTGTCCTGCTTGAGACCCGACCGCTGACCCACCGCCCCGATCCCCAGCGCCGTGAGCACGGCGGCGACGAGGGCGCCGACCAGCAGGTTGCCCCCGGCCAGCAGCGCCCCCACCAGCCCCGGCAGGACCGCGTGGCTCATCGCGTCGCCGATGTAGCTCAGGCCCCGCAGCACCACCCACGCGCCCACCAGCGCACACAGCACGCTGACGAGGACGACCGCCGCGAGCGCCCGCACGAAAAAGTCGAATTGCAGGGGATCGGTGAGCCACTCCATCAGGCTGCCCCTGTCCGGGAGGGTCGGCGCGGCGCAGTTCCCATCATGCCTCCGCGTGCGTGTGCCCGAGGTGGCTCACGCTGAAGGTCGCTTCGATGTTCTGCGGGGTATACACCTCGTCCGGGGTGCCGTCCGCGATGACCCGGCGGTTGACGAGCACGAGGTGGTCGCACCAGCGCCGCGCCTGATCGAGGTCGTGGGTGACCATCACGACCGCGCGGCCCCGGTCGGCCTGGTGGCGCAGCAGGGCCATCAACCCCTCCTGGGTGGCGGGGTCCACCCCGGTGAGCGGTTCGTCGAGTAGCAGCAGGTGGCCTTCCCGCGCCAGCATCCGCGCGAGCAGCACCCGCTGGCGCTGCCCGCCCGACAAAGCCCCGATGTGGCGGTGCCGCAGGTCGTAGACGCCCGTTTCCTCCAGCGCCGCCGCCACCTTCTGGCGGTCCTTGCCCCCCGGCCAGCGCAGCCAGCCCAGCCGTCCGGTGCGGCCCATCATCGCCACGTCCCAGACCGTGACGGGGAAGGCCCAGTCCAGCGTCTGCTGCTGCGGCACGTAGGACACGCAATTGCGCGGCGTGTGGCCGGGGTCGAAGCGCACGCTGCCCTGGGGGTCGGGAAGCAGCCCCGCCAGTACCTTCAGCAGCGTGCTTTTGCCCGCCCCGTTCGGCCCGATCACGGCGCTGAATTGCCCCGCCTCGAAGCGTACGGAGGCCCCCTCCAGCGCCGTGTGGGTGCCGTAGCGCACGGTCAGGTTCTCCACGCCAAGCATCCGCCGAGCATAGCGCCTGGAACATTGCTATTGCGAGGGCGGAATCAAGAGACCCAGAGGTCGAGGGGTCGAAACGGGTCGAGCCCCACCCCTCGACCCCCCGACTCCTCGACCCCTAGACTCCCTTCAGCGCCCGCACCATCACATCCACGTTGTGCCGGAAGGCCTTCAGAAACGTGTCGCCCGCGCTGCCCTTCCGCCCCAGCGTGTCGGTGTAGAGGGGCGGGGCCACCTTCGCCCCCGTCTCGCGGGCCAGGGTCGCGGCCAGGCGGGTGTTCAGCGCGGCCTCGGTGAAGATCACGCGGGCGCCGCTCTTCTTCACCGACGACACCAGCGCGGCGAGTTCGCGGGCGCTCGGTTCGCGCTCGGTGCCGCCGCCGGGCAGGACCGTGCCCACCACGGTCAGCCCATAGCGCCGGGCGAGGTAGCCCAGGCTGTCGTGGTTGGTCACGGCGCGGCAGCGGGCGGCGGGGACGGTGGCGAACTGCCTTTTCGCGTAGGCGTCGAGGGTTTGCAGTTGCTTCAGGTAGGCCGCCGCATTCTTCGTGTAGGTCGCCTTGCCCGCCGGGTCCAGCCGGGTCAGCGACGCTTGCACGTTCCGCACGTACCCGGCGGCGAGGCCCGCGTCCCACCAGGCATGGGGGTCCAGGGGGCCGTGGTCGTCGTGCCCGTGGTCCTCCCCCGCCGCATGCCCCATCTCACGCAGCTTCAGCCCGCGCGTCAATTCGGTCACGGGCACCTTCGGGGCCGCCGCCTTCAGCTTAGGGAGCCAAGGTTCCAGTCCCGCCCCGTTGATGAACAGGGTACGGCTGCCCGCCAGCCGCCGGATCGCCGCCGTGTTCGGCTGAAAACTGTGCGTGTCGCTCCCGGCTGGAACGATCACGTTCACGCTGACCCGCGAGCCCCCTACCGCCTTCACGAAGTCGCCCACGATGCTGGTCGTCGCGCTGACGGAGAGGGAGGCGGCTTGGGCAGAGGTGGCGACCGAAAGGAGGAGGGTGGACAGTAGCAGGCAGGGGGCGAAACGCATAATGATTTATCTTTATCAAAAAGATGGATGGGCCGGATGAGGAGGGTCACCTCTCGCACCGCTTCCACCCGGCCCCGTACACTGCCGGGCATGACGCAGGCACAGCCTTCCCCCCAACCCGAGTGGTACAAGAGCGCCGTCTTCTACGAACTCTCGGTCCGCACCTTCGCGGACGGCAACGGCGACGGCAAGGGCGATTTTCCCGGCCTGACCGGGCGGCTGGATTACCTGCGGTCGCTGGGGGTGGACTGCCTATGGCTGCTGCCCTGGTACCCCAGCCCCCTGCGCGACGACGGCTACGACGTGGCCGACTACACCGATATCCACCCCGACCTCGGCACGCTCGACGACTTCAAGGTCTTCCTGCGCGAGGCGCACGCGCGGGGCCTGCGGGTGATCGGGGACCTGGTAACGAACCACACGTCCTCCGACCATCCCTGGTTTCAGGCGGCGCGGCGCGGCCCCACCCTGCCCGACGGCAGCCCCAACGAGTACCACGACTACTACGTCTGGAGCGACACGGGCACCGAGTACGCGGACGCCCGCATCATCTTCACCGACACCGAGACGAGCAACTGGACGCTGGACGAGGGGTGCGGCCGCTACTACTGGCACCGTTTCTTCTCCAGCCAGCCCGACCTCAACTTCGACAACCCGCGCGTGGTGGAGGAACTGATCGGCGCCCTGCGGTTCTGGCTGGACCTCGGGCTGGACGGCTTCCGGGTGGATGCGGTGCCCTACCTGATCGAGCGCGAGGGGACCAACTGCGAGAACCTGCCCGAGACGCACGCGATCCTGCGCCAGCTTCGCCGGGTGGTGGACGAGGAGTACCCCGGCCGCCTGCTGCTCGCGGAGGCCAACCAGTGGCCGGAAGACGTGGTGGAGTACTTCGGCACCGAGGCGTACCCCGAGTTCCACATGTGCTTCAACTTTCCGGTGATGCCCCGGCTGTACATGAGCCTCAAGCGGGAGGACACGACCTCCATCCGCGAGATCATGGGCCGCCTGCCGGAGATTCCGTCCTTCGGGCAGTGGGCGACCTTCCTGCGCAACCACGACGAGCTGACGCTGGAGATGGTCACCGACGACGAGCGGGCTTTCATGTACGCGGCCTACGCGCCCGACCACCGCATGAAGATCAACGTGGGCATCCGCCGCCGCCTCGCCCCGTTGCTGGACAACGACCGCCGCCGCATCGAGCTGCTGCACACGGTCCTGCTGGCGCTGCCCGGCAGCCCGATCCTTTACTACGGCGACGAGATCGGCATGGGCGACAACCTGACCCTCTCTGACCGCAACGGCGTCCGCACCCCGATGCAGTGGAACGCCGGGATCAGCGGCGGCTTCTCGACTGCCCTACCCGACCAGTGCTTCTACCCACCCATTCAGGACCCGGTGTACGGCTACGGGCGTGTGAACGTGGCCGCGCAGGAGCAGGACCCCGGCAGCCTGCTGAAATGGCTCTCGCGCCAGCTCGAGCTGCGCCGCGCCCACCCGACCTTCGCGCAGGGGGACCTCACCTTTATCGAGACGGGCAACCCGGCCATTCTCGCCTTTACCCGCCAGCACGACGGGGAGACCCTGCTGATCATTTCCAACTTCGCCGGAAGTGCCCAGGCCGCGCTCCTGGACCTCTCGGCGCACGTGGGCCGCGTGCCCGTCACCCTGGCGGGCGGCAGCCACTTCCCGGTGGTGGGGGAGGGGCCGTACCCGGTGCTGATGGGCAAGCACGAGTACTACTGGCTGAAGCTGACGGGGGTGAGGTAAGCCGCAAACCCCCATCAAAGAAAGAGGCCCCAGCATCTGCCGGGGCCTTTTCTGTGCCGGAAGCTCAGTCGTCGCTGCCACCCGCGAACCCGAACAGGCGCAGGAGGAACAGGAACATATTGACGAAATCCAGGTACAGGGCCAGCGCCCCGTTGATCGCCGCCCGCTCGGCCATCTCACCCGTCACGCCGCTCAGCGCGAGGTTGCGCAGCATCTGGGTGTCGTAGACGGTCAGGCCCGCGAACAGCAGCACGCCGATCACGCTCAGACCCAGGGTCAGGGCGCTGCTCGCTACGAACATGTTGACGATCATGGCGATGAACAGGCCAATCACCGCGAACATGAAAAAGCGCCCCATCCCGCTGAGGTCCTTCTTGATCACGAAGCCCGCCACGCTCATCGCCCCAAAGGTGCCCGCCGTGGTCAGGAAGGCCGCCGTCACCGCCGAGGGGTCGTAGGCGATCAGCAGCGAGCTGAAGGTCAGGCCCGTCAATGCGGCGTAGGCGATGAAGAGCATCCCCGCGACCGCGCTGTTCATGCGGTGCGCCAGCCCGCTCAGCGCGAACACGATCACGAGTTGCGCGATGATCAGGCCCCAGCGCCAGCCGAAGACCTGCGCGGCGAGCACCTCGTTCTGGGCCGTCAGGTAGGCAACGCCCGCCGTGAGGGCCAGGCCCGCCGCCATCCACGAGTACGTCCGCGCCATGAAGGTGCGAACCAGATTTTCCGTCCGGGTTGCGGTCAGTTGCATACAAGGCAGGATACGGGGCGCGGGGTGAAAAGGTTCCGGCACATCTGGAGCCTGTCGCTTCTCGTCGGGGGGTACGCTGAAGGCCCCGCCCTCAGCCTTCCTGCCCCCGGAGGTCCCCATGAGACACCTGTCTGCCGCGTTCCTCTGCCTCAGTCTGATCGGCCCGGCGGCGCTGGCCGGGGCCGCGAACGGCCCAGCCGTGAGGTGGGGCAGCTACAGTTCGCTGCTCTCGGTCGAAAAGAACCGGGGCGGCACCCACTCCTTCACCGCCTCGTGGGTCAGTGGGACACTGACCGTCCGGCGGACGGTGGGCTACAGCCTCCGTTTTCGGGGAGGAAGCGTGCGGGTCGGGTCGCGTGCCCTGAAACCGGGGTGCGTCAGCGGGAAGCTCACGCAGGGGACGGTGGTCACCTTCCGGGGCGCGACCCGCGTGGATTTGCAGGTGCCCTCGCACGGATGTCCACCGTCTCCCTAAGCGACTACTCCCGCACCAGCAGCGCCAGCGGGAACGTCTCCAGCACCTTCGCCACGGGGACCTTCTCGCCGCGCACGCGCAGGCGTTCGCCCGTCAGCACGTTGCGGTAGGTGCCGGGGCGCGGCAGGGTGAGCTGGCGGTTGCCCCAGACCTCGCCCAGCGCCCAGGGGGTCTTCTCACGGGTCAGGGTGTAGGTCAGGCGCGGGGCGACGATGACGGCCACCTCGTCCCTATGCTCGCGGGCGCTGTGTTCTCTGGCGAAAGCGAGGAGGTACTTCCCGGCCTCGATGGGACGGTAACTGCCCTGGGCAAACAGCTCCGGGTGGGCGCGGCGGGCTTGCAGGGCCGCCCAGGTCACCAGCAGCTTGACCCCACCGTCCTCGTAGCGGGCGAGGAGGTCGGTGGCGAGGCGGGCGGGGTCCTCCGCGTGACGTTTCTCGATGCGGGCCAGCGTCCGGGTACGCCACCCGTAGTCCACCGGGCGGCGGTTGTCGGGGTCCACCAGGCTCTGGTTCCAGCCCTCGGCGCCCTGGTAGGTGTCGGGGACGCCGGGGGCAGTCAGGCGCACGAGCGCCGCCGAGAGGCCGTTCTGCGCCCCATACGGGCTGATACGGCGGTGCAGCTCGGCGAGGTCGCGCGAGAAGCGCTCGTCGGCCAGCAGGCCGCGCACCACCCTCGTCAGTGCTTCCTCGTACTCGGCGTCGCCAGCGGCCCAACTCGTTCGCAGCTTGGCTTCGCGGGCGGCCTTGAGGGCGTAGTCGGCCAGGCGGTCGGGGAAGTCCTCCAGTCGCCCGTCCAGTGGGTAGGCCCCCAGCGCGTTTTGCAGAAAGGTGTAGGTGTCCAGCGCGGAGGGGGCGCGGCCCGTCGCCGTCTCCACCTCGAAGCCGCGCAGCAGGCCCGACCAGCCGCTGAGGTACGCCGCCCACGTCTGCGGCAACTCAGAGAGCACCGAGATGCGGGCGCGGGTGTCCTCGCCGCGTTTGGTGTCGTGGGTGGACGTGGCGAGCATGGCGTGGGGCCACCGCTCGGCGCGGGCCTGCGCGTCCCGGTGAAAGGCCCTGGGCGGCGTGCCGAACAGCCCCGGATCGCCGCCCACCTCGTTCAGCGAGAGCAGCCGCGCGTAGCGGTAGAAGGCGGTGTCCTCGGCCCCCTTCGCCGTGACCGGCCCGGTGAGCTGCTGGAACTTCAGCGCGAAACCCGCGTAACGCTCGCGGGTGGCTTCGTCGGGGGCGTCCAACTTCAGCACCGCCTCCAGAAAGTCGAAGAGGCTGGGGTCGAGGTCGCGCCCCGCTGCCGCCCGGTGCGCCTTCGCGTCGCGGATCGCGTGTTCGATCTTGGCGTCGTCGCCGGGTTCGCGCTCGCCGCCCTCGCGGACATAGGTGCGGTAGACGGGGAAGGCGGCGATGGTCTCGCGGATCACCTCGCGCAGCCCGCTCAGCGTGAAGTCGCGGAATCTCAGGTCCGCCTCGGCCAGCCGTTCCAGATGCTCGGCGAGCACGTTGACCTCGCCGGGCAGCGAGACGCGCTGAATCAGGTGCTTGCCCCGGTAGAGGTGGTCGCCGTAGCCCTCCCGGTCCCCGGTGAAGCGGCGGTAGATCGCGGTGACCTCCTCCTCGCTGGCCCCGTCCACGAGGGTGCCGTTCAGTTGCGCGAGGAAGTCATACCCGGTGGTGCCGTGAATCGCCCAGTCTTCGGGCAACTTCTCCCCGGGTTCCAGAATCTTCTCGGCGACCACGTAGACGGGGAGCGCCTGGCCCGGCTCCCACTCGCGCCCCAGCGCCCGCGCCGCCCCCCGTTGCAAGGCCACGAAGTACCCGGCGGGGTCGTACAGGCCGTCGGTGTGGTCCAGCCGCACGCCCTGAAGCACCCCATCCCCGATCAACTCGAACAGCTTGGCGTGCGCCCACTCGAAGACGCGCGGGTCCTCCATCCGCAGCGCCGCGAGGTCGTTGATGTCGAAGAAGCGGCGGTAGTTGATCTGCTCAGCCGCGACCCGCCACGAGGCGAGGCGGTAATTCTGGTCCTGAATCAGCGCGTCGAGCCGGGCGGGGTCGGCGTTCGTCTCCGCCACCATCCGGTCGAGCGCCGTCCGCACTGAGCGCGACGTCTCCGCCAGCGCCCCCAGCCGCCGGGTGATGACCTCCGACTCCTGCGCCCGCGCGAGGCGGTCGGCGTCGGTGAGGTCAGCACTCGTCGAGACGGGCAGGTTCGCCGCCGCCCGCGCGACCGAGGCGAGTTCGGCGTGGTCGGCGGCCGGGAGCGTCCCCGTCAGCTCGGTCGCCAGCGCCGTCAGCGGCCGGGCCAGCGTGCGCGGCGAGATCGGCAATCGGCGCTCCCAGTAGGTCAGGAAGAAGACGCCGCCTTCGCGGCCCAGCACGAGTTCACCGCGTTCCAGAATCCGCCCGTACTGCTCGCCCAGCACCGGCAGCAGCACCTTGTTCTCCAGCGCCCGCTTGAGCGGCTGCCACGAGATGTCGAAGAAGTGCGCGTAGCGGCTGGCCTGCCCGTGGGTCAGCACGTCCTCCCAGTAGGGGTTGTGGCCGCCCTGAATGCCCATGTGGTTGGGCACGAAGTCCACGATCAGGCCCAGCCCGAGTTCCCGCGCCCGCGCCGCGAGCCGCCGCAGCCCCGCCTCGCCGCCCAGGGCCGGGTTGACTGAAGCGTGGTCGGTCACGTCGTAGCCGTGGCCACTCCCCGGCGCACTCGTCCAGATCGGCGAGAGGTACACGTCCGTCACGCCCAGCCGCGCGAGATACGGCAGCAGGCGGCGGGCGGCCGCGAAGTCGAAGCCCGCGTGGAGCTGGAGGCGGTAGGTGGAGGACGGAACGTGGGGGGTGGCGCCGTCGGTCATCCTTCCGACCCTAGCAGGACCGCCTCGCCGCGCTCCAAACGGAGGTCGGGGCGGCCTTCCGAGTGGAGGACAATACGGGGCGGGAGGGGAAAGGGGAGGGTCAGGCTGGCAGCGCCCACCGCCTCCCGGCCCACGTTCCACAGCAGCAGGCGTTCGCCCGCCTCCGTGACCCGCCGCACCCACACCACGTCCCCGGCGTGTCCGGCGGTCAGGGTGCGGCGCTCGCGGCCCCGCAGCACCGGGTCCTCGCGGCGCAGGCGCAGCAGGGTGCGGTACAGCGCCAACGTCCGGGCGTGTTCGCCTGTCTCACGCTCGTCCCAGTCGAGTTTCGCCTGCCGGAACGTCTCCTCCGCCTGCGGGTCGAGCACGTCCTCCCCGGAGAACCCCTCGAAGTGGCCGAATTCCTTCTTGCGGCCCTCCGACACCAGCCGCCCCAGCTCGCCGTGGTGGTCGCTGAAAAAGGGGAAGGGGCTGGACGCCGCCCACTCTTGGCCCATGAACAGCAGCGGGGTCATCGGCAGCGTGAGCAGCAGGGTGGACGCGCCCCGGTACATGGCGGGGGTGACGCGCTCCAGGTGGTGAACCCGGTCGCCCACCGCCCGGTTGCCGATCTGGTCGTGGTTCTGGATGAAGTAGACGAAGGAGGGGGCCTCCAGACCGTCGGCGGGCTGACCACGCGGCCCGTTCCATTCGGCCCAGTGCTGGCCCTCGTAGACCCAGCCCCGGTTCAGCACGTGCGTCAGCGCCGCCGCTCCGCCCTCGTAATGCTGGTAGTAGCCGTCGCGGTCCCCAGTGAGGGTCACGCGCATGACGTGGTGGAAATCGTCCACCCACATGCCGTCGAGGTGCATTTCGGTGACCAGCTCCGGCAGGTTGCGGTAATCCTCGGCGAGCAGCACCTTCGTGCCCCCCAGCTCGTGAACCCGGTCGGCCAGCTCGCGCAGGATGTGGACCGGCGAGTCGTCCTGCATCTCCTGGGTGGCGTCCAGCCGCAGCCCGTCAAGGCGGTACTCGTGCAGCCACATCCGGGCGTTGTCCGTGATCAGGCGGCGCATGTGCGGCTCCGCGTAGTCCAGCCCCGCGCCCCAGGGGGTGTGAAAGCGCTCGGTGAAGTACCCCGGACTGTAGACGCCGAGGTAATTGCCGTCCGGCCCGAAGTGGTTGTACACGGCGTCGAGGAACACGGCCAGCCCGTGCCCGTGCGCCGCGTCCACGAACGCCTTCAGGTCCTCGGGGCGGCCGTACGGGGCATAGGGGGCATAGAGGGCCACGCCGTCGTACCCCCACCCACGCGAGCCGGGAAACGAGGCCAGCGGCATCACCTGAAGCGCGGTCACGCCCAGTTCTGCCAACTCGGACAGCCGCTCCATCGCCGCCCGGTAGGTGCCCTCCGGGGTAAAGGTGCCGATGTGCAGCTCGTAAAAGACGCACTCGGAGAGGGGCAGGCCGCGCCAGCCGGTGTGCTGCCACCCGTAGGCGGTGGGGTCCACCACTTCCGCCTCGCCGTGAACCCCGTCCGGCAGGAAGCGGGCATAGGGGTCGGGCCACGCCTGCCCGTTCAGCACGAACTGGTAGCGGGTGCCCGCGCCCACGGGCAGGGTGACTTCATGGATGTTGTCCCCCAGTGCGGTCATGGGATGGTCGGTGCCGCCCACGCGCACGGCGACCTCCTGCGCGGTGGTCGTCCAGACGCGGAAGCGGGTGCCCGCGCCGCCGGGCAGCAGTTCGGCCCCCAGTCGGGGCGCAGGTGGGGAAGACAGCGCCCCCGCAGGGGCACTGGGAAGGGTTGAGCGCATGGGACTCCTTTCGGGCCACCTTCGCGGGGGGAAGGCGGCGAACGCGTCAGGCTAGGAGGCGGGACCCGCCCGGCGATGAGAGCAAGGTAAAGCTCCGGTGACGCACCCTGACAGGTCCATGCCTACAGAGTGAAGCGGCCCTTAAGGAGGCCGGAGGTCCAGGTGGTCCCTGAACCTCCGGCCAGTCTTGCTGCTTTTAGTCCCGCACGCAGCGGTAAAGCTTCACGCTCCGCGCCTTGAGCGTCGTCTCCTCCCCGGCGGCAAGGCGCTCGCGGGCACCGTCGTCGGTGGTGTCGAGCAGCAACTCCCACTGCGGGCACCCGTCAAGGTCGGGCAGCCGGAAGGGCAGGTCGATATGCGAGGCCGACAGCAGCAGCAGCAGATCGTCGTCCTTCAGCGGGCGGCCTTCCGCGTCCACGTCGTCGAGGCCGTCGCCGTCGAGGAACATCCCCAGGCTCTGGGTCTGGGGGTTGTTCCAGTCCTCGTCGCTCATCTCGGCGCCGTCGAAGCGCAGCCAGACGATGTCGCGCACGTCCTCGCCGCGGATGGTGCGGCCCGAGAAGAACTTGCGGCGGTGCAGGGCGGGGTGCGCCTTACGCAGCCGGATCAACCGCCGGGTGAAGGCCAGCAGGTCGGCGTCGATGTTCTGCCAGTCATACCAACTGATCTCGTTGTCCTGGCAGTAGGCGTTGTTGTTGCCCTTCTGAGTGCGCCCGATCTCGTCGCCGCCCAGGAGCATTGGGGTGCCCTGGCCCAGCAGCAGGGTCGCCAGGAAGTTGCGCTGCTGCTGAGAGCGCAGGCGGTTCACCTCGGGATCGTCCGTCTCGCCCTCCACCCCGCAGTTCCAGGTGAGGTTGTGGCTGTGGCCGTCGGCGTTGCCCTCACCGTTGGCCTCGTTGTGCTTCTGCTCGTAGGTCACCGAGTCGCGCAGGGTAAAGCCGTCGTGGGCGGTGACGAAGTTGATGGAGGCGTACGGCTTGCGCCCGTCGCGCTGGTAGAGGTCGCTGCTGCCCGTCAGGCGGTAGCCGATCTCGGAGGCCAGCCCGCCCTCACCCTTCCAGAAGGCCCGCATGTCGTCGCGGTAGATGCCGTTCCACTCGGCCCAGTTCACCGGGAAATTGCCGACCTGATACCCGCCTTCCCCCACGTCCCACGGCTCGGCGATCAGCTTGACCTGCGAGATCACCGGGTCCTGGTGGATGATGGTGAAAAAGCCCGAGAGCTGGTCCACCTCATGCAGCCCCCGCGCCAGCGTGGAGGCCAGGTCAAAGCGGAAGCCGTCCACATGCATCTCGGTGACCCAGTAGCGCAGCGAGTCCATGATAAGTTGCAGCGTCTGGGGATGCCGCACGTTCAGGGAGTTGCCGGTGCCCGTGTAGTCGAAATAGAAGCGCGGGTTGTCGGCCACCAGGCGGTAGTAGGTGGGGTTGTCGATGCCCTTGAAGCTCATCGTCGGCCCCATGTGGTTCCCCTCGGCCGTGTGATTGTACACCACGTCAAGGATGACCTCGATTCCGGCGTCGTGCAGGGCGCGGACCATGTTCTTGAACTCGGGCACCGCGCCCGCCGGGTCCCCGCGCCGCGCCGCCGCCGAGTAGCGGACTTCCGGCGCGAAGAAATTCAGGGTCGAGTAGCCCCAGTAGTTGCTCAGGCCCTTGCCCAGCAGAAAGCCGTCGTCCACATGCTGGTGCACGGGCAGGAACTCGATCGCCGTGATGCCGAGGTCGCGCAGGTAGCGCAGCACCGGCTCGGTCGCCACGCCCGCGTAGGTGCCCCTCAAAGCCTCGGGCACGTCGGGGTGGGTCATGGTCAGGCCGCGCACGTGCGCCTCGTAGATCACCGACTGGTGAAAGGGCACGCCCGGCTTGACATCGCCCACCCAGTTGAACAGCGGATCGATGACGATGCCGAGGGGAGCGCCGCGCTGCTCTGCGGTCTGCATGGTGAGGTCGTCCTCGCCCTGGTAGCCCAGGATGCCCCGGTCATGCTGCTCCACGCCGTCGAGCGCCTTGGCATAGGGGTCGAGCAGCACGATGTTGGGATTGAAGCGCAGGCCCCGCTCGGGCGCGTACTCGCCGTGGACCCGGTAGCCGTAGCGTTGGCCCGGTCCCACGCCCGGCAGGTAGCCGTGCCACACGAAGGCGGTCTGCTCGGTCAGCGGCACGCGCGTCTCGGTGCCCGCCTCGTCGAAGAGGCACAGTTCCACCCCGGTCGCGTTCTCGGAATACAGGGCAAAGTTGGTGCCTTTGCCGTCCCAGGTGGCCCCCAGCGGATAGGGGCTGCCGGGCCGCAGCAGGGCGGGTTGGGTGGCCGGAAGATCGGTGATGGTCATGGGTACTGGGGTCCTCCACGGGCCGGAACAGGCCCGGTGCAGTGCGGGAAAGTCGGGGGCGGCGGCCCCGCGCTGGCCCGGTCAGGCCCGCTGCCGCGAAGTCGCCGCCTACAGTTGGAAACGTTACCAGATCGCTCTCACGGCGCTCTGACGCCTGAAGACATTTCGCCAGGGGGCGGTTCAGATCAGAATCCGAGCTGCGCCCGTGGCCGTCCCAGTTGCGCCAGCCGCTCCGGCGTCCACAGCTCGTAGCGGTACATGGGGTATTGCCGCTTGAAGCGCCCCACCCGGTCCCAGACCTCGCGCGACTCGAAGGGCACGACCAGAATCAGTCGGATGACCGAGTCTTCCGCGTCGTAGATGTAGAAGTCGAAGTAAAAGGACTGCTCGCTGCCCCGGTCGGTGAACAGGGGAAAGGGAAAAGCCCGGTAGCGCCACGCCTTGTTCTTCTCGGTCAGGATGTGGGCGGCGACCCGTTTGAGGGCGCTGTCGGGGAAGGTCAGGCGCTCGCCGTCGCGGTCGCGGAAGGTCGCGCCAGGGTCCGGCGCGTCGAGCTGCACCCGCTTCAGGTCGGGCAGGGGCTTCTTGCTGCCGCCCGCGCCCTCCCCCCGCGTGACCTTGGGCGGCGCCCCCCGGCCCGGCCCCGACGGGAAGGGCCGCTCGCCGCCACGTCCCTCCCCCCGCTCCCCCGGCTTGCGGCGGGCGGGATTGGTGTTCGGCAGGGCGCCCCGGCCCTGGGACTGACCCTGGCTGCGGGGACGCTCCCCGGTGGTCTGTGTCTCCTGCTCCCGGCCCCCCGGCTCGCGGGCAGGACGGCTGGTGTCGCGGGTGATGCCGCCGCGTCCCTGCGCGGCTGTGCGTTTGGGCGGTCGGCCCCTGGAGCCTTTTCTGGGTCCGGTCATGGGGGTAGTGTAGCGGCCTGCTCCCCGCTGCCAGCGATCAGCACAACAAAAGCCCCGGCGTCATGCCGGGGCTCTTGCTGGTTGCTGGAAGATGGTGGCTCCTACTTCGCCAGGCCGCGAATCACGCTGAGGTTCACGAACTTGTTCAGGTCGGGCACGTCCCGCGCGAAGCCCGCTTCCTTGTTGAGCTGCGCGTACTCGGCCAGCGTCTTCAGGTTGATGTCCCAGGTCACCTTGGTCCGCGCCAGCGCCTTGAACAGCTCGGCGGTGTTGGGCCGCTTGCCGGTAAAGGCCTGAATCTGGTCCGCGATGGCTTTCTGCGCCCCGGCGTTGCTCTTCCCGATGAAATTGATCGCGGCAAGGTGCCCGCGCAGCAGGTCCTTGACGACTTCGGGGTTCTGCGAGGCGAACTTGGTGTTCACGACGAGGACGGTGGTGGTGTAGTTGCCACCCTCCCAGATCGCCTTCTCGTTGGCGATGAGTTTGGCCCCCTGCGACTCCATGATCGCGCCCCACGGCTCTTGCACCAGCGCGGCGTCCACCTGCTTGGTCGCGAAGGCGGCGGGCATGTTCGCCGGGTCGATGGGCACGATGGTGACGTTGCCGCCCTCGTCGGTGGCCTTGAGGCCGTTCTCGTGCAGCAGGTGCCGCAGGCTGATGTCCTGCGTCGAGCCGCGCGTGGGCACGGCGACCTTCTTGCCCTTCAGCGCCTTGACGTTGCGGATGCCGCTGTCCTTGCGCCCCACCAGCACCGCGCCCGCGTTCGCCGCCCCCGCGTACACCTGGATAGGCACCCCGCGCATAAAGGCGTTCATGGCCGGGCCAGGGCCGACATAGGCGGCGTCGATAGCACCCGCCGCGAACGCCTCGTTGATCTGCGAGCCGTTGGCGAACTCCTTGACGACCAGCTTGACGTTGCCGAGTTCCTTCTGAAAGAGGCCGCGCTGCACACCGACCAGCCCGGCCGCGTGGGTCACGTTGGGAAATACCCCGAGCCGCAGTTCCTTGGCCTGCTGTGCGCCCGCGCTGCCCAGCAGCACCAGGGCGGTCAGAGAAAGAATCATCCGCTTCACAAAACAAAGCATAGCAGAGAAGTTGACCAGATTTGTAATCTGTATGGGCAGAGGCCCCCGGCCTGTAGGCTGGAGCGATGAGGCTGGTCGCGGCTGCCCTGCTGGTCCTCGCTATAGCCCCGGTTGCCGAAGCGGGGGGCGGCCCTTCCACGCCCGGCTCCTCCCGAACCTTCCACTACACCTGTGGCGGTGGGCAGAAGATCAGCGCCACCTACGCCACCTTCGGTCCGGGTGGCCCCACCTCCGTGGTGCTGAACTGGCGCGGGCGTGAATACGGCTTGGCCGAGGCTCTCAGTGCCAGCGGTGCCCGCTACGCCAGCCGGGCCGGGCCGGAGGGGGCACGCAGCGGCCTGGAGTGGTGGGAGCATCAGGGCGAGGCGACCCTGAGCACTTTTGTCGGGACGAACACGGGGCGTACGCGGGCGCTGCTGACGGGGTGCCGCACCGGACGGTAAATCGGCGGGCGCAGGCTGGGCCGCCGGGATACGCTGCGGCCATGCCCACAGCCCAGCTCGACGCCCTTGTGGACGAGGCCCGCGCCACGAACACCAGCGCCCTCATCGTGATGCGGGACGGTGAAGTGATCGTAGACGAGGTGATAGACGGGCGCGGCGACCGTCCCATCGAGACGATGAGCGTGACCAAGGCCGTACTGAGCTTGGTCGTGGGCCGTGCGGTGACCCTGGGGCATCTGCCGGGGGCGGACGTGCCCGTGTGCGAGTTCTTCCCCGAATGGCGGCAGGGGCGCAAGCGGGACGTGACGCTGCGGCACCTGATGACGCACACGAGCGGGCTTCAAAACGTGCCGATGGCCCCCGCCGAGATTTATCCCAGCCCCGACTTCGTGCAACTCGCGCTGTGTGCTGAGCTGGAGCACGCTCCCGGCAGCGTCTTCGCGTACAACAACAAGGCCGTGAACCTGATCTGCGGCCTGCTGGAGCGGGCCACTGGGCAGAAGGCCGACGATTTCGCCCGCGCGGAGCTGTTCGGGCCGCTGGGGATTGAGGATCTATTCTGGGTCCGTGACCGGGCCGGAAATCCGCACGGCATGAGTGGCCTGAGTCTGCGTGCCCGCGACCTCGCCCGGTTGGGACAGCTTGCGCTGGAGGGGGGAGAGGCAGGTGGGCGCCCCCTGATTCATCGGGACTGGATGGAGGAGAGCACCGGTCCTGCGACCTCTGCTTTTCCCCACATGGGTCTGTTGTGGTGGCTGCGACCACAATGGACCCGAATCTTGGTGACCTCCGGTCATGTGGAGGCGGTGGCTGCCAGTGGATTCACGCCGAGTGTCGCCGCCCTGAAAGCCTGCATGGGCGAGTGGACGTCCTGGGGGCAACTGTGGCCCCGGCTGGTGGCCCAGGGCTTTGACCGCGAACAGGTGCCCAGGGGCGTGCGCTGGGCGGACGAGCAGTTCGGCCCGGTAGCCGGTTTCGGGCACGACGGGTGGCTGGGCCAGCATCTTCACGTCCTGCCGGGGCCGGGGCTGGTTGCCGTGCGCCTGATGGACGAGGGGCAGCCCTGCGCCCACGAGGAAGCCAGCGCCTTTGCCTCCTTCCCCGACCGCCTCCTCGCCCTCGCCCCGGCCTGACCGTTCCCTCGGTCCCCCTGTGTCCCCAGGCCCCCGCGTACAATCTGCGGGTGACGGTCGCCGCCCCCAACCTCTCCAGACTGATGCCGACCGCCCCGGTCGGAAACGTGCTGCTGCTGCCGCAGGTGGCCCGCGCCGCCCTCTTTGCCGCCCACCCCGGCCCCGCCGTGCTGCTCACCACCCCCGACCGCCTGGCAAGTTACGCCTCCGCCGGGGCACTGGGGGCGCCCGTGTCGGTCAATCCGGGGCTGAGCGACTGGGCGGGCAAGGCTGAGCATGTCGTGCTGGACGTGAACACAGCCCTCGACCTCTTTCCGGCGCACCCCGAGGACCATGCCCTCGCCCTGCGGGTGGGCGCGAGTTACCCGCGCGAGGACCTGCTCGCCCGGCTGGAACGCCTGGGCTACGAGCGGTTGCAGGACCCCGAGGACGACGAGACGGGCTACCTCCTGCGCGGCGACACGCTGGAGTTGCGGCTGGGGCTGGGGGCAGGCGTGCCAGCGGGCGAGGACGCGCTGACCCTCCGCGCCGAGTTTTTCGGGGACGAACTGGACACCCTGCGCCGCCTGGGGGCGGGCGAGCTGACAGGCGAGAAGATCCGGGACTTCACCCTGGAACCCACCGCCGACTACCTCACCGACGTGAAGTGGGACGCCACCCGCCTGGACCTGCTGCCGGGCCGCGTGTTCCTGGACGCGCCGGAGTTCTACGCCTCGGCGCTGGGGCCGCTCACCGACACGCTGTGGCCCCGGCTGCGGGAGCGCGAGGTCACGTCCTTTGGCCGCGCTCCGCTGGAGCTGACCGACTTCGACCTCGGCCTGACGCCGCTGCCCTTCTACCGTGCCCGCCTCTCGGACCTGGAGCGCGATATTGCTGAGTGGCGCGGGGCGGGGTACCGGGTGCTGATTCTGGTGCGCCACGACCGCACCGCCGCGTATCTGGCGGACCGCCTGCTGAACACCCACGAGATTCCTTGGCTGAGCGTGCCCCGCGTGGAGGAGGGCGGCCTGGGCTTCCTCCGCGCGAACGGCGAGGGCGGCTTCGCCATTCCCGAGCACCGCGCGGTCGTGCTCACAGAAGACCTGATCTACGGCTTCCAGGGCGGCTCGGCGCTGCGGGGGCGCAAGCTGGCGGGCAAGCCCGTCACGGACGCGCTGGGGTTGCACGTCGGGGACTACCTCATCCACCCGGAGCACGGTATCGGCCAGTTTCAGGGTCTGGAGACGCGCACGGTGCTGGGCGTCACGCGCGACTACCTCAACCTCGAATACCGGGGCGGCGCCCGCCTCGCTGTGCCCATCGAGCAACTGCCCGTGCTGCGGCGGCACCCCGGCACCACCGACGACCCCCCGGTGCTGTCGAGTTTCGACAAGAAGGACTGGGCCAAAGCCAAGGACAAGGCCCGCAAGAACGCCGAGGAGGTCGCGGGCAAGCTGCTCGTGCAGTACGCGGCCCGGCAGGTCACGCCCGGCAACGCCTTCCCGCCCCAACCCGAGTGGGACGCGCAAGTCGAGCAGAACTTCAAGTTCGACCTCACCGCCGACCAGAAGACGGCCCTGAAGGAAACGATGGGCGACCTTGAGCGTCCCATTCCTGCCGACCGCCTGATCTCCGGCGACGTGGGCTTTGGCAAGACCGAGGTCGCGCTGCGGGCTGCCCACCGCGTCGTGGGGCACGGCAAACAGGTCGCCATGCTGGTGCCCACCACCCTGCTCGCCGAGCAGCACACGTCCACCTTCGTGGAGCGCTTCAAGGACCTGCCGGTGCGGGTGGAGGGCCTGTCGCGCTTCACCGGGGACAAGCAGGCCAAGAGCATCCTGGGTGACCTCGCGCAGGGCAAGGTGGACATCATCATCGGGACGCACCGCCTGCTCTCGGGCGATATCGGGTTCAAGGACCTCGGCCTGATCATCGTGGACGAGGAACACCGCTTCGGGGTAGGGCAGAAGGAAAAGCTGCGGGCCATGCGCGGGCTGCCCGACGTGCCCAAGGACGGCAAGATCGAGATTCCGGAGGGCGTGAAGGCGGTGGACACGCTGGCCCTGTCCGCCACGCCCATTCCGCGCACCCTCTACATGAGCATGGTGGGCCTGCGCGACATGAGCTCCATCCAGACGCCGCCCAAGGGCCGCAAGCCCATCCAGACCGTGCTCGCGCCCTTCGACCCGGTGACCGTGCGCGACGCGGTGCTTTCCGAGATTGAGCGCGGCGGCAAGGTCTTCTATATCCACGACCGCATCGCGTCTATCGGGGCGCGGAGCCTCTACCTCCGCAACCTGATTCCGGAAGCCCGCATCGGCGTGGCGCATGGCCGCATGAACGAGGAGGAACTCGAGGAGATTATGCTGGGCTTCGCGGAGGGGGCCTTCGACGTGCTGATTTCCACGACCATCGTGGAAACGGGGCTGGACATCCCCGAGGCAAACACCATCCTGATCGAGCGCTCGGACCGCCTGGGCCTCGCGCAGCTCTACCAGCTTCGCGGGCGCGTGGGGCGGCGGCAGCAGACGGCCTATGCCTACCTCTTCTACCCGCCGCGCATGACCGAGAACGCGCAGCGGCGGCTGTGGGCGATCGCCGACCTGCAGGACCTCGGAAGCGGGCACCTGCTCGCCGAAAAGGACATGGAGATTCGTGGGGTGGGCAACATCCTCGGCGAGGAGCAGCACGGGCACGTGCAGGCCGTCTCCATCGACGTGTATACGGAAATGCTCGCGCAGGCGGTTGCCAAGCTCAAGGGCGAGAAGCTGGAAACGCCCGCCTCCGTCTCCATCGACCTGCCCATCAACGCCCGCCTCACGCCCGACTACTTCAGCGGCAACGAGGAGGAGCGCATCGCCACCTACGGGCGGCTCTCCGAGGCGCGGACCCTCCAGGCGGTCAGCCGGGTGGAGCGCGACCTCCGCAAGAAGTACGGGCCGCCCACCCCGGAGGTTCAGAACTTCATCGACCTCGCCAAGCTGCGGCTGACGGCGGTCGCCAAGCGCGTGCTGAGCATCGGGGAGACGATGACGCACCTTCAGGTGACTTTCGCGTACAAGTCGCTCGACTACGACGCGTCCGGCCTCAAGCGTTTCCCCCACCGGACGGAGGTGACGACCTTCCCGCCGTCGGTGAAGTTGGAAAAGCGGGGCATCAAGCCGGACGACTACGCGCCCATGCTGATCGAGCTGCTGGGATATTTCGGGTAGTCGGGAGGAAGGGTAGCCGGACGCGCTAGAACTACCCTATCCATGAGCGACGAACAGGAGAAGCAGGCGACCGAGCCGGGCACCGAAGTGAAGGTCAAGGTCAAGACCGGCGAGCGGGACCGCCCCGAGGACGAGAAGCCGCGCGATGAGGTCAGCGTCACCCGCCACCGCGTCACCGTGGGGGGCCGCGAATTGGCCTACACCGTCACGGCGGGGACGATGGTGCTGGCCGAAGAGAAGCACGCCAAAGACGGCGAATCGGAGGGCGTCAAGCCCCGCGCCCGCGTCTTTTTCGTGGCCTACGCGCTCGACGCCGAGCAGGACCCACGCACGCGGCCCGTCACTTTCAGCTTCAACGGCGGTCCTGGCAGTTCCTCGGTGTGGCTGCACCTCGGCCTGCTGGGGCCACGCCGGGTGGTCATGGGCGATGCGGGGGAGCTCACCGGGCCGCCCTACGACCTCACCGACAACGAGTTCACGCTGCTGACGCACTCGGACCTCGTGTTCATCGACCCGGTCAGCACGGGATACTCGCGCGTCACGGAAGGCGAGAAGCCCGGCGACTTCCACGGCTTTCAGAAGGACATCGAGTCGGTGGGCGACTTTATCCGGCTGTGGACCAGCCGCGCCGGGCGCTGGCTCAGCCCCAAGTTCCTGATCGGCGAGAGCTACGGCACCACGCGGGCGGCGGGCCTCAGCGGGTACTTGCAGGAGCGGCACGGCCTGTTCCTGAACGGGATCATGCTGATCAGCTCGATTCTCGACTTCTCGACAGTGGACTTCACGCCGGGGCACGACCTGCCGTACATCGTCCACCTGCCCACCGCCGCCGCGACCGCGTGGTATCACGGCAAGCTCGGCGGTGAGCGTTCGCTGAACGACGTGTTGCGCGAGGCCGAGGCTTTCGCGGACGGCGACTATGCCCGCGCCCTGCATCTCGGCCCGCGCCTGAGCGAGGAAGAACAGCGGGTGGTGGCCGAGCGGTATGCGGCGCTCACCGGGCTGGACGTGGGCTTCGTCCGGCGCAACAACCTGCGCGTCACCCTGGCCCGCTTCTGCAAGGAACTGCTGCGCGACGAAGGCCGCACGGTGGGCCGCCTCGACAGCCGCTTTACCGGCCTTGACCGCGACTCCGGCGGCGAGGCGAACGAGTACGACCCCAGCCTCAGCGCCATCCTGGGGCCGTACACGGCGGCGATGAACCACTACGTCCGCGCCGAGCTGGGTTTCGAGTCCGACCTGCCCTACGAGATCCTGACCATGCGGGTGCGGCCCTGGAGCTACAAGGAGTTTGAGAACAAGCACGTGCGCGTCTCGGACACGCTCCGCAAGGCCATGCACCAGAACGAGCACCTCAAGGTGTTGGTGGCGTCGGGTTACTTCGACTTCGCCACGCCGTACCACGCGACCCGGCACACGCTCGATCACCTGGGCCTCGACCCCAGCCTGCGCGGGAATGTCCGCGAGGTCTTCTACGAGGCTGGGCACATGATGTATGTCCACCGCCCCAGCCTGGAGCGGCAGTACGCGGACCTGGTGGAGTTTGTGGAGTGGGGGGCAGGGCGGGGCTGAGCCGGGCGGTTACATCCGCCCGCAGGTCCAGCGGCGTTCGCCGCTCGCCGTAGGAATCGTCACGCGCAGGCGGCCCACCTCGCCCTCGATGGGGGTGGCGGTGCCGCCGCCAAGCGCTCCACCGGAAAAGGTGGCCGCCGTGCGCCCGGTATTCAGCGTGTAACGGCCCGTCACGCCAAAAGGGTCCACGTAGCGCCCGTCGGGTTGAAGCTGGATGGCGCCGCGGGCCTGGAACTCGAACTGCCAGGAGCCGTTCACCAGTCGGGGCTGCGTCTCGGTGCAGCCGTACTTGCCCGGTTGAAGGGCGCTGGCCTGCGCGGTGGGTGCAGGTGCCGCGGCTGGGCGGGGAGCCGGAGCCAACGCGCTGGCGCGGGGCGCAGCGGCCGTGTTCAGGGTGCACCATCCCAGCACCACCCCGTCGCCGTCGTCAACCCACAGACCAGCCAGCGGCGTCTTGCCCGTTCCGGCGAGGCGAAAGGCCGCCACATACCCGTCCTCGTCGTCGGCCTCGTCCAGCAGGGTGAGGCTGTAGCCCAGGGCCTTCAGGCCCTCCTGAAATTGCTCGGCGAGGTCGTCTCTGGATTCCGGCCAGACCACGTATTCGCTCTTCTGGCAGGTGCCCCCCGCCTGGGCGGCCGCCTCCCGCAGCGCCCCTGCGAATTCATTGACGGCGCTGCGGTCGGTCACGATGACCGCGTCTGGTGTGAAAGGAGCGCCTACCAGGCTGCTTTTCGGTCCGGTTTGGGCGTACCCCGAGGCAGCGAGCAAAAAGGTCGAGAGGAGCGTGGGCATCAGCAGACGGGTCATGGGCACTCCTGGGGTGGGCAGGGGGTCAAGCAGGGCAGATGCTCCATTGTCCGCACTCCGACCAGCGGGTCAAGCCCCCAAAGGAAGAAGCCCGCCCCGTGCAAGTGGGGCGGGCTTCTCTGGTTTCCCTTCGCTTACACGCTGATCTCGGCGAAGCGGGCGTTGTCTTGAATGAACTTCTTGCGGGGGGCGACTTCCGAGCCCATCAGGTCCTCGAAGACCTCGTTGGTCTCCATCAGGTCCTCGACCTTGACCTGCTTGAGCGCCCGCGTCTCGGGGTTCATGGTGGTGTCCCAGAGCTGGTCGGCATTCATCTCGCCCAGGCCCTTGAAGCGCTGAATCTCGTACTTCTTGCCTTCCTTGTTGGCACGGGCGACGTGCGCCTTGAGTTCTTCCTCGGTGTAGAGGTAGGTGCCCTTCTTCTCGCGGCCCACCATGATGCGGTACAGCGGCGGCTGCGCGATGTAGAGGTAGCCCTGCTCGACGACCGGACGCATGTAGCGGTAGAAGAACGTCAGCAGCAGGGTGGCGATGTGCCCGCCGTCCATGTCCGCGTCGGTCATGATGATGATCTTGTGGTAACGCAGGTTGGAGAGGTCAAAGTGCATCCGGTCCCCGGTGCCCTCCACGCCCGCGCCGATGGCGCCGATCAGTGCCCGAATCTCGGCGTTCTTGAGAATCTTGTTCAGCTCGGACTTCTCGACGTTCAGGATCTTGCCGCGCAGGGGCAGGATCGCCTGGAAGCGGCGCTCGCGCCCGCCCTTGGCCGAGCCACCCGCCGAGATGCCCTCCACGATGAACAGCTCGGACTCGGCGGGGTCCTGCGAAGAGCAGTCGGCCAGCTTGCCGGGCAGATCGTCGTTCTCAAGGGGGTTGGAGCGCCGGACAATGTCGCGGGCCTTGCGGGCGGCCTCGCGGGCGCGGGCGGCCTCGGCGGCCTTTTCCACGATGGTCTTGCCGATCTTGGGGTTCTCTTCGAGGAACTCCGCGAACTTCTCGCCCACGATGGCGTTCACGGCGGTCTGCGCCTCGCTGTTCAGCAGCTTGACCTTGGCCTGCGACTCGAACTGCGGCTCGCCCAGCTTGACGCTGACCACGCAGTAGATGCCTTCGAGCAGGTCGTCGCCGCTGGGTACCGGGTTGCCGGACTTGATCAGGTTCTTGTCCTTGGCGTACTTGTTCAGGATGCGCGTGTAAGCGGTCTTGAAGCCGGTCAGCGGCGTGCCGCCGTCGCGGGTGCGAATCATGTTCGCGTACGTCAGGATGTTGTCGCTGGAGTAGGTGTTCGCGTGAATAAACGCGACCTCGACTTCTACGTCCATGTGCGAGCCGCGCATCACGATGGGCTGGTCGTACAGCAGCTTGGTGTCGTCGGTGACGAGGGCGCGGGCGAAGTTGGCGATGCCGCCTTCCTCGTGGAACACTTCTTCCCGAATCTCCCCGGCGTGCAGCTCGGTGCGCTCGTCGCGCACGACGATCTTCAGGCCGGTCAGGTAGGCCAGCTCGCGCAGGCGGCCCCGGATGCGGTCGTAATTGAAGAGGTTCTCGAACTCCGAGAAGACCTGCGGGTCGGGGTGGAAGGTGACCTTGGTCGACCACGTCACGTCGGCGGGCGTCTGGCCCAGCACTTCCAGCGGCGTGGTCACCGCGCCCTTCTCGAAGCGAATGTGGTGCAGTTGGCCGCCCTTGTTCACGGTCACGTCGAGGTAGGTCGACAGCGCGTTCACCACGCTGCTCCCGACCCCGTGCAGGCCGCCGGACACCTTGTAGGCGCCGCCGCCGAACTTGCCGCCCGCGTGCAGCTCGGTAAAGATCACCTCGATGGCGGGGCGGTTTTCGGACTTCATCAGGTCAACCGGGATGCCGCGCCCGTTGTCGGTGACAGTGGCCGAGCCGTCGGCGTGCATGATGACGTGAACCTCGTCGGCAAAGCCGCCCAGGCCCTCGTCGATGGCGTTGTCGATGATCTCGGTCAGCAGTTGGTGGTAACCGTCGATGCCGGTGCCGCCCTGCACGTACATGCCGGGGCGCTTGCGAACGGCCTCCAGCCCCTTGAGAATCGAGATGGAGCTGGCGTCATAGGCGGGAGTCTGGGTCATGATCCTCCTGGCGTTGCCCCCGTAGGGACACGTCCTGAGCTTGGGCAGGTCGATTCGGAAAAAACGGGCGCTGGGTGCGCCCCCGAAGGTCTTGACAGTATACTCCCAGACTTGAAACGGGTCAAATGGATTACGCATGGGGCGTAATCGGGGGTGGGGAGTTGGGCGGGTGTGGCGCCTGCGCCTCCGGCAGCATTGGACGCCCCCGGTATCAGCGGTCACAATGATGGGCGCATGCGCCCGCGTTCTGCCGTCCTCCTCGCCCTCTCTCCGTGGTTGCTGGCTCCCGAACTCGCGCCGTGGCCGGGCGGCCGGGCCGGGGCGGCGGCCTCTGTGGCGGCTTCCACCGTGACCCGTGCCGCCCCGCGCGTGACCCTGCGCCGCCTCCCCGCCGCGCTGCCGCCGGAGCAGTGCCGCCTGCCCGGACCACCCATGCCGACCGACGCGGCCACCTTCGCGGCGTCGCTGCCCAGCCGCACCCGCGTGGTCTTCGTGCTGGACACCAGCGGCTCCATGCGCGGCATCGGGGACGGGCAGGCGGACATCTTCGGGCGGGTCAAGGCGGCGGTGAACGGCTACGTGCGCTCCGAGCGGCCCGACCGGGTGGACCTCCTGACCTTCGACCAGGGGCTGCGCTCACGCCGGGGGTACGCTTTCCCGGCCGACCGGACGCGCTGGAACACCGACCTCGCCGCGCTGCGGGCCGACGGGCGCAACACCTACCTCTACCGCAGTCTGGGGGAGGGACTGGCGCCGTTGCAGGCCGGGGGGTACGTCACCACCGTGATCGTCCTGACCGACGGCACCGACAACGATCCCGCCGGGGACTGGACGGCGGCGCGGGCGCTGGCGGCCTTCCGGGGGCGGGGGGGGCTGGACACCCTGCATTACGTGGCGCTGGGGACGCCCCTGCCCGGCGACGCGCGGGCGGCGCTGCGGGCGAGCGGCTACGCGCGGGGCGTCAGTCTGCCGGTGGGCGAGGTGCCCGTGCTGGCGCGGGTGGCGCCGGGGACGGCCCTGCGCACGGTGAGCGACCCCGCGCGGGTGTCGGTACCCTGGCCCGACGGCACGCCGCTCACGCTGAGCGCCCCGGCAGGAGTCACGCTGGCCCGCCCGGTGGTGGAGGGTGGGCAGGCGGCCCTGCGCGTCGGGCGGGAGGTCGCCCCCGACACCCCGGCCCTGCTGTGCGCCCCCCCCGCCGCCGAGGGTGGCCTGCCCCGGCGGGCATTGCTGCGGCTGGCGGTGGGAGAGACGGCGGCGCCGAGCGCGGGGGCGGGGGCCTCGGCTCCGGCGCGGCCCCGGCAGACCGGGCTGCTGTGGCTCAATCCCGGCGCCGATCGCGCCCTGGGTCCCGGCGAGAGCGTCACCCTGCGCTACCGCCTGCCCGCTGAGCTGGCCTCCGAAGCCCTCTCGCTACGGCTTCCTCCCGGTCTGGGTGGAGAGGTCTGGACGCTGCCCGGCGGGCGCGAGGTGGCCGTGCAGCTCACGCGGGTGGGGGAAGGGGCGGGTGCGGGGGTCCCCCGGCTGATCGGGGGAGGGCGGACCTTCGACCTGACCCCGGTCGGGGGGCCGGGTGGGGGAGGGGACCGGGCTGGTGGGGGACTGGGAGCTGGGTGGACTGTCCTCGCCGGGCTGGGCCTCGCCGCGTTGGTGGGAGCGGGCCTGCTGCTGGGTCGCCGCCGTCGCCGCCCACGGCCCACCCCGCCGCCCGCGCCCGTTCACCCCGCGCCCGAGGCCGTGGAGGGGCTGGAGTACACCCCCGCCCTCGCGCTCTCGCTGGTGGGCCGGGGCGGGCGGCGGCAACCGCTGGCGGCGCCGCTGGACGCCCCCTTCGACCTGGGGCAACTCGCGCGGGTGCCGCACCTCAGCGGGCTGCGGCTGGCACACGAGGCGGGGGGCTTGCGGGTGCTGCGCGTTCCCGCCGACCTGGAGGTCAGCCAGGGCACCCGCCTGCTGCGGGAGGGCGAGGTCGTGCGCCCCGGCACCCTGCTGGGGCTGGCGGTGGCCCGGCCCTCGCGCTCGCCGCACCCGCCGCTGGGGAGCTTGGTGGGGCTGGGGCTGCCGCTCTCGCTGCACGCCGACGGGGTGGGCCTGCGCCTGAGCGGTCCCTACGGCGAACACGCCCTCACGCTGGCGCCGGGGCTGGTGGACCTCGGGCTGCTGCTGGGCGCTCCCGCGCTGGAGGGTCTGCGCGTGACCGTCAGCGGCCCGCGCGTGCTGCTGGCGACCGTGCCGAGCGGCTTGAGGCTGCGCCGCACGGCCGACGGTGCCGAATTGCGGCCGGGGACTTACCTGCCACCGGAGACGGGGTTGGAGTGGGTGTAGGGCGGAGTGCCCGTCTGCTTGGGGGTGAGCTGTACCAGTCCTCCGCAAGGGGGGAAGAGAGATGTCGTTCCGGGCAGTAGGTTCCTCGTTGTAGCAGGCCTGAAAAGGAAGCCGTCGCCTGCCCCCTCCCCATTTGTCCTCCATTTGACGAGTTAAGGCGTCCCCCAGAGTCAGTCCACCCGCCTCTCCCGCGTTAGGCTGCTCCTCATGGAGTTGCTGCGGCTCATTCACGGGTACCAGTTCAACAATGCGCTGGCTTTTCTCTTTCCCACGCCCTACGCGCTCGCCACGCTGGTGCTCTTTGTGTGGAGCCTCGGCCCGGCGCTGAAGGGGGAGCTGCGCGGCGGCTTCCTCGCATGGCTGCGCGTGACCTGGGTGCTGACATTGATTCCGGTCGTGACGGGCGTGATTCTCTCGCTGGGGGGCGCGAAGGTGCCCAGTGCCACCGCCGTGCAGGATGGCCTGACCAAGTACCGTTACCCCGCCGACCCCAGCCGCGACTGGGAACACTGGATGTACTCGGCCTTCTGCCTGCTGAGCCTCTACGTGCTGGAGGTGCTGGTCCGGGGCAAGCTCGTCGAGCACCGCCGGGGCCTGCGCTTCCTGCCCGTCGTGACCCTCTTTCTGTACGGCTGCGCGTACATGGTGGGGCGCGTAGCGGTGTTTCCGGGGAGTACGCCGGGAACGTAAGCGGCGAGCGGCCAGCTTCCCTGGGCGCTGGCGGCTGGTAGCCTCTTTTCCATGCACGACATCTCCAGACCCCTCACCCCCGGTCATCCCACCTGGCCGGGGGACGCGCCGTATCGCCTGGAACAGGGGGCGCGGATCGCGCGGGGCGACAGCGTGAACACGGGCGAACTGCGGACCAGCACGCACACCGGCACCCACGTGGATGCCCCCTGGCACTACGCCGACGACGCGCCCCGGCTGGACGAGGTTGGGCTGGAGGCGTACCTGGGCCGCTGCCGGGTGCTGACGGTGCAGGCGCAGGCGGGATTGGTGGAGCCGGAGGTGCTGGACGGCCTGCCCCAGGCCTTCCCGCCCCGGCTCCTCCTCCACACCGGCCAGCCTGCCCACTGGGCCGAGTTTCCGGAGGATTTTGCGGCCCTCTCGCCCGACTTCGTGCGCGAGGTCGCCCGGCGCGGGGTGCGGCTGATCGGCACCGACAGCCCCAGCGTGGACCCCCTCACGAGCAAGACGCTAGACGCCCACCACGCCTGCCGCGAGGCCGGAGTTCTGATTCTGGAGGGCCTCAACCTCAGTGCGGTGCCGGAGGGCGAATATGACCTCGTGTGCCTGCCGCTGCCCCTCGTCGGGGCGGACGGTGCCCCCGCCCGCGCGGTGCTGCTGCCCGCCGGAACCCTCCCGGAGACCCTATGACCGACGGCGCCCTGAGACGTGACCTGTTCGCCATGCCCCCCGGCATCTACCTCGACGGCAACAGCCTCGGCGTGATGCCGCACGCGGCGCGGGAGGCAGTGCTGCGGCGACTGGACGAGTGGCAGCGCGACGCGGTGGGCGGCTGGGACGCCTGGTTCGGCCTCGCGGAGTCGCTCTCGCCCCAGATCGGGCGGCTGGTGGGGGCGCACCCGCACGAGGTCATCGCCACCGGCAGCATCACCGCCAACCTCCACTCCCTGCTCGCCACCCTGTACCGGCCCCACGGCAAACGGCAGCACCTCGTCGCCACCTCGCTCGATTTCCCGTCGGATGTGTACGCCCTCCAGAGCTGGGCCGCGCGGCACGGGGCGGAGGTTCGGCTGATTCCTTCCCGCGACGGCCACACCCTGCACGAGGACGACATCGCGGCGACGCTAGGGGACGATGTGGCGCTGGCCCTGCTGCCCACCGTGCTTTACCGCTCCGGACAACTGCTGGACGTGCCGGGGGTGACGCGCCTGGCCCATGAACGCGGCATCCTGATCGGCTGGGACGCGGCGCACAGCATCGGGAGCGTGCCGCACGCCTTGCATGAGGCGGGGGCCGACTTCGCGGTGTGGTGCCATTACAAGTACGTCAACGCGGGGCCGGGGGCACCGGGCGGCCTGTTCCTGCACGAGCGGCACCACGGCCTCGGCCCCGGCCTGCGCGGGTGGTGGGGCCATGACAAGGCGACCCAGTTCGAGATGGCGCACGGGTTTCGCCCGGCGGCGGGGGCCGGGGCGTATCAGCTCGGCACCCCGCCCATCCTGGCGCTGGCCGCGTTGGAGGGCGCCTTGACCGTCTTCGATGCCGTGGGCATGGCCGAGGTCCGCGTCCGCAGCCTGGAGCTGACCTCGTCCCTGATGGCGCGGGTGGGCGAGCACCTGCCCGAGCTGCGCGTCGTCACCCCCCGCGAGCCGGGGCAGCGCGGCGGACACGTCGCCCTCGCGCACCCGGAGGCCCACGCCCTGAGCCTCGCCCTGCGCTCGCGCGGCATCGTCCCCGACTTCCGCCAGCCCGACATCCTGCGCCTCGCCCCCGTTGCGCTGTACAACACCGAAGCCGAGCTGGAGGAGACGGTGCGCGTCCTGCGCGAGTTGCTGGACACCGGGACGCACCGGGCGGCCCAGGCGGCGGGACTGGTGACGTAGGGCGTGTGGAGAAGAGAAGTCGGTGGGCGGCGTCCCGCAACGTCTCCCGCCTTTCTTTCCAGGCCCTGTTACCCTGAACCATGGATTCCGCCCTCCTCGCCTTCGCGGGCCTCTCGCTGCTGCTGACGGTCACGCCGGGGGCAGACACGGCGCTGGTCACGCGAGCGGCGCTGGCGGGGGGGCGTCCGGCGGGGTTCGGGGCGGTGCTGGGGGTCACGAGCGGGCTGCTCGTGCACGCGGCCCTGAGCGCCCTGGGCCTGAGCGTGCTGCTGGCCCGCAGCGCGGCGCTGTACGAGGCCGTGCGGCTGGCAGGAGCCGCTTACCTGCTTTACCTCGGCGTGCGGGCATGGCGCGAAGCCCGGCACACGGCGCAGGCTGCCGGGGCGCCCAGCCCCCGCCTGGGCTTCGGCCCAGCCCTCGCGCAGGGCCTGACCACCAACGTGCTCAACCCCAAGGTGGCCCTGTTCTACCTCACCGTGCTGCCCGGCTTCGTCCACCCCGGTGAGGGTGTCCTGGTGCGGTCGCTGACCCTCGCGCTGATCCACTTCGGGTGGGGCGTGATCTGGCTGGGCCTGCTCGTGCTCCTGATCGGGACCCTCGCCCCCCGTCTGCGCTCGCCGGGCGTCCGCGCCACGCTGGAACGAATCACGGGCGCGGCGATGGTGGCGCTGGGGCTGCGGGTGGCGCTGAGCCGTTGACCCGGCGCGGCGGAAACAGCGGACAGGCGGGCGACGTTCCGGGACGCGGCCCAGCCTCTGTGCAGGACCCCCACTAGAACCCGAAAGCCTCCAGCACCTCGCGCGGCGCCCGCTTGGGCCGCCCGCTCACCGGGTCCACCCAGACCCACTCGGTCTGGCACTCGGCCAGCCGCTCGCCGTCGCTGCCGTCCTCGGTCGCCCGGTCGAGGGTGTAAGCGCGGACGCTGCGGACCCCGGCATGTTGGGTCAGGGCCGTGCGGACACGCACCCGGTCCCCCAGCAGCGCGGGCTTGTGGTACGTGATGACATGCTGCCGCGCGACGGGGACGGCTCCCAGCGCGACCAGCGCGTCGGTGCCCATGCCCTCGCGCAGCGCGTGGGCACGGGCCACCCGCTCGCACCACGCGAGGTAGACGGTGTTGTTGACGTGGTTGAGGTCGTCGAGGTCGTCCGGCTCCACGGTGAGGGTCAGCTCGTGCCTGCGCCGGGCGGGCAACTCGGCCCACAGCACGTCGGCGTCGGGAATGGTGAGCTTCAAGCCTGCGCCTCCTCCCACAGCCGGTTCACGGCCCGCGCCCCCTCGATGTCCGCCATCGTGACGCCGCCCGCGTCGTGGGTGAAATAGCGCACCCGCAGCCGCGCGTAATGGAGGTGGAGGTCGGGGTGGTGCCCGGCTTCCTCGGCCATCTGGGCGATCCGCAGGGTGAAGTCCACGCCGTCCATATAGCTCCCGAACTTGAAGTCCCGGTAAAGCTGGCCGTCGTTGCCCCACCAGCCTTCGGGTTTGAGGTCCTGCACGTCGCCGTCACTGAGTTTGCGGCTGGCGTCGTGCGCCATGCGGGGGTCGTAGGGGTGGTAGCTCATGCGGCCCATGCTAGGGCGCCCACGTTCACCGCGCGGCCGGGCGGGACGCGGTGCACTCCCCCGCCGGGGGAGGTGTGACATTTTGCGCATCTTGAAGTAGCCTTTAGCCCTCATCAGGTTGCGGTCAGAAAGGGAGGAAGCTATGCGCATGCTGCTACTCAAGCTGCTGGGGCGTCGTCGCCCGTCTCTGCGGAGTCGGCCGCTGGCGGCTCCGGTCATCACGGAATTCGACCTCTTGCGGGCGCTGGGATGTGACGAGTAGAGGGCCGTCAGATCGGCTTGCGGGCCGGGCTGGGTGGGGGTACGGTGAGGGCGTTATGAAAAAACTTTCCATGCTGGCCCTGGCCTCCGCTGGTCTCCTGCTCGCCGCCTGTGACCGCACCCCGCCGCCCAGCAACCTGAACTCTCTGTCCGGCACCGTGGTAGAGGGGAATTTCGTGGAGACGACGACCTCCCTTCGCCTCGCGACGGGTGCCTGGACGGGCGGGGCGGGCAGCGTGCGGGGGTACCTTGTCGGTGAGGACGGCGTGGCCGGACAGCCTGCGGCGACGGGCACGCTCGGGGCGGACGGCAAGTTCGCCCTGACGCTGCCCACGCCCACGGCGGCGCAACTCACGGCGCTGGACACGGACCTTTTCGGTGCCCTGCCGGAGGACTACGACTTCGCGCAAGACTGCGTACCGCAGGTCACGGCCAGCGACCAGTCGGTCCGCAGCACCACGATGGTGGTGGAAGTTGACGCGAACAAGGACGGCCCCGTCTTGCCCATCGCCCTGTCCTTGGACGCGACGCCCGGTCAGGGCAAAGCCAACCTCAGCCTCGGCGGGCTGATGTACGTCGACCGCAGCGTCACGCTCAAGGGCACCCGCACCTGCACCGCGCAGGGCGAGCGCCTCACCGTTCAGGTCGACCTGAGGCTGGGCAAGGGTTGGAACAAGGTGCAGTTCGCCGTCACGGGCGACGAGGCGACCGGAGCTTACGCTGTTAGTGCTGTCTCGGGCGGCTTCTCGTCGGACAACTGGGTTTACCTGAACGAGGATCTGTCCGGGCTGAGCGTGGGGTCCAAGCTTCCCAAGCCCGCCTTCCTGGGCCGCTAACCCCCCCACCTCCGGGAGTCGCCCCCACACGGGGCGGCTTTCCTTTTTCCCACTCCCAAACGCGACTTCCATTCCGCTGAGAACAGAATGGGCTGCGCTATGCTCGGCGCGTGCCGGGAGCTGCTGCCCAACATGTGCTCAAAGGAACCGGGTCGGGAGTGCTGCCGCCGATGCTGGAGCAGTACGTCGCCCTGCGGGACCTTCACCCCGAGTTCCTGCTGCTGTTTCAGTGCGGGGACTTCTACGAGACCTTCGGCGAAGACGCCGAGCGCCTCTCGCGGCTCTTGGGCATCGCCCTGACCCACAAGAGCAGCAAGGACTTCTCCACTCCGATGGCGGGCGTGCCCATCCGGACGCTGGACAGCAACGTCGAACGCCTGCTCGCGGCGGGCGTGCGGGTGGCCGTCGCCGACCAGATCGAGGAACCCGGCTCGGGACTGGTGGACCGCAAGGTCACCCAACTGCTCACGCCGGGCACCGTCACCGAGGAGCGGCACCTCACCGCCGACGAGAACTACCTCGGCGCGGTGGCGACCGGGGACGGGTACGCGCTCGCGCTGCTGGACCTCTCCACCGGGGAGTTCCGCTGCGCCGCCTTCCACACCCGCACCGCCCTCTACGACGAACTCGCCCGCCACCGCGCCCGCGAGGTGCTGCTGGCCCCGGAGCTGTCGGGCAACGCGGCGCTGCTGGCCGATTTCCAGACCCGCTTCCCGGTGATGCTCTCCCCTGCGAACTTTGCAGAGGACGCCGCCCGCGACGAGCTGAGGGCCGTGCTGGGCGAGGTGCCGGGGTCGCTGGGGAGCGCGGCGCTGGTGCGGGCCTGCGGGGCGGTGCTGGGCTATGCCCGCGAGGTGCTGCAAGGGCGGCTGGAGATGGTGCGCCGGGTGGTGCGCTACGAGCCGGGCGCCCATATGCGCCTCACCGACGCGGCGGCGCGGGCGCTGGAGATCTTCCACGCGCAGTCCCCGCAGGGGGTCACCCTGACCGACGTGCTGGCCGAGACGCGCACGGCGGGCGGGCGGCGGCGGCTGCGGGCGTGGCTGCGGGCGCCCCTGCTGGACGAACTCAGCATCCGCTCGCGGCTGGACGCGGTGGAATCGCTGACCCGTGCCCCCGACCTGCGCGGCGGCGTGCGGGCGCTGCTGTACCGGGCGCACGACCTCGAGCGTCTCTCCGCCCGCGTCGCCACCCGCCGGGCCACCCCCCGCGAGGTGGCCTCGCTGGCCCGCACGCTGGAGCTGCTGCCCGAGGCCACCCGGCTCCTGAACGAGCAGGACGGCCTGCTGGGCAGCTTGCAAGCGCGGCTGGGCGGTCTGCCCGACGTGGTGACCCTCATCCGCGCCGCGCTGGTGGACGACCCCCCCATCCGCGCGGGCGAGGGCGGCTTGATCCGCGACGGCTTCCACGCCGAACTCGACGGCCTGCGCTCGGAGGCGCTGGGGCACCGGGCGTGGCTGGCCGAGCTGGAGACCACCGAGCGCGTCCGCACCGGCATCGGCAGCCTGAAGGTGGGCTTCAACAACGTCTTCGGGTACTACCTGGAGGTCAGCGGCGCGAACCTGAGCAAGGTGCCCGCCGACTACCGCCAGATCGCCACCCTGAAAGACCGCGCCCGCTTCACGAGGCCCGACCTACGCGAGCGCGAGCGCGAGATCGCCCGGCTGGAGGCGGCGGCCGGGCGGCTGGAGCTGGAGGTCTTCACCGGGCTGCGCGACGGCCTCGCCACGCACGCCGAGGCGCTGGCGGAGGCGGCGGGGGCGCTGGCCGAACTCGACGTGCTCGCGGCCCTGGCCGAGATCGCGGTGGAATGCGGCTGGGTGCGGCCCCAGACTTCCGGGGGGGCGGCGCGGCTCTCTCAGGCACGGCACCCGGTCGTGGAGCGGGCGACGGGTGGGCGCTTCGTGCCCAACGACGCAGAACTGGGAGGAACGCGCCACACCCTGCTCCTCACCGGGCCGAACATGGCGGGCAAGAGCACCTACCTCCGCACAGTGGCCCTCTGTGCGCTCCTGCATCAGGTCGGCTCCTTCGTGCCCGCCGACCACGCCGAGTTGCCCGTCTACGACGCGATTCATACCCGCATCGGGGCCTCGGACGACCTCGCGGGAGGCCGCAGCACCTTCATGGTGGAGATGAGCGAACTCGCCACCATCCTGCATGGGGCCACCCACCGCAGCCTCGTCATTCTGGACGAGGTGGGGCGCGGGACCTCCACGCTGGACGGTCTCGCCATCGCGCAGGCGGCGCTGGAGCACCTGCACGCGACCGGGGCGCACACCCTCTTTGCCACCCACTACTTCGAGCTGACCCGGTTGGAGGCCGACCTGCCGGGCCTGGTCAACCTCCACGTTGCCGCCGAGGAGGACGAGGGCAATGGCCTGACCTTCTACCATCAGGTCATTCCCGGTGCGGCTCGCCAGAGTTACGGGGTGGAGGTCGCCCGTCTCGCCGGGCTGCCCGCGCCCGTCACCACCCGTGCCGCCCGGCTGCTGACCGCCCTGAACAGCGGTGGGGACGACCGCAAGCTGACCCGCGAACTCGCCGCCCTGGACCTGGGCCGCCTGACGCCGATGGCGGCGCTGGAGCTGCTGCACCGCTGGCAGGGTGAGCTGCGCGGCAGTGGAGAGGACTAGGCCATGACCATTCACCTGCTCCCCCCCCACGTCGCCCGGCTGATCGCCGCCGGGGAGGTCGTGTCGCGGCCCCTTGACGTGGTGCGCGAACTCGTGGACAACGCCCTGGACGCGGGCGCGAGCCGCATCGAGATCGAGGTGGAGGGGGGTGGCCTCGGCCTGATCCGGGTGCGCGACAACGGGGGCGGCATCCCCGCCGATTCGGTGGCACTGGCCCCCGCCCGGCACGCGACGAGCAAGCTGGCGCCCGAAGCGGGCGCGGTGGAGCGGGTGACCACCCTGGGCTTCCGGGGCGAGGCGCTGTGGGCGGCGGCGCAGGCGGGCGACCTGCATCTGGTGACCCGCCCGGCGGCGCAGGTGGGCGCGGCGGAGGTCACGGCCTCGGGCGACGACGTGACGGTGCGCCGCACCTCCGCCCCGGCGGGGACGACGGTGACGGTGCGGAGCCTCTTTGCCCGCCTGCCCGCCCGCCTCCGCACCCAGGCCCCCGCCGCCGCCGAGGTGCGCGACATCACCGCGCTGGTGGGGCGCTACGTGCTGCACCATCCGGGCCTGCACTGGCGGCTGACTGTGGACGGCGAGGCCCGGCTGACCCATGCCCCCGCCGACCACCGGGGCGCGGTGGCGAGCGTGTACGGACCGCTGAGCGCCAACCGCGTGCTGATGGTCGAAACGGACGGCGTGCGCGGCGTCGTCTCCCGCCCCGAACTCACCCGCGCCCGGCGCGACCGGATGCACTTCAGCGTGAACGGGCGGCCCGTGCTCGCGCCGCCGGAGCTGGAGCGGGCCGTGATCGACGGCTTCGCGGAGTTGCTGCCCTCCGGGGTGGCCCCGCTGTGCGTGCTGGACCTGACCGTCCCCCCCGAGGACCACAACCCCAACGTGCACCCGGCCAAGCAGGTCGTCGCGCTGGCCGACCTCCCCGGCGTGGCGGCGCGGGTGCGGGCGGCGGTGACGGGGGCGCTGGCGGCGCATCCGCTGGTGCGGGCGGCCCCGGCGCCCCTCGCTCCCCCCGAGCCGTCCGCCACGCCCGCCGCGAGCGGCAACTTTCCCCGCCTCACCCTCCTGGGCGTCTATCAGGAGCTGTACCTTCTCGCGCAGGGGGAGGGCGACCTGTGGGTCGTGGACGCGCACGCGGCGCACGAGCGGTCGCTCTACGAGCACTTCACGCGGGCGCTGGGGGCGCAGCCGCCCGTCGAACTCCCCGAACCCGAGCTGCTGCACCTTACCCCCGAACAGGTCGCCCGCCTGCACGAGCGCGGCGCCGAGCTGCGCGGCTGGGGCCTCACGCTGGAGGACTTCGGCGCGGGGCTGGCGCGGCTGCGGACGCTGCCTGCCGTCCTCGCCGCGCTCCCGGTGCCCCGGCTGCACGAGCAGATCGTGGAGGCGGCCCTGGGGGACGGTCCCGATCCCCGCCGCGAGGTGCTCGCCCGCCTCGCCTGCGCCCCCGCGCTGAAGGCCGGGATGCTGGACGCGGGGAGGGGAGAGGCGGTGCTCTCGGCCCTGTCCGGCTGCGAGCAGCCCTGGTCGTGCCCCCACGGGCGGCCCACGGTGCTGCGCCTGCCCGAGCGCGACCTCGCCCACGCCTTCGGGCGCCGGGGAGTGCGCGACGTGGCGCGGGGGCGGGACGAGGTGCCGGGAGCGTCCCCGAGGCTGCCCGGCCGCTGACCCCGGAAGCCCGCGCCGGGTCATGATGGGAGAGGGTGACCGGACATGATCGAGGCCGCTTTGCTGGGTCCGCCGGAACTGCGGTGCGGAGGACGGGCCGTCCCGCTGCCGACGCGCAAGGCCCTCGCGCTGGTGGCCTACCTCGCCCTGGAGGGCCGCACGTCCCGCGCCGTGCTCGCCGAGCTGCTGTGGCCCGACGCGGGAGGCGGGCAGGCGCGTGGGCACCTGCGCCGCGAACTGCACCGCCTGCGCCAGACCCCGCTGGGCACCCTGCTCGCGGCGGTCGCGGGGGACGTGGCGCTGGGGCCGGGCCTGACCTGTGACGTGTCCACCTTCCGGGCACAGGCGGAGGCCGGACGCCTGGACGAGGCGCTGGCCCTGTGGCGGGGCGAGCCCCTGGCCGGATTCGGGCTGCCGGGAGCGCCCGCCTTCGAGGAGTGGCTGGGTGGGCAGCGCGAGCGGCTGGCCGGGCTCCGCCAGGACCTCCTGCGCCGCCGGGCCGAGGCACTGGAGGCGGCGGGTGAGCTGCGTCCGGCGCTCGCCCAGCGCCTGGAGCTGCTGCGGGCCGACGAACTCACCGAGGCCCACCACCGCGAGGTCATGCGGCTGCACGCGCTGCTGGGCGAGCGGGCGGCCGCGCTGCGGCAGTTTGAGCGCCTCAGGCAGGTGCTCGCCGACGAACTCGGCCTCGCCCCCCTGCCCGAGACCCTGCGGCTGGCGCGTGAGATCGGGCGGCGCACGGTCCCGCGCCCGGTGCCGCCCGGTCCTCCTCCCCTCCACCCACCCGCGCTGGTGGGCCGGGAGCGCGAGTGGGCACAGATGGAGGCGGCCTGGGCCGCCGGGCAGCCGATCTACATCACGGGCGAGCCGGGGGTCGGCAAGACCCGGCTGATGCTCGATTTCGCGGCGTCGAAGGGGGCCTGCGAGCCCAACGACGGGCGGCCGGGCGACGCGGGCCTGCCCTACGCCTCGCTGGCGCGGGGGCTGCGCGGCCTGCTGGAGCGGCAGCCCGAGTTGCGCGGACAGTTGCCCGCCTGGGTGCGGCAGGAACTCTCCCGGCTGCTGCCCGAACTCGGGGACGCCCGCCCCCCGCCCCTGCGGGTTCCGGAGGACCGGCGGCGGCTGCTGGACGCCGGGCTGGTGCTGCTGGGTCTGGGCACCCGCGACCGCCTCGCGCTCACCACCGACGACCTGCATCTCTTCGACCCCCTGAGTTTCGAGGCGGGCGCGTACTTCACGGGCAGCCCAGCCCTGCCGCTGCGGGTGCTCGTGACCTTTCGCCGTGACGAACTGCCGCCCGTCGCGTGGCAGGCGGTCCGGGAGCAGGTGGACGCTGGGCGGGCACTGCTGCTGGAACTGGAGCCGCTGTCTGTGGAAGCACTTGCCGAACTGCTGGAGGAACTGGACCTCCCCACGCCCCCGGCCGGGGACCTGGCGGGGGCGCTGCACCGCTACACCGGCGGCAACCCGCTGTTCGTGCTCGAAACGGTGCGCCACCTGCTCGGCACGGGGGAACTCGCGCGGGGGCTTCCGGAACATCTGCCCCCACCGGGCCGGGTGCGGCCGATCATTGCCCGCCGCCTGGAACATCTGCCGCAGGGGGCTGCGCGGCTCGCGCAGGTCGCGGCGGTCGCGGGCGAGGATTTCAGCCTGGACCTCGCGGGCCGGGTGTTGGGCACCGATCCACTGGACCTCGCGCCGGTCCTGGGGCGGCTGGAGCAAGATGGCCTGCTGCGCGGCGAGCGCTTCGCGCACGACCTGCTGCGCGACGGCGTGCTCGCCTCCCTGCCCGGACCCGTCCGTCACCTGCTGCACGCCCGCGTGCTCGCCGCGCTGGGAGAAGGAGCGCGGGTTGCCGTGCGTGCCCGGCACGCGGTCGCGGCGGGCGTGCCGCAGGCCCACCCCCTCAGCCTCGCGGCGGCGGCCGAGGCCACGCACCTCCTCGCCCCCCAGGAGGCGCTGGGGCACCTGGGTCAGGCGCTGAGCTTTGCCCCCACCGACCGCGACGCCTTCGACATTTACTGGGCTCGCCTCCCCCTGTGGCTCGCGGTGGGGGACCGGGTGGGCTGGACGCAGGACCTGGCCGCCCTGGACGCCCTGGCGGTCCGGCTGGACGACCCTGAGCTGGCCCGGCGGGTGGCCCTGGCCGGAGCGGGAACGCAGCCTGCGGACCTGCCCTGAGCCGCCCGCCCTTGCCACGCTGTTGCCACGCCCCCCCGCCTAAGGTGGCTCCACGCCTCCCCAGCGGAGACAAAGGAGCGTGAACCTGTGGCAACCTGGCACACCGGACAAAGGCTCGGGCTGGTCCTGGCCCTGACAGGTGCGGCCCTGGCGCAGACGGCCTCGACGCCCCTGCTCCTGACGATCGGTGGCCGCCCCGCCACGAGCCGGGCCATCGTGGTGGGCGGCAAAACCTACGTGCCGCTCGACGCCCTCCAGGCGGCGGGCGTCAGCGCGACCCGCGCGGGGAACACGCTCGCGCTGACGCTGCCGGGGACCGCGCGTGCTCCGGCCGCCGGTCAGGCCCCCGGCGGGGCGAACCAGGTGGCGGCAGTCGAGGGCTGCTTGGGAGAGCTCCTCTTCAACGGGGTGCTGCGCCTGCGGGTGCAGCGGGTCGAGGACCTGGGGACCCACTGGGGCGTGACCCTGGAGGTCCGCAACGGCACGGACAAACTCGTCAGCACGACCGAGATGACGGGCCTCGACATCTACGGCGAGGAACTCAGCCTGACGACGGCGGACGGCCAGACCCTGACCCACTCCAGCGCTGGAGACGCCTGGTCGCTGGCGATTCGCCAGAAGCTGCCCCCCGGCGCGGCCTTCGTGGCCCGCAAGGAGTTCGCCAAGCGGGGACAGGGCAGGCCCCTGCGGTTGGTGCTGTTCCTCGATCCCCAGGCGCGGAGCCGGGACTCCTCCCTGCGCTACACCGTCTCTGACCCCAGCTTCCGGGTACGGCTGGATTGCCAGAGGTGAAGGTAGAGCGTCCGTCCAGGCACCGCAGCCGTTTCAACCGTTTGGCCTGCCCCTCACCCAGGAGGTGTCCACCATGCTTCACCACAGGCCTTCGGCCCGAGTCCTGCTGCTCGGCGCCGCCCTGCTCACCCCCGCCGGGGCGCAGCCGCAGGTCGCGCCGCGTCTGCCGCCCCTTCCGGTGAGTCCCGTCCCGGTGCCCTCCCTGAATCTGCGCCAGATCGAGCAACTGAGCGGCCCGGAGTTGCTGAGGGTGCTGACCCAGAACAACATCGAGTTCCGGGTCATTCCCAGGCCCCTCCAGATTCCCATCGTCCGGCCGCCCGTAACCAAGCTGGGAGGCCCGACCACCAGCACCCAGGACACCCCCGACGGCCAGCTCCTCTGCTCCGTCCAGCGCTACCGCCTAAGTTCGGCGCCCCCCGAGTACGCGGTGAAGACGCTCGATCAGGACACGCTGTGGGTGGGCGCCTTTGTCCGCACGGCGGGGCTGGAACTGGGCAGCATGCAGGCCGTCAGCGTCCCCGAAGTGCGCCGCCATCCTTACCGCATCACCTCGGCGCTGCCGTCCACGGCAGGGTCGGCGACCATCCAGCCCAACCAGACGGCGTACAACCTGGCGGTGGCGGCCGTGCGGCAGGGGGTGGTGGGCAGCCCCTTCGGCTCCACCATCCGCTACGAGATCACCGAGCAGAGCAGTGCGGAGACCTCGGCCCTGAAGCTGGGCCTGCGGGCGGGCGGCATCGGCTACAGCGTGAAGGCGGCGGGGAGCTACAGCACGGACAACCGGCAAAACCGCGTCTCCGCCGTGTTCGTGCAAAACGCCTTCACCCTGAACGCCGATCTGGGCGGCAGCACGCCGCAGGGCGCTTTCCTGAAGGCCCCCACCCCCGAGGACCTGGCGGCCCTGACGGACCCGGCCAACGCGGCCGCGTACATCGATTCCATCACCTACGGGCGGCTGCTGTTCGTCGAGATGACGGGCAGCTACTCGTCGCAGCAGATGAAGGCCGCGCTCGACGCCTCGTACTCGGGCGTCAGCGCCAGCGTGCAGGCCGAGACCCAAAAGGTGCTGAGCAGCAGCCGCTTCAACGTGTACGCCGCCGGGGGCAACGAGGCGGCCGTGGTCGACCTGATCCGCACCCAGCGCCTCGCCGACTATTTCCGGGGCAGCAGCGACCCGCGCACCCTGGTGCCCATCAGCTTCACCGCCCGCACGTTCGTGGGGGGCGCCTACGCCGCCTCGGCCACCACGGGCGAGTATGCCGAGTCGGTCTGCAATCCCAACAGCCTGAAGGTCGGGGTGCGCGTCTCCTACCGCTCCATCGAGCCGGAAGACGACCGCTACGACGACGTGTTCGGGGAACTCAGCCTGAACGGCGCGGAGGTGTGGTCGCGGGGGTCGAGCCAGCGGGTGGACCTCTACCGGGGGCAGACCCTGAACCTGTACAGCGCCCCGGCCCCCCTCACCCTGAACTACGGCGAGCCGCGCACCCTGACCCTGGCCGCCCGGCTGATGGACTGGGACCAGTTCAGCCCGAACGACGTGATCGGCACCTGGAGCGAGGCGATCGACCTGCGTGCCGTGGCAGACGAGTTCCGGGCCAGCGGCGGCGACCTGGTGCGCCGCGAGTTCCGCAAGCGGGGCGCGGCCGACGCGGACGGCGTGCTGATCGTGGAATTCATCCGGAGCAGTTGACCCGGCGGGGTGAAAAGGGCTTGGCTCAGCCCCCGAACTCCTCCGGCGGATAGGCCACCCGCTCCCGCGTCGTCGTCACGTAGGCGCTGCGGCCCAGGTACACGGCGGCCTCTCCCGCGAACAGCCCGGAGTCGTCGTACATTGCCGGGTCATACCGCACTCCCGTCACCCGCCCCACGAAGAGGTCGTGGTCCCCGGTCGGCACCACCTCCGTCACCTCGCAGGTGTAGTGCAGGTAGGCCCCGGCGAGGGCCAGCCCGGCGTCTGGCCGCGTCTCCAGGCCCAGCCGCGCGAACTTGTCCTCCCCGTCATGCCGGGTCAGCACCCCTGCCCCCTGCACCGCCCGCGCCGCCGCGAAGGGCAAAAAGTTCACGCCGAAGCGCCCGCTTCCCAGGATGAGGGGATGAGTGGCCCGCTCCCGCCCCACCGCCACCCCGTACAGTGGTGGCTCGGCGCTCAGGGCCGTGTGCCAGCCCACGCTGAGCACGTTGCGGGTGCCCGCGTGCTCGGCGGTCACGAGGGCGACGGTGCCGGGGTAGGAGCCGAAAAAACGGGTGGTCTGGGCCGAGAGCATGGCCCTGAGGATAGGGGCCGGGCCTTACTTCCGCGCCACTTCCAGCTCGCCGCTGTTCTGGGGGTCGGGGCGAAACTGCCGGGCGAGGGAATCGCAGATCCAGCGCTGGAGGTGGCCGCGCCCGCCCTCGCCGCTGACCTCACTGGCGCGGACAAAGGTCACGGTAACCTGATAGGTTTCCTGGAACCCGCCCTCGCAGGCGCTGCCCTGCCCGAACTGCCCCACCAGATTGACGGTGACGGGACTGGCCCGGAAGATGCTGCGGGTGCCGCTGGCCTGAAAGCTCTGCTTCAGGGCGCGGCTGAACACGCTGGCGGTCACGTCGTACCCGCTCACCTTGACGCTGATGTCCAGCAGCCCCGTCTGGTTGTTCTGACCGCGCAGGCGGCCGACATACTCGCCGCTGAGGTCGAGGTCGGGCTGGTTGGGAATGGGCTGGACGAAAAGGTACGGGCTCGGCACAGGCGTCGCCGGGGCGAACTGCGCGGAGGCGCCCCCGGTCAGCAGGGCGAGGCAGGTCAGGACGGCGCGGCGGGTCATGCGGGGGAGCGTATCAGCGGGCGAGGATGGCCGAGGGCGAATCTGCGGCGGGGCCGTGTCGGGGCCGTCCTCGCTCCGCCTCCCGCCCCGCTCTCGTAACATGGCCCCCATATGCCTGTCGTCACCCGCATCGCCCCCAGCCCCACCGGAGACCCGCACGTCGGGACGGCCTATATCGGCCTCTTTAACCACACCCTCGCCGCGCAGGCCCGGCACAGAGGCGAGGAAGGCCGCTTCATCCTCCGCATCGAGGACACCGACCGGGGCCGCTACGTCGCCGATTCGGAACCCCGCATCTTCCAGATGATGCAGTGGCTGGGCCTGACCCCCGACGAGTCCCCCCTGCAAGGCGGCCCCAACGGGCCTTACCGCCAGAGCGAGCGCTCCGACCTGTATGGCGACTACGCCCGGCAGCTCGTCGCCTCCGGGCACGCCTACTACGCCTTCGAGACGCCCGAGGAACTGACCGCTCTGCGCGAGCAGGCGCAAGGTGAAGGCCGCGTGATCGCGGTCCCCAGCCGTGACCTCGATCCCCAGGAGGCGCAGCGGCGGGTGGATGCGGGCGAGGCCGCCGTCATCCGCCTGAAGGTCCCGCGCGAGGGCCAGACCGTCGTGAACGACAGCCTCCGCGACCCCATCACCTTCCAGAACCGCGAGATCGACGACAAGGTGCTGCTCAAGGCGGACGGCTTCCCGACCTACCACCTCGCCAACGTGGTGGACGACCGCCGGATGGAGGTCACCCACGTCGTCCGCGCCGAGGAGTGGATCACCTCCACCCCCATCCACGTGCTGCTCTACCAGGCGTTCGGCTGGCCCGAACCCGTCTGGGCGCACATGCCGCTGCTGCGCAACGCCGATCGCAGCAAGATCAGCAAGCGCAAGAACCCCACCTCGGTCGAGTGGTACATGGACCAGGGTTTTCTCCCCGAGGCGATGCTCAACTTCCTCGCCACAATGGGCTGGACGCACCCCGACGGCCAGGAAATCTTCGACCTCGCCGAGTTCCAGCGCGTCTTTCGGCTGGAGGACGTGACCCTGGGCGGCCCCGTCTTCAGCCTCGACAAGTTGAAGTGGATGAACGGCAAGTACCTGCGCGAAGTGTTGGGCGAGGAAGAGGTCGCCAAGCGGCTGCACGCCTACCTCGCCTCGCAGAAGCACGACCTGCCGCTGGACGACTATTTCCGCGCCGTCGTCCGGATGATGATTCCGCGCATGGACGTGTTCTCCGAGTTTCTGGAGAAGACCCCCTACTTCTGGTCCGAGGACTACCCCGTCACCGAGAAGGCGCAGAAACTGCTCGACGAGGGCCGATCCTTCCTGCCCGACCTCGCCGCCCGGCTGAAGAACCTGCCCGCCTTCGACCAGGCCACGACCGAGGCGGCGCTGCGGGCCTTTGCCGAGGAGCGCGGCCTCAAGCCCGGCAAGGTGATGCAGCCCCTGCGGGCGGCGGTCGCCGGAACGGGCGAGAGCCCCGGCATGTTCGAGATGCTCGAAGCGCTGGGGCGGGACCGCGTGGTGGCGCGGGTGGAGCGGGCGGCGCGGGACGGGTAGGCCCCCGGCTCAGTTGCCCGGCAGCGCGTAGACGTTCAACCGGCCGTCACCGGAGGCCACGGCGAGGCGGTTTCCTTCCCGGCTGACGGCGAGGGAGGGCCACAGTCTGGCCTTGTCGGGGAAGGGGCGCAGCGGCTCGAGCACCTGCGCGGGCTGCTGCAGGTTCGCCCGCAGGATGCGGCCGTCGTCCAGAGCCGCGAACAGCAGGTTGTTCGGCGTGACCTCCACGTCTGTGACCTGCACGCTGGGGCCGGGGGTCTTCAGGTGCGCGACCCGCCGACCGCTCCCCACGTTCCAGACGGCCACCCCGAATTGACGTTCGTTGGCCAGCACGAACTGACCGTCCGGGCTGAACATGGGGGTGTCGGGATACTCGCGCCTGTCCATGCGGGGGTAGCTCCTCAGCCCCCCGGCGGCGACGTTCCAGACCCGCACTTCGCGGTCGCAGGAGAAGGCGAGCTTCGTGCGGTCGGCACTCCAGTTCACGCCCGCCCCCATCGTGCGGAAGCAGTCGGCGGGCTGCCGAGGGGTGACCTTCAGGCGGCGGCCCAGGTCGGACGCCCAGAGTTCCACCCTCCGGCCTGCGCCCAGAGCGGCCAGCGTGCGGCCATCCGGACTGAGGTGGAGACTTTCAAACTTTCCCGGCTGCGTCCGGAGCAGCTTCCCCGTGCGGGCGTCCCAGCGGCGCAGGCCCGAGTCGTCCCGCGTGAGGAGGAACCGACCATCCGGCGTGAAGTGCGTGTCGAAGTTGAACTCGCCTCCCTCGGGTCGGTCGCAGCCGAAGATGTGGGTGAAGTCACCCTGCACCGCCGCGACCTGGCGCCCCGCCGTCACGTCCCAGACGACAACCTGGCATTCGTCGAAGGCGAGCTGCACGGCCAGGGTGCGGCCCTCCGGCGTCACGGTGGGCGAGCGCAACTTGCCGTTGCCAGGGAAGGTCACCGCGCGGGCTGGACCCTGCCGGGGCACCAGCACGGCCGTCGCGCCGTCGTCATCCACGGCCAGGGTTCGCTGGCCATCGACGTGGACAGCCGACCGTGCCCCCGGATGGTTCAGCGTCTGCATGGGGGCTGGAAAGGGCGCGGCGGCCTGGGCCGCACTCGTCAGAGCCAGACTCAGGGGCAGGAGGAAACGCATCCTCCCAGTCTGAGGCGTCCGGGTGACCCGTGCCTGAAGATTCCGCACGCGGGGGGCGGCTACAATGCGCCCCAAGAGCAGTTTCGAGGAGGAAACAGACTATGGAAGATCGCCGCATCAGGGTCTTGATCGCCAAGCCCGGCATGGACGGCCACGACCGGGGGGCCAAGGTGGTGGCCCGCGCCCTGCGTGACGCCGGAATGGAAGTCGTGTACACCGGTCTGCGCCAAACCGCCGAGATGATCGTGAACGCCGCCATTCAGGAGGACGTGGACGCCATCGGCCTCAGTGTCCTGTCGGGCGCCCACATGCACTACTTCCGCGAGGTGTCCGCCCTGCTGCGTGAACGCGGCGCTTCGGACATCATCCTCTTCGGCGGGGGCATCATTCCCGATCAGGACCTCCCCAAGCTGGAGGAGCTGGGCGTGGGCCGCGTATTCACGCCGGGCGCCAGCACCGAGGACGCCGCCACCTACCTCAAGACCGCCGTTGCCGAACGCTGGGCCGCCCAGGGTGGCTGAGCCGCCCGCCCCTGCCGTTCCGGCCGCCGCCCCTGCCCTCCCGCTGGGGCGGCTTTTTCCGCTGTACGCGGCGCAGGCGCTGGCGACTGGGGCCACCACCGTCAGCACCATCCTCGCGGCGCTGGTGGTGGGCAACCTGGGCTTCGGGTCGCTGATCGGCCTGCCCGCCACCCTGATCAGCGCGTCGGCGGCGCTCTCGGCGGGCCTGTTCGGGGCGCTGATGCTGTCGCGGGGGCGGCGGGTGGGGCTGGCCTCGGCCTTCGCGTTGGGCGCCGTGGGCGCGGGGCTGGGCTTCGTGGGGGCGCGGGCGGGCCTGCTTCCCGTCTTCCTGCTGGGGGCCTCGCTGATGGGCGCGGCGCAGGGCGGGTATCAACAGGCCCGCTACGCCGCCGCCGAGAGCGTGCCCGACTCGCGCCGGGGCACTGCCCTGGGTCTGCTGATGCTGATGAGCGTGGTGGGCTCGCTGCTGATGACCGGCTTCTCCGGTGGGGTAGAGCGTCTGGGCGAACGGCTGGGCACCACCCCGGAGGTCGCCGGGTGGTTGGTCGGCGGGGGCCTGCTGGGGGTGGCGGCCCTCCTGATGCTGGCATGGCGTCCGGTCTCGGGTCCGGCGGGGCAGGTCAGGGGGGCGCGGCCCAGCTTTGCGGCCACCTTCCGAATACCCGGCGTGCGCTCCACCGCCCTCGCCCTCGCCACCGCGCAGGGCCTGATGGTTACCCTGATGAGCCTAACCCCCCACCGCGCCCACGAGATGGGGGTGGACCACGCGGGGGTCGCCGCGCTGATCTCGGGGCACATCGTCGGCATGTTCGGCTTCGGCTGGCTGACCGGGCCGCTGATCGACCGCCTGGGGGTGCGGGTGGGGTATGTGGGCGGCTCGGTGCTGTTGGCGGCGGCGGCCCTCAGCGCGACGCTGCCGGGGGCCGCGTGGCTGGGCGTCAGCATGTTCGTGCTGGGGCTGGGGTGGAATCTGGCCTTCGTGGCGGGCAGCAAGGCGCTCTCGCGCCACCCGGCCGCGCAGGGTCTGACCGATGGGCTGGGGTATGTGGCTGCCGGGGCGGGGACGTTGCTGGGCGGCCTCGTGATCGCGCGGCTCGGGTTTCCGGCGCTGGCCTCCGCGTGCGCGGGGCTGGCGCTGCTGCCGCTGTGGAGCGCGTGGCGGGTGGGGCGGGGGTAGGCGTCAGCGCGGGAGGGCCACCGGGTTCCATCCGCCCCACAGCACGATCAGCAGCAGGAAATTCAAAGGCCACAGCCGCAGCCCCACCGTGAGCCGCCCGCCGCGTCCCCGGCGCGTCAGCCGCACGGTGGGCAGATACAGAACCGCTCCGAGCGCCAGGAAAAACAGCGGCCACCGGCTGTTCACGCCTGCCCCGTTGCCTCCCAGAAGCGCGTCGAAGGGTGCCCACGCGAGTGGCCCGCAAGCCGCCGCCATCGCCAGATACGTCGCTGCCCGCCAGCCAGCGGAGGCCACCCCAGTGCGTGAGCGCTCGCCCAGGGCGACGAGGCCCATCACGCTGTAAGCGAGGAACAGCGCGGCGGGCAGCCACAGCGGCAGGGTCAGCAGCGCGTCGGTCATGGCTCCATGCTCCAGCGTAACGGCCGGGGCTGCTGCAAATGTGCGGCGACAGAAAACGAAAAAGGCCGCAACCAGCGGCTGCGGCACTCTTTTTCTGGCTGGCGGAACGGGAGAGATTCGAACTCTCGGTACGGTTGCCCGTACACACGCTTTCCAGTTGTTCCCGGAGGTACAACGCGTCCTACACGGCGCTTTCCGTCTGCCAGCCTGAAGAATGAGACACGCTTCCGCTGGGGTGGATTCTACAATGTTCCGAGTTGCAATGACCGGCCAGCAGGCTGCAGTCGGCTAATGCATCGGGTAGAAAACCCGCACCCCAGAGGCGTACCAGTGGGTGTAGCGGCGCTTGAAGCACCGCACTCCAACATCCTCCGTCGCCAGCATGACCTCTTCATTGCCATACGCATCTTCCGGCTGCTTGTCAATCTGGGCGAAGCACTTGTCGAAGAGCGACATCGGGTACTTCCCTTTCGTTTCCCTCTCGATGGCTTTGAGGAGGAACGTCTTGTCAGCGTTCGTCAGAGGAAACCGCGTGGCGACGTACTCTGACGAGATGATGACTTCCCCGCCCGTGTCCCCCTTGTACGTCGTCAGGATGACTTTGAGGTTTCGGTTGACGATCTGGTAGCTGTAGTCCGTGAAGGGTGAGGGCGCACGGCTCGTCTTGGAGATGAACTTGCACTTCTCCGCTGAGCCGCAGGGTTTGAGAGCCTTACTGTTGATCGGGTAGCCGAGCTGTGCATGGGTGGTGGTCGAGCACATCAGCGTGCCCAGCGCGATGAGAGCAAGTCGTGTTGAGTGTTTGAGCATGGAAGCCTCCAAAAGGACTGAGTGCCGTTGAGTACCCGGTGGGTTCAACAGCACTCTTCCAAAGTGCCTCTTACTGGGTCGGCACCAATTCCTCTGCGACCTGGCGGAACTCGTCGAGCGCCGCTTCCAGGCTCTCCACGATCTCCGCCGCCAGGACCCCCGGCGCGGGCAGGTCGCTGCCTTCTTCCAAGCTGTCGTCCTTGAGCCAGAACACGTCGAGGTTCACCTTGTCACGGGCGAGCAGGTCGGCCAGGTCGTATTTCCGGAAGCGCTCCGACTCCTGACGCTGGCTGCGATCCTCGGCCTGGTACGCCTCCACGAAGTCGCGCAGGTCCTCCGGGCGCATGGGCCGCGTCTTCAGGGTGAAGTGCATGTTCGTCCGCAGGTCGTAGAACCACACCGCCTTCGTCCGGTCCGTCTCACCGCTGGCATGGCGGTCAAAGAAGAGCACATTTGCCTTCACGCCCTGCGCGTAGAAGATCCCCGTCGGCAGCCGCAGGATCGTGTGCAGGTCGCAGTCCCGCAGCAGCCGTCGCCGTAGGGCCTCACCTGCTCCGGCCTCGAACAGCACGTTGTCGGGGACGACCACCGCAGCCCGGCCTCCAACCTTCAGCATGGAGAGGATGTGCTGAAGGAAGTTCAATTGCTTGTTGCTGGTCGACACAGTGAAGTCGTCCCGGCTGTAGCTCTGCTGCTGGCGGGTCACCTTGCCGTCCTCGTCCAGCTCTACCAGGGCGCCTTTCACGCCGAAGGGCGGGTTGGCGAGCACGATGTCAAACCGCTGGCCGGGTGCTTTGGCGAGGCTGTCTTCCCGGTGAACCGGCGTCGTCTGACCGCCGATCCCGTGCAGGAACATGTTCATCGCGGCCAGCCGCACCACGCTGTCCACGATGTCGGCCCCGTAGAAGGTCCGCTCCCGCAGGTCTTCGCGCTCGTCGGGGTCGAGGGCATGGTTCTTCGTCAGGTAGTCGCGGGCGGCCAGCAGGAAGCCTCCGGTGCCGCACGCCGGGTCGGCAATCGTCTCGCCGGGCTTGGGCCGGGTGACCTCCACCATCGCGTCGATCAGGGGCCGGGGCGTGAAGTATTGTCCCGCACCCCCCTTCACGTCCTCGGCGTTGCGCTGCAACAGGCCCTCGTAGATCTCGCCCTTCACGTCGAAGGGCAGCCCCGACCACTGCTGCTGGTCGATCAGGCTAACCACCCGCTTGAGGCTGGCCGGGTCGTTGATCTTGTTCTGCGCCTTGCGGAAGATGACGCCGAGCAGGCCCTGCTCCTTCGCCAGTTCCTCCAGCGTCTTGCGGTACTGCGTCTCCAGCTCTGCCCCGCTCAGGCCCTGCAGCCGGTCCCAGGAGTACGCCTCTGGCACCTGTGGGGCGTCGGGGTCACCCTCCATCTCGGAGGCCATCTTCAGGAACAGCAGGAAGGTGATCTGCTCCAGGTAGTCGCCGTAGCCCACGCCGTCATTGCGAAGCACGTGGGCGAGGTTCCAGACGCGGGCGACGAGCTGAGCGGGGTTGACGGTGGTCACGGACCCAGGATAGGGGAGGGCCGCCGCTCAGCGGCCCGCAGATGGCGTCAGGGGGCCACATGCCTGGGTCAGCTCCGGGCGGTACTCGAAATGCATGGTGTCGTGGTGGTACCAGCGTCCGCCCCAGATCCATCCCCGGCGCTCGAAGAGGTGGACGAGTTCGGCGGGCATTCGGTTGCGGTACCGGATCCCGGCCTGCCCCTCGGCGTAGCCTTCCCACTGCCAGTAGTTCGACTGCGCCGTGTTCAGGTCAATGGCCGCCCCGAACGCGTGGACGCTGAGCCGCGGCGTGCGGGCCACCTTGCGCCACAGGAACGTCCCCGCACTGGGCCGTGCGTAGGGCAACAGGTGGGGCCTTCTGGCGAGGTCCCCCGCCACCTGCCGCAGCGAGGCGGCGGCTCCGTTGACCTGGGTAACCAGCAGGCGCTGGCCGAACCAGTTCACAGCCACCAGGTGCCGCTGCACCTCCTGGGGCGTGCCCCCGTACATCTTGCGGAACAGCGGCTCGTAGCGTACCCGGCCGGGGTCTTCATTCCGGGCCGGAGTTCGCAGGGGCGCACACGCGGGGTAGCGCGTGTCCAATTGGTTGAGCAGCCCTGGGGCGTTGAGCAGGCTGACGTAGGTCGGGGCGTTGGCCCGTCTGAGGGGCATTCGCGTCCCATCCTTCCAGATCAGCTCATCGCCCTCGACGCCCCCAAGGTGCGCCGGATACGCCTGCACCAGCCTCAGGGCCGCCGCTCGGTCCTGGGCACTCAGGGCCTGCGTGGCACCCGCCCCCAGCGCCCAGCACAGCAGCACCCACCTCACGGGGTGCAGTAGTTGATCCAGGGAGCCACCCCAGGCGTCCCGGTGCGGCGCATTTCCACGTAGGTGTAGTAGCGGCCGTCGTCGCTGATGTCGCGGGTGAAGCGCAGGTTCATGGGGCCGAAGTTCTGCGCGACATCGCGAATGCTCGACGCGTTCTGGCGGTTCAGCCAGGTGGTGATGGCGGCCTTGCGCTCCGAGCGCAGGTTGAAGCACTTCAGGGCCGTGTCCAGCACCATCTTGGTGAAGATGGACCGTTCGCCCGGCGTGAGGTACTCCCGCATGGCAAGGACGCGCACGGCACTTACGCGGCCAGCACGGGCCAACTGGGCCTGACCGACGGCCAGCGTCAGGTTGCGGCCCTCTCCGGTCTTGCGCTCGACGTAGAACACGTCCTCGTCCACCCGGAGGGAGCCGACCACGTTCGAGCCACTGGCAAGCAGGCTGCGGAGTGGAACGGTGGCGGCTTCGGCGGTGGACAGGCTCAGCAGGGCGAGACAGAACAGACTACGCATGTGAGGTCAGCATAAAAGGGTGGGCGTGACGGCGAGGCCGCATTTGCGACTGCGGATCACAGAAGCTTGGGCGAGGAGTCGGTCTTGCGGGGACGGCCCCGTTTCCCCGTGCCTGCCCGCATGGCCTTGGCTCCGGCCTTGACCTTCTCGGCCTGAATGCGCTCCAGCAACACGCTGGCCGGCTCGTCTGCCGGATCCTGGGGCACCAGTTCACCCGTGAAGGCCCGGTGCAGAATGCTTTGCCGCGTGGCCTCGGCCCGCTTCAGCTCGGCGGCTACGGTGGCCTCCATGTTGTCGAGGATGGACAGGCGGCGTTCGACTTCTGAGACGATGTAGGTCTGTTCAGGGATGGGTGGCAGACTGATCGGAAGAGCTCGAATTTCGCTTAAGTAGAGATGTGGTTGAGCAGTGGACCCGGAAGCCCCGCGCATAAGCTCCTGGGTTACTGGAGCATTGAGGGCAATCTGTAGGAAGTCAACATTCATGTCGTAAGGCCCTACGCGTATAGCAGCGAGGTTTCTATCTGGACTGAACTCAATGCCTCTTGGAACGATGGCAGTGCGACCAATGGTCCCAACGCATGTAATTAGAAGGTCTGATGGTTGCGGAGAGTAGCGCAATTTTACGCGTTCAAAATCACTCTCGGCAATATACGTACAGCCGTCAAAGTTTACATGCCAGTTTCTGATGTTCTTGGCAGTCAGGTGGGGAATGCCGGACGCCACCCTTTTCGGTGGGTTGTGGTCCCCATCCGTGACCAAGAGAGCGATTTGTTCAACACTTGCCCATGTCCAACCGTGCGGTAACTCCGGGAGCCCCGCCGCCTCCGGTCCCTGCGGTTCCTTGTACTTGCCCTTCTTGCCGCTCTGTGCCCACTGTGCTCGGCGCTCTTTCAAAATGCGGTGCAGCAGTTCCGTGCCAGTCTCAGGCGCCGGGTTCGCCTCCCGCCATTCCCGCGACAGTTCCCCAGTGACGGCAGCGTGCAGCAGGCTCTGACGGTAGCGTTTCAGGAGAGCCTGGGTGCGTTTCAGCTCTGAGACGCCCGCGTCCAGCTTGCTAAACAGCTCTTCAATCCGGGTGACGATCCGTTGCTGCTCGGCGAGGGGTGGGAGGGGCACAGGTAGGGCAGCCAGTATGGTGATGTTGATGGAGGCAAGATTAGTGGTCTGCTTGCCCATCTTATCGAAGTAAGTGCGCCCAAGTGTATTTCCATACCACGAAAAGAACTTCGGCTCCAATTCTTGTAGCCGAGGCCGTGCTCGAAACACGTGGTTTTGGAAGGTGCAAGGGTCTACTTCTGACTTCCATACCCAGCCTCGCCCCAGCTTGTCCCTGTCACCACCCTCATTAAAGAGAATATCTCCAGATTGAAGCAGAAGGTCATGAAGTTTATCACTCGGAACGCAAATCGTTTTCACTTCTGAAAGATTGAAGAAGCCGCGTTGTACATTCGCAACTCGGAGATATGGCACCTCTACGGCTTTTTCATACTGCTTCTTTGTGTCTTTGGTAATGCCCCCCTTGATAGCTGAGATTTCGCCGAGCGTTGTCCAAACCCAGCCAGGCGGCAGGGGAGGCTGCTCGGACGGGGTGATGGCAGGTTCAGCGAGGGTGGTCATCGCGGCATTCTCTCAAACGGGATCGGGAAGGTGGGGGTTGCGGGGCGGCGCAGGCAGCAGTTCAACCCGGCCTGCCAGATCCCTCAGCTCGACATGTCGCGTGAAGTCTGGAGCGAGGTTGTGGATCATGGCGTCCTCGTCATAGGTCACCGGGAGTTTGCCTGCCTGCACGTGGGGCCGCAGGGTTCGGAACCACTGGCGGTAGTCGTGGTCGGCAGCGTAGGCCGGTCGCATGATCTCCGGAAAGTCGAGGATGAACTGCCCGGCGAGGTGCCGGGGCTTCAGGTCACCCCGCAACAGCTCCTCCCACTTCAGGGCCAGGTGGCGGTCGTCGCGTCGCATGAGGATGACCGAGGCGTCGGACAGAAGGAAGGCCGTAGAGGAGGGCGTGACCAGCCAGTCGAGTTCCCGAACGTGGCAGGCGGCGTAGACCTGAAGACGGACATGCTGCGTGGCTCGACTGCGGGCAAAACGCACCTGCTCGAAGCCCACCCGGTGCAACTCGTCCACCAGTGCGAGGAGGCGACGGTGCATAAGGGCGGGGAGGTTTGTCTCCCTGTTCATGCCGCCAGTACCTCGGTCAGTTCCTCCAGCAGCTTCCGCAGTTCCTGCTCACCGAAGACCTGCTTGGCGCGGTACAGGCCCCCGAACTCGTTGAAGGGCGTGTCCTTCAGGTCGCGCTCCTGCACCTCCAGCGACTTGCCGACCTGTGCCCGGATCAGGTCCAGCCACTGCCGCTGCTCGGCCGTGAAGGTCCGGCCCTGGGCCTCCTGACCCTGCAGCCACGTCTGAAAGCGGCTGTCCACCGTCGAGGCGAAGGGTTCCAGCACCTCGGTTTTCTCGGTGGCGAACCGCACCAGTGCCACCAGATCGGTCAGGGTTCGACCCGGCCCGGCATTGCGCACCCGCCCAGCCTCCAGCCGCTGGTAGGCGGCGTACAGGTTCTCCGGGGTCAGGTGGGGGTCCTGCCCCTGGAGGGCCTTCGACAGCTCCTTGATCTGACGGAAGGTCACGTGCCGCTGCGCGTAGGGCTGGGCGTACAGAATGCTCAGCGCGTCGATCTCGTCCTTGCGCTCCTCGATGAACTGCCGGAAGGTCCTGACCCGCCCTTCGGCCACGCGCAGGGCCAGGGCATCCTCGTCCTCCCGCTCCACATGCTCGCCGGAAATCACCCGGTCCTGGCTCACCGTGTCGATGGCGACCTCGTTCAGCCGCTGCACCCTTACCAGTTGGTCCCTGAACTTGGGGTTGCCGAATGGCCGCACGGCCTCGTCCCGGAGGGCTTCTGCGGCGTCCTCCACGTCCTGCGGAGTCACGGCCCGATCTTCCGCAGCCGCCACCTCGGCGGCCCGCTGCTGGGCCTGCTCTGGCCGCGTGGCCCTCAGGAGGGTGCCGATCAGGGTCCCCAGCGGCTGCCCCGCCTCGGCTTCGAGGTCACTGCGCTGCTCACCCGTCAGGGTCTGGTTCAGCCGGGCCAAGCGTCCGGCCAGCGAGGTCAGGGCATCGTCGCTCTGGTCGCCCATCCCGACCGCATGCAGCAGCTTCTCGAAACTCACGCCTCGCTTCTTCTCCAGGGGCTTGGCCTCGCTCTTGTCGCTTTCGGTCACGCCCACCGCGTCCACCAGCAGGAAGAAGGTCTTCTCCTCGGCGTCCTCGCTCACGGCTTTCAACTCGTCGCGGCTGACCACGCGGGTGCCCCGGCCCTTCATCTGGTCGAAGTACGAGCGCGACTTCACGTCCCGCATGAAGATCAAGACCTCCAGCGGCTTCACGTCCGTCCCGGTGGCGATCATGTCCACCGTCACGACCACGCGGGGGTTGTGCTCCACCCGGAACTTCTTGATGAGGTCGTCGGTGCGCTCGCCCGTGACCCCGTAGGTGATCTTCTTGGCGAAGTCGTTGCCCTTGCCGAACTCCTCCCGGACGATCTTCAGGATGTCGTCGGCGTGGGCGTCGCTCTTGGCGAAGATCAGCGTCTTGGGCACGTACTGGCGCGTCGGGAAGACCTGTGGCAGCACCGCGTCCCGGTAGTGCCGGATGACGGTGCGGATCTGGTCCACCGCGACCACGCTGCGGTCGAGTTGGTTGGCCGCGTACTCGAAGTCATCCGCCAGCTCCTCCCAGCGCACCTTTCCCGTCTCCTTGTCACGGTAGTCGAGGAAGTGCCCAGCACTGACCTTGCCGCCCTGCTCGGTAATCTCGGTGCGAATGCGGTACACGTCGAAGTTGACGTTCACGCGGTCGACCACCGCCCGCTCATGGCCGTACTCCATGACGAGGTTCTTGTTGAAGAAGCCGATGGTCTGGGCGCTCGGCGTGGCGGTCAGGCCGGTCAGGAAGGCGTCGAAGTACTCCAGCACCTGCCGCCAGGTGCCGTAGATGGAGCGGTGGCACTCGTCGGTGATGATGAAGTCGAACGTCTCGATGGGAACCCGTGGGTTGTAGGTGACGGTGCGGGCCGCCTCCTGGGCCGCCTCGCTCCCCAGCTCGAACTCGCTGCGCTCCTCGTTCTCCTCGTCGAACTCGGTTTCGCCGCGCAGGATGGAGTACAGCCGCTGGATGGTGGTGATGACGACCTGGGCGTCCGGGTCGATCCGGTTGATCGTCAGGTGCTGGACAACGTGCAGCTCGGTGAATTTGCGCCCGTCGTCCGGGGTGTCGAAGTTGCTGAACTCGCCAAGCGCCTGCTTGCCGAGGTTGCCCCGGTCCACCAGAAAGAGAACCCGTCTGGCTCCGGCGTGCTTGAGCAGGCGGTAGGTGCTCGCCACCGCTGTGAAGCTCTTGCCGCTGCCCATTGTCATCTGGATCAGGGCGCGGGGGTGCCCCAGCGCGAAGGAGCGTTCCAGGTGGGTAATCGCCTCGAACTGGGCGTCCCGCAGGCCGGTCCGGGCCAGCGGCGGCAGATGGCGAAGGCGTTCCCGCAGGGTCTGGGCCTCTTTGAGCCAGGCGCCCAGCGTCTCCGGCTTGTGGAAGTGGAACACGGGCCGGGAGCGGCTGTCCGGGTCCCGGAAGTCCCGGAACTGGACCTGCACGCTGTTCGCCTCGTAGCCGAAGGGCAAGGGCGTTCCCGCCACCTTGATGAACGCAGGCAGGCCGACGGTGTACTTCTCGGTCTGCTCGCTCACGCCGACGAGGGAGGTGCCCTTGGGCTTGGCCTCGATGATCCCAACCGCCTGGCGCTTCCAGAACAGCATGTAGTCGCAGGGACCGGCCGCCGTGGGCACCTCCCGCACCGCCACGCCGTCTGCCGCGAACAGGTTGGCGCTCTTGTAGTCCTGCACGACCCAGCCTGCGGCCTGAAGCTGGGCGTCGATCACCTGACGGGCTTGCTGCTCCGGTAGCATCGTCCTCCTCGGTCGCCGGGACGAGCCCGGTGGTGCGCGTGGGCGCAGTCTACCCAGGAAGCGTGTCGACTCTTGCCGCATTTGCATTCAGGCGGCCTCGGCGACAGGCGGAGCCAGACGATGCCAGGCATTCTGGTAGCTGCTGTAGGTGCCCAGGTTGTTCAGATCGATCCGGACGTATTCTCCAGCTTCTGCGGGAGTCATGACGAAAACCTGGGGTGGTTTGCCACCCTTGGATTTGCACACCAGCACCAGAAAATCGCAGTCACGGGCGTAGTCCTTGACCTGACGCGGGTCGGCGTACTTCCCCTTGCGGGTGGGGGAGAGGGAAAACCGGAAGACATCCGGGAGCCGGGAGTCATGGACGACCTTCACCTCCACCCGCCACCCGCCGACCAGCACGTCATACGGATGGTCCCGGTGCTGGGCCGCCATGTGAATGGTCGGGAGGCCCATCTGACGGCCCTGTTCGACGACCAGGTGTTCGCCGTACAGCGCGGTCCGCAGGTTGGGCGCGTTGGTGGGGAGGCTGTGGGCACGGCGGTAGTTGGCGACGGTGCGGGCGCTGAGGCGGAGCCGGGAAGCAATCGCGCTGTCCGTGAGCCCTTTGCCGTGGGCGTCAAGGATGGCCTGCTCCTGCTGCGGCGTGATCTTGTTGTGGGGCATCAGGCCGCCTCGACGGCTGGGCTCTGGGTCAGGGACGCCAGTTGTGCGTCGAGTTCCTCAAGTTGCGCTTTGATGTCGGCCGCCCAGTGGGGCGTTCTTGCGCCGGGCGCCGCAAAGTGGTGGCCGAGCCACCTGCGAACGAGGCGGTCACGCTGGCGGCAGAGCTGGCGGCGGCGTTGAAGCAAGGCACTGATCGTGGATGTGGACATGCAAACCTCCAAGAGAAAGCCCCGGCGCGGGGCCGGGGCGAGAGGGCGGTGGGTCAGGGTGCGGGGTTCTGCTCGGCGCTTCCAGAGAGCCGGGCAATCTGGCGCTCCACGTCGAGCAGTTCCTCGGATACGGCCATAAACGAAGCCAGCCGTTTGGCAGGCAGGACGGGGGCGCGGCTGCGGATCAGGAGCTGGTAGAGCCGATCCTGACGGTCCTGAAGACGTGCTCGGCGGCGCTCCAGGCGCTGACGTTGGGTGGGGTTCGGGGTGTTCATGGCATGAAAAAACGCCCGGATGGGCGCGGAGGGGAAGTGCGGCGGAAGAAGTCGTAGGCCAGGTTTGCCGCTTGTTCTGGGTGGTTCACACGCACTCCCGTTGATTTCCAACAGAGTTGTTCCGGCTCGCCGCACTTGGCTGACCACCGGGGGTGGAAGTACCGGCCAGCAGGAGGCGGAGCACAGGCAGCACATCAGCCTCCGTCGTACCTGCGGGCGCAAAGACGATGCCCCCATCCGATCCGATGTCACGCGTGAAAGTCCTGGACCGCTCAACACGTTGAAGGCCCATGCCTTGGAGAATCTGGTACAGCGGGGCTCGGTCGTTTCCGCCGTAGCAGCGCACTCCAATGAAGCTGGAGTCGTTGTATTCGGCGATCCGATACTTCTTGAGCTGACCTGTCCGCCGCCAGTGGTGCAGTTCAGGCGTCTTAGCTCGCTGGAGCCCTTTTCGCAGATTGGCCGACTGTCTTGCCTGCCTCTCCAGGTCGTCATGACGGAAGGGAAGCAGTCCCAACGTTTCCAGAGCAGCAACAGGGACACAGCCAAAGACTTGCAGCAACTCCTTCGAGATCACCCTCACCGCGTCCTTCCACCCGTCAAGCTGCTTGCCTGCTTCAAACGTCACCGACGACTGAGTAGGTACACGGTGCCAGTATTCACTGGGAAGGTCCGGATCGAAGAACGTGATCACCCTGGGGCGGTGCTCCCCATCAAAGTGAGGTTGTCGCCCGCGATGAAGCATTTGCAGGAGCTCACTTTGAGTGATGTGCTTCATGGCGCTTTGACGGGCATCCGCGCTGTAAGGCCAAAGGGCTGCAAGGTCATGATCTCGGAATGTCCGGGGCAGATATGGCGGGAAGACCGCGACCACATGCCAACCGGTCCAGGCGTTCTTCCCACGGCCGGCCCACCAATGAAATCCCTCAGCCCGTCTGGCAACCTCGTAAAGCTCCAGCATCATGGTGAGCATGACCGTCCAGGGATGACTTTGTTTGTTGAACTCTTGTGGGGCAAGGACCAGCACGTGTTGATGGCTCTGATCCAAGAGTTCGGCAACCGTTCGAGTGACCTGTGCCCTGGTGGTTTTGACTCGTTCCGGCTCTGAGAAGTCCCGGTAGGTGAATGGCTTTTCGTTGATCACCTCAATCTCCAAGGGCAGCCGCCTGTCGAACTCAGTGATCAGCCTGACTGGGAAGGGTGTGAAGAGGGCGTCGTAGGTCTTCTGGGTGGCGTAAGCGTCCAGAACGAGAACTGGGCAGGGGAGGGCAATGGGCACGCGAAGATCGAAGCGGAAGGTGGCTTTCGCCGGGTCGTCCTTCCAGAACAGGCCGAACCGGTGACTGTACTGGCCGTGCTGCGAGGCACTGAGATCTTCCTCCAACGCCTGAGCCACCAACGACACTGGAAGCCGCTCCTCTCGTCCCTGACGGCTCAAGTCCGAGTTGATGGCAGCCAATGTCCCCTCAAACGACCTCCTGTCGAACGCTGCATACTCCGGCATACGTTCGGCGATGTGCTCCCAGAACGCCTCACCCGTCAGGCTGTGGCGGTCAGGTCGCGCCTTGCTGTCTCCCCAGCTATTCCACCCGTCCACACCGGATACCGGCAGATGAGCCTTGATGTCGGTCCAGAGGGCCACCAATGCGTGCGTGAAAGGATCGGGCGCGGCCAGGCGGAACAGGGCGTCACAGCGCAGCGCGGACACATCCTTGAAGTCCTCGGAGGAGCGAACCAGCAAAGAGAAGAGGGGATCCTCGTCAACGACCAGCAACTCGGCATGGCGCAGGAAGTCACCAGCCTTGGATGGCCGGGTACTGAACACCGCTTCCAGATGGGCGTGGGCGATGATCTTGATCCCTTTGTTCCAGGGTTGCTTGAACTGCTTCTCGTACTCCTCCTCCGTGTCGAAGTGCTTGCGCCCCCGAACAATCTCTGGCTTGCTACTCAGCACTTGACCAAAGCGGCGCTGCACCTCCCGCCCCACAGCGTTCTCGCCCAGGGTCGCGTGGGTGGCGTAAAGGATGCGTCTCAGCCCCTTGACAGAGCGGAGTGAGGCCAGAGCCTGGATCACTGCATCGGTCTTCCCATCACCAGGAGGGGCTCTCAGGACGTAAACCCCAGGAACCCCCTTGATCTGGTGGAGCAGGTTTTTTACAGCGTCAGTTGAGATGCGAACAGGCATGTTGACAAAAGGGCGTCTGGGACGACGTTGAGGAGAAGGGGCTTGTCCTGAACTTCTTTACTCAAGGGAAGTGAACCGAACTGCGGGATTGCTGCCCAACAGCCGGGAGGGTACAGGGTCGGGAACAGGGGGGACCTCCAGAGAGACGAGGAGTGGGGTGAGGATTCCCTTCGCTGGCCGGAAACGGACCGGCGCAGGCAAAAGGACCACAATGACGACAGACCAACGTCTGCGGCCACAGGCCGCAGAAACCCAGCCCTACGGCTGGGTTGAATGGGAGATGAGGGATTTCAGGTCAACAGGCGCCGGGCAACAACCGGCCAGCGAGAGCAGCAGGGCACTTCACAGGAGCGGAGGTGTACTTCAGTGTACGGGTGCATCTGCTCCGCTCTGCAATTCCGGGGAGTTCTGCCAAGCCTCGACGGCCTGCCAACCGCAGGGGGAGTTGGCTGGGGCGAAGCCCACGGAAGTCAATCCTGCCTGGAGAACTGGGACAGCGCAGCGGCAGGCTCCCCCACAACTCTGCGGCCGGTAGGCCGCACTCCCCACATGGAAGTCGCACAGCGAGTCCGCTCGGAAGGGAGTGGGGTGCGGGCATGGTTGAGGTCACCCTCCCTGTCGCGCCGACTCTCCAGCGAGTCTCAGAATCCCGAATGGAGGCCACTCCCTCAGCCTCTGGGCCCGGTAGGGCCAAGGGTGGTCCACTGCCGCGTGTGGGTGCGGACGCGGACAGCCTGGGGCTCGCCGCACATGGGGTGGGGGGGTACTTTTTGCCTGAGCGAGTGGAGGAGGGGGGTTGGGAGCCTCCGACGCAGGAGAAGAGATTTCCCCGGTAACTCGCTGGTGGCTCGCCGCTTACCCCGCCAGCGTGGCTCCACCTTCAACGTGTCGCCGGATGGCCTCGACGAGGGCGCGGATGTACCTCATGTCCCTGTCTCCTGGCTCTTCCCCGAAGTGGCGCCAACGGCGCTGCTCGAAGAACAGACAGGAGCGCAAGACGTTCAGGTCATCGGACACCTCGCCCGTGGTGTTGAACCGCTCCAGTGTGGCGTTGGCAAGGTCGCCGCACCGTTCAAAGCCGCCCGACTGCTCGTAACCATCGAAGGTCAGGGCGAAGGTGCTCAGCGTGAACCAGTCAGCATCGGAGGCAGGCACATGGTCTGGACGCAGCTCATCGTTGGCAATGTCCTCAGTCACGGTACTTGAGGCTACTTCACTTCCCCAGTAGACCGTGGCGCATCTGGTAGGCCTCCAGCAGTTCCCCGATACGGGTGTGGAGGCTCTGGAGGTTCAGTGGGGTCATCACGACTTTGTGGACGAGGACCGCTTCGGGGTGCTTCGTGTCCCCCTCGGCGAAGCAGAAGTTCAGCACCACCTCGTCCTTCTTGGTGTCCAAAACTGCGAAGTTCGCGTAGGTGGGGAGGATGTGGTTGGAAGCACGGATCTTCAGGGGTTTGGTCATGGTTTTCTCCTTGGAGCATGAAGGTCCACTAACAGGCGAGTGGATCACCTGTTAGATGGTCGAGGGGCAAAACGGATGTGGTGGGAACTTCAGGTCTTCTTGCCGTCCCAGATCAGGCCGAAGGGCGTGATGCGGGGAAGGGCCTCACGGCGGGCGTAGAGATTCGGAACGCGCAGGTACCGCACCCGGAAGGGCTGTTGAAGCCAAGTCTCCAGGAGGTCCCGACTGAAGATGGATGCGGCGGCGGCGATCAGCAGCAGGTGCGCGTACTGCAAGTGGCCGAAGCCGACGGCCGGTCGTCCAATGGCCTGTCCAGCTCCCCGCAGGGCGTCCGAAGCGGCTTTCAGCGTCAGGGGGTGCCCCAGGTCGTCGTGCAGGAAGGTCGTTGCCTGGGGTTGCCTCGCCTGGCTCCACTGCTGCACCAGCGCCGCCGCGTTGCCGCGCAGCCCCACGAAGGACCGGGTCCGCGGATTGGGGCCGATCAGCACAAACCCATCCGGCCGAACCTGCTCCGGACGCAGCTCAATCAGCCGCTGAGCCCGGAGCCCCGTGAGGTAGACGAGGGCGGCCAGGGTCCGGGGGCCCTCGTCTGGGATCGCCTGTACCAGTTCCTGCACTTCTGGCTCGGTCATCGCCGGGCGTCCGACCACCCGCTGCACGGTGGGCCTGGGCGGGAGAGGAAAGGGAGGGATGATCTCCAGGTCCTGCAACCAGGTCAGCACCGACAACAGCGCACTGAGCTGCCTTCTGGCGGTGGGCTGATCCTGCGTATTCATGTGAAGGCGAAAGGAGCGGACCGTCTCCTGAGTTGGCCGAGCGGACCCCGGCATCTGCCGGAAGGCTCTCCAGGCGTCCCGGAAGTAGGACTCTCCCGCGTCACTGAGGCCAGAGGCACGGCGCTCCTCAAGAAACGCTTCGAACGAGGCGTCAATGCGGGCCATGCTCACTCCTTCCGGCTACGCAGGGGAGACGAGCGGCGGTGAGCGAGCTTTACATCATCGTCGAGAAGCTGGGCGTAGCGGTTGGTCATCTCCAGGGAGGTGTGGCCGAAGATGCGCTGCAGGGTGAACACGTCCCCACCATTGCGGAGGTACTGCACGGCGAAGCCTCTGCGGAAGGTGTGGGCGCTCAGGCGTGGCAGGCCCGCGAACTCGCAGAGGCGTTCAAGCATCTTGTCCAGCGTTCCCCGACTCATGGCACGGTCCCCAGCCAGGAAGAGGGCATCCGAGACGGGCTCTTCATGCCGTTCCTGATGCACGTAGGCGCGGATGGCCTTCAGGGTGGGCCGCTCGATGGGCACCGAGCGCGACTTGCCCCCCTTGCCCTGGCGGACCAGGATGAACCCTTCCGGGCGGATGTCGTCCAGTTGCAGGGCCAGCGCCTCCGAGGCCCGGAGGCCCGTGTCGTACAGCACCGTCAGGAGCGCCACATCACGCAGCGGACAGCGGGACTTGACCTTGGCCGCCCCCAGCAGTTTCTGGAAGTCCGAGAAGCGCACCGCGGGCAGCGGCTCCCGCAACAGTTTGGGCATGGGCAGCCGACGCGTGAGGTCCTGGGAGATCAGTTCCTCCTGCTGTGCCCATTTGAGCAGGGTCTTGATGGGACGCAGCCGGGCATGGGCCCCGCCTGGGGACAGGGTGGCCGAGCAGTGCACGGCGTACTCCCGCAGCAGCGAGGGGGTGAGCTGTCCAATGCGTTCTACCTTCCGCTCGGCCAGCCATTCGGTGAAGAACCGGAAGGCGTTCCGGTAGGCCCGTGTCGTGTAGGCGCTGTGCCCACGCGCTTCACCGTCAAGAAGGAACTCGTTGATGACCTGCTGGAGTTGATCGAACATACGCGCCTCCAGCGGCCTGTTTTGCTCACGCTTTGCTCTGAATTGTCTGCACGCTTCGACGAAAAAGAGGGGGAATTCTTTTCTGTCGTCACGCTGGGAACAGACGAAATCAGAGAGCGGCGAGACAACAAAAAAGGCCGCAACCAGCGGCTGCGGCTCACTTTTTCTGACTGGCGGAACGGGAGAGATTCGAACTCTCGGTGCGGTTGCCCGCACACACGCTTTCCAGGCGTGCCCCTTCAACCACTCGGGCACCGTTCCAGCGCACAGAAGACTAGCGGGTCGCCTCCCGAAATGCAAACCCGGCCGGGGTTCAGGTGTAGGGGTCGCGCAGATAGTCGGTCATCACCCGCAGGGGCGGGTACGTTCCCGCCCGCAGTTCCGCCTCTACCGTCCGCGCCCGCGCCCACGCCGCCTCCGCCAGCGCGGCCGTGACCAGCCCAGCCCGTACCGCGTCCTCCAACTCGTCGCCGTCGATGACATGCACCTCGGTCACGCGGCCGTCCGGGGTCCAGTCCGCGATCACGTCCAGGTAAAGGTCGTCGCACCAGGGCAGACCGTCCTCGCCGACCCCCTCGCCCCCATGGATGTCCACGTAGAGCTGCCGAGCTGCGCCTGAGGCGTCCAGCATGGCGGTCAGGGCGTCGCCCAGCGTGTCCTCGCCCGTGCCCGTCGGGTGAACGCGCACCCAGCGGAAGCCGTGGTCCAGAATCCGGACCGTCCGCTCCCCGAACGGCACGTCCAGCACACGCCCGACCTCGTGGGCGGTGAAATCCACGATGACGAAGCCGGGAATGTGCAGGACCGTCTGGGTGTGGCGCCGGGCACGGGACCAGCCCCGCAGGTCGAAGACCTTGCGCTTCATCCCAGCCCCCGCGATCCCAACTCACGCAGCGCCGACAGCAGCAGCTCGCCCTCGACCGCCTGCACGCGGGCCTTGAGGCTCTCCAGCGTGTCGCCGGGCAGCACGGGCACCCGCGTCTGCGCCAGCACCGGCCCCTCGTCGATGCCCGCCGTGACGAGGTGGACGGTCGCGCCCGACTCCGTATCCCCCGACGCCAGCACCGCCGCGTGAACCCGGTCGCCGTACATCCCGCGCCCGCCGTGCCGGGGCAGCAGGCTGGGGTGGATGTTCAGCACCCGGCCCGCATAAGCCGTGAGAACCTGCGGCCCCAACGCCTTCATGTAGCCGCTGAGGACCAGCGTGTCCACCTCCGCCCCCCGCAGGAAAGTCAGGATCGCCGCGTCGAGCGCCTCCGGCTCCGGGTACCGCGCCGCGCTGAGGTGCGCGGCTTGGAGGCCCGCCTCCCGCGCCCACGCCAGCGCGGGGCTGCCGCTGTTGTTGCTGGCGAGGGCGACGGGACTCGCGTCCAGTCGCCCATCCCGGCAAGCCTCGGTGAGGAACTGGGCCGCGCTGCCGCCGTGGGAGGCGAGGAAGCCTAGGCGCATGGGTGGCCCGCGCCCGGAACGTGGAGGGCTGTGCCCACGCTCCACGCTCCACACTCCACCCTCACTCCGCCAGCTCCTGCAACAGGTACGCGCTCGTCAGAATCCCGTTGTGGTAATCCTCCACCGCGAAGCTCTCGTTGGGCGAGTGCGGCGCGTCCTCGTTCAGGCCGAAGTCGACGAGCAGCACGGGAGCGCCCAGCAGCGACCGGAAGGCCGCCACGATCGGAATGCTCCCCCCCGTGCGCCCGAAGGCGGCGGGCTTGCCGTACACGCGGGTGAGCGCCCGGTCGGCGGCCTTCACGTAAGGCGAGTCGAGGTCCACCTTGACGGGCTGCCCCCCGTGGTGCGCCCGCACCTCCGCCGTGACTCCGGCGGGCGCGATGGTGGGGACGTACTCCGTGATCAGCCGCGTGATCCGGTCGGGGTCCTGGCCGGGCACCAGCCGCATGGACACCTTCGCGCCCGCCTTGGCCGGAATCACCGTCTTGCTGCCCTCGCCCTGGTAGCCGCCCCAGATGCCGTTCACGTCCAGCGTGGGCCGCGCCCACAGCCGCTCCAGGGTGGAATAGCCCGCCTCGCCAGGCAGGGCCGGGACGCCGATGGAATCGGCGAATTCCTCGTCGGAGTGCGGGAGCTTCGCCCACATCTCGCGCTCTCCCTCGGTCAGCTCCTCCACCCCGTCGTAAAAGCCGGGGATGGTGATGCGGCCCTGGTCGTCTTTCAACTTGGCGATCATCTCGGCCAGCGCGTTGATCGGATTGGGCGCGGCCCCGCCGTAGGCCCCCGAGTGCAGGTCGCGGTTCGGCCCCTGCACGTGGATTTCCACGTAGCTCAGTCCGCGCAGGCCGTAGGTGACGGTGGGCACGTCGGGCGCGAAGCGGCTGCCATCGGAGATCACGATCACATCGGCCTTCAGCTCCTCGGCGTGTTCGCGCAGGTAGGGTTCGAGGTTGGGGCTGCCGACCTCCTCCTCGCCCTCCAGCAGGAACTTGACGTTGACGGGCAGTTCGCCCTGTGAGAGCAGCAGCTCGACGCCGCGCACGTGGGCATAGGCCTGCCCCTTGTCGTCGGTGGAGCCACGGGCGTAGATGCGCCCGTCCCGCACGGTCGGCTCGAAGGGGGGCGTGGTCCATTCCTCCAGCGGCGCCTCGGGCTGCACGTCGTAGTGCCCGTAGATCAGCACGGTGGGCTGGCCGGGAGCTGAGAGGCGCTCGGCGTACACGAGGGGGTGACCGGCCGTCGGGTCCACCCGCGCCGTGAAGCCCAGCGACGCCAGCTTCTGCCGCAGGAACTCGGCGGCCCGCGTCATGTCACCTCTGTGGGTGGGGTCGGCGCTGACGGAAGGAATCCGCAGGAGGTCGAACAGTTCGCGCTCAGCCTCCTCGCGGTTGAGCAGGGCGGCGAGGTCAGTCTGGGCCGAACCGGTGGGGGACGGGGTCATGCGGGGATGATAGCGGGGGGGCGGCGTGGCCCCGCAAGGCCCGGCTCCGCGCTCCGGTGCCCTTTCCCACCTTTGGCCACCTTCAAGAACCTTGCCTCCGGTATACTCAACCCACGTATGCCCGCCGACGCCAAGCACCGCCCCGTCTATGTGATCTCGGTTGCCGCCGAGCTGGTGGACATGCATCCCCAGACCCTGCGGCTGTACGAGCGCAAGGGCCTGATTCGGCCGGGCCGGAGCAGCGGCAAGACCCGGCTGTACTCCGAGCGCGACATCGAGCATCTGCGCGAGATTCGCCGCCTGACCCAGGAACTCGGCGTCAACCTCGCCGGGGTCGAGGAAGTCATGCGCCTCCAGCACGAACTCGACGACCTTCAGGGCGAGTTCGAGGCCGAGATCGAGCGGCTGGAAGACGAGCTGCGCGAGCGGGCCACCGCCCCCGAGCGGGTGGCCGAGGACGGCAAGCTCGACCCCAGGGACCGTCCCGTGTACGTGATCTCCATCGCCGCCGAGCTGGTGGACATGCACCCCCAGACCCTGCGGCTGTACGAGCGCAAGCAGCTCATCCGTCCGGGGCGCAGCAGCGGTAAGACGCGGCTGTACTCCGAGCGCGATATTGAGCACCTGCGTGAGATTCGCCGCCTGACCCAGGAACTCGGCGTCAATCTCGCCGGGGTCGAGGAGATCATGCGGCTGCGCCACCAGCTCGAAGGCGCCCGCTCGCAGATGGAGGGCAACGTGCGGCGCCTCCAGCAGGACATCACCGACCGGATGACGAGCTGGCGCACCCTTCCCGCTCCCCAAGGCGAGGAGAGTGACCGTCTGGACGAGGAGGCCGGGACCGCGCCGGAACCGGAGGCCGGAGAGCTGACCCGATGACCCCGGCGTCTTCCCCGCCCCCCCTCTGGGTGGTGGGCGACGTGCACGGAGTGGTGGGCAAGCTGCGCTCCCTCCTGCGCGGCGCGGGCCTGATCGGGGAGGACGGCGGCTGGACCGGCGGCGCGGCCCACCTCGTTTTTCTGGGCGATCTCCTCGACCGGGGGCCGGACGGGGCCGGGGTGGTGCGGCTGGTGCGGGCGCTGGAGGCGCAGGCCCCGCTCGCGGGCGGGCGGGTGACCGCGCTGCTGGGCAACCATGAGGTCATGCTGCTGGGGGCTCAGCGCTTCGCTTCCGGGCGGCGCGACCCCTCCGGCCTGCGCGAGTACTGGCTGGAAAACGGCGGTCAGCCCGCCGACCTGCGGGCGCTCACGGAGGACGACCTCGCGTGGCTCGCGGCGCGTCCGGCCCTGGCCCGCGCGGGGCGCTGGCTGCTGCTGCACGCCGACAGCCCGCTGTATCTGGAACTGGGGTCAAGCGTGGAGGCCGTCAATGCCGCCGTGCGCCGCCGCCTGGGGGGGAACGACCCCTACGCCTGGGCGCGGTTCGCCAGCGACTTCGCGGCCCGCTACGCCTTCGCGGAACCGGGCGGCGAAGCGGCCGTGGAGGCGCTGCTGAGCACCTTTGGGGGGCAGCGGCTGGCGCACGGGCACACCCCGGTGCCGCTGCTGCTGGGGGGTGGGGGAGGGTGGCTCCCCGGCCCCGGCGAGCCGCTGACCTACCGGGGCGGGCGCTGCGTGGCCCTCGACAGCGCGATGGCCTACCGCCCGGAGGCGGGCTTTCTGGCCCGGCTGGGGCCGCGCGGGGTCGAGGAAGTCGTTTCGCTGGGGCAGGCCGGACGCCGGGCGCTACACTCGGGCGCGTGAGAACGTACAAGGTCGAGGTCGGGAACGTGACCCGCGAGCTGCCCGTGGTGGAGGTCAGCCCCGGCGTCAGCGTGGCCCTCTTCAACATGCTGGGCGATACCGAGGTGACCGAAGCCGCCGGACGTGCCCTGGCCACGCGCCTCCCGGACGACATCGACGTGCTGGTGACCCCCGAGGTCAAGGCGCTCTCGCTCGCGCACGTCATCAGCCGCGAGACGGGCAAGCCCTACATCGTGATTCGCAAGACCGAGAAGCCCTACATGGTCGAGCCGGTCTCCCGCGAGGTCGTGAGCATCACCACCGGCAAGCCGCAACTGCTCGTTCTCGACGGCTTCGACGTGCCCAAGGTCAAGGGCAAGAAGGTCGCCATCGTGGACGATGTGGTGTCCAGCGGCGGCACCCTGCACTCGCTGCGGCAGATTATCGAGGAGGTCGGCGGCGAGGTCGCAGCGGTCGTGGCAGTCTTCACCGAGGGCCAGGAGCGCCCCGACGTGACGGCGCTGGGGCACCTGCCGCTCTTTTCCTGATCCCTCTGCGCTGTGGCCCGGCGAGGGGATCGGATAGGGTAGGGGCATGACCCTCACCCAACAGCCTGGCACCGAACACCATGGCCTGCGCGTCAGTGTCGGGGGCGTGACCCGCGACCTTCCCACCGTGCGGGTGGGCAGCGTGGGGCGGGTGCCGCTCGTCGAGTTTCTGGGCGACAGCGAGTTCACCAACGCCGTGGCCGAGGCCCTCGTGCCCCTGATTCCGGAAGGCACCGAGGTGCTGCTCACGGTGGTCACCAACGCGCTGCCCCTCGCCCACGAGATCAGCGACCGCGCGGGGCTGCCCTATGTGGTGGCCCGCAAGAAGCGCCGCACCTACATGCAGTCCCCGCTGATTCAGGACGTGCCCAGCATGACGATGGGCGTGGCCGAAACGCTGTGGCTCGACGGCCCGCACGCCGAGCGGCTGCGCGGCAAGCGGGTGCTCGTCGTGCAGGACGTGATCGCCTCGGGCGGCACCGCGCAGGCCCTGGGCCGCTTCGTGGAGCGCTCGGGCGGCACGCTGGTCGGCTACCTCGCCGCCTTCAAGCAGGGCGACAGCACGCTGCCGCTGACGTATTTGCAGGAGCTGCCCAAGAGCGTTTGAGCAATGGTCGGGTAAGTCCTTGGACCTTGCGAGGCCCCTCCACCACGGGAAGACTGGTACAGCCGTTCGCGGAGGGGCCTCGTGCCGCGATGGGGTGAGGGGTCTTTCCCCTACCGCCCCAGAATTCCCGGCAGCGCGTCCGGCAGCCGCCGCATCGGGAGGCCAAAGGCGTCCCGCGCCCGCTCGGGCGGAGCGGTGTTTCCGGCCTTGAGCATCGCGTACTGGTCGCGGGTGATGGGCGGCTTGGGCAGCACCCCCATCGCGGGGACCATCAGGTCCATCAGCGGGAGGGGCACCGGCACGATGGGCTTGCGCTTGCCCAGCGCCCCCAGCTCCAGCTCCAGCAATTCGCGGAAGGTGTACTCCTGGGGCCCGGTCAGTTCGTAGGTTTGGTGGGCAGTCTCCGGGCGTTCCAGCGCCTGGGCGAAGGCCAGCGCCACGTCCTCCACGCTGACGGGCCGGAAGGGAAACTGGCCGTCGCCGATCTGGGGCACCACCGGGGCCGTGCTCACGAGGTCGCGCAGCACCCGCCCGAAGAAGTCGTCGCCGGGGCCGAAAATCAGGCTGGGCCGGAAGATGGTCCAGTCCAGCCCACTTTCCCGGACCAGTGCTTCGGCCTGAGCTTTGGAGCGGCTGTAGCCGCTCCCGCTCGCCTCGTCCGCCCCCAGGGCGCTCATGTGCAGGTAGCGCACCGGGCGGGGGGCCGCCGCGAGGACGTGCCGGGTGCCCTCCACATGAACCCGCGCGAAGGTCTGCTCGCCTTCCTCCGCGATGATGCCCACGAGGTGCACCAGCGCTTCCGGCTGCGCCCCGGCTACCGCCCGCAGCACGCTGGCAGGGTCGGTCACGTCCAGCCGCACGCCGGGAGCGCCCGGTAGATCGGTGCCCCGGCGGGACCCCGCCGCGACCGTATGCCCGCGCCGCACGAGTTCCGCGACGACGGCTTTTCCCACGAACCCGCTTGCTCCGGTGACCAGAATCTTCATGACTCCTCCTGTGGGTCCTGTGCGCCGGGGCGCAGCGCCGCGACGATGGTGTCGGCGGCCTTATGCGCGTCGGCCCCCGCGAAGTGCCCGCCAAACTCGGCGGCGAGGGCGGGCCGGGCGTTGAGCAGGCCGCCGCCGTAGAAGACGGGAATCCGCAGGCCCCGCAGGGCGCCGAGCTGGGCGCGGGTGGGCTCCAGCGCCCACTCGCCGTTCAGGCCCAGCAGCACGGCGTCGGCGGGGCGGTGCCGGGCGTAGGCGGCGAGGTCGGCGAGCGGCAGATCGGCCCCCAGGTACTCGGCCTGCACGCCCCGGCGCCGCAGCAGCAGCACCAGAATCAGTAGCCCGATCTCGTGCCGCTCGCCGGGAGCGCAGGCGGCCAGCACACGCGGCCCGAACTCGGCGCGGCCCGCGAGTTCCAGCAGGCCCATCAGCCGCCCGCGCAGGTACGCGCTGGCCTGATGCTCATGCGCGATGGTGATCTCGCCCCGCGCCCACAGGGTGCCGACCTCCGCCAGCGCGGGCGCCATCACCGCCAGCACGACCTCCTCGACCGGGAACTGCGCGTGTGCCCGGCCCAGCACCACCGCCGCCTGCTCCAGATCGGGCTGAAGCAGCGCGGCGAGCAGGTCGTCGGACAGCCGCTTTTGCGGGGTGGTGCTGGGCCGCGGGATGGGGGCGGGGGACGGCGGGGGCGCGTGCTCTTGCCGGGCAAGTTCCGCCGCGCGGCTGGCCGGGACCCCGCCCTGCAAGAGGGCCTGCATCCGGCCGATCTGCGCGAGGTCGAGGGGCGAGTACATGCGGTAGCCGCTGGCACTGCGGGCCGGAGCCGGGATGCCGTAGCGCCGCTCCCACTGCCGCAGCGTGGCGGCGGGCACCCCGGTGCGCATCTCGGCCTCGGCGGCCGTGAAGAGGGGGGTGGTGTCGGGCAGGGTGTCTCCGGGCATGGGGCTCCTGGGGCAATCGGCAAGAAGGTGAGGCGGGAGAGGCCGAGGGGAATGGGCAGACCGGCAGGAAGGCGCGGCAGGCTCTATTGGGCCACGCCGAGCCCGTCGGGACCGTAAGGTTTCTCGTGCTCGGGCCGGTGCAGGCGCCCGGTGGCGGGGGCGGCAACCTGTCCCGCCCCGCCCCACCTACAATGCGCGGGCGGCGGCCTGCCCTCCATTCTCCCACTCCGGGCCGTTGTTCTCCCTTTCCCGGCTCTCCCCGACCCCCGATGCGCTCCCTGACCCTTTCCGCCCACCTGCCCCTCGTCCGGCTGCTCGCCGTGTCGCGCCCCGCCCTGTGGGTGAACACGGTGGGGCCACTCGTCGTCGGCCTGTGGCTCACCGGGCGGCTGTGGACCCCCGAGCCGGGGCTGCTCGCGCTGCTCGCGTACCTCACCCTACCCTTTAACCTGCTGATCTACGGCCTGAATGACCTCGCCGACCGCGAGGAAGACGCGGCCTCCGGGCGCAAGGGGGGCTGGCAGGGCGCGCGGCTGGGGCCGGGGGAGGGGGGGCCGCTCTTGCGGGCGGTGTGGCTGCTGAACCTGCCGTTCCTGGCCGGGCTGGCACTGCTGCTGGCGCCTCCGGCCCTGCTCGTGCTGCTGCTCTCGGCGGCCCTCTTCGCGGCGTACAGCGTGCCCCCCGTGCGCCTCAAGGCCCGGCCCTTTCTCGACGGCCTGAGCAATGTGGCCTACGCGCTGCCCCTCGCCCTCCCCGCGCTGGCGCTGAATGAACCCGTGCCCGCCCTGCCCCTCGCCGCGCTGATGGCCTACGCGGTGGGCAAGCACGCCTTTGACGCCGCGCAGGACGTGCCCGCCGACCGCGTCGCCGGGGTCCGCACGGTGGCGACCACGCTGGGGGTGCGCGGGACCGCCCTCTACGCCCTGGCGTGGTTCGGCCTGTCGGGGGCGCTGCTGTGGCCCGTCTCGCGGCTCACCGCCCTCGCCCTGTGGGGGGTGTGCGGCGGCCTCGCCCTCGCGCTCTGGCGCCAGCCCACCCCCGAGCGGGCCGCGCGGCTCTATCCCCTCAGCATCCTGTCCCCCTGGGTCGTGGGCACGGTCGCGGGGGTGCCGCTGGTGTACCTGCTGGCGCGGGGGCTGTGGCCGTGAGGAGGCGCTCAGCTTTCAGCCATCGGCCGTCAGCCCCCCGGTCGGTCGGCATTCTCGGGGGCGGCCTCGCGGGACTCGCGCTCGCGGCGCTGCTGGGAGCGCGGGGCCACGCGGTCACCGTCTACGAGCGGGACCGGGCGGGGGGCAAGTTGCAGCGGGTAACGGTCGGGGGGCTGGCCTTCGATACGGGGCCGAGCCTGTTCACCTTTCCGGACGTGTGGCGGACCTTCCTGACGCGGCTGGGGGAAGAAGGTGACCCCCTCGACCTGCGCCCACTGCCCGGTGGCCTGGGCCTGCACCACACGCCCTTCGGGGCGGTGCCGCTGCCCGTACCGCCTGAGCACCCTCTCCATCCTGCCTGGGAGGCCTACCGTGCCCCGGCCCAGCCCCTCGCGCGGCACCTGACCACCCTGCTGACCACGCCGCCTCACCTGACCGACCCCGCCTTCCGGCGGGCGAGCGCGGCCTTCTTCCGGGCGACCGGGGGGCACCTCACCGCTTCAGCCTGGGTGCGCTCCCGGCGGCTGCCCCCGGCGCTGGCGCACGCGGTGGGGACCCATGCGCTCAACGTGGGCCTCGCGCCGCAGGACGCGCCCGCCCTCTACGCCCTGATTCCGGCCCTCGCGGCGGGGGACGTGGCACGGCCCGCCTCCGGCATGGGCGCCTTGCTGGACACCCTCCTGACCCTGGGCCGGGCGCGGGGCGTGCGGGTGGAGGAGGGGGCCGAGGTGGTGCGGGTAGACGCCGGGCGCGGCGCCCTGACCCTGCGTGGGGGAGGGGAGCGGCGGCACGACCTCCTCGTGAGTGCCCTCGACCCCGCGCGGCTGGCCGGGGTGCTGGGCCGCCCCGCTCGCTCCCCCGTCGCCCGGCGCACGGTGAGTGGGGTGGCCCTCTACGCCGCGCTGCCGGGCGAGTCGGGGTTGCCCGCGACCTCGGTCCTGCCGCCCGCCAACTTCGGGACCTTCCGGGCGGCCATGCGGGCCGGAGCGCTCCCCCCGGACACCCTGGCCCTCGTCCACGCCGACGGCCTCCGCCTCGCCGTGCTGCTCACGGCCCCGGCCACCGGGCGTGACCTCGGCCCCGAGCATCCTTGGGTGCGCGGTCAGGTGGAGCGAGTCGAACGCACCCTCGGCGTGCCCGGCCTGCTCGCCTCGGCGCGGGACGTGGTGGCCCTGCCCCCGGCCCACTACGCGGCGGGCGGACACCCCGGCGGGGCAATCTACGGGGCGGCCCTGGCCCCCTGGCGCGGCGGCCCCCTGCACCCGCAGCCCTACCGCCGGTCGCCGGGGCTGTGGCAGGTGGGCACCGGGGTCCATCCCGGCGGCGGGATTCCGGCGATTCTGGGGGGCGCCTTGATCGTGGACCGGCTGATCGCGGAGACCTGATCCCAGAGCGCAGCCCAACCCGAAGGACCGCCCTCCATTTCGGGAGAGCGGCCCCTTGAAAGGTCTGGCTTACTGCCCGGTGATCGCCTTGAGCGGGTTCACCAGCCCGTAGCCGAAGTTGTTGTCCTTGCCCGCCGTGCCGAGGTCCTTGGCGGTGGAGGTCAGCAGGTTCAGGAGCTGCGTGTTGGTCAGCGTGGGCTTGGCGGCCCACACCACGGCGGCGGCGGCGCTGACATGCGGGGTCGCCATAGAGGTGCCGTTGAAGTACTCGTAGTCCGCGCCCTTCACGCTGACCGTGCCGGAGGTGGGCAGCTTGGCAAGCAGGCCCTGGCCGTCGGTCTGGGTGATCCCCACGACGGGCACGCTGTAGGCGTTGGTCAGGCTCATGCCCAGCGGTCCGGCGGCGTTGTTGTAGATCATGACGGCCTTCGCGCCGCTGCCGACCGCGTTGGCGACCTTCTCCTCGAAGGAGCAGGTGCCGCGCGAGATCAGGGCAATCATCCCGCTGAGGGCCGCGTTGCGCGTGCCGACGCCACAGAACTCGTTGTTCGTGCCGCCTGCTGCCACGACCGTACCCGTGAAGGTGGCCTTGGCGCTGAGGTCAGCGGCCTGCACGTCCGTGAAGGTCACGCCGCCGCCCGAGGCGCTCGCCTTGGTCCCGTGGCCCAGCGGTACCGAGCTGAGCACGCTCACGCCGGGGCCGACCAGATCGACCTGGGTGCCGAAGTTGGAGAAGTCGGCCTTGGCTTCCGCGTCGTCGATGGCCCCCACGCCGACCACGTTGGTGTACGCGGCGGGGTAGGAGACGGCGGCGCCGTCGTTGCCCGTCGCGGCGACGATCAGTGCGCCCTTGTTATAGACGCTAGTGTAGGCCCGCTGCTCGGTCTGGCTGGCGCGGCCCCCGCCCAGGGACAGGCTGATCACGACCTTGGCCTCGGTGCCGCCCTGAGATTTGAGCTGCGCGGCGCACCAGTTCACCCCGTTGATGATGCCGCTGGAGCTGCCCGAGCCGTCGTCGCCCAGCACGCGGGCCATGTAGAGGTTTACACCCGTCGCCACGCCGACCACGCCATTGGGGTCCATGCCGTTTTGCTGCCCGCCCGCGCCGGTGCCTGCCCCGTACTGCGCGAACACCGTTCCGGCAACGTGCGTGCCGTGCCCGTTCACGTCGTTCAGGAGGTAGGCGTTGCCCCGGCCCGCTTCACCCGTGAAGTTCTTGAAGCCCTTGAGCAGGCGGCTGAACTCGGGGTGGTTGCCGTCAATCCCAGTGTCCCCGATGCACACGGCCACGCCCGCCCCGGTGTAGTTACTGGCCCGCATCTGCGAGACGCGCAGCGCGTTGTCGCCCCAGGTGTACTCGCCGCTGGGGGTGTAGAGGGGCGTGGCCTGCGCCGAGAGGCCCTGAGCGCTCAGGCCGCCGCCCCCCTGCGCGTCGGTCGTTCCGCTGCGGCGACCCAGCGCGACCCGCTTGAGGTCGGGTTCCACGTACTCCACCAGGGGGTTGCCCTCCAGCTTGCGCAGCGCCTCAGGGCTGAGGCGTACCGCCGCCGCGCTGATCTCGGCCCACTGGCTGGTCAGCACACCGCCCGCCGCCGTGATCGCCTGCGCCTGAAGCTGCGCCTGCGCCGCCAGCTCCTGGGCACCCAGGCTCTGCGCCCCCAGCGCACTGTCCTTGAACCCCACGAGGTACGCGCCGGGGGTGGCCTCGTCGGCGGTGGGAGCGGGCGTCGCGGCAACGGGCGCCGGGGCCTGGGTCTGCTGGCCGCAGGCGGCGAGCGTCAGGGCGAGGGTGGCGGCGAGCAGGGTGCGGGTGTGCGTCATGGAAACCTCTGGAAAAGCGAGAAGGCGATAGACGAAGGCGGCCGCACCGGTCCCCGGTGTGGAAGGAACTGGGAGGAATGTCCCGTTCAGATGAATGGAATGTGGGGCGAATACTAGAGTGCAGTGAGAGGTACACTCTCACTCTGTCTAGACAGAACTGTACCCAGTCAAGAATCAGTCAGATTCGTGGTGTGGGCCTGTGGAAATGGCGCAGTCGCAGGGCATAGTTGGCCCAAAGCGTGGTGCATTCGCCTATGCTCCTGTGTCCATCCGGCCGCACATCACAGAAAAGAGGACGGGCCACCCATCACGGCGCCCGCCCTTCAATTGCTGAGTTCTTCGGCTAACTCACCAGCGCTCGGTCACGCTCTTGAGTTGCAGGAAGTTGGCGAGGTAGTCCGGCCCGCCCGCCTTGGAGTCGGTGCCGCTCATGTAGTACCCGCCGAAGGGCTGCACGCCCACGATGGCCCCGGTGATCTTGCGGTTGAAATACAGGTTCCCGGCCTCGAACTCGTGCCGCGCCTGCTCCAGCCGCTCGCGCTTGTTGCTGATCACGCCGCCCGTCAGCCCGTACTCGGTCGAGTTGGCGATCTCCAGCGCGTGGTTCCAGTCCCGCGCCCGCATCACGCTGACCACCGGCCCGAAGATCTCCTCCTGCGCGATCCGGGCGTGCGCGTCCACGTCGCCCACGATGGTGGGCTGGAGGTAGTAGCCCTGCTTGCCGTTCACCTCACCCAGAGGCTGGCCGCCCAGCAGCACCCGGCCCTCCTGCGGGGCCAGTTCCAGATAGCCGCTGATCTTGTCGTAGCTCATCTGGTTGACCACGGCGGTCACGTTGGCGTTCTCCTCACCCGTGCCGATCTTGAGCGACTTCGCGCGTTCCACGAAGGCGTTCACCACCCGGTCATACACCTCGTCCACCACAATCAGGCGGCTCATGGCGCTGCACTTCTGGCCGTTGAATCCGAAAGCGCCCTGCGCGGCGGCGGTCACGGCGACTTCCAGGTCGGCCGTCTCGTCCACGATCAGCGCGTCCTTGCCGCCGAGTTCCAGGATCACCTTCTTGATCCACTTCTGGCCGGGCATGGTCTTCGCGGCGACCTCGTTGATGTGCAGGCCCACCGCCCGCGACCCGGTGAAGGTGATGAAGCGCGTCCGCGCGTGGGTGGTGAGGTACTCGCCGACCTCCTTGCCGACGCCCGGCAGGAATTGCAGCACCCCGGCGGGCAGCCCGGCCTCCAGCATGATGTCCACCATGAATCCGGCGATCAATCCGGAATCCTCGGCGGGCTTGGCGATCACGCAGTTGCCGGCCACGATCGGCGCGGCGGCCATCCCGATGAAGATCGCGCAGGGGAAGTTCCATGGACTGATGCTCACGCCCACGCCGAGGGGCAGGTACAGCAGGCCGTTTTCCTCGCCCTCGAACCAGGTCGTCTCGGCGGCGCCGAAGCCCGCGTACTTCATCGCGGAGCGGGCGTAATACTCCAGAAAGTCGATGGCCTCGGCGACTTCCACGTCGGCCTCGGCGTAGTTCTTGCCGACCTCGATGCTCATCAGCGCACACGCTTCGAGGCGGCGGCGCTTGAGGATCGCGGCGGCCTTGAGCAGGATGCGGGCGCGGGCGTCCATGTCCCACTTCTTCCAGCTCTCGAAGGCTTCCCACGCGCCGTCCAGGGCACGCTGCGCGTCCTCGATGGTGGCCTTGGCGGTCGTCCCGACCAGTTCGGAAGTGTCGCAGGGATTGCGGCTTTCAATCCTCTCGGCGGTGTCTACCCGCTCGCCGTTGATGATCAGCGGATAGTGCTTGCCGACGAGTTCGGCGCGGACCTTCTTCAGGGCGTCTTGATACGCCTGGCGGTTTTCTTCCAGGGTGAAGTCGGTGAAGGGTTGGGGGCGGTAGTCCTGAACTTTGATCATGGGGCACTCCGGAGGCCGCGCTCGGGCGGCGGCACGAGGTCGAAGAGCGAATCGCCGGGGCGGTCGAGCCGCCGGGCGTGGGGGCCGGGGTCGGGCAGCCCGCCCGGAAAGAGGCGGCGGGCCAGGCCCGCGAGAAAGGCGCGGGGGTGCCGGGGCGGTTCGGGCAGGCGGCCCAGCAGAAACCAGCCCAGGTCCCGGTCGTCGAATTCATTCAGCGCGTAAGCCCAGGTGCGGGCCAGTGCTGCCTCCTGCGCTTCCCCCAATGCGTCGAGGTGCGGTAGCAGCAGGGCCGCGAGCGTGTCCAGCCCCACCTCGGTGTCGGGGTCGAGGTAGGTCAGCGGGTGCGCCGCCTGCCCGGAGCGCCAGCCCAGCATCCCCAGGAACTGCCCCAGGTAGAAGCCGTTCACGTGGCCGCAATCGGGATACAGCACGCCCGCTGCCGCCTTCAGCCCTTGAGCATCCCGCGCAGCACGAAGACGGCGTTGCGCGGCGTCTCCGCGATGCGGCGGGAGAAGTAGGGGTACCAGTCGCGCCCGTAGGGGATATACGCCCGCACCCGGTAGCCCTGCCGCGCGAGATCCTGTTGCAGGTCGCGGCGGATGCCGTACAGCATCTGGAACTCGAAGGCGTCTTTGGCAATGCCGTGCGCGAGGGAGAAGAGCTTCACGTCCTCGATGATGGACTCGTCGTGGGTGGCGACGTTGACATAGTTCCCGGCCTTCATGTGTGCGTACACCAATCGGCGGTAACTCGCGTCCACGTCGGCCTTGTCGGGCATGGCGACCGACTCGGGTTCGAGGTAGGCGCCCTTCACGATGCGGAGGTTGGGCCGCAGGTCGTCGAGGCTGTCCCGGTCGGCCTCCGAGCGGTAGAGGTAGCTCTGGAGGACCGTGCCGACATGCGCGTGCCCGAACTCGTTCACGAGGAGGCGGAACTGCGCGAGGGTCTGGTCCACGCGGGGGTGGTCCTCCATGTCGAGGCACACGAACCCGCCGTACTCCCTGGCCCGTCCCACGATGCGCCGGGCGTTGGTGAGGCCGAGGTCCTCGCCCTCCACGGTCTGGCCCTGGCCCACGCTGGAGAGCTTCACGCTGACGTAGGGGGTCAGCCCGGCCGCGTGCGCCTGGTCGAGCAGGTCGAGCACCTTGGCTGCGAACTCATTGGCCCGCTCGGGCGAGGCGACGAATTCCCCAAGGAGGTCGAGGTTCCCGAGAATCCCGTCCCGGCTCAGGTCCTGCACGGCGCGGATGGCGGAGGAGGCGTCCTCGCCCGCCACGAAGCGTTGGGCCATGCCCCAGCCACGCGAGCGCACGAGGTCTTCGACGACTTTCTGTCCCGAGACGGTCAGGACGGCCTTGCGGTAAATCTGGTCAAGCATGTGGGTTGACTCCGAGGTTCTCCAGCACGAGGGGGGCGAAGGTGCGGACATGGCGCCGGGCGGCTTCTCGGGCCGCCTCCGCGTCGCGCGAGAGCACCGCCGCGAGAATCGCCGCGTGCCCCGCCGCCGTGTCCGGGTGGGCATTGTAGGTGCGGGTCTGGTGTTTGATCAGGGCCACGCGCTGCTCCAGGCCCCGCGCCAGTTCCGCCAAGGGAAGGTTGTGCGCCGCCGCCGTCACCGCCGCGTGAAAGGCGAGGTCCAGCCGGGTCTGCACCCGGTAGTCTTCCGTCCGCGCCGCGCCGAGCCGGGCGAGTGCCTCCTCCAGGTGCCGGGCGTCCTCGGCAGTGTGGTTGGCCGCCGCGAGCGCCGCTGCCAGCCCGTCGAGTTCCTCGCGCACCACGTAGGTGGCGCGGGCCTCCTCGGCGCTGACCTGCCGCACCCGCACGCCCTTGTTCGCTTCCGCGACGAGCAGCCCTTCTTGCGTCAGGCGCATCACCGCCTCGCGCACCGGGGTCCGGCTCACGCCCAGGCGCTGGCCCAGTTCGGCCTCGCCCAGCCGCTCGCCGGGCAGAAAGTCGCCGTCCAGCACCGCCCGGCGCAGGTGGTCGTAGACCCCGTCGCGGACCAGGGTGGGACGCTCGAAGGAAGGAGGCACCTGGATATTGTATCCAATCTGAGGTGGGCGGGAAGGTCCCGCCTCCTTCAAGTGCCCTGCTCATCCTCCGACTTGTGCCGGTCGGCCAGCCGTCCCAGGACGCCCAGGGTAAAGAGGATCAGCAAGGTGGCCCCGGTCGCCAGGACATACAGGTGCAGGCCGCAGGCCACCCCCACCCCGGCGGTGGCGAGCATTCCGGCGGCGGTGGTCAGCCCCTTGGCCTGCCCGCTGCTGCGGTCGGAGAAGATCGCCCCGGCGCCCAGAAAGCTCACCCCGCTGACGACCGCGCCCAGCACCCCGACGAGGTCAAAGCGCACCTGTGTGGAGTCATCCGAAAACCGGAAGATCAGGGTATCGGCCAGCACCACGAACAGGGCTGCGCTGACCCCGATCAGGATGTAGGTGCGCAGCCCCGCGCCCCGGCCGAGTTGCTCGCGCTCCCAGCCGATCAGCCCACTGAGGACGAAGGCGGCGAGCGGTCCGCGCATCAACGCCAGTTCGGCCCAGACGGTGTCCATGGGTGTAGGGTACGGCATGGGAGGTCGTCCGTCGCCAGGGACCGGTCGTCAGCAGGGTCAGGCCCCACGCGCCGCGCTCAGTCCGCGTAACTCGGCTCAATAGGAAAGATGCGGTCGGCAAGGGTCGCCAGCCCGCGCGTTCCGGCCCGGCGCTGGCAGGCCGCCGTGTCCAGGCAGAGGGTGACGTAGCGGGTGCGCCGCGCGGCCACGACCACCCGGTAAAAGGCCGCCTCCTGCCGCGAGCGGGTGAAGTGACACAGGTCGCAGTGCAGGGCATTTTTGCCCTTGGGGTCCAGCGGGGTGAATTCGGCCAGTTGATCGCCGTGGACAAGGGCGAGCCGTCCGTCTGCCACCGGGTAGAGGCCCAGGGTCAGGGGCGAGTCCTGGCCCTGCGCCTCCCCGAACAGTTCGCGGTACGACTCCGGAAACAGTTCCCGCAGCACGTCGCGGGCGCTGTGGTTCTTGGGGGGCGTGTCGCTCATGGGGCCGAGTGTACGGGAGGCCATCCGCCCCGAACGTGGGGGGAGTTTCAGCCGTTCGTCACGCAGGGGGCGGGCTGCCCCCAACCGTGCCCCCTCGCCCCCTCGCCGGGCGCCCACCGGCCTAGACTGGTTCCCGTGAGATCGCGCAGCGCCAACCGCAGCGGCATCGTGATCCGGCGGCGGGTCACGCCTGCCGGGGACATCATCGTGACGCTGCTGACCCCCCAGGGCAAGGTCAAGGCCATCGCGCGGGGGGGCGTGCGCGGCGCCCTGAGCAGCCGCCTGAACCTCTTTCACCATGTCGGCGTGCAGCTTTACCAGACCCCGCAAGCCGACCTCGCCACCGTGCAGCAGGCGGTGCTGGAGGGGGCGCTGCCCCGGCTGGCCGAGCCGGAGCGCTACGCCTTCGCGCACCTGATGGCTGAACTCGCCGACGCCCTGTTTCAGGAGGGCGAGTTCTCCGAGCAGGCCTTCGACCTGTTCGCCGGGGCGCTGCGCGGCGTCTCGCATCAGCCGGACCCGGAGTGGGTGGCCCTGGTCATGAGTTACAAGCTGCTGGGGCTGGCGGGCTTCGTCCTCCAGACTTCGCGCTGTGCCCGCTGCGGCGCTCCCGACCCGGCGCACCCCGACCCGCTGGGGGGGCAACTGCTGTGCGGAGACTGCTCCAGCCTGCCCACCTACCCCCCGGCCAGCCTGGACTTCCTGCGGAACGTCGTGCGCCGCTCGGTGCGGGTCAGCATGGAGCACCCCGTCCCGGAAGACGAGCGGCCCGCGCTGTGGCGGGCGCTGGAGCGCTTCGTGACGGTGCAGGTGGGGGGTGTGCAGAGCTGGCGGCAACTCGTACCGCAGGCGGCTCCCGCTCAGCCCGGGTCGGTCCCTCTAGGTGGGTGAGGCGCACAGGGGCCGACTGCGCTCCACCCTAAGCCCGAGGGGATACGGAGAAGGCCCACGCCGGTAGGGAAGACGTGAGCCCGAGTGCAGAGTGCAGGCAGGTTTTACCGCACGCGGTTCTTCTCAATGAAGTCAATGACCTGTTGCCGCGTGCCGCCCAGGAAGGTCAGCGGCCGGGCCAGCGCTCCCACAATCGTGATGTGGTTGACACGGGGAATGACCGTGCGCGTGACCGGTACCCCGGCCCGCTTCAGCGCGGCTTCCATATTCAGGGCGTTTTGCGGGTGGACGGTGGTGTCGTTCTCGGCCACCAGCAGCAGGTGGGGCGGCGCATCGGGGCGCACGTGGCGGTCGGGCATGATCTCGTCGGGGGTGCCGCCCTCCGGGAAGGCGACCCGGCTCTGGAAATCCCGAAAGTCGTAGGAGTACGGCCCCGCGATCCCGATCACGCCGCGCACGGCCCGGATCGGCACGCCCGCCTCGCGCAGCCAACGCTCGTTGACCACGGCCTCCACCGCGTTGAAGGCCCCCGCCGAGTGTCCCGTCACGAAGAGGCTGTCGGGGTTACCGCCCAACTTCGCCGCGTGGTCCCGCATCCACCGCAGTGCGGCGGCGGTGTCCTGGATGTACGCCGGGTAACGGTTTTGCGGCGCGAGGCGGTAGTTCATCACGCCCGTCACGTACCCGGCCCGCGCGAGGCTCTCGCCGACGAACTTGTGCCCCTCCTTGTCGCCGTTCTGCCACGAGCCGCCGTGGACGAACAGCACCACCGGGGCATTCCGGGCGTCCTGCGGCGCGTACACGTCGAGCACGTTGCGGGCGTCGGGGCCGTAGCGCTGGTCGCGGGTGACTTCCAGACCACGGGTGCTGACGGCCGCGTTGAGGAGGTTCTGGGCACCCGCCCCGGCCGTCTGGCCCGAGCAGGCGGTGAGGGTGAGGCCGAGGGCGAGGAGACTCAGGCCGGGCAGCAGACGGCGGGCAGCACGGGAAGACATGCGCGGAGGCTAGCGGGCGGGCCGTCTCCCGGCTGGCACGGGGGGCACACTCGGGCTTGAGGCGGCCTTGAGCCGGAGCGCACCCGGCGTCAGCCCGGCCGCACGAACCCCCACACTCCCGCGTCCGCTTCCCGCGCTAGCCTGCCGGGGATGACAGCGGGAGGGACGGACGTGCTCGTGGTGGGGGGCGGACCGGCGGGCGCCGCGCTGGCGGCCGAGTGCGCCGCGCGGGGCCTCAGCGTGCGCCTGGTGGCCCCGCACGCGCCCCGCCCCTTCCCGGCGACCTACGGCGCGTGGCTCGACGAGGTGCCTGCGCCCGCACGGGACGCGCTCGCGCAGGTCTGGAGCGACGTGCGCGTCTACGCCGGGGCCGAGGCCACGCCCCTGCTGCGGCCCTATGCCCTGCTGGACAATGCCCGGCTGCTGGAGGGCTTGCTGGCGCGTGCGGGGAGTGGCCTGTGCTGGACTCGAGGCCGCGTCGTCCAGGCGGCGCGGGTGGGGGAGGGCTGGGAAGTCCACGGCAAGGACGGCGAGACGTGGCGGGCAGCGGTCATCGTGGATGCGGGAGGCCACGGCGGGAGTCTGGGTGTCCCGGTGCGGCCGGGCGGCGCGGCCCTCCAGACGGCTTACGGCGTGGTCGCGCAGTTTGACCGCCCCCCCGGTCCCCCCGGCGGCATGGTGTGGATGGACTACCGCGCGGGGCATCTGCCGCCCGCCGAGGTCCGCGCCCAGCCGACCTTCCTCTACACCATGCACCTCGGCGGGGGCCGTTACCTCGTGGAGGAGACCAGCCTGATCGCCCGGCCCGGGGTCACGCGCCCGCTGCTGCGGGAGCGCCTGCACGCCCGCCTCGCCGCGCAGGGGACGCCCCCGCGCGAGGTCGAACACGTCGAATGGGTCGCCTTTCCCATGAACACGGCGGCCCCCCGGCCCGGTCCCTGGCTGGCCTTCGGGTCGGCGGCGGGGCTGGTGCATCCGGTGAGCGGCTTTCAGGTGGCCGGAGCGCTGGCCGACGCGCCCGTGGTGGCGGGGGCGGTCGCGGACACGCTCGCCACGTGCGGTCCCGCCGCCGCCACCCGCGCCGGATGGGAAGCCCTGTGGCCCCCGGAGCGCCGCGCCGCCCGCGAGGTCGCCCTGCTGGGAGTGGACGCGCTGCTGGCCCTGCCGGGGGACGCGCTGCCTGCCTTCTTCTCTGCCTTTTTCCACCTGCCCGCCGAGCAGTGGCGCGGCTTTCTCGCGCCGCGCACGGACGCGGGGGCGCTGGCCCGCACCATGCTGCGGCTGTTCGCGCACGCGCCGAACCGGGTCCGCCTTCCCCTCGTCCGCGCCGCGCTGGGACAGGCGGGAACGAGTGGCCGGGCGCTGCTCTCGGCGCTGGATTAAGATTCGCCGCCGCGCCCTCCACATCCGCCCCCGCCCCCGCCCGGCCCACCCTGGGGCATGACCGACAACCGCGACCGCAGCGGCCACGCCGCCGCCGAGGACCAGGGCCACACCTACGCCACCAACCAGACCGAGATCGTGGAAGAGGGCATGCAGGGCGCGACCGGCAGCATGGACGCCAACGGCCTCTCGGAGGGGGCCGGGCAGGACAAGCTGGAAGAGCTGCGTGAGAACCTCTCGGAGATGACGGACGGGAGCGAAGAACAGTAGAGCCGACCGGGAGAGCCGCCGCTTCAGTTTTCAGTTGAGGCGGTGGCCCTTTGCCGTTCTCCGCGTCCCCCCGCCCCGGACGCCCCTCATGGGGGTTGCCTATACTTCCCCCATGTCCCTTCTCGACATGATCGGCCCCGTGATGATCGGGCCGAGCAGCAGCCACACGGCGGGGGCCTGCCGCCTGGGGCTGGTGGCCCACCACCTGCTGGGTGAGACCCCGCGCCGGGCCACTATCGGCCTGCACGCGAGCTTTGCCAAGACGGGCCGGGGCCACGGCACCCACCTCGCGCTGGTGGCGGGGCTGCTGGGCTATGCCCCCGACGACCCCCGCCTGCCCCGCGCCTTCGAGGAAGCCGAGGCCGCCGGGCTGACCGTGGAGTTCCGCGACGTGGACCTCGGGGACGTGCACCCCAACACCGCGCACCTTGAGGTGCAGGGCGACACCGTGCGCGTGACCGTGCAGGGCAGCTCGACGGGCGGCGGCGTCATTCTGGTGACCCACGTGCAGGGCCTGGGCGTGAACTTCAGCGGGGCGGCCCCCACCCTGCTGCTGCGCTACACCGACGCGGTGGGCATGATCGCCCGCATCGCCGCCACGGTCGCCGCCGACGGGGTCAACATCGCCACCCTGACCTGCACCCGCGCGGCGCGGGGCGGACAGGCCCTCGTCGCCATCGAACTCGACGCGCCCCTCAGCCCCGAGGCCCTGGCCTTTTTCGGCCGCTGGCCCGATGCCGACTGGGTGCGCCTGCTGCCCAAATTGATGGACGGCTAGGCGGCCCACGCCGCCACACAGAGGCCGAGATGCCCAGAAGTCTGCCCTCCTCGACCTCTCGACGCCCAGACCCCTCGACCCCTATCCCTCCGGAGGAGCGCCCATGACCACCCTGCACGACCTGATGAACGCCCCCGCTCCCGCCTCCGCGTGGGTGCTCGCGCAGGACTGCGCCGAGACGGGCCTCGACCCCGACGACATTCGCGCCGAGATGCGCCGCCGCATCGGGGAGATGCGGGCCTCGGTGGAGCGCGGGCTGGCCTCGGACGCGAGGAGCATCACCGGGATGGTGGGCTGGAACGCCAAGGGCCTGTGGGACGCGCCTGACGCGCTGAACGCGCCGCTGCTGAAGCGGGTGCAGGCCTACGCGATGGCCGTCAACGAGGAAAACGCCCGCATGGGCCGCATCGTCGCCGCGCCGACGGCGGGCAGCGCGGGGACCATTCCGGGGGCGCTGCTCGGCGTGGCCGACCACCTCGGCCTTCCCGACGAGCGGCTGGTGGACCCCATGATCCTCGCCGCCGGGGTGGGCAAGGCGATCAGCAAGCGCATGTTCATCTCGGGCGCGGCGGGCGGGTGCCAGGCCGAGATCGGGTCGAGCGCCGCGATGGCCGCCGCCGCCGTCGTGGAACTGCTGGGGGGCACCCCCCGCGCCGCCGTTCACGCCGCCAGCCTCGCCCTGATGAACACCATCGGTTTGGTGTGCGACCCGGTGGGCGGCTACGTGGAGGTGCCCTGCGTGAGCCGCAACGCTTTCTTTGCCGTCCACGCGGTGAGCGCGGCGCAACTCGCCCTCGCGCAGCTCGAATCCTTCATCCCCCCCGACGAGGTGGTGGGCGCGATGGCCTCGGTGGGCCGCCTGATGCCCGCCGAACTGCGCGAGACGGCTGAAGGCGGCCTCGCCCAGACGCCGACCGGCCTCGCCGTGACCGCCCGCATGGAGGGCCGTGGGGAAGAGGGCGGCATGATCGAGTTGCCGATGGCGTAGAGGCGGTAGGCCGTCCTCCCCTCGCTCTACGCCACCACCGTCAGCCCCAGCGCGGCCCGCAACTCCCCGTGGTCGTTCAGCACGCGCACCGCTCCGGCCTCCCGCAGCGCCGCCGCACTGTCGGGGTGAACGTGCCCGCCCGCGAGGAGGCCCCACACGGTCGCCCCGGCGCTCACCCCCGCCAGCACGCCCGTCACGTTGTCCTCCACGACGAGGCAGCGGGCGGGGGAGACCCCCAACCGATTGGCGGCGTGGGCGTATAAGTCCGGCAGCGGCTTGCCCCGGCCGCCCACATGGGCTGGGTCGTAGGCGTGTTCGCCCACCAGCAGGGCCAGCCCCGCTGCCTCCAGCTTGAGGTGCAGCCGGGCGCGGAGACTGTTGCTCGCCACCGCGAAGGGGAGTCCCGACTGCCTGAGCACCCGCAGCGTGTCGGCCGCGCCCTCGATGGCGGGCGTCGCGTGAAAGGCCCGCGCCAGCCGAGCGTCGAGGTCGGGGAGGAAGCCCTCCGGCCGCTCCCAGCCGTACTCTGCCCGCAGCCAGTCGAAGAGGGCCGCGTGGGTGCTGCCCACGGCCCGGCTCATGAACCGGGCGCGGTCGAGCGTCAGCCCGTGTTCGGCCAGCAGTTCGACCCACACCCCGTTCGCCAGTTCCTCGCTGTCCACCAGCACGCCGTCGAGATCGAAGAGAATGGCCTGAAAGGGTTGCAGAATCACAGCACGTCGCTCCCCGGTGCCCCGTCCCATCCGGCCAGGATGTGGACGTGGGTGTGGAAGACCATCTGCCCGGCCCCGGCCCCGCAGTTCACGACCAGCCGGAAATCGGCCGCGTGCTGCCGCGCGACCCGCACGGCGGTCAGCCACAGCTCACCCATCTCGGCGGGATCGGTGATCTCGTCCACGCGGGCCGTGACCTTTTTCGGAATCACCAGCAGGTGAATGGGCGCCTTGGGCGCGATGTCGCGGATGGCGATGAAGCCTTCGTCCTCATACACGATGTCGGCGGGCAGCTCGCGGCCGATGATGCGCTCGAAGAGAGAGGGGGCAGGCGGGTTATTCATGCCTTCACTCTAGGGAGTTCGCGGGCGGGGGAGGGGCACACTCGGGGGTATGAGAGTGCCCAAGCGTCTGCTGCTGGCTGCCGGGGTGGGGCTGCTGAGCGCCCGCCGCCTGCTGAAGTCGCCCTTCGACCTGCAGGGCCGCAGCGTTCTGATCAGCGGGGGCTCGCGCGGCCTGGGGCTGGCCCTGGCCCGCGAGTTCGCCGCGCGGGGCGCCCGCCTGACCCTGCTTGCCCGCACCGCCGCCGACCTCGACCGCGCCGCCGCCGACCTGCGGGGCCGGGGGGCCACCGTCCATACCGTGACGGGCGACGTGACCGTGGACGCCGACGTGCGCCGCGCGGTCGAGGAGGCCAACCGTCAGCACGGCCGCCTCGACGTGGTGGTGAACAACGCCGGAATCATCACGGTGGGGCCGCTGGAGAACATGACCGAGGAGCATTTCCGCGAGTCGCTGGAGGTCAACACCCTGGCCCCGCTGCGGCTGACGCGGGCCGCGCTGCCCTTCCTGCGGGCGCGGGGGGGGCGGGTCCTGATCGTGGCGTCGGTGGGGGCCAAGGTCGGCGTGCCGCACCTCGCGCCGTACTCGGTGAGCAAGTTCGCGGTGGCGGGGCTGGGCCAGGCCATGCGGGCGGAACTCGCGCGGGAGGGGGTGGGTGTCACCACCGTCTGCCCCGGCCTGATGCGGACCGGCAGCCCCCGCCACGCCGGGGTGAGTGGGCAGGCCGAGAAGGAATACGCCCTCTTCGCCACGGTGGACAACGCCCCCGTCATCTCGCTGGACGCCGCCGAGGCTGCCCGCCGCATCGTGGACGCCCTGGTGCGCGGCGACGCCGAGACGATGGTGGGCGGTCCCGCCCTGATCCTGCGCTACGCCCAGGCCCTCGCCCCACAGCTCACCGCCGATCTGCTCGCGCTGGGGGGGCGCCTGCTCCCCGCCCCGGTGCCGGGTGCCCGCACGGTGCCCGGCTCGGAAGCGGAGACCAGGGTCACCGAGCGCAATCCCATCAAGCAGCGGGCCGAGGCCGATCTGAATGAGGGTGGTCCGACGGTCAAGCCTGAAACCACGTAGGAACTGGGAACAGAAGAAGACCTCTCGTCGCTCGGATGAGGGGGCTTCCCGTCCTGTCAATTACAGCCCGAACACCCCGCGCTGCCCCGGCTGCACGAGGTCCACGTACTCGCGGTGCTCGCGGATATACGACGCCACGAAAGGGCACATGGGCACGACCTCCCGGCCCTGGGCGCGGGCGTCGTCCAGGGCACCGCGCACCAGCCGCGAGCCCAGGCCCTTGCCCTCGTGGGCGGGGTCGATCTCGGTGTGGCTGAACATCAGGGCCTGACCCGCCGGGCGGTACTCGGCAAACCCCAGCACCTCGTCGCCCTCCCGCAGCTCGTAACGGTTCTCGGCCTCGTTGTTGACCACCTGCGGTTCGCTCGTCATGCCCCAGGGTACAGCCCGGAAGCCCCTCGCAGGGGCGTCGCGGCCAGGATCACGGCCTGCCGCCACACGTCCGCGCGGGTCAGCAGGCCGCCCGTCAGCACGCCCACGCTGCCCACGCCCCGCTTGATGCCCGATGTGCCCAGCAGCGCGTCCATCACCGGACCGAGTTCCTCGCCGCCCCGCACCCGCCGCGCGACCTCGGGGGGCAAGCGCAGGTCGGCGGTGCGGGACCACTCCATTTGGACCCCGCCCGAGTGCCGCCGGGCGACCGCCACCACCCCGAAAAGCCGGGCCTCGTCTGCCGTCAGCTCCACGGCCCCCCTCCAGCCCCACGCCCCAGCCGTCCGCGCCGGGGGAGAGGTGGGCCAGCGCCGCCCGCGCCCGGTTGACGGCGCCCTCACGGGTCTGCGCCTCGCCCAGCGGTTGTTCGGGCACGCCGCTGGGCACCGCGACCCCCTCTACCCCTGCGCCGGGCCACCACGCCGCGAAGACTTCCGCGACTGGGCGCAGCTTGGCGGGGTTGAGGGTGCCCACCCGGACCAGGGGTGCGGTCACTCGCCCTCCGGCCACACGCCCAGCACGCGCCGCAGCAGCGCGACCTGGCCCCAGTGGTAGGCGCTGTGTGCGGCGAGGTCGGTCAGGATGTCCCGCGCCCGGTCGGAGGGCGAGTCGGCCAGGGCGCGGGCCTCGGTCAGCCCCAGCCGCAGCTCGACGAGCAGGGTGCGAAAGGCGGCCTCGTCCGCGACCCCCGGCCAGGCGTCGAGGTCGTCGGGCCAGTTCTCGGCTCGCCCCGCCGCGAGGTCGAGGCTGGCGCGGGCGGTCACCGCGAGATGCGCGAGGAGGCCAGCCAGGGTGTAGGGCACGCCGATCACCGAGCGGGAGGCGTCCTCCCAGCTCAGGTTCGCGAGCAGCCGTTCGGGGTCGGGGAAACTGGTGCCGCCCAGGGCACCTTGCAGCAGGTTCATGGGGGTCAGGGTACGGCAGGGCCAGGGCTGGCCCCAGCGGGCGCGACCGTCAAGGCCAGGTCAAGGCTGGGTTTTGCCCGTGTGAAGCGCTCCTCAGCGCCCGGGACAGGTCCGGCCCGCAGACTGGGGGCAGAGAAGAGACAGGAGCCCCCCGTGATGAGCATGGCAGACCCCCTCCACCCCTTGGCGAGCGCCACCCCCATCGAGATTCTGCTCGTCGAGGACAGCGAGCCGGACATCATCCTGACCCAGGAGGCGTTCGCGGCGGCGGGGGTCGCCAACCGCCTGCACGTGGCCCGCGACGGCGTCGAGGCCCTCGACTTCCTGCGCCGCGCCCCCGGCTACGAGGACAGCCCGCGCCCCGACGTGATCCTGCTCGACATCAACATGCCGCGCAAGAACGGGCTGGAGGTGCTCGAAGACCTCAAGCTTGACCCCCTGCTCATGACCATCCCGGTGATCGTCCTGACCACCAGCCAGGCCGACGAGGACATCCTGCGCTCCTACCAGGCGCACGCAGCGAGTTACGTGGTCAAGCCCATTGACTTCGAGCACTTCTACCTGGCGATTCAGGCCCTGGGGCGGTACATGCTCAGCATCGTGCGGGTGCCGCCCCATCCGGCGTGAGAGTCAGGGGAGGAGTCCGGTAAACCCCAGCCCGGTCCCCTCCGGCCATCCCAGCGTGAGATTGAGGCTCTGGAGCGCCTGCCCCGCGCCCCCGCGTCCCCTGGGGTCCAGTGCCGCTGCCAGCAGCACGCGGCCCGAGTCGAGGTCGAGGCTGGTGCCCAGCTCGATGAAGGGCGTACCGCGCAGCCGGGCGGGGTCGGGGGTATCGCCCGGCAGCAGCCGCACGAAGGTTTCGCCCGCATACGCCTCGCGGTAGGCGCTCCACACGTCGCGGTCGCTGTAGCCGTCGGGAACCCAGGCTTCCGCGAGGAGCAGCAGTCCCGCCATTCCTGGCAGCCCCGCCGCCGTGAACTCCAGCGGGAAGCGGCCCGGCAGGGCGCGGGCGATCTCTTCCGCCTGGTCGTGGCCCACGGCGAAGGCGGACACAGACGCTCCCCGCAGCTCGGTCAGGCGCAGGCCACGCGGCAGCAGCACGCCCCGCTCCAGCAGCGGCGCGAGCGTCAGCACGGCGGCGGTGGCGAGGTCGCCGGGGGCGGCCACCCGCGCGGTCCCACGCAACGCCGACCGCATCCGCTCCGGCAGGCCATACACCCAGCCCGAGCCGGGGGTCAGGGCCTCGGCCACCCGGTGGCCCGTGAGATCGAGCGTCAGGCGGGTGCCCTCAGTCGGGCCATCTTCCACCGCGTCGGCCAGCACGAGCACGTCGGCTTCTCCCAGATCACTGGCGGCGCGGAAGCCCAGCCGGGTCACCCCGCGCAGGGTGGGGTAGACCTCCGCGACGGGATGCCCGATGTGGGCGCGGGCGCTCACCCCGGTGACCTCCAAGTACGGGTGCGCCAGCGCCATCCGCAGGAACTCGGCCCCCTGGGGGGTGTCGCCGCCGACGAGGGCGACGGAGACTCGCTCACTCATTCTGGCCTCCCCCTCACAGCCCGAAGCGGGCGTAGATCGCGTCCACGTGCCGCAGGTACCAGCCCAGATCGAAGGCGGCGTCCAGTTCGTCCTCGCCCAGCGGGTTATCTGCGTCCGCACCGAGCAGCTCGCGCAGGCCCTCGCCCGTCTCCCAGCTCCTCAGAGCGTTGCGCTGCACGAGGTCATAGGCGGCCTCGCGGCTCATGCCCTTCTCGTCGATCAGGGCGTGCAGCACCCGCTGGGAAAAGACCAGCCCGCCGAGGTCGTTCAGGTTCCGCAGCATCCGCTCGGGAAAGACCACCAGGTCACGCAGCACCCCGGTCAGGCGGCGGGTGGCGTAGCTCGCGGCGCTCGTCGCGTCGGGCAGAATCACCCGCTCGGCGCTGGAATGGGAAATATCGCGCTCGTGCCACAGCGCCACGTTTTCCAGCCCGGTCGTCAGGTAGCCGCGCAGCAGCCGCGCGAAGCCCGTCACGTTCTCGGTCAGGATCGGGTTTTTCTTGTGCGGCATGGAGGAGCTGCCCGTCTGCCCCTTGCCGAAAGGTTCCATCGCCTCGCGCACTTCCGAGCGCTGGAGGTGACGAATCTCCACCGCGATCTTCTCCAGCGTGGTCCCCAGGATGGCGAGGGCCGCCAGGACCTCCGCGTGGCGGTCGCGGGCGAGGGTCTGGTTGGTGACGGGCGCGGCCTGCCAGCCCCAGGCGGCGGCGACCTCCTCCTCGATCTGCGGTGAGACGTGCGCGTAGGTGCCCACCGACCCGGACAGCATGACCACCCGCACCTGCTCCCGCGCCGCCTGGAGCCGCTGGAGGTCACGGTCCAGCGTCGCCATCCAGTTCAGGAACTTCAGCCCGAAGGTCATCGGCTCGGCGTGGATGCCGTGGGTGCGGCCCACCGTGGGCGTGTGCTTGTGGGTGACGGCCTGCACCCGGCAGACCTCACGTAGGGCTTGCACATCGGCCAGAATCAGCCCGAAGGCCTCGTCCAGCAGCAGGTTCTGGGCCGTGTCCACTACATCGGTGCTGGTCAGGCCGTGGTGGATGAAGCGGGCTTCCTCGCCGTAGCGCTCGGTCAGGGCGCGGGTAAAGGCCACGATGTCGTGCCGGGTGACCGCCTCGATCTCGGCCACCCGCGCGGCGAAGGCGTCGTCCAGGGGGTCCTCGGCGGCGCGGGCGGTCAGGGCGGCGAAGGCCGTGGGCGGCACCTCGCCGTGCCGGGCCTGGGCCTCCATCGCGGCGAGTTCCACGCACAGCCACGCGCGGTACTTGCTCGCCTCGCTCCACAGCGTCTTCATCTCGGGGGTCAGGTAGCGGTCGATCACGACGGGCAGCGTAACGCAGCCGGGAACCCTCTGACCTCGCGGCTTCCCTTCCGGCCTATCCTGAGCCATGTTGCCAGAGGTCTGGGCCGCCATCGACCGCGAGGACTGGGAAGAAGCGCGGAAGCGCCTGGAGGCCGACCCCGACCTCCTCGCCTCCCGCGCGGGCCAGATGGCGCTGGGGTATGTCCTGGCGCATACGGGTGACCACGCCGGGGCGCGTGAGGTCTACGGGCGGCTGCGGCAGGCCCACGCGGGCGACCCCTGGGAGCACATCGCCGTGCACCAGCTCGGCATGGTGGAGCGGCTGGCGGGCGAGCACCGGGCGGCGCTGCGGCTGTTCGCCCAGGAACGGGCGCTCATCGGGGCGTTGCCGGGGGCGGAACGGCCCTTCAAGCGGGCGGTGAACGGGTACGAACTCGTGGTGAACCACCTCGCGCTGGGCGAAGCGGAGCAAGCCCGCGCCGCGCTGGAGGAAGCGCTGGCCGACGCCCACGCCGCCGACGACCCGATGACGCTGGGGTGCCTCCACCGGGCGCGGGGCGAACTGGCCGCGCATGGGGATGACCGGGCCGGAGCGCGGGCGGCTTACCAGGAGGCCGCTGCCTTCTTCCGCGAAGCCGAGGACGACCGGGCCGCTGCCGACGCCGAGGCCCGCGCCGCCTCGCTGGACGGCTGATGCTGCCGGGGCTGCTGCTCGCCCTGCTGGCCCTGCTCAATGTGGGCGGGCTGATCGGGCTGGTCTTGCAACTGGGGCGCGGGCAGTGGGCAGCGGCGCTGGGCACGTTGGCCTTCGTGGTGCTGTTCGACCTGCTGGGGGTCTGGCTGCTGCGCGAGGCCCGCGAGGGAGGGGATTAGGCCGCCCGGCTCAGCGCCGGGGCCGCAACACGTCCGGCCGCGTCTCGCCCCGGACCCATGCCCCCGCCACCCCCGCGAAGAGGTCGGGTTGCTCCAGATGCCAGACATGACCCACGCCCGGTACCTGCCACGCGGGAGAGGCCTGGAGCTGCCGGGCCAGCCGCGCGGCTCCGCTGCGGGCCGGTCGCGTCTCCAGACTCCCGACGAGCACCGACGTCCGGGCGGGGGAGGGCTCGGGTGGGGCGAGGCTCACCATCAGCCGGACGAGGTCGGCCTGCCAGGCGGGGGCTAGGGTGGAGGCGAGGGCCTCCCGGACCCACTCCCGGTCGCTCGACGGAATCCGGAACTGCCGCAGCGCCAGCCCCAGCGCCGGGCCGGAGGGCAGCGGGAGCCGGGCTGCCCACCCCATCAGCCGCGCCTGACCGGGACTGAGCGGCCCCACCGTTCCCGACACCAGCAGGGACTGAACCTGTGCCGGGTGCCGCCGCGCGAGTTCCAGTGCCGGCGCCCCGCCCATCGAGTGCCCGACGACGTGGGCGGGTTGGCCGTCCAGCGCCCCCTCCAGCGTGAGCCGCTCGCCCCGGCGGGTGCCGTGGCCGGGGAGATCGGGGATCAGCAGCTCGAACTCGGGCAAGCGCTCGCGCAATCCCCGCCACTGCCGGGCGTCCAGCCCGCCCCCATGCAGGCACAGGACGCGGCTCAGGCCCGCCACCAGTCCTCGAAGGGGGTCACGGGGGTGGTGCGCTTGTGCCGGGTGGTCAGGTACAGCCGCTCCAGCCGCGCGGCCACGTCCCCCGGCACGTCGCGGCCCTCCAGGTAGGCGTCGATCTGCCCGTAGGTCACCCCCAGCGCGGCCTCGTCGGGCAGGCCGGGGCGGTCGTCTTCGAGGTCGGCGGTGGGCACCTTGCGCCAGGTGGCCTCGGGAGCGCCGAGGTGCGCCAGAAGCTGCGCCCCCTGCCGCTTGGTCAGGCCGGTCAGGGGCGTGAGGTCCACGCCGCCGTCGCCGTACTTGGTGAAAAAGCCCGTCAGCGCCTCCGCCGCGTGGTCGGTGCCCACCACCAGCAGGCCCTCCTGCCCGGCGAGGGCGTACTGGGCGACCATCCGCTCGCGGGCCTTGACATTGCCGCGCACGAAGTCGCGCAGGGGCTGGCCCAGCGCCTCGGCGGCGGCCTGCGCGGAGGCGTCCACCGCTCCCTTGATGTTCACCGTCACCGTGCGGTCGGGCTGGATGAAGGCGAGGGCCGCCTGCGCGTCCGCCTCGTCCGCTTGAGCCCCATAGGGCAGCCGCACGGCGAGGAAGGTGGCTTCGCTCCCCTCCGCCCGGACCTGCTCGGCGGCAAGTTGGCACAGGCGCCCGGCGAGGGTGCTGTCCTGGCCCCCGCTGATGCCGAGGACATAGCCGCGTGTGCCTGTGGCCCGCAGGTACTCCGCGAGGAAGGTGACGCGGCGCCCCACCTCGGCAGCGGGGTCAATGTCGGGGAGGACGTGGAGGTCGCGGCGGATGTGGTCGCGCAGGGTGGGCATGGAGACAGGGTAAGGGGCAGGGCGTCTTGATTCGGTTACCCCTCCCCCCCAACCCCCCTCCCCGGAGGGAAGGGGGGAGCAGCGCTGCGCTAGGCAAAGGTCGTCCCCCCATCTTCCAGCCCTGCTTGTCCCGCCCCGGTTTCCCCCTCCACGCCATCCTGCCGCCCAAGTGAAAGGCCTCGGCGCAGACGCGCCGAACGGCTCGTCTGCCTGGAACGTGGACTCGCAAGGTAGGAACGCTGAGGACGGCTGACACAGGAAAAAGAGGGCTTGAGCGAGAGCAGCAGTTGACCCCTCGCCCCTTGCAGGTGACTCGTAGAGCCGCGAAGCGGAGGGGCGTTGCGAAGCAACGGGGTGAGGGGGCGTGTGACCACCCCCACTCAAATCAGCTCCCCTCCCAACTTCACCCCCATTTGTGCTTCCCGTCACGTACACTCCTCAGGCGATGACTTCCTCCGCCCGGCCGATTTCCCTCGACGACGCCGTGGACCGCCTGGGTCTCGGTCCCTTTCAATGGCGGCTGCTCGCCATCTGCGGGCTGACCTGGGCGGCCGACGCGATGGAGGTGCTCTTGATGGGCTTCGCTCTGCCGGGCATCAGCGCCGCCTTCGGGCTGGAGCGCGGCTCGGCGGACGCGACCCTGCTGCTGACCGCCACCTTCGCGGGGATGTTCGTGGGGGCGCTGTTCTGGGGCTGGCTGGCGGACCGCATCGGGCGGCGGGCGGTGTTCCTGACGACGGTGGCGCTGGGGGTGGTCTTCGGGCTGGCCGGGGCCTTCGCGCCCTCGGTGGCGTGGCTGGTGCTGGCCCGCGTCCTGACCGGCTTTGCCATCGGCGGCACGCTCCCGGTGGATTACGCGATGATGGCCGAGTTCGTGCCCACCGCGTGGCGGGGGCGCTTTTTGGTGTATCTGGAGAGTTTCTGGGCGGTGGGCACGGTCATGGTGGCGGGACTGGCGTGGTCCCTCAGCACCGTCTTCGAGCCTGCCGAGGCGTGGCGCTGGCTGCTGGCCCTCGCCGCGCTGCCGGGGCTCATTGGGCTGGTCGCGCGGCTGGGAATTCCCGATTCGCCGCGCTCGCTGCTCGTGCGGGAGCAGGAGGGAGCGGCACGGGCGGCGCTGACGCGGGTGGCCCGCGCGAACGGCACCGCGCTGCCCGACGCCCCGCTGCAAGCCCCACCGCCTGCCCCCCGCGTAACCCCGGCGGCCCTCTTCGCGGGGGCGTTGCGGCGGCGCACGGTGCTTCTCGCGCTGGTGTGGTTCGGCCTCAGCCTGGGGTATTACGGCATCTTCACCTGGTTGCCGTCGTACCTGCGGGCGGGGGGGCTCGACCTCGGCGCCGTGTACCGGACCACGCTGCTGCTCGCACTGGCGCAGGTGCCGGGCTACCTGCTCTCGGCGTATCTGGTCGAGCGGGTGGGGCGGCGGGGCACGCTGGCGGGCTTCCTGGGGGTGTCGGCGGTGGCGGCCTTCCTCTTCCTGCTGGCGGGCACGCCGGGCACGGTGCTGGGGACCTCGGCGCTGCTCTCGGCCGCGCTGCTGGGGGCGTGGGGGGCGCTGTACGCCTACACGCCGGAACTGTTTCCCACGCCGCTGCGGACCACTGGGATGGGCTTCGTGAGCGGCATGGCGCGGCTGGCCTCGCTGCTCTCGCCGTCGCTGGGGGCGCTGCTGCTGACCGGACAACTTGCTTGGGCGCTGGGCCTCTTCGCGTCGTGCTTCGCCCTGGCCGCCGTCTGCGCCTGGCTGATCGGCGTAGAGACGCGTGGGCGGCAGCTTTCCGAAGCCGCCATGCCGGAGAATGCGGCGTGACTTCCCCCGCCCCGCTTTCTCCCCTTCTGACCGACCTCTACCAGCTCACCATGATGCAGGGCTACTGGCACCACGGCCTGCACGCGCGGTCGGCGGTCTTTGACCTCTACTTCCGCAAATTGCCCTTTCAGGGGGGCTTCGCAGTGTGGGCGGGGCTGGAACCCGTGTTGGAGAGGTTGGAGGAGGTGCGCTTCTCCGAGGACGACCTCGCCTATCTGGAGAGCCTGGGGCAGTTCCGCCCCGACTTCCTTACGGCCCTGCGCGGCTGGCGGTTCTCCGGACGGGTCACGGCTTTCCGGGAGGGCCGCGTGGTCTTTCCGCACGAGCCGCTGCTGACGGTGCACGCGCCGCTGTGGGAGGCGCAGCTCGTGGAGACGGCGCTGCTGAACACGCTGAACTTTCAGACCCTGGTGGCGACCAAGGCCGCCCGCTGCGTCCTCGCGGCGGCGGCCAGCCCACACGGGGGCCAGGTCGTGGAGTTCGGCGCTCGGCGGGCGCAGGGGCCGGACGGCTCGCTCAGCGCGGCGCGGGCCGCCTTCGTGGGCGGGGCGGTGGGCACCTCCAACGTGGAGGCGGGGCGGCTCTACGGTCTGCCCGTCAGCGGCACGCACGCGCACGCCTGGGTCGAAAGTTTTCCCGACGAGTTAACGGCCTTCCGCGCCTACGCCGAGCTGTACCCCGACAGCACGGTGCTGCTGCTGGACACGGTGGACACCCTCCAGAGCGGCCTGCCCAATGCCCTGACCGTCGCCCGCGAGTTGCGAGAGCGCGGCCACGAGCTGCGTGGCGTGCGGCTCGACAGCGGCGACCTCGCCTACCTCTCGTGCCGGGTCCGCGCGGCCTTCGACGAGGCGGGCTTCCCCACCGTGAAGATCGTCGCCAGCAACGACCTCTCCGAGTCGGTGATCGCCTCCATCATCGCGGAGGGCGGGCGCATCGACACCTACGGGGTCGGCACCCAACTCGTCACGGCGGGCGGCGAGGGGGGCGGGGCGCTGGGCGGCGTGTTCAAGCTGGCGGAGCTGGACGGCGTGCCCAAGATGAAGCTGACCGGCGAGCCGCGCAAGTCCAGCCTGCCAGGGGAAAAGGCCGTGTGGCGAGCGGTGGAGGCGGACGGGAGCTACGCGCTGGACGCGCTGACACTGGGCGAGGCCCCCCGCCCCGGCGACCGGGTGAGCGACCCCACCAACCCACTGCGCTTCTCGCGGCTGCCGCAGGGACTGGAATGGCACCCCGCCCGCGAGGTGGTGATGGAGGGGGGCCAGCGCACCCACGCCCCCGAGAGCCTGCCTGACATTCAGGCCCGCGCCCGCGCCGACCTCGCGCGGCTTCCGGCGGGGACCCGGCGCATGCTCAACCCGCACCTCTACCGGGTGGGCCTGGCGGACGACGTGGCCGCCCTGCGCGACCGGGTGGCCGAGGAACTGCGGGGCCATCTCCAGCCATGACCGCCGGGGCCGTGTACGTCGGCCGCTTTCAGCCGCCCCACGCGGCACACCTGGCGAGCGTCCGGCACGCGCTGGCCCACGCCGATCACCTCCTCGTGCTGCTGGGAAGTGCAAATCTCGCCCGCTCGGTTAAGAACCCATTTAGCGCCCCCGAGCGGGCGGGGATGCTGCGGGGGGCCTTGCGGGCAGCGGGGGCGGATGTTCGCCGGGTGACGTTCCGCCCCCTCCCCGACCGCTTCGACGCCGAACTCTGGGCGGCGGACGTGCGGCGGGAGGCGGCGGGGGTTTTCGGGGAAGGTGTCTCAGTGTCCCTCGTCGGCTTCGAAAAGGATGCCAGCACCGCCTACCTGCGCTGGTTTCCCGGCTGGGACCGCCTGCCCGTGCCGGAGGTGCCGGGTCTGAATGCGACCGACCTGCGGGCGGCCTACTTCACCGGGCGCCCGCTGCCGGACGGGGTGCCTGAGGTGGTGCGGGCTTTCCTTGCCCGGTTCTCGGAGACACCCGCCTCCCCCCGCCTGCGGGCCGAGTGGGCAGCAGTGGAGGCCGCTCGCGCCGCCCTACCCCCCGGTGCCCACCTGCACGAGGAACGTTGGCTGCATGTGGAGGGCGAGAAGGTGTGGCTGCATACCCGCCGTGACTCCATCGGCCAGGGCTTATGGGAGCTGCCAGGACGCGTGCTGCCGCCGGGCGAGAAGGCAACGGGCGGCCACGAGTTCGCCCAGCCCGCCCGCGCCCTCGTCGCGCCGACGACCGCGCATGTGTACCGGGAAGCTGTGCCCGCCGCGTTTCCCGCCCGTCCGGTGCCCGTCGCGCTGGCCCTGCGGACTCCGCGCCGTTTTCACGAGGACCATCATGTGATCTTCATGCGGCTGCTGGCAGGGTCTGCCTCCTCATCCAGTCCGGGCTGAGGCGCTTATTCCCCGTTGACCGGACCGGGAGACACCCGGCCCTTCACCGGAGGAAATCCCATGACCCACGACGATACTGCTGCCACCCCCGCCCCCCTGAACCGCCGCGCCGCCCTGGGCACCCTCGGCAAATTCGGCCTGGGCGCCGCCGCCTTCGGCCTCGCGGGAGGCTCAGTGCTGGCCGCGCCCTCGAAGAACATCGACGTGGACGTGCTGAACTTCGCGCTGAACCTGGAGTACCTGGAAGCCGCCTTCTACCTCGCCGCCGTGGGCCGCATCAACGAGCTGCGGACCATCGGGGGCGGGGCGGAGATCCGGCTGCCCGCGAACCTGGACCGCACGCGCGGCATGCAGTTTAAGGACAGCAACGTGCAGGCCCTGGCCCGCGCCATCGCGGAAGACGAGTTCCAGCACGTCAAGTTCCTGGCCGGGGCGCTGGGCAAGGCCGCCGCGCCGCGCCCCGTGCTGGACCTCGCCGGGGCCTTCGACGCGGCGGGGCAGGCCGCCAGTGGTGGAGCGATCAAGGGCTTCAACCCCTACGCCAACGACCTCTTCTTCCTGCACGGGGCCTTTATCTTCGAGGATGTGGGCGTGACCGCGTACACGGGCGCGGCCCCGCTGATTACCAACCCCGCCTACCTCCAGGCGGCGGCGGGCATTCTGGCGGTCGAGGCGTATCACGGCGGCGCGGTGCGCTCCATGCTCTACGACCAGCGGCAGGTCAGTGCGGCGGCGGGACTGTATGTCGGTCAGGTCGTGCAGGCGATCAGCAACCTGCGTGGCAAGGTCGGCGGCGGCAAGGACGCAGGCCTCAGCGACGCGCGGGGCAACGCCGTCTTCGCCCCCGCCAACGCGAACGCCGTGGGCTACGGCCGCAGCACCCGCGAGGTGCTGAACATCGTGTACCTCGCCCCCGGAGCGCGGCGTGGCGGGTTCTACCCGAACGGACTGAACGGGAGTATCAAGTAGCGTTCAGCAGTCAGCAGAAGAGGGGCCGCTCTCCATCGGAGGCGGCCCCGCTCACGTCGGAATGGGGCAGAGAAGAGCCTGTACCCCCTGCACGGGCGTTCGCCTTCCGGCCAGCACCTCCCCCCGCAGCTCGTGCAGCCGCGCCGGGTCCACCCCGGCCTGAAATGCCCGCCACGCCGCCTCGCGCAGCAGGTCGTCAAACCATGCCCCGGTCTGGGCACGGCGGCGAGCGGCGATGTCCACCGCTTCCCGGTAGGCCCCCACTGCCGCCCACAGCTCGGGAATGCCCGCGCCCGTCGCCGCCGACGCTTGCAGGGCACGGGGCCGCCAGGGGGCTCCGCGTGGGGTGAGCAGCTTGAGGGCCGCCGTCAGCTCGGTCTGGGCGCGGGTGGCGGCCTTCGGATCGGTGTCCGCCTTGTTCACCACGCACAGGTCGGCGAGTTCCATGATCCCGCGTTTGATGCCCTGAAGCTCGTCGCCCGCGTTGGGCAGGGTCAGCAGCACGAAAAGGTCGGTCATCGCGGCCACCTGCGTCTCGCTTTGGCCCACGCCCACCGTCTCGACCAGGACCACGTCGTACCCGGCGGCCTCGCACAGCAGAATCGCCTCGCGGGTGCGCCGGGCCACGCCCCCCAGGGTGCCCCGGCTGGGGCTGGGGCGGATATAGGCGTGCGGGTGAACCGTCAGCCGGGGCATCCGGGTCTTGTCGCCCATGATGGAGCCGCCCGTGCGGGCGCTTGACGGGTCCACCGCCAGCACCGCGACCCGGTGCCCCGCGTCCGCGAGGTGCAGCCCGAGCGCCTCGATCAGCGTGCTTTTGCCCACCCCCGGCACCCCGGTCAGGCCCACCCGGATGGAGCGCCCGGTGTGCGGCAGCAACTCCGAGAGCAGCGCCTGCGCCTCCACCTCGTGATCCGGCCGGGTGGACTCGGTCAGGGTGATCGCGCGGGCCAGGGCGCGGCGGTCGCCCGCGAGCAGGGGAGAGGCGAGGGGATGCTCAGGCATGGGGCACCGTCAGCACCTCGCGTCCCTCGGCAGGGGGCGGATGAAGCTGCGTAGCGGCGTCGTCACCCCGGCGCGGCGGTACCCCGTCTCGCGGATCAGGCGGCCCCGCGCGTCGAACACCCCCCGCACGTCCAGCAGCCGCCCGGCGAAACCGCTGAAGTCCACCCGCACCCCGGTCAGGCGCCCGGCGCGGTCGTAGCTCTGGCGCACCACCAGCGTGTTGTCGGGGTAGCGGTGCCCGTGGGTCAGGAAACGCACCCGCCCGGCGCGGTCCACGGTGAGCCGCACGTCCCCCACGGTGCAGGTCCGCAGGTCGCCCACCGTCACCGTGCGGGCGGCGGGCAGGTTCGGCACCGGGGGCAGGCGGGCAGGCTGCGCGGCGGCGAGGGGGGCGAGGCAGAGCAGGGAGAGGAACAGACGCTTCATGGGGTCAGGTACGCGTGGCTCCCGCGACGGGTTGCTCCTGCCGCTCCCGCAGCAGCCCCAGCACCTCCCGCGCCGAGTGCAGGATCGGCGTCCCCGGTCCGAAGATGCCCGCGACTCCCGCCGCCCGCAGTTCCGCGTAATCCTGCTGCGGAATCACGCCGCCCGCGACGACGAGGATGTCCCCGGCGCCCTGATCGCGCAGCGCCGCGATGAGTTGCGGAATCAGGGTCTTGTGCCCGGCCGCCTGGCTGCTCACGCCGATGACATGCACGTCGTTCTCGACGGCCTGCCGCGCGGCTTCCTCCGGCGTCTGGAAGAGGGGGCCGACATCCACGTCAAAGCCGAGGTCGGCAAAGCCCGTGGCGATGACCTTCGCCCCCCGGTCGTGCCCGTCCTGGCCCATCTTGACGACCAGGATGCGCGGGCGGCGGCCTTCCGCCTCCGCGAAGGTCTCGATCTCGCTTTGCAGGGCCGCGAAGCCCTCGTCGCCCTCGTAGCCCTGTGCGTAGACGCCGGAGAGGGTGCGGACCTCCGCCTGGTGACGGCCCCAGACCCGCTCCAGCGCGTCCGACACCTCGCCCACGGTGGCGCGGGCACGCATCGCCTCCACGCTCAGGGCCAGGAGGTTGCCCTCGCCCGTGCGGGCGGCGTCCTCCAGCGCGGCGAGGGCGGCCCGTACCGCCTCCCCATCACGCCCGGCCTTCACCTGCTCCAACCGGGCAAGCTGCGACCCGCGCACGGCAGCGTTGTCGATGTCCAGCACGTCCACGTGCGTCTCGACGGTCGGGCGGTACTTGTTCACGCCCACGATCACGTCCTCGCCCCGGTCGATGCGGGCCTGTTTGCGGGCGGCCGACTCCTCGATCCGCAGCTTGGGCACGCCCGACTCGATGGCCTTCGCCATCCCGCCGAGTTCCTCCACCTCGCGCATCAGCTCGCGGGCCTTGTCGGCGAGGTCGTGGGTCAGGCGCTCCATCAGGTACGAGCCGCCCCAGGGGTCCACGACGTGCGGAATGCCCGTTTCCTCCTGAATGATGAGCTGCGTGTTCCGCGCGATGCGGGCCGAGAAGTCGGTGGGGAGGCCGATCGCCTCGTCAAAGGCGTTCGTGTGCAGACTCTGGGTGCCACCGAAGACCGCCGCCATCGCTTCCACCGCCGTGCGCACCACGTTGTTGTAAGGGTCCTGCTCGGTCAGCGACCAGCCGGAAGTCTGGCAGTGGGTCCGCAGGGCGCGGCTCATGGGGTTCTTGGGCTCGAACTGCCCCATGATCTCCGACCACAGCAAGCGGGCGGCCCGCAGCTTGGCGACCTCGGTGTAGAAGTTCATCCCGATGGCGAAGAAAAAGGACAGCCGGGGGGCGAATTCGTCCACGTCCAGCCCCGATTTCAGCGCCGCCCGCACGTACTCCAGCCCGTCCGCCAGCGTGTAGGCGAGTTCCAGCGCGGCGTTGGCCCCGGCCTCCTGAAGGTGATAGCCGGAGATGGAGATGGAGTTGAACTTGGGCATCTCCCGCGCCGTGTACGCGATGATGTCGGCCACGACCCGCATGGACGGCGTGGGCGGGTAGATATAGGTGTTGCGCACCATGAACTCTTTGAGGATGTCGTTTTGGATGGTGCCGGAAAGCTGGGCGCGGGGCACCCCCTGTTCCTCGCCCGCGACGATAAAGGCGGCCAGCACCGGCAGCACCGCCCCGTTCATCGTCATGGACACCGACATCTCGTTCAGCGGGATGCCGTCGAAGAGGATTTTCATGTCCTCGACCGAGTCGATCGCCACGCCCGCCTTGCCCACGTCGCCCACCACGCGCGGGTGGTCGGAGTCGTAGCCCCGGTGGGTGGCGAGGTCGAAGGCGACGCTGAGGCCCTTCTGCCCTGCCGCGAGGTTGCGGCGGTAAAAGGCGTTGGATTCCTCGGCGGTCGAGAAGCCCGCGTACTGCCGGATGGTCCAGGGCCGCGCCGCGTACATGGTGGCGCGGGGGCCGCGAATGAAGGGGGGCAGGCCGGGCAGCGTGTCGGTGGGCAGGCCCTCCGTGTCGGCGGCGGTGTAAAGGGGCCTCAGAATCAGGCCTTCCGGCGTGGCGCGGTTGAGCGTCTCCGGCTCGGCGCCGCGCAGGTCCTTTTGCGCGAGGGCTTTCCAGGCGGAGAGGTCGGTCGGTGCGGTCATGGGCGGGCCTCCAGGGGCGAGAGGAAAGGGGACATCGTTGCCCGCATGATGCCACCGGCACGCGCCGGAGGGCAGGCGGCCGGGCGCGGCCTGTCCCACCATGAGAACCGTTAGCATGGCCGGGTGACCGTTCCCGCCCGCTCCGTCAAGCTCGCCCCCAGTCTCCTGTCCTGCGACTTCACCCGCATGGGCGAGGAGTTGCAGGCCATCGCAGGCGCCGACTGGGCGCATGTGGACGTGATGGACGGCCACTTCGTGCCCAACATTTCCTTCGGCTTTCCGATCCTCGCGGCGGCGCGGCGGGCGTCCCCCCTCTTTATGGACGTGCACCTGATGATCGAGGAACCCGAGCGCTACCTGCGCGACTTCGCCCACGCCGGGGCGGACGGCATCACGGTGCATGTGGAGGCCACCCGGCATCTGCACCGCGCCGTGGGGGCGATCCGCGAGTTGGGCAAGCGGGCGGGCGTGACCCTCAACCCCGGCACCCCGCTGGAGGCCGTGCGCCCCGTGCTGGCCGACGTGGACCTCGTGCTCGTGATGAGCGTGAACCCCGGCTTCGGCGGGCAGAAGTTCATCCCCGAGAGCGTGGAGCGCGTCCGCACCCTGCGCGGCTGGCTGGACGAACTGGGCAGCGCCGCCGAGCTTCAGGTGGACGGCGGCGTCACGCCCGCCAACGCCCGCCTGCTGGCCGAGGCCGGGGCGACCTGCCTCGTCGCGGGGAGCAGCGTCTTCGGGCCGGACGGGGCGGCGGCGGGCCTCGCCCGGCTGCGGGAGGCGCTCGCTTGAGGCTGCGGGTCGATCTGCTCCCCCACGGCGCGTATTCCGACGTGGTGCTCGTCGTGGACGTGCTGCGGGCGACCACGACCGCCGTGGCGTATCTGGAACGCGGAGCGGAGGCGTTGCTGCTCACCTTCACCCCCGAGGTCGCCCTGGCGCAGCGCGGGGAGGGGGTCGTGCTGGCGGGCGAGCGCGGGGGGCGACCGATTCCCGGCTTCGACCTGGGGAACAGCCCGGCAGAGGCCACCACCCAGACCTTCGCGGGCCAAGCGGTCGTGATGAACACCACCAACGGCACTGCCGCCGCCCATCTCGCCGCCGCCAGCGGCAAGCACGTCCTGCTCGCGGCGCTCACCAACGCCCACGCCGCCGCCCGCCGCGCCCGCGCCCTGGCGACCGAGGAAATCGCCATCGTCTGCGCGGGCACCGACGGCCGGGTGGGTCTGGAGGACGTGTACGCCGCCGGGGTGCTGGCCGAGTACCTCCTGGCGATGGGCGACTTCACCCCCGATGACGGCGCCCGCATCGCCCTGACGGTGCGCCGCAGCTCCGGCAACCCCGCCGAGGTGCTGGCGGGAAGCGGGCACGGCACCTATCTGGGCGGCATCGGGCTGGAGGAGGACGTGCGCTACGCCGCGCAGGTCAGCGTCAGCACCGTGGTCCCGCTCCTCGACCCGGCGGGCGGGGCGGGGGACGTGCTGCGGTTCGTGGCGGGCTAGGGTTCAGCCTTTCTGAACCACGCAAAAGCGGTTGCCGTCCGGGTCGGCCAGGACCAGGTAGTCCGCGTCCGGTTCATACGCCCAGTCCACCCGCACGGCCCCCAGCCCCAGCAGGCGCTGCACCTCCGCCGCCGCGTCGGTCGCGTAGAGGTCGAGGTGGTGCCTCCTGGCCTGAGGTGAGGTGACCCGTTTCAGCGCCAGTTGCACCCCTGAACCTTCGCGGGGCACCAGCACCACCCAGTCGGCGTCTGGCTCGTCACGCGGACGGTAGTCCAGCGCCTGGGTCCAGAACGTCACGGCGCGTTCCACGTCCTGCACGCCCCAGACCACAGAGCCGATACGCAGCATGGGGTGCAGTATGGCCTTTTTTCCGTCTTCGGCCCGTTACCCTGTCTCCCATGACCGTGACCGACCTCCACCTCCCCGCCGTGACGCCCACGGACACCATCGACTGGGCGGCGATTCCCAGCCCCGCCTTTGTCCTCGACGAGACGCGGCTGCGGCGCAACCTCTCGCTGATCTCGCACGTGCAGCGCGAGAGCGGCGCCCAGATCATCGTCGCCTTCAAGGGCTTTGCCATGTGGAGCACCTTTGGGATTCTGCGCGAGTACGGCATTACCGGGGCGACCGCCAGCAGCCTGAACGAGGCGATCCTGGCGAGCGAGGAGATGCGGGGCGAGGTCCACGTCTACGCCCCCGCCTACTCCGACGAGGACTTTCCCCGCATTCTGGAGCTGGCTGACCACCTCGTCTTCAACTCCTTTTCCCAGTGGGAGCGCTTTCGACCGCAGGTCGAGGCGGCGCGGGCGGCTGGGAAGCAACTCCACGTCGGCCTCCGGGTCAACCCCGAATACGCCGAGGTCGAGACGGACCTCTACAACCCCGCCGGACCGTTCTCGCGCCTGGGCGTGACCCGTCGCGAGTTCCGCGAGGACCTGCTCGAAGGCATTGACGGCCTGCACTTTCATACGCTGTGTGAGAAAGACTCCGACACGCTGGAGCGCACCCTGGAGGTCGTCGAGCGCAACTTCGGCGAATTCTTGCCCCGGATGAAGTGGGTCAACTTCGGCGGCGGCCACCTGATGACCCGCGAGGGCTACGACCTCGGGCGCCTGATTCGGGTGGTGCGGGCCTTCCGGGAAAAATGGGGCGTGCACGTCATCCTCGAACCCGGCTCGGCTTTCGGCTGGCAGACGGGCTGGCTGGTGAGCAGCGTGCTCGACGTGGTCCACAACGTCAAGGACATCGCCCTGCTGGACGTCTCGGTTTCGGCCCACATGCCCGACGTGTTGGAGATGCCCTACCGCCCCCGCATCCTGGGCGCGGGCGACCCCCCGCAGGACGAGCACCGCGAGGCCACCGAGACGGGCGGCGGCCACCCCTACCTGATCGGCGGCACGACCTGCCTCGCCGGGGACGTGGTGGGCGAGTACGTCTTTGACCGCGAGCTGAAGGTCGGCGACCGGGTGGTCTTCGACGACATGATCCATTACACGATGGTCAAGACGACCTTCTTCAATGGGGTCAAGCACCCCGACATCGGCATCCTGCACGCGGACGGGCGCTACGAGCGCGTCAAGACCTTCGGCTACGAGGAGTTCAAGGCCAAGCTGAGCTGAGCAAAGGCGGCCGTGGGCTCTGGGGCAAGCTCTGGCCGGAGCAAAAGCTTCCGGCTTCTGGCTCACAGCCCAGAGCTCAGAGCCCCACAGGCGAGCGCCCCCACCACTTCCGGTTGGGGGCGCGTTCGCCTGCTGGATTCCCTCTGATACGGTCCTTCTGAATAGGGGGGCTTCGGAGTGTGCGCGGGAGGGGGAGCGGGGCTCATCGCCCCCCGGCCGCGCGGCCTATTCGGACCCGGCCCGCCGCACTGGTCTGGCGGGGGACGCGGGAGGCACACAGCCGGGGATGGGACGGGTGAGGCCAGTCACCCCCGGCGCGGGGCAATCTACTTGCGGTACACCTTGACCACGCCGTTTACGGTGCGCAGGGTGCCGCCCTCGAAGTCGGCGGCCCACGCCCCGTTCAGCAGGTACTGGTCACGGGTGGGGAAGCCCAGGAACGAGCCCGAGCCGCCCAGCCCCTGATAGGTCTTCAGGATGGCCCCTTGCAGCCAGAAGGTGCCGTATTTTTCGCTGGAGTACAGCGCCCCGTTCTGGAAGTAGCCGTACAGCCCGGTCGTGCCGTAGGGGTTGCGCGGAATGACCTTCTCGTCGGCCGCCGCCCAGCCCAATCGACTGGGCGGACGGGTGCCGCCGTTCTCGGCCTGTGCGAGCGCGAGGTAGCGCTCCAGAATGCGCCCGTGCACCGCGTAGGCGCGGCTGGAGCCGTTCGCGTGGAGCAGCACGGCGTCGCCGTAGGCCGCCACGCCCCGGAACTTCTGCCACAGGCCGTCGCCCCAGGGCACGGCGTAGGTGGTCGCCTGCCCCAGCGACTCCGGCCCCTTGAGGCGGGCGTACGCCTCCACCATCGCCGTGTCGAAGGAGCCGTCGCGCTTCTCGCCGGGTTGAATCTGCGTCACAGGCTGGGAGGGCGTGGGCTGGACGGGGGCCGGTTGCACGGGAACGGGCTGAACCGGAGCCGGAGCGGGCTGGGTGGGCGTCTCGGTCACGGTGCCCGTCGCGCTGCCGCCGTTGCCCTGCGCCGCGTTCCCCACCCGGAAGGTCACCACGTCGGTCACCCAACTGTTGGCCGGGAGGGGCCGCACCACGATGCTCAGCGCCCGCGCGAGGTTGTCCTGCCCGCGCACCTGCACCTGCGCGAAGCTCTCGCCCTCCACGAACCGGGCCACATCGTTCAGGTTCAGGGGCCGGGTACTCGCCAGCGCCAGCAGGCGGTCCTGGCCGTTCGGCCCGCCCACCGTCAGGCTGTAGCTCGCGTTCCGGCCAGGGAAGGTGCGGTTGGTGTTCGCCCGAACGAAGTTGTTCTCCTCGTAGGCGTTGGGGAAGAAGAGGTCGATCTGCCCGTTCGCGTTCACGTTGAACAGGTAGACGTAGGCGTCGCGATTTGCCTTCAGCCCGATCGTGATGCGCTCGCCCCGGCGGTAGACCGGGTTGCGGGTGCCGCTGGCATCCTTGTTGACCCAGACCTGCACGTCGAGGCTGGGCTGCGAGGGGTTCACGATGATGCTCTGGGCGCTGATGCGGGGCTCGGCGGCGCCTGCCGTGCCCAGCAGGGCCGAGAGGGTCAGGGCAGCAGTCAGAGAATGGCGCATGGATGGAAACCTCCTGGGGGTGGTGTGCAACTCAGATGCGGCGCAGCGTAGGGGCCGAAGCTGACGAGCCACTGATACAGGTTGCTGCCTGGGCTGTTTCTGAAGGTCGGGTCAAGCCGCCCGCCCTCCCTGCGCCTCCCATGAGGCAGGGCTGACGGGAGGCTGATGTGGTAGCCTTAGTTCGGTTATTAGGCAATTACCGAATTAGCCTCTCTGGAGGTTCCCATGCGACTCGCCCGACTGCTGCCCCTGACCGCTGCCCTGCTCTCCGCACCCGCCCTCGCCGCCAGCCGCGAGGTCACGCTGGAGGTGCCGGGCGCCCGGCTCGCCGCCACCCTTCAGACGCCGGACGGCCCGCAGCACGCCCGGCCGCCCGCCGCGCTGATCCTGGCCGGGAGTGGCCCCACCGACCGCGACGGGAACAATCCGCTCTCGGGGCCGGGGGGTACCTACCGCAAGCTGGCCGCGAACCTCGCCGCGCGGGGCATCGCCACCCTGCGGCCCGACAAGCGCGGCATCGGCGCGAGCACCCTGGCCGACCCGCGTGAGGAGGCGCAGACCTTTGAGGACTTCGTGAACGACGCGCGGGCGTGGCTGACGTGGTTGAGTGGGCAGCCGGACCTCGGCCCGGTCGCGGTGATCGGGCACAGCGAGGGGGGGACGGTCGCGCTGGCCGCCGTGCAGGGCCAGACCCCGGCGCGGGCGGTGGTCCTGCTCGCCGCCCCCGGCGAGGACATCGGTAGCACCATCCGCCGCCAGATCGGGCAGAACCCGGCCAACCCGCCCGCGCTGGTGGAGGAGTCGGGCCGGATTCTGGATGCCCTGGGCCGGGGCGAGCGCGTGTCGGAGGTGTCGCCCGTCCTTGCCCCTCTCTTCCGCCCCAGCGTGCAGCCGTACCTGATCAGCAGCCTGCGCTACGACCCGCAGCGGCTGATCGCCTCCCAGAACCTTCCCACCCTGATCGTGCAGGGGGACCGCGACCTTCAGGTGCGTCCGGAAGATGCCCGGCTGCTCTCGGCCGCGCAGCCCGCCGCCCGCACGCACCTCGCCCGTGGGGTCAACCACGTCCTCGTGCCCGCGCCGCTGGACCCCGCCGCCAACTTCGCCCGGTACGCCGACGCCGAACTGCCGCTGGAGCGCGGCGTGGTGACGGCGGTGGTGGAGTTCCTGCGCGGGGCGCTGCGGTAGTGGGCCGGGGGAGGGCAGCGTGCCCCTGAGCCGCGTGGACGAGGTCTTCCGCGCCCTGGCCGACCCCACCCGCCGCGCCATCCTGCGCGAGCTTCGCGGCGGAGAGCGAACGGCGGGGGAACTGGCCCGGCTCTTCCCGGTGACCAAGAGCACCCTCAGCGGGCACTTCGCCGTGCTCAAGGCCGCCGATCTGGTGTGGACCGAGAAGCGCGGCACGCAGGTCATCTACCGGCTGAACACGACGGTCTTTCAGGAGGTGGTGGCGGACCTGCTGGACCTCTTTGGCCCGGCAGGAGAGGAGGGTGAGCGTGGAAAGACGACGGGTTGATCCCCTGCTGGCGTCAGGAACGGTGGTCGCGCTGGGGTTGCTGGCCCTGGCCTGGACGCGGCTGCCGGAGGGCGAGCGGCTGATCCTCTTGCCGCTGAGCGTGTCGTCGCTGGTGCTGGGTGGGCTGGTGGCGCTTCTCGGCGGGCTGGAGCGCGAGCACCGCCCGGTCGCGGATGCCACCGCGCAGGCATTGGTGCTGCAAGCGGCCGTCGCCGCCGCCGCGCTCGCCTTCGGGTGGGACCTGCTGCGGGCGCTGACAGTGGCCATCGGGTTGAGCTTGGTGGTGATCGGGAACGCGACCGCCCGTGCCCGGCCGGGGCTGTGGTTCGGCTTCCGCACCCGCTGGGCGCTGCTCTCCGAGCGGGCGTGGTACGCCACCCAGCGGGAAGCGGCGCGGGCGCTCGTCACGGTGGGACTGGTCTATACGGTGTTCGCGGCCCTGATGCCCCTTGAGCTGCTGATGCCGTGGGCGATTCCGGTCGGATTGATGGTGCTGCTCCTCCCCGTCGTGGTGAGCCTGCACCGCCTGTCCTACCGGGAATACCTCGCGGACCCCGAGCGGCGTCCGGCGGTGGCGGGGGCGCGTCGGCACCTCCCGCCCTACTCCGCTTCCGAGCGGGCGCTGCTGGGGGTGGCAGTGGGGGTGCCGCTGCTCTCGCTCGTCGCGCTACTGGTGCTGTTGCCCTCTCTGCCGGAACAGGTGCCCCTGCACTTCAACGCGGCGGGCGAGGCCGATCGTTACGGCTCGCCGCTGGAACTGCTGACCCTCCCGCTGATGGGGCTGGGACTGACGGCGGTGCTGTGGGGCTCATCGCGCTTTGGCAGCGCGACCCCGGCCCAGCGGCACGTCACGCTGGTGATGGCGGCGCTGGGAGGCGCGTTCGTGGCTCCGCTCGCCTTGGGGATTACGGGCAGCATGCACGTCACGTTGGGCGCGGCCCACGCCCTGATGCTCGGCGTTCTGGCCCTCGCCTTCGCCCTGCCTGGCCCGGATGGAAGGCGCCGGGTGCGGGCGGCGTGGGCGTGCGGTGGGCTCGCGCTGGCCCTGGTGCCCCTGCTCCTGCTGCTTCCTCCACGCGGGGCCGAGGCGGTGGGCGGCCTGCTCCTCGTCTTTGGCGGGATGTTGTTCCTGGCGCCGATGTTCGTCTTCGGCGTGCCGATGAATGCGGGCTGGCCGAAAAGGACGCCGGAGTCCTAGCGGGGCTGGCGCAACGAGAAACCTGTGGGAGAGGGGCGCTGCGAAGCAGCGGGGTGAGGGGTCTTTCCCTACAGCAGCCCCGTTCCCCACAGCAGGATCGGCCCCAGCACCAGCGCGGGCAGCAGGCTCCCGACGCGCACCCGGCGGTCTTCCCAGCCCAGGCCCGCCAGCATCAGGTTCCACGAGATGCCTACGATCATCAGCCCACCCATCCCGGTGATCAGCAGCACGTACGGGTTGGTCTTGAGCACCTCCGGGTCCGCGCCCCCCAGCAGCCCGGCGGCGAAGGCCCCCGCCGCGAGGCTGATTCCCCCCTGCAACACCAGGACGGTGAGGGCACTGAAGCCCACGCCGATCCCGTACGCCCCCGCCAGCGCCAGCGCCGCGATGCCGTCCAGCGTGCTTTTGAGGACGTAGGTGGCGTTGTCGCCCGTCAGCCCGTTTTGCAGTCCGCCCACGACCGTCATCGGCCCGATACAGAACAGCAGGCTGGCGGCGACGAAGCCCTCGGTGAAGCGGCCTCCACCCCGGAAACGCCGCTTCAGCGTCTCGCCCAGCCGGGTCAGGCCCTCCTCGATGCCCAGCGCCTCCCCGATCACGGCCCCCCCCGCGAGGCTGATCAGCGCGAGGATGACGCCCGGAATCGGCCCGCCCGACACCCGGTTCAGCTCGCCCGCCATGCCCAGCGCGATAAAGAGGGTCACCAGCGACAGCGTTTGCAGCAGGGTGCGCTGGGTGCGCTCGGGCAGGCGGCCCCCCAGCAGCAGGCCGACCAGGGTCCCGGCGAGGACGGCGCCGACGTTGATCAGGGTGCCGGAGAGTTGGGTCAGCAGGCTCATCGGCGTGCAGGGTAGCGCGGTGAGGGCGGGGGCTGAGGTCGTCTTCACATTTGACCGTGCGCTGACGGAGGGCGTGGTACGCTCCGGGCACCTTGAACAGCCTGCGCGTCTCGCCCGTGCCCGTGCCCCGCCTCCCCGGTGGAGGAGCGCCCGGCGCAGTGCTCGCCGCGCCTACATATGAACGTCTTGGGGCTGCCTGTGGGCGGCCCCGCGTGTTTTAGGGAGGTTTGCCTTGACGCTAGCCGAACAGTTCCAGACGATGCCCAAGCTGCTGAAGGTCCGCGAGGTCGCCGACTACACCGGCACCCACGAACGCACCGTTCGCCGCTGGATTCGCGATGGTCGCCTCGCCGCCGTCGAACACCCCGAGGGCCTGCGCGTGCCCCGGCGCTCCCTGTGGCGCTTCCTGGGCCTGGATATGGCGCTGAGCGCCTGAGCCGTTCGCCCTACCTCCCAGCGGGCCGTATCCTGGCCCGGTATGGACGCCGCTCGCCTTGCCGAAGTGCTGAACCGGGATGAGGCTGACGCCCGGCGCGTCCTCGACTCCTTTCCTGGGCCACCCAGCGAGGAAGCGGCGGCCCTGGCGCTCCATCATGGACGGCCCCGGCTGGCGCTGGCCTGGGGCCGTGAACCGTTGACCCGCGCGGCGGCCCGCCTGCGTCTGGGCGAGATAGAGGAAGCCAGGCGTGAACTCGCCCCCCTCCCCGACACCGCCCGCCCCGCCCTGCTGCGTGCCCGCGCCGCGTCGCTGGCCGGGGAATTGGAGATGGAAGCCCTCGCCGTCCATGCCCGCCTGCTGGCCCGGCAGGAGGGAGACGCCGGGGCGCTCGTCGCCGCCGCGACGCTGCTGGGAGAGCTGTACCTCCCTACCGACTCCCGCCTCAGCCTGCGGACCCTGGCGGAGGGGTTGAAGGTGGCCGAGCTGACCGGGCAGGAAGCCGACGCGCATCTCCTCGCGGTCCTCGCCCACGCGCAGCGGGCTTTGGGGGCCGGGCCGAAAGCGGCCCGCACCGCTGAGAAGGCCCTGGCCCGCGCCGCCCCCCGCAGTCCCGCCCGCGTGCTCGCCCTCCTCGCGCTGGGCCGGTCAGGGGAAGCCGAGGCCGAGGCGCAGGCCGGAGACCTGGCGCCCGGCTGGTGGCAGCCGTTCAGGCGCTAGGCAATTCCTCGCCGCACCGCTTGCAAAAGCGGGCGTCGGCGTCGTGCCCCTCCAGGCCGCAGCGGGGGCACACCCGGGGCGCCGGGCGGCGGTCCTGTCCTCCTTGTTCCCTCTGGTCCTGCGCGGCCCCCTGGGCGCGGGCGAGGCTGACCGTCACGATGCCGGTGGGCACCGCCAAAATCCCGTAGCCCAGAATCATGGCGAGCGAGGCCAGCCCCTTGCCCAGCGGCGTCTTGGGCGCGATGTCGCCGTAGCCCACGGTGGTCAGGGTGACGATGGCCCAGTAGATGCTGGTGGGAATGCTGGTGTAGCCGTTGTCCGGCCCCTCGATCAGGTACATCAGCGCCCCGATGATGGTGACCAGGGTCAGCACCGTCACCAGAAACACCGTGATCTTGGCGGCGCTCGCCCGGATCGCCTCGGTGAGCACGCTGGCCTCCGAGAGAAAGCGGGCCAACTTGAGAATCCGGAAAATGCGCAGCAGCCGCAGCACCCGCACGATCAAGAGCGTCTCGGCGCCGGGCACGAACAGCGCGAGGTACCCCGGCAGGATGGACAGGAGATCAACCACCCCGAAAAAGCTGCGGGCATAGTTCCAGGGATGCCGCGCCGTGATCAGGCGCAGCCCGTACTCCAGCGAGAACAGCAGCGTCAGCACCAGCTCGGCCTGCTTGAGCGCAGGACCGTAGGCGGTTCGGAGGGGCCGCACGCTGTCGAGCATCACGACCCCGATGCTGGCGAGGATCAGCACGATCAGCACCAGATCGAAGGCCCGCCCCGCCGGGGTGTCGTTGTTGAAGACCACGTTGCCGAGCGTCACCCGCCAACGGGCGCGACGGTCGCTGGGTGGCCGGGTCATCCCGCCACCACGTCCAGCCGCGCCAGCCCCCGGATCACGAAGCCGCCCACATAGTCGGGTTCGGCGTCCGGGTCCACCAGCCGCAGCCCCGGATAGGCCCGCGCGAGCGCCCGCAGGCTCAGGGCCAGTTCCAGCCGCGCCAGCGGTGCCCCCAGGCAGTAGTGCAGCCCCAGCCCGAAGGTGAGGTGCGGGTTGGGGTCGCGCGTGAGGTCCAGCTCGTCCGGCCGCTCGAAGCGCCGCCCGTCGCGGTTGCCGCTCGCGTACAGCAGCCCCACCTTCTCGCCGGGGCGCAGCTCGGCGCCGCAGACCTCCAGCTCCTCCAGTGCGTACCGCTCAAAGAGGGGCAGCGGCGTGTCGAAGCGCAGCAGTTCCTCCACCGCCGTGCGGAAGAGGGGGAGGCTGCCTTCCCGATCGGCGGCGGCCACCAGCGTCTCCCAGTGCTCCCGCTGCCGCATCAAGGCGAGCACGCCCGCCGACAGCCCGTTCACGCTGGCCTCGTGCCCGGCGTTCAGCAGCAGGATGCAAGTGTCGATCAGTTCCTGCTCGGTCAGGCGGTCGCCCTCCTGTTCGGCTTGCACGAGTGCGGTGATCAGGTCGTCCTGCGGCTCTCCCCGCCGTGCCCGCGCGAGGTCCCGCAGCAGCGCCCCGAAGTCGCGCACCGCCCGCTCGGCTTCCTCCTGATCGGCCCGCGTGTAGGTCGGCTCGTACAGCCGCACGATGGCCGCCGACCAGGGCCGGAGCTGATGCCGCTCGGACTCCGGCACCCCCAGCAACTCCGCGATCACCGTGACGGGCAGCGGTTCGGCATAGCCCGACACGAGGTCGAAACCGCCCGCCCCGCCCAGGGCCGCGAGTTGCCGGGAAAGCAGCGCCTCAATGCGCGGCCCCAGCGCCTCCACCCGTCTCGGCGTGAAGGCCAGGCCTACCAGCGAGCGCAGCCGGGTGTGCTTGGGCGGCTCGGAGTCCAGCAGGTGGTTGGTGTTGAAGGCGTCGAACGCGGCCTGCGCGGGGTCGGGAGGCGGCCAGCCCAGCTCGTCGCGCGAGTAGCGGTGCAGCACCGAGCGCCCGAAGCGGCGGTCGCGCAGGGTGGCGGCGATCTCGGCGTGTCGCGTCAGGAAGACCCGTCCCAGTGCCGGGTCATAGAAGGCCGGGGTCGCCGCCCGCACCTCTGCCAGCCAGGGGTAGGGGTCGCGGACGAAGTCGGAATCGGTCATCGGCAGCGTGACTTCGGGCAGGGCTTCGGCGGGAGGCGGGGACATGCGCTCAGGCTACGCCGAAGCCCTGCCCTCACGCGCCCACACTCACGCGAAGTTCTGCTCCACCAGCGGCGGGCGGTTCCCCTCGCTGGGCCGGGAGTCCTCCGCGTCCACGGTGGCCGTCTCGTGGATGACGGTCACAGGAGTGGTCGCGGGCAGGCTGTCGTCGGCGGCGGGGAGGTGCCGGGCGCTGAGTTCGGAGAAAGACTGCATCAGGGCGCGGTACTGGCTCACGAACTGCGCGTACTCGGTCCGCACGGCGCTCAGGCGGGCGCTGAGGTCGGCGTGGCGCTCGCTGTAGGCGCGGTCCAGATAGGTGGTGCGCTCGGCGTGGGCGCGGTCGCGCTCCAGGGTGAGGTCGTGGTGCTGGCGTTCCAGCTCGGCCATACGGTCGCGGTAGGCGACTTCCAGTTCGGCCACCCGCGCCCCGTGCGCGGCCTCCAGCTCGGCGGCGCGGGTTTCGGCGGCCTGCCGCAGGGCGTCGCACTCGGTCTGCGCCTGCGAGAGCATCAGCTCGCACTGCCGCGCGGCGTTCTCGCGCAGGTCGTGCCCGATGCGCTCGGCGGCGACGACCGCCCGGCGAATCTCGTCTTCAGACTGGCGGCGCTCCTCCAGCTCGCGCTCCAGGCTGCCCAGGCGCTCGCGCAGGGCCTGCCGCTCGTGCAGCAGCGCCTCGACGCGGCCTGCGACCCGCTCCAGAAAGGTCCGCACCGCGCCCCGGTCATACCCGAAGGTCCGGCGCCCGAAGGTCTGGTGGGTGATGTCGAGGGGGCTGATGGTCTCGGCGGCCTGCGGCAGCAGCGCGTCGCTGAGACGGGGAGCCTCCGTGGGGGCCGAATCGGTCAGGGGGGGAATCGTCATAGAAAAAGGCTCCTTCCGACGCGCACCAGGGTCGCGCCCGCGTGAATGGCGAGGTCGTAGTCGCCGCTCATGCCCATGCTGAGTTCGGGCAATCCGAGGTCGTGCGCCCGCCGCGCCGTGTCAGCGAAGACGCGCCGGGCGGCTTCGGGATCACCGTCCGGCGCCATCACCATCAGGCCGCGTACCGTGAGGCCAGTGGCGACGACCCCGGCGTGGACCCGGCGCAGGTCGTCCGGGACGACGCCGTGCTTCTGCGCCTCCCCGTTGTGGACCTGCAGCAGCACGGCGGGCGCCCGGCCCCACTTGCCCGCGGCGTCGGCGAGGGCCTCGGCCTGCCGCACCTCCTCCAGCGCGTGAATCAGGGTGACCGGGCGCATGTACTTGACCTTGTTGAGTTGCAGCGGCCCGACGAAATGCCACTCCAGGTCGGGCCTCGCCGCTGCCTTGTCGCGCAGTTCCTGGGCACGGCCCTCACCCAGCGGAAGGCCGCCGGGTTGCAGGCCCGCGTGGGGCAGCACCAGGCGCTCGATGGTCTCCAGCGGCTGCCCCTTGGTGACCGCCACCAGCCGCACCGTGTCCGGCCCGCGCCCGGCGTCGGCTTCGGCCGCGCGGATGGCGGCCAGCACCGCCGGGACGGTCATAGGCACACTCCAGGGGGCCTTGAGCGGCGCCTCATGCTCGGCCCCGCCTCTGCGCCTTTGTGGGTCGGGTCACGCCCGGCATTGTGGCCGTTTGTGCCCGCCCGCTCAAGTCCCCGTCCCATGCGGCCGCCCATGCCGCCGGAAGTGGAGGCACCGTCAAGTGCCCTTCATCCTTCTCAGCGCCGCAGCGGAAAGGGTAGGGCAGCCGCCCGCCCCCACGGTCCCTGTTCAGGGTGAACAGTGCCGTGAGGCTGTGCCACACTAGGAGATACATGCGACATTCCCACACGCTCGCCCTGACCCTCGTGCTCGCCGCGCCCGCCGCCGCGCAGCAGGCTGCCACCGTGCAGGACGTGGTGGTCAACGGCACGACCGAACTGCTCGCCAACTACGTCAAGGCCACGCTGAGCATCCAGCCCGGCGCGACCCTGTCCAGCGTGAACCTGCGCCAGGTCGAGCAGGACGTGCTGGGCACCGGGTACTTCCGCACCGCCGTGGCCGAACTGCGCACCGTGGGGGGCCGCGACACCCTGGTCGTCAACGTCGTGCCCAACGCCACTATCGGCAAGATCGAGGCGACCGGGCTGACCTTCCTGCCCGCCGAGGGCTTCAAGCAGAGCATCGCCGAACTGCTGAACGTGGCGCCCGGCGCGACCCTCAACAACGCCCGCATTGAGCAGGCGAGAGAGGCCCTGGCGCAAAACTACCGCTCCGAAGGCTTCCCCTTTACCCCCAGCATCAGCGCCCAGACCAAGGTGAACACCGACGGCACGGTGGACGTGACCTTTGTGGTCGACGAGACGACCCCGATCAGCCGGGTGGAGGTCGAGGGCGTAACCCTGCTGCCCGCCGACCGGGTGACCGCGATCTTCAAGCCGCTGTACGACACCAAGCGCTTCACGCCCCAGGCGTTCTACGGGGCGGTGGAGGCCCTGGGGCGGGCCTACGACGAGGCCGGGTATGTCCAGAGCGGCGTGAATGTCCTGGGCACCACGCTGGAGAATGGCGTGCTGCGGGTGCGGGTCATCGAGGGCCGCGCCTCGGCGGTCAACTTCGACGGCGTGCAGCCCCCGGCGGGGACGACCCTCCAGACGCGGGTGGGGCAGCCCCTCTCGCTGGAGCGGCTGCGGGCCGACGTGCGCACCCTGTCGAACGCGACCGGGCGCCCGGTGGGCTTCGCGCTCCAGGCGGACCCCCAGAATCCCGCGCAGGTCGCCGTGTACTTCGGCGCGGCCGACGTGGCGAGCGGGCCGGTGCGCTCCATCGCCTTTACCGGCAACACCCAGGTGCCCACCGCGACCCTGGCCGCCGCGATCAAGACCAAGGTCGGCGACGTGTACTCGCCCCAGCTCGCCCAGCAGGACTTCCTCGCGCTGCGCGACGCCTACCGCCGCGCCGGGTATGAGATCAGCACCCGCGACGCGGTGACCTTCAACGAGGGCGTGCTGACCTTCAACATCCGGGAAGTGCGCCTCGCCGGGTACGAACTCCAGTGGCAGGGCCAGAAGCGCACCCAGGACCGGGTGATCCTGCGCGAGCTGCCCGAGACGGGCGGGCTCTTTAACCTGAACGAGCTGCGGGCGGGGCTGGCGCGGGTCAGCCGCCTGGGCTACGTGCAGATTGTGGGCACCGATGTCCGCAGCGATCCGCAGAACCCCGAGAACATCACCTACGTCCTGACGGTGGCCGAGAGCGGCCAGGGCATCCCGGTGGGGCTGGGGCTCCAGTACGACACGCTGACGGGCTTTGCGGGTGACGTGACCTACGAGAACCCCAACCTCTTCGGGCTGGGCCAGAACCTGTCCGTCCGGGCGGGGGCGCAGCAGAACGACGCGCGGCAGAACCTCTTCGGCAGCGTGACCTACACCATCCCCTGGCTGGACCTCGACTTCCTCGACTTCCGCGAGAACCGCACCAGCCTCAGCACCTCGGTCTACAGCAACGTGTCGGGCAACCTGCCGCTGACCGACCGCAGCGGCGACACCCCCGTGGACACCGGGCGCCAGTACACCACCCGCAACACGGGCTTCGGCGTCTCGCTGGGGCGCAGCATCACCCAGAACCTGCGGGCCTCGCTGGGGGCCGGGTACAGCTACCGGACCTACTTCCTCGAACCCCTCAAGGACGGCGACGAGACGGCCGTCGAGACGCCCCTGACCGACGCGCAGGCGCGGGCCGTGCTGCCCGAAACCAGCCGCACCACCTCGCTGAGCGCCAGCACCGTCTATGACACCCGTGACAACCCCGAGTTCCCGTCGAGCGGCGTGCGGGCGACCGGGGAGCTGTCCTACGCCTTCGGGGCCGAGGGCGAGCGCCCGGTGGGGTACACCACCGCCGAGGCTGGGGCCAGCACCTACCTGGGCCTGGGCCGCACCCTGGACAAGGGCCTGGGCATCCAGACCCGGCAGCAGGCGGTGGCGGTGCGCGTCAACGGCGGCACGCTCCAGGGCAACGCGCCCAGCGGGGCGGGCTTCAGCGTGGGCGGCAGCAGCCCCAACGCGTCCCGCGAGCTGCGCGGCCTGGAGAACAATGCCCTGTTCGGCACCAACTACCTGACCGCCAGCGCCGAGTACCGGTACGACTTCAACCTCACCAACTCCTTTACCCAGGGCGTGTACGGGGTGCTGTTCGCCGACGCGGGCGACGCCTGGAACGACGGCGAGAGCTTCGAGGCCAACTACGGCATCGGCGCGGGCGTGCAGCTCAACCTGGGGCTGGGTGGGGCGCGGCTGCCCTCCCTGCGCTTCGACTACGGCTACAGCCCCCAGAACGGCAGCGGCAAGTTCTACTTCCGCCTGGGCAACTTCTTCTGAGCCACACGTCCACATTGGAAGGGGGGCGAGTCTCTGCGGAGACCCGCCCCTTTCCCGTGGTTCTGTGCGGACGCGACACCACCGCTCTGTCCCCCGTGGAACGGGGTGCATGACAGCCGGGAGGGGAGAGACGCAACACGGGAATGAAAAAGCCCCCGGAGTTGTGTTCCGGGTGCAGAAAGGAGGTGCGTTCTCAGGACTCGACACCGTAGGAATAAAGCCGAGTGCCCGCGAAAGCCGGGCGGCAGGTGGGGTCGCCGTGATCCTTACGGCCCTCGGGACCCTGCTGACCGGCCCCGCGGCGTTCCTGAATGCCCTGAAATAAGCCTCTTGCCCCCGGCTGCACCCTTCAATCGGCTCCAGTCTCCCGCCCACGGCGGGCGATTTTTCGTGTCGGCCCCCGTTCACCGCCGACCCGCTAGCATGCCGCGATGACCCGCACCCCGCACTCCCCCCACGAGGCCCGCGCATGGAAGGACTGATGCTGGCGCGGGTGCTGCGTGAGCTCTTACCGCACCTGCCCGCCCGCACGCTGGGCTGGGCCTTTCCCGACGAGACGACGGCCGCGCTGCTGCTCGACGGCGTGGGAAATCTGGTCCTGAGCTACCGCCCGCCGCAGCCGGTGGTGTTTCTGTCGCGCGAACGCCTGCGCGGCGAGCCGCACAACGGCTTCCAGCGCTACCTCGCGGCGCGGGTGCGGGGCGACCTCACGGCGGCCGAGCAGCTCAAGCTCGACCGCGTGTTCACGCTGCACTTCGCGGGGGAAGACGGCTTCGTGCCCCAGCCCCCCACCCGGCTGCTGTTCGAGGTGACCGGCCGCAACGCCAACGTGCTGGTGCTGGAGCCGGGCGAGGGCTTTTCCGGCCGCATCCTGATGGCCGCCCGCGAGATCACCGGGAGCCGCAACCGCTTCCGCACGGTGCGCTCGGGGGGTGAGTACACGCCGCCGCCCCCCTACGACAAGCTCGACCCCCGCACCCTGACCCCGGAGGAAGCCCGCTCGCTGGCCGATCTGCCCGTCGGGCGCTGGCGTGAGCGCCTCGACGGGCTGGGGCCGCTGCTGGGGGCCGAACTCGGGCGCCGCGTGGGGCTGGCTCCCGTCGAGGCGCCCGGCGACCGCTGGCCGCAGGTGTTGACGGCGGTGCGGTCCCTCGTCGCCGACCCCAGCGTTTCCGAGGGCGTGATGCAGGAAGGCGCCCGCGAGGCCGCCCGCGCCGAGAAGGCCGCCGCCCTGCGCAAGGCCCTGCGCGAGCCGCTGGACAAGCGGGTGACCCTGCTGGACAACCAGCTTGCGGACGTGTCCCGCGCCGAGGCCGGGCTGGACGCCGCCGCGCAGGACCGCGGCGAGGCCGACCTGCTGATGGCCTATGCCCACACGGTCGAGCCGGGTGCGGCCTCGGTCCTCCTGCCCGCCTTCGACGGCAGCGGGGAGGTCCCGGTGGCCCTCGACCCCAGCCTGGGCGCGGTGCAGAACGCCGAAAAACGCTATACCCGCGCCCGTCGCCGCGAGGAGGTCTACGAGCGGCTGGCCGAGCGCGAACCGGGTCTGCGGGCCGAATTGGAGGAAGCCCGCGCCCGCCTGATGCACCTCGACACGGCCAGCCTGGAGGACCTGGAGGCGCTCTCGGCCACCCTCCAGCAGGAGCGCCCCGAGAAGAGTCCCTACGGCATGCGCTTTACCACGCCGGGCGGGTTCGAGACACTGGTCGGCCGCAACAACAAGGAAAATGCGACCCTCACGCACCGGCTGGGCCGCAGCCTGGACCACTGGTTCCACGCGCAGGGCTATCCCGGCAGCCACGTCCTCGTGCGCTCGGGCGGACGCGACCTCGACCTCCCCGACATCCTGTACGCCGCGAGGCTGGCGGCGGCGCATTCCAAGGCGCGGGGCAGCTCCAACGTGCCGGTGGACTACACCCGCATCAAGCACGTGTGGCGGCCCAAGGGGGCTCCGGCCGGGCAGGTGCATTACACCGACCAGAAGACGGTGTTCGTGGACGGCACGCTGCCGGAGTAGGCCGCACATCAAGACTCCCATCACCCCCTGCCCCGTTCCCACCCCGTACAATGCCCGGCTGTGGAACGCATCATGTTCAGGGCCAAGATTCACCGCGCGACCGTCACGCAGGCGGACCTCGACTACGTCGGCAGCGTGACCATCGATCAGGACCTGCTTGATGCGGCCGACATCCTGGTCAATGAGCGCGTGGACATCTACAACGTCACCAACGGCCACCGCCTGAGCACCTACGCCCTGAGCGGCCCGCGCGGCAGCGGCGTCATCGGCATCAACGGAGCCGCCGCGCATCTCGTGCAGCCCGGTGACCTCGTGATCATCGCGGCCTACGGCAACTTCACCGAGGAGGAAGCCCGCACCCTCGAACCCCGTGTCGTGATCGTGGACGCGCACAACCGTCCGGTGGACCTGCAACCGGCCTGAACGCGAGAGGCGGTCTGGGGAAGGGGAGACAATCGTTTTCCCCTTCCCTCACCTGTTGAGCGGAGGTCTCGGAGATCTGGCCACGTACACGGGGACGCGTCGTGGGGCAGGGGCATGCGCCCTCCCAACGCTCCGCCTCCAACGTATCGGTCCGTGCTTCCGGCCAGTGGTCAGGAGAAGCCCTGCGCAGGGCACCTCTCCACCTGCCATTTTCTGACCAGAATCTAACAACTCAAATCGAGTCCAAACAAAACTTCAGCGAACCTTTACACTCCACCCGTGAAGCCGCGAGGGTGGACCGTGAGCGCGTTGCTCGTTGTGGGCGTTACCGGGCTGTTCTGGGCGGCGTTCATGGGGCAGGCTACACTGCTGGCCGGGTTGGCGGTCGCGCTCGCCGCGCTGGCCTGGCCGCTGGGCGGCGCGGCGCGTTGGGTGCCGCTGGTGGGGTACGTGGTGGCCTTTTTGTTGTCGGCGTCGTGGGGGGGTGCCCTGGGGATGGCCGAACTGACGGGGGCGCTGCTGCTGGCGGGCGGGCTGGGGGCGCTGGGGCTGCGTGACAGCCGCCTGGCGGCCGAGGCTGCGGGGCTGCGGCGGGTCACGGCGGCCTTTCAGAAGGGCAGTGGACGGCTGGCGGAGGCCGACCGGGCCGAGGACATCATCCGGGCGGGGGTAGCGATGGTGGCGGACCTGGGCCTCGCGCCGCACCTCGCGTATGTAGGCTACGTGCGCGGTACCCCGCAGGTTCTGGGGGCGCGGGGAGCCTTTGCCGAACACCTGCACCGCCCGATCTACCCGGCGGGCGACAGCCACAGCGTGCAGGCCGACCACGCCCTTGCCGACGAAGTGCTGGCCCTGCTGCCCCCGCAGGCGCGGGGCGAGTGGCTGGCGGTGCCCGTGACGGGCGGGGGGCACGACCTCGGCCTGCTGGTGTTCAGCCGCCCCGGCACGCCCTTCAGCGCCGCCGAGCGGGGCACGCTGGACTCCTGCGCCTGCCTGATCGGGTCGCAACTGGGGCAGTGGGAGGCGATCTGCGAACTCCGCGCCGCCAACGACCTGACCCTGCGCTCGCTGGGCGCGGCCCTGGAGCGCCGCGACGACGAGACGGGCGGCCACACCACCCGCGTGGTGGGCGCGAGCGTGCGCCTCGCCCGCCTGCTGGGCTGGGATGAGGAGCGGGTCGCGGCCCTGCGGCGCGGGGCGTACCTGCATGACCTCGGCAAGCTGGCGATTCCCGACCGGGTGCTGCACAAACGCGGTCCCCTCGACACCGAGGAGCGCCGCATCATCGAGTCGCACAGCGTCATCGGGTACAACCTGCTGCAAGACCTGCACTTCCTGCCCGCCGAAACCCTCGACCTCGTGCGCCACCACCACGAGCGTTGGGACGGCAGTGGGTACCCCGCCCGGCTGCGCGGCCACGACATTCCGGAAGCCGCCCGCCTCTTTGCCGTCGTGGACGTGTACGACGCCCTGACGAGTGCGCGGCCCTACAAGGCGGCGTGGCCCCGGGCGCGGGCGGTGCAGGAACTGCGGACCCAAGCCGGACGGCAACTCGACCCGCAGTACGTCGAAGCCTTTATCAGGATGATTGAAGCCGAGGACCACGACGACGTGCGGCTGGTGTCCTGACCCCGGCCCCTCAGCCGGGCAGCGCCGCGAGGTCTTCCCGCGTGGGGGCGTAGGCGCCGGGCCGCGCACACGCCGCCGCCGCCGCCCGCAGGCCGAGGCGCAGGTGCTCGGTCCACAGCGCCTCCGGGCGCCCGGCCGCGCTCGCAAGCAGGCCCGCGCACAGGGCGTCCCCGGCGCCGACCGTGTCCGCGACCCGCACCGGCACGGCGGGGAGGTCCACCCGTCCGGCCGCGTGGTAGAGGGTGGCCCCGGCCGCGCCCCGCGTGACCACCAGCGGGGCGCGGGGATTCAGACCCCGCAGGCGGCGCAGCGCGTCCGCCTCGCTCTGCCCCGGAAAGAAGAAGGCGAGGTCCTCGTCGCTGAACTTCAGCAGGTCCGAGAGGCGCACCACCCGCTCGAAGGTCGCCGGGTAGTCGGGGTGGCGGTGCGCGGTGCGGGCGTTGGGGTCGAAGCTGACCTGGACCCCCGCCGCCTTCGCCCCCGCGACGAGGTCTAGCAGGGTCCGCGAGAGGGGAGGCCGCGCGAGGCTGATGCCGCCCACATGCAGCCAGCGGGCCGCCCTCATCCAGCCTTCCGGCAGCCGTGCGGGGTCAAAGTGCAGGTCGGCGCTGTTCTCGCCCAGGAAGCGGTAGGCGGGCGGGTCGAGCCGGTAGACCACCGCCATCAGGGTGGGCTGCGGGGCGCGTTGCAGGAAGCGGGCATCCAACCCCGCCTCGGCCCCGGCCCCCGCGAGGTCGTCCCCGAAGTTGTCCTCGCCTACCGCCCCGGCAAAGGCCGAGGGTACCCCCAGCCGGGCACACGCGCGGGCCACGTTCCACCCCGCCCCACCGGGGTGCGCCCGCCACAGGCCCTCCCCGGCGGTCACGAGGTCGGTCAGGGCCTCTCCGGCACTCACGATGGCAGGCAGGGGGGCAGCGGCGCTCATGGACCACAGGGTAAGGGAGTACCCGGCCACGGAGGCGTTGTTCAAGCCTTGTCGAAGGTGCGCCCGGCTGCGGCATCCCCGCCCCACCACCCGCCACACTGGTCCGGTGACCGCCCCCGCCCCCGCCTTCGCCCATCCCTTCCGGGCTTATACCCCGGCCGCGTACACTTTTCCCCTCCCCGAAGGCCACCGCTTCCCGGCCTACAAGTACGCGGGAGTCCGGGACCGCCTGACCGGACTGCTGCCTGTGCTGGACACGCCCGCCCTGCGCTGGGCCGAGGCCGCCCGCGTCCACGACCCCGTCTGGCTGCGCCGCTGGCGCCGGGGGGAGGTGACGGCCGCCGAGGAACGGGCCTTCGGGCTGCCCTGGAGTCCGGGGGTGGTCGAGCGTGCCCGCCGCGCCGCCGGGGGCAGTCTCGCCGCGCTGCACGACGCGCTCGCCTGCGGGTGGGGCGCCAACCTCGCGGGCGGCACCCACCACGCCTTCCGCGACCGCGCCGAGGGATTCTGTCTGATCAACGACGCCGCCCTGCTGACCCGCATCGCGCTCGACGAGGGGCTGGCCCAGCGGGTGGCGGTTCTCGACCTCGACGTGCATCAGGGGAACGGGACCGCCGCGCTGCTGGCCGCCGAGGCCCGCGCCCTGACCATCAGCGTGCACGGCGAGCGCAACTACCCCTTTCGCAAGGAGCGCAGCAGCCTCGACCTCGGGCTGCCCGACGGGGTGACGGACGGCGAGTATCTGGAGGTGCTGCGGGGGCAAGTGCTTCCGGCGCTGGAAGCCTTCCGCCCCGACCTCCTGCTGTACCTCGCCGGGGCGGACGTGCTCGCGGGGGACCGTTTCGGCCGCTTTGCTCTGACGTTGGACGGGGTCGCGGAACGCAACCGCACGGTGCTGACCTGGGCGCGGAAGGCCGGGGTGGCCGTCGTGACCATGATGGCAGGGGGTTACAACCGCGACCACGCCCTGACGGTCGAAGCCCACGCCCGCGTCGTGCTGGACGGCCTGGACGTGTTTGCCTCCAGAATTGTCTAGACGCCCGACCTGCCTGAGTGGCCGCGTGAGGAAAGCTGGGATCTCCTCGGGGCTGTGACATTCCATACACAGCCCACCTTCACAAGGTGGGCCAGGCGGCATTTAACCTTAGACAGACCTTGTACATTCTCGTCAGGTTCAAGTCCCGGTCGCCCGCCCTCGTGTCCACAGGAGTCGCCCCATGACGCTTAACAGCACCCCGAGTACGCCCTCCCTGCACCTCACCGATCTGCACCGCCGCCCCCTGCGCCGGGGCGAGACGCTGTACTACGCGGGCGACGCGGCTCCCAGCCTCTACCGGCTGGAAAGCGGGTTGCTGCGGGCCGTGCGCCTGACGCCCCAGGGCCGCACCCTGACCGTGCGCCACATCTGGCCCGGCGACGTGTTCGGTGAGGAAACGCTGCATGCGATCTCCCGCGCCCATCAGGTCACGGCGCTCACCGACGCGGTGGTCGTGCCCCTGCACCCGCAGCACCTCGGAGCGGCCGAGCTGTGGGAGGTCACCCGCAGCCTCAGCGCCCAGCTTCAGCGGGTTATGAACGACGGCGTTCATATCCAGAATGGCGAACTGCGCGAGCGCATCGCCCGCTACCTGCTTAACCTCGCGGAATCCAGCCTCGGTGGGCGACACGGCGACGGCACCCGCTTTGTGCGGGCCACCCACGAGCTGATCGCGGAGGGCACCGGAGCCACCCGCGAGAGCGTGTCCAAGCTGATCGGCGAGATGCGCGACGACGGCCTGCTGACCCCCGCCTATCGCTGCCTGACCCTGACCGACGAGGCCAGTCTGCGGGCGCTGAGCGGCTACCACGGCGACTGAAGCGTTCGGGGACCGGAAACAGAGCGGAGGCTGCGGCTTCCGCTCCTTGCTTATGGGCTGGGCTTATCCGCCCGTCCCCCTTCGCCCCTAGAATCCCCCCATGCGGATTCGCCTCGACCCCTGGCCCGTGGATATGGAAGGCGGGCAACTCGGCCTGAAGCGGTTCGAGGGAGACCTGATCGACATCGAGACGCCGCGCTGGGCGGCCGTCGCGCCCAAGCCTGTTCCGGCGCGGCTGGGCACCGTGTACGTCGTGGACGGCAAGCGGCGCATGGAGTCGCGCGTCTTTATCGAGGACGGGGACGGCGCGGCGGGCATGGGCGGCTTCGGGGCCTACGTGGTGGGGGCGGTGGAACTGTGCCCCCACGGCACCCGTCCGGCCACCCTGCGCGAGGTGCGGGCGCAGCGGCTGCTCGCCCACGCGCCGGGACTGCGGGTGGACCCCTGCCTTCTCTCGCCCCGTGACCCGCACACCGGGCAGCTTCAGTACGCGCCCGTGCAGGCCGACAGCGCTGAGCCGCTTGCGCCGCTGCACAAGCTGCAACAGGTCATGCTGGCCGCCGAACAGGAGCTGTCGCACGGGCTGGCCTCGCGGGTCCCCTTCGACGAGGGGGACGACCGCGAGGCGCTGACCGCGCTCACCATTCAGGACGGCACCCTCCGCAGCCAGAATCTGGGGGGCGCGGTGGTGGGCTGCGTCAAGACGATGCAGACCCAGTACCTGCCCCCCGACCGGGCCGGGCTGCTGACCGACCTGAAGCCCGGTGATCGCACGCCGATCCTGCACATGCGCTACGAGAACAACCGCATCACCCGTTTTATCTGGTACGTGCGGCTGTGCGAGGCCGCCTTCTACCAGCACCCCATGTCGGGCGTGATGCGGCTGGAGATGTACGCGCCGGAAGAACCTGACTTCCTGCCGCCCATCGTGCGGACGGTGGCGAACGTGAGCGGTCCGTTGCTGTGCCGCCTCGCCAGCCAGCCGCACAAGGACCCCCGTGCCCCGCAGAACCTGATCCCGACCGCTGCGTTGGAGCACGCGATGACCCGCGCGATGGGGAGCGCCGATCTGGTGACGCGGCGCCTGCGGGCGCACATTGCCCGTGAACTGGGGGTCGCCTCGTGAGCCTTTCAGGACAGGAGCAGGGCGAGCGCATCGGCATGGTCCTCGGCACCGAGGACGCCACCCCGGTTTCCTTCTGGTTCGCGGTGACGCCCGGTGCGAGTGTGGGCATGGACGACCTCGTGGTGGTGGCAACGCGGAAGCCCGACGGCTCGCCCGTGCACTTCTATGGCCTCGTGGATCACGTCCGCACCCGGCACGAGGGCGTCACCTTCGACAGCGACGTGCAGGATGTGGTCGCGGGGCTCCTCCCGGCTTCGGTGAGCTACGCGGCCCGCGTGCTCGTGACCCGCGTCAGCCCCGAGAACTTCATTCCGCCCCAGCCCGGCGACGAGGTGCGGCACGCGCGGGGCGAGGACCTGCGGCTGGCGCTGAGTGCGGACAAGATGAAGCGCTCCTTTCCCGGCGGCCTCCTCGCGGACGGACAGGTCTTGCCCCTGAACTACCAGTTCGTCAACGGTGAGCAGGGCGGCCACATCAACATCAGCGGGATTTCCGGCGTGGCGACGAAGACGAGTTACGCCCTGTTCCTGCTGCACGCCATCTTCCGCAGCGGCGTGCTGGACACCCACGGCGAGGGCCACCGCACCCGCGCCCTGATCTTCAACGTGAAGGGCGAGGATTTGCTGTTCCTCGACCAGCCCAACCGCGAGGTGGATGGGGTCGAGCGCGGCGTGCAGGCCGCCAAAGGCCTTCCTGCCGGGCGCTATGACCTGCTGGGCCTCCCCGCCAGTCCCTTCCGCGACGTGCAGTTCCTCGCGCCCCCGAAGGCCGGGGCGGGCGACGTGATCGTGCCCGACGTGGAGCAGCGGTCCGGCGGTGTAACTCCCTTTGTGTTCAGCCTGCGCGAGTTCTGTCAGCGGCGGATGCTGCCCTACGTCTTCCCGGATGGCAACGCCAGCCTCAACCTGGGCTTCGTGATCGGCAACATCGAGGAAAAGCTGGCCCGCCTCGCCGCCGGGGACGACGCGCCGTACCTCACCGTGGAGGACTGGCAGCCCGACACCGAAACGCTGCTCTCGGAGGACGTGCGTTTCGACGACATGGGCAAGACGCGCATCCAGACCTTCGCGCAGCTCATCTCCTACCTCGAATACAAGCTGCTGGAGCACAACGACGGCGAGGGCGACCCCAAGTGGGTGCTCAAGCAGAACCAGGGCACCCTCCGCGCCTTCGTCCGGCGCCTGCGCGGGGTGCAGAAGCATCTCGCGCCGCTGGTGCGCGGTGACCTCACCTCAGCGCGGGCGGCGCAGTACCGCCCGAACCTTCTCAAGGCGGGGGTACAGACCAGCGTGGTGGACATCCACAAGCTCGGAGCCCACGCGCAGAGCTTCGTGGTAGGGGTGCTGCTGCGCGAGCTGTTCGAGCACAAGGAGCGCTACGGGCGGCAGGACACCGTGTTTGTGGTCCTCGACGAGCTGAACAAGTACGCCCCGCGCGAGGGGGACAGCCCCATCAAGGACGTGCTGCTTGACATCGCGGAGCGTGGCCGCAGCCTCGGCATCATCCTGATCGGCGCCCAGCAGACCGCCTCGGAGGTCGAGCGGCGCATCGTGTCCAACGCGGCGATTCGGGTGGTGGGCCGCCTCGATCTGGCGGAAGCCGAGCGGCCTGAATACCGCTTCCTACCGCAGAGCTTCCGCGCCCGTGCGGGCATCCTGCAACCCGGCACCATGCTGGTGTCGCAGCCCGACGTGCCCAACCCCGTCCTCGTGAACTATCCCTTTCCGGCCTGGGCCACCCGCCGCGACGAGGTGGCCGAGGAGGTCGGGCAGGGCACGGAGGACGCGGGCAACGATTGGCTGGGACTCTAAGGAGAGGGCAGATGAGCGACGACAAGAAGAAGTCCGGCGACGAGAAGACCATGACCCGCCACGGCGAGTGGACCCCCGAGACCTCCGAGGCGGCGGCCCGCGAGGTCGAGCGGCTGGCAAGCGAGAATCCCTTCGACACGGAGGCGGCCACCGAGAGCACGGACAAGACGCACCTCAACCCGCCGCCGGAACGGTTGGGCGGGGACCACTAGTCCAAGGAAGAGGGCCGGAGGCAGAAGCGTCCGGCCCTTCTGCGTAGAAGCTCAGTCCGGTATCACCACATGCGGCGCGAAGGTCGCCCGGTTGTCCGTCACGCGGCCCCGGCCCTCGCGGATGCCCATTCCGCACACCTCGTCCCCGGCGACCCAGACGCCCAGGACCGGGTAGCGGGGGCCGTCGCCCGCCGGGAAGGTGGGCAATTCCACGTAAGCCTGTTCCACCAGCGGCAGGTCGCCGTAGGCCCCCGCCGTGGCCGCCTCGCCGGGCAGTTGCACATTCTGCCCCTCGCGCGAGTAGAGGGGCTTGCGAACCACATTTGCCCCCAGTCGCCCCGGCGTCAGCGAGGCAGGGAGGACCAGCCCGGAGTCCGGGTAACGCTCGTGCAACAGCGCGAGCAAGCCCTTGCTGGACGTGACCGCCTTCCACAGCGGCTCGATAAAGCGGGTCTGGGTGGTCGCCAGGAAGGAACTGTCGCGCGACTCCCAGGCGTACTCGAAGGGCCACAGCCACATCAGGTTCCGGATGGGCAGCGTCCAGGTGTCCAGCAAGAACGGCTCCTGGGGGCTGGTCCCCACCTCGTCCGCCGCCAGGAAGGAGCCGGTAACGCCCGCCGCCCCCGCGAGGTCGCGCAGGTAGGTCACGGTGGCGATGTCCTCGACATCCCGCGCCGAGCTGAAGTGCGCCTGGGTCACGCCCCGCTCGCGCACGAGGTAGGCCCACTGCTCGCCCAGTCCCTCGTGGATCGTGTTCCACTGGCCCGTCCCGGCGGGCAGCTCGCCGCGCTCCAGCCGGTCTTCCAGCCACTGCCACTGGCACACCGCCGCCTCGACCAGGCTGGTCGGCGTCTGCGCGTTGACCTCCAGCAGCCGCGCTCGCCCGCGCCCGTCATACGCGAGGTCGAGCCGCATGTAGAGCGTCGGGTCGTCCCGGTCCCATGACTCACGCACCGCCGGGTGCAGAAAGGCAGGAATGCCGAGTTCGCCCAGCCGCCCGCCCTCAATGGCCACGCCCGTCGTCTCCAGCACCATGTTCGTGAGGTCCTGCGCGTCCCGTTTCAGCTCCTCAATCTGGCCGGGCGTGAAAGCGTAGTAGCCTTCCTCGCCCCAGTAGGGGACCGGGTGTTCGGGGGTGGGGGCGTACCACGTCATGCCGACCTCTTGCAGGCGGGTTTCCCAGTTCGGGCGGGGGAGGAGGGTGCGGCGTTGCATCAGGACCCCTGCGGGGCCGAGTGACGGCCCCTGACCGAAGACAGGCCAGAGATAAAGGCGCAGCGTTCTTCGCCTAGGACACGCTGAAATCGCAGACTCATCCCGTTAGCCGCCGTAGCTCGCGCTGCCGGAACTGCTCGCGCGGCCCGTGCTGGTGAATCCGCCCCGGCTGACCCCCGGCGCCTTGAAGGAGGTCGTCTTGCCCGAGCGGGTGTCGTAGGTCAGGCCGGTGGGGGCCACCCGCCCCGAGGAGGTGTAGCCCACGTAGCGGGTCAGGCCCGAGGCCAGCCAGATATAGGGACCGTAAAAGCCGCCGCTGGTCTTCTGACAGGGGTTTTGCAGGCCGCGCTGAATCGCGTCCTGATTTGCAAGGCGGCACTGCTCGTAGGAGGTGTACTTGGTCCGCTTGTAGCGGTCCAGGTCAAGGTCGTCGTCGCCGCAGGCCGCGAGGACGGCGGGCAGCGCCGCGAGGAGGGGGAGGTGAAAGGCTTTGCGCATATCTCTCTTGTACGGGAGAAGTGGGGTCCGGGTTGCGGCGGGGCTTCCACGGACCGCCATGCAACAGGTCGGAATGCAACAGGTCTGAACTGTCATCACTTCGAAAAGGCGCTGGGCTGACCCGCCCCTCTGGACACTCCCGCCGGATTGCTCACCCGCAGCCCCTACACTGACGGGGAGACAAGGAGGATTCATGACCACAAGCACCCAGAACAGGAGCAAATGGCTCGACATCGAACTGCGGCTCGACTCGGGCGTCTACAACAAGCATGAGGTCGTGATGGTGCGCGGGCAGGGCGCGACCGTCTGGGACGACGCGGGCCGGGCCTACATCGACTGCGTGGCCGGGTACGGCGTGGCGAACATCGGCCACAGCCACCCCGACGTGGTGCGGGCCGTGCAGGAGCAGGCGGGCAAGCTGATGGTGATGCCCCAGACGCTGCCCAACGACAAGCGGGCCGAGTTCCTGGGTGAACTCGTGGGCGTGCTGCCGCAGGGTCTGGAGCGCATTTTCCTGTGCAACTCGGGCACCGAGGCGATGGAGGCGGCCAAGAAGTTCGCCATCACCGCGACCGGCCGCCAGCGCTTCGTGTCCATGCGCCGGGGTTTTTCGGGCCGCTCGCTGGGCGCCCTCGCCCTGACCTGGGAGCCGAAGTACCGGGAACCCTTCGGGGACGCGGTGGACAACAAGAACGTGGACTTCGTGACCTACGGGAACGTGGAGGAATTGCGGGCGGCCGTCACTGACCAGACTGCCGCCGTCATCCTGGAACCCGTGCAGGGCGAGGGCGGCGTGCACCCCGCGACCCCTGAGTTCATCCGCGCCGCCCGCGAGCTCACCCGCGAGAAGGGGGCGCTCCTGATTCTCGACGAGATTCAGACGGGCTTTTGCCGCACGGGGAAGATGTTCGCCTCCGAGCACTACGGCGTGACCCCCGACGGCATGACCCTCGCCAAGGCGATGGCGGGCGGTGTTCCCATCGGCGCCTTCGCCATGACCGCCGAGGTCGCCGACCGGATGCCCAAGGGAGGGCACGGGACCACCTTTGGCGGCAATCCGCTGAGCATGGCCGCTGGGGTGGCCGCGATCCGCGCGATGAAGAACGAGGGCATGGCCGAGCAGGCCCGCGAGAAGGGGACGTACCTCATGGAGCGGCTGCGGGCCATCCGCTCGCCCCGCATCAAGGAGGTGCGCGGGCTGGGGCTGATGATCGGCGTGGAGCTGCATGAACCCAGCGCCCCCTACATCACCGCCCTGGAACACGAGGAAGGAGTGCTGACCCTGGCCGCCACGCCGATGGTCGTGCGCTTCCTGCCCCCGGTCACGATCACCCGCGAACAGATCGACACCGTAGTCGCCGCCTTCGAGCGTGTGCTGGCCGCTGGTCCTGACCGTGAGCCGCAGGCGATGGTGCGTGAGGACAAGCAGACGGAGTAACATTCTCCAAAGAAAGAAGCCGGGGCGCGAGGCTCCGGCTTCTTTTGGTGTGCTCCCTTATTCCAGCGTCTCGCGCAGCCGGGCCACGTTGAGCTCCCGCGCCGGGGCATCCAGCGCCACCTCGCCGCCGCGCAGGGCGACGACGCGCTGCCCCAGTGCCAGCGCCTCGTCGAGGTTGTGGGTCACGAAGACCACTGTGACCTTGCGCGACCACCAGATCGCGAGCAGTTCGTCGGCCAGCACTGTCCGGGTGCGGTCGTCCAGGGCGCTGAAGGGCTCGTCCAGCAGCAGCAGCCGGGGTTGCAGCGCCAGGGCGCGGGCCAGACTGACCCGCTGGCGCTGCCCGCCCGACAGCTCGTGGACCCGCCGCCCGCCGTAGCCTTCCAGCCCGACGAGGCGCAGGGCGTCCCCCACGCGGGCATCCCGCTCGGCGCGGGCCACCCGGCGCTGTTCCAGCCCGAAGGAGACGTTTCCGGCCACCGTACGCCAGGGAAAGAGGGCCGCCTCCTGCTGCACCAGCGTCAGGCGGGGGTCCGGTCCGGTGACGGGCGTGTCGCCCAGCAGAATCGTCCCCATCTGCGGGCGCAGAAAGCCCGCCAGCAGCGACAGCAGCGTGCTCTTGCCGCTGCCCGACGGCCCCACCACGCACAGGAACTCGCCCGCCCGGACCTCCAGGCTCAGCGGCCCCAGGCCCGCTGGGGCGGTCGCCGCGCGGGTGCGCCCGTAGCGGTAGGTCACCGCGTCCAGCAGCAGGGGCAGGCCCTGGGGGGCGGTAGGGGCAGCAACCGGGGCACTCATGCTGACGGTCATTGTGTCACCTCCAGCCCGTAGTCACGCCGCACCCGGCCCTCCAACGCCCGCAGCAGCGCGTCGAACACGCCGCCGATGATCCCGATGATGATGATGGTCGCCAGCACCAGCGCGACGTTCGCGGTCGCCCGCCCGACCTCCAACTGCTCCCCGATGGAGGCCACCCCACTGATGAGCAGCTCGCCGCCCACCAGCGCCCGCCACGCGAAGCTCCAAGCCGTTCGCAAGCCGGTCAGCACGTTGGGCAGCGCGGCGGGCAGCAGCACCCCGGTCGTCATGGAGAGGCCCCGCGCTCCCAGCGTCCGCCCGGCGATGCGCAAGGCGGGGGGCACGTTCAGCAGCGCTCCCGACACGGCCAGCGCCACCGGGATAAAGCCCTCCAGCACCACCACGAACAGCACCGCCCGCTCGTTCAGGCCGAAAAAGAGGATGGCGAAGGGCACGAAGGCGATGCTGGGCACGCTCTGGATGCCCGTCAGGTACGCGCCCAGCGTGGACCGCAGCGGCAACCACGCGCCCATGAGGAGGCCGACGAGGGCGCCGAGCGCCACCGCGATCCCGTACCCGGTGAGCACCCGCCGCAGGCTTCCCGCGATGGCCGAGAGCAATTTGCCGTCCTGCGGCCCGGTGCCCCACAGGCCGTAGCTGATCTCGGTCCAGACCTGGGACGGACTGGGAAAGACGTAGGGCGGGTAGAGCTTCAGCCCGTCGGTGACCAGCCACCAGACGCCCAGAATCAGGGCCAGCCCGATCAGTTGCCACGACAGCACCCGCCAGCGCGAGAGCCGGGTGCGGACGGGGGCCGGGTCGGTTCTCGGCGCCGGAACACTCATCGCTTGAATCCCAGGTTGACGAAGCTCCGCAGGTCCGGCACGCTGCGGGCGTATCCGGCCTCCACATTCAGGGCGGCGTACTCGGTGAGCGCGTCGAGGTCCAGCGCGGTCGTGAAGCGGGTGCGGGCCATCGCGCGTTGCAGCGCCCGCACGTCCACCTTCTGCCCGGTCAGCTTGTCCAGTTGCGCGTTGATCAGCGTGCGGGCCGCCGCCGGGCTGCGGTTCAGGTACGCCACCGCGTCCGCATGCGCCTTCAGGAAGTTCGCCACCAGCGTGGGGTTGGCCTGCGCGAAGCGGGTGTTCACGATGAGCAGGGTCGTGGGATAGCGCCCGCCGCGCCACACAGTCTTTTCACTGCCGATCATCCGGTGCCCCTGCGCTTGCAGCAGCGCTCCCCACGGCTCGGGCACCAGCGTGGCGTCCACCCGCTTGCCCGCGAAGGCGGCGGCGATGTCGGCGGGGGCCACGGGCGTCACGACCACGTTGCCGCCGTCGGTCTGGAGCTTCAGGCCCTCTTCCTTGAGGATGTGGCGCAGGCTGATGTCCTGGGTGTTGCCCAGGCTGGGCACCGCCACGCGCTTCCCGGCGAGGTCGGCGTAGCTGCGGATGGCGCTGTCCTTGCGGGCGATCAGCACCGCGCCCGCCTCGCTCGCCCCGGCGATGATCTGGAGGGGCATCCCGCGCGTCGCCGCGTTGATCGCCGGGCCGGGGCCGATATAGGCGATGTCGATCTGACCCGCCGCGAACGCCTCGGTCAGCGTGGTGCCCGAGACGAAGGACCGGGCGTCGAGCTTGACCTTGTTTCCCAGCGCCTTTTGAAAGGTGCCGCGCTCCAGCCCGATCAGCGCGGGCGCGTGGGTGAGGTTGGGAAAGTAGCCCAGCCGCACGGTTGTCGCGCCCTGAGCGGAAGCGACCCCCAGCAGCAGGGCCAGGGCCAGCGTGGAAAGACTTCGGATGTGGATTCGGGTCATTCGTCCCTCCTGGTAGGCCCAGTGAACAGGGCAGGCGTGAGAGAGAGTGTCACGTGGCGCACGGTCGTCTTCAGAACGCCTGCGGCGGGCGCAGGCGTGGGATGGGGGTGCTCGGTGACCGCTCTAGTCCTGCGCCGCGTAGGCCGCCCGCAGCACCTCGGCCACCTCGGGGCGGGTGAACTCGGCGGGCAGACTTTCACCCGCGCGGAGGCGCTCGCGGACCTTCGTGCCGCTCAGGACGAGGTGATGGTCGGCCCCGTGCGGGCAGGTGCGCGGGCTGACGAGCTGGCCGCAGCTCTTGCAGTAGTAGGTGTGTTCGAACTTCAGAATCTGGAGGCCCAGTTCCTCCGGGCGGTAGGCCGAGAAGATCTCCTGCGCGTCGTAGGTGCCGTAGTAGTTGCCCACCCCCGCGTGGTCGCGCCCCACGATGAAGTGGGTGGCCCCGTAGTTGCGGCGCGACAGGGCGTGGAGGATCGCCTCACGCGGCCCCGCGTAGCGCATGGCAGCGGGGTACACGCTCAGCAGGGTCCTGGCCTGCGGGTAGTAGCCCTCCAGCAGCACCTCGTAGGCCTTCACCCGCGTCTCGGCGGGCACGTCGTCGCCCTTGGTGGTGCCCACCAGCGGGTGCAGCAGCAGGCCGTCCACCAGTTCCAGCGTGACCTTGTGCAGGTACTCGTGCGCCCGGTGGATGGGGTTGCGGGTCTGGAAGGCGACCGTCGTGCGCCAGCCCCGCGCCTCGATCACCTCGCGCACCTCGGCGGGGGTGCGGTGGTGGCGGGGAAAGGCCCCGCGCGGCACTTCAAACAGGGTCACGGGTCCGGCCAGATACACGTCCCCCCCCGCATACAGCGCCGCCACGCCGGGATGGGCGGGATCCTCGGTGCGGTAGACCTCGCGGGCTTCCAGACTCTTGCGGGCCTCGTAGCGTTCCTGTACGTCCAGCGTGCCTACCGCCTCGCCGCCGCGCGTCAGCACGACCCGGCCCGTGTACCGCCCGGCGTCCTCCCGCCCCACCGCCAGCGTGATGGGGAGGCTCCAGGGGGTGCCGTCCGCGAGCCGCATCTGCTCGATCACGCTGAGGTAATCCGCCTCGCCCAGAAAGCCGGTCAGCGGCGAATACGCGCCCGTCGCCAGCATCTCCAGGTCGGCATACGCGCGGTCAGGCAGCTCAAGTTGCGGCAGCTCCGCCAGCTCGGCGGGGTCGAAGTCGTGGCCGGGGCGCTGCACGCGGTTGACCAGCGTGCCTCCCAGCGGCGTGGGCAGGAGGATGGGGGAAGGGTCGGATAGGGTGGTCATGGACAGCCTTTCGGAATCAGTGGATGAAAAGGGTCAACTATTGGTCGAAAAAAAGAGGTCAGAGGCGGTTCTCGCCCGCCCACAGGCCGCACTCGGTCTTGCCCTTCCCGGCCCAGCGGCCCGCGCGGGCGTCCTCGCCGGGGCGGACGGCGCGGGTGCAGGTCCAGCAGCCGATAGACAGGAAGCCGTCGAAGTACAGCGGATTCACGGGCAGATCGTGCTCACGGGCGTAGGCTTCCAACCGCTCGCGGGTCCAGTGGGCCAGCGGATTGATCTTGACGCGGGCGCCCCCCGTCTCCACGAAGGGAATGTCCGCGCGGGTCGTCGCCTGGTCGCGGCTGCGGGCATTGAGCAGCGCGGAGGGAGCCTTCTCCCGCAGGTAAGCCTGAAGGGGCGCCACCTTCCGCACCGCGCAGCAGGCGTCGGGGTCGGCGGCGTAGAGGTCGGGCGGCGTCTGGCCGTCCTCGGGGTGGGCACCCGTGTTCAGGGTCACGAAAGTCATCTGCGGGTACCGCGCGGCGAGGCGGTCCCGCGTCGCCAGCGTCTCCGGGAAGTGGTAGCCGGTGTCCACGAACACCACCTCGCCCCGGTAGCCCGCCCGAGCCGCGAGGTCCAGCAGCACGACCCCGTTGAGGTTGAAGGCACTCGGCATCAGCACGTCGGGGTGGCCGGCCAGCGCCCAGGCGATGACCTCCAGCGGGTCGGTGTCCGGCGCGAAGGCGGGCGCGGTAGGGTCGACGTGCCCGGCCGCCTCACGGGGAGCACGCGGCTCGGTGGTCAGCGGCACGCCGCCTTCCGCCGGTGTCCGCACGTCGGCGGCCGTCATGCCGGGTACCCCAGGTGCGCGAGGAGCTGCCGCACCCCCTCTTCCACGCTGATCTGGTCGGTCCGCAGGTGAAGGTCGGGGGTCTCGGGAGCCTCATAGGGGTCGGAGACGCCCGTGAAGTGCGGAATCTCGCCCGCGATGGCCTTGAGGTACAGCCCCTTCACGTCCCGCTCGGTCACGACCGCGAGCGGCGCGTCCACGAAGACCTCGGTGGGGGAGGGCAGCGCGGCGAGGACCTCCCGCCGAGTGTCGGCGTAGGGGCTGATCGCGCTGACGAGGACCGTGACTCCATGCTTTGCCAGCAGCCCGGCGACGAACGCGATGCGCCGGACGTTGGTGTCCCGGTCGGCCTTCGTGAAGCCCAGCCCCTTGGAGAGGTTCTCGCGCACCGCGTCGCCGTCCAGGAGTTCCACCGCCACCCCCCGCGCGGCGAGTTCCTCGCGCAGGGCCGAGGCCAGCGTGCTCTTGCCCGCCCCCGACAGCCCAGTAAACCACACGACGCGCCCGGTGCCGACCTCCGATCGGTTCAGGGTCGCCGTCATGCGGGCACGACCTCCGGGGTCGGCTCGCGGCCCGCGTTCAGCACCGCGTCGGGCGTGAAGCGGTCCGCGCCCATCCGGTCGGCGTACTCGACGAAGCTCTCGCCGGGCAGCTTGTTGGCCTGGAAGTCGGCCAGCACCGCGCCCGCGTACTCGTTGAGCCGGACGGCGGGCACCACACCCTTGAGCTTGGTCCCAGTGCGCTGCGCCTGCCCGATGCTTCCGGCAAGGTGCACGTTGTAGACCTCTTCCTCGCCGCGCAGGGCGCCCATGAAACCCAGGTCGGCCACCTGATAGCGGGTGCAGGCGTTCGAGCAGCCCGTCAGGTTGATGGTGAAGGGCACGTCGAGGTCCGCGAACCGGGGTTCCAGTTCGTCCACCAGGTTCGCGGTGCGGGCCTTTGTCTCGGTCAGGGCGAGGCGGCAGAACTGGGTGCCCGTGCAGGCGATGGTGGTGCCGCGCAGGGTGGTCTTGGGCGCGAGGTCCAGCGCTTCGAGTTCGGCGGTCAGGGCCGCCACATCCTCCGAGCGGACATGCGGAATCATCATGTTCTGGAAGGCGGTGGTCCGCAGCACGCCCCGGCCGTAGCGGTCGGCGAGGTCGGCCAGCCCACGGGCCTTGCGGGGGTCGATGCGGCCCACGGTGGTCGCCACGACGACGTAGTTCAGCCCGTCCTTCTGCGGCTGCACGCCCAGCACGTCGTTGCCGCCGAAGCGGGCGACCGGGGCGGGCGGGCCGTCGCGCAGGGGGCGGCCCAGGTACTCGGTTTCCACGATCTCGCGGAACCGCTCCACGCCGATGTCCTTGATCAGGAACTTCAACCGGCTCTTCTTGCGGTTGACGCGGTAGCCGTGGTCCCGGTAGGCCCCGGCGATGGCGCGGCCCACCTCGACCACTTCCTCGGGCCGGATAAATACGCCCAGCCGCTTGGCGAGGTGCGCCACCGCGCCCAGGCCGCCGCCCACCCACACGTCGAAGCCGACCTCCCCATTCACCGTGTGCGCCAGGAAGCCCACGTCGTTGATCAGGTGGATGCCCTCGAGTTCGGGGGTGGCCGTCAGGCTCATCTTGAACTTGCGCGGCAGGTCCTGAAAGTCGTCGCTGCCCGTCAGGGTGCCTTCCATGGCGTGGGCGATGGGCCGCACGTCGATGGTCTCGCGGGCGTCGAGGCCCGCCAGCGGCGAGGCGATCACCGCACGCACCGTGTCGCCGCACGCCCCCCGGGGGTGCAGGCCCAGCGGCTCGAGCCGATCGAAGATCTCGGGAATCTTGTCGATGGTCAGCCAGTGGAACTGGAAGGCCTGACGGTCGGTCACGTCCAGAAACCCGCGTCCGTACTCCTCGGCGATATTGGCGACCTCACGCAGGGTGGAGGTGGCGAACTCGGCGCTCGGCACCCGCACCCGCATCATCAGGTAGCCGTCTTCCTGGGGGCGCTGCGGGTACACGCCCGCCCACTTCAGCAGGTCGATCCGCTCGGGGTCGATAAATCCCTGCGCCGCGTACTGCGGAATCAGGTCAAAAATCTGAAAGGGCGGCAGTTCTTTTTTCAGGGCTTCGATATCGCTCATGGGATCACTCCGGGCGTGTAGGGGGTGGGGAGGACTGCCAGGGCAGCCCAGGGTGGGAGATACAGTAGATGACAAAACAGGTCAACAATGTGGGTTGTCTGGGGGACAGGCGTTCGGTCTGCGCCCGCGCTCACGCGTTCGGCTTGAGCAGGTGCCCCAGGCAGTGCCCGTAACTCACACCCTGCCGGGCGTCGGTCACGAGGTCTTCCACGCTGAACTCCTGCAAGACGGCCAGCATCGCGTCGCGCATCCGGGTGTAGATGCTGGCGCGGGCGTGGCAGCGGTCTTCCTCTACGCAGGGTTCGTGCCAGTTCAGGCTGATGCACGAGAGGGGCGCGACCGGGCCGTCGACCGCCCGCACCACCTCGCACAGCGAGATCAGCCGCGGCTTGCGCGAGAGCGCGTAGCCGCCGCCGATGCCCTTCTTACTCTTGACCACGCCCTTGGCGGTCAGGGCCGCCAGAATCCGCACCAGGTAGGGACGGTGGACCCCGGTGGCGTCGCTGATCTCCTCGCTGGACACCCAGCGCCCCAGCTCCTGGGTGCCCAGATACCCCAGCGCCTGAAAGGCGTAGACATCGGTGGCAGAAAGGCGCATGGGGCGAGGGTATCAGCTTCCGGGGGTTATTCCCCGGCCGGAGCTTCCCGTTCCTGCGGACTCAGGGGCGCGGGCCGCACCTCGTCCCCGTAGCGCTCGGCCAGATACGCCAGCGCCACCGGGTCAAACTGGCCGCCCGGCACCCAGCGCTCCTCCAGATTCTCGGTGCCGTACAGCGCCCACGCCGCCGCCTCCGTCTCGGGGTCCCAGGGGCCAGCCGGAAGCGAGGTCGCGTGGTCCTGCACGATCAGGAGGGCGCGGAGCCATTCTAGCTCCTCCCCGGTCAGCTCGCGGGTGGACCCGGGCCGTCCGAAGAGGAGGTCGTGGATGCCCAGCAGCCGCTCCAGTTCCTCGCCCGGGTCGGCGTGGTCGTCGGCGCGGAGGTTGACCCAGTCGTCGGTCAGGCCGCCGTAGCCGCGCCTCGGCCCCACGCACAGCAGGGCCGCCGACTGCCGCCCCCGTTTGTCCCCGCCCGCCGCGTCCCCGGCCCGCAACGCGGCGAGCAGGCGACGGGGGAGGGGCTGGCCCTCGGCGGCTTCCCACTCCACGCGCATCGCTTCCACGACCTCCGGCCCGGTCAGGATGTTGCCCTGAATCGCCACGTCCGGCCCGGTGAAGCCCCCCGCCCAGGCGTGGCAGCCCTCGCCGCTGAAGGTCACGCTGCGCCCGTCCGCCCCCACGATGCCGAACTGCCGCTGCGCGATGTCGGGGTCGGTGCGCCGGAACTCGGCGGCAACCTCCTCCGGCGAGAGGCCCTGCGAGAGCAGCCGCAACCCGTCGGGGCCGTAGTTGGGGTTCACGTAGCTCTGGGTGGCGACCGCGCCCACACCCGCCCGCGCGAAGGGCACCAGGGCGCCGACCGCCAGAAACTTGCTCGCCACGGCGACGCCGAGGTCGCCCGTCACCGGGTCGCGGCCCACGATGGAAAAGGTCATGGGGGGAGCATAGCGGCGCCGAGGGTCAGGACTGGGGGCTAGGCTGCGGCCATGCTCCTCAAAGCCTGTCTGAACGGGGACCGCCCGGCGGGAAGTCATCCGGCGCTGCCCGTTACCCCGCTGGAACTCGCCCAGGCTGCGCGGGACGCGGTGGAAGCGGGTGCCGGGGCACTCCACCTGCATCCCCGCGACGGGGAAGGCCGCGAATCGCTGGAGGATGGGGTGGTGGCCGCCGCGCTGGGGGCGGTGCGGGCCGCCTGCCCCGGCATTCCCGTCGGCATCTCCAGCGGCTTCTGGATCCTGCCCGACGTGGAGGCCCAACTCGCCGTCGCCCGCGCCTGGACGGTGCGCCCCGATTTCGTCTCGGTGAACTGGCACGAAGCGCACGCGGTCGCCCTGGCCGAGACCCTCCTCGGTCTGGATGTGGGTGTGGAAGCCGGGGTGTGGACCGTGGACGCGGCGCGGGCGTCGCTGGCGTGGCCGGGGCGTGACCGGGCCTTGCGCGTGCTCGTCGAGGTGATGGACCGGGAACCCTCCGGGGCGCGGATGGAGGCGGCGGCCATTCTTAACCTGTTGGACGGGGCGGACAGAACGCCTCCCCGGCTGCTCCACGGCGCGGGGCCGAGTGCCTGGTCGCTGCTGGAGGAAGCGGGGCGGCTGGGGCTGGACACCCGCGTCGGTCTGGAAGACACCCTGACCCTCCCGGACGGCACGCCTGCACTGGACAACGCCGACCTCGTCCGGGTCGCGCGGGCCGTGTTAGCCTCCGCCGGATGACCCCGCCACCCACCTTCGCCGCCCTCGTCACCGACCGCACCCGCCGCCTGGGGACCCGGCTGTGCGTGGGACTGGACCCCCGCCTGAGCCTTTACCGCGACCCCGCGCATCTGCGGGGGCACACGCTGGACGTGCTGGAGGCGACCGCGCCCTATGCGGCCTGCGTCAAGCCGCAACTCGCCTTTTTCGAGGCGCTGGGACTTCCCGGCTTCACGCTGCTGGAAGAGGTCTGCGCGGCGGCCCGCACCCTGGGGCTGCCCGTCCTGCTCGACGGCAAGCGCGGCGATATCGGCTCCACGGCGGAGGCCTACGCGCAGGGGTGGCTGGCGGGAGGGCACGCGGGCGACGCCCTCACCGTGAATCCCTTCCTGGGCTTCGGCACGCTGACCCCCTTCGTGGAGGCGGCGCGGGCCAATGGCGGCGCGGTCTTCGTCCTCGTCAAGACGAGCAACCCCGACCAGGCCGACCTCCAGGGCGGCGGCCTCAGCGAGCGGGTGGCGGCGGAGGTGGCGCGGCTGGGGGCGGAGGAGGAGGGCGAGTATGCCAGCGTCGGCGCGGTCGTGGGCGCCACCCACCCCGGCGACCTCGCCGCGTTCCGGACTGCCATGCCCCGCGCCCTGCTGCTGCTGCCCGGCCTGGGGGCGCAGGGGGCCGCCGCCGCCGACCTCACCCCGGCCTTTCACCCCGGCGGGACAGGGGCGCTGGCGAGCGCGAGCCGGGCCGTGCAGTACGCGCAGGGCCTGAGCGTGGTAGCGAGCCGTGACGCGGCCCAGCGCCTTCGCAACGAACTCAACGCCGCGCTGACCTAGCCTCCCTTCACCCGAACCGAGACAAACCTGCCCGCCTCGCCGCGCACACTCGGCCCTATGAAGCCCAAACCGCTGAAGGAACAGGTCATCGTGATCACGGGCGCGTCGAGCGGCATCGGCCTGAGCACGGCGCGGCTGGCGGCGCACGAGGGGGCGCGGCTGGTCCTGGCCGCCCGCAGCGAGGAAGCCCTGCGGCAACTCGCGGACGAGCTCACGGCGGCGGGCAGGCAGGCCGTCCCCGTCGTGGCCGACGTGAGCCGGGAGGAGGACGTGGCCCGCATCGCGGAGGTCGCCCAGAGCAGCTTCGGCGGCTTTGACACCTGGGTGAACAACGCGGGCGTGGGGATGTATGGGCGGCTGCTGGAGTCGGACGTGGAGGACATGCGCCGCCTCTTCGACATCAACTTCTGGGGGGTGGTGTACGGCTCGCGGGTGGCTGTTTCGCACCTACGCGAGCGCGGTGGCACGCTGATCAATGTGGGGAGCGTGGTGTCCGAGCAGGCGATTCCCCTTCAAGGCGCATACGGGGCCTCCAAGCATGCGGTCAAGGCCTTTACCGACACGCTGCGAATGGAGCTGGAGCACGACGGGGTGCCCGTGACCGTCACCCTGATCAAGCCTGGCCCCATCGACACGCCGTTCCCCCTGCACGCCCGTTCGTACCTCCCCACCGAGCCCAAGCACGTGCCGCCCGTCTACGCCCCGGAGGTCGTCGCCCGCGCCATCCTGCACGCGGCGGCCAAACCCACCCGTGAACTGTTCGTGGGGGGCGGCGGCAAGGGCATGGCAGCGTCGGGCATGCTCGCGCCCGCCGCCACCGAGAAGTTGATGGCCGAGGTCGCCCTGCCCGGCATGCAAAGTGACCGCCCCCCGCTGCCGGAGGAGGCCCACATCCTCTATCACCCTTCGGGCAAGTTGGAGGAACGCGGCGATTACGACGGCACCGTGCGCGGGACGAGCGCGTACACGGCCGCCGCTCGGAACCGGGGCCTGATTCTGGGCCTCGCGGGTGTGGCGCTCGCGGCGGTGGCTCTGGGGCGGGCGCGGCGCTGACCTCACGGTGCCAACTTGAAGAAGTGCTCCAGACGGCGCTCATCCTGTCCGCTTCAGCGGGGCGCAGGGTGGGCGGCGTCCCTTGCGTTCTTCCCCATTCATTCCCACGAGGTTTCCCATGACCACCTACCGCAAACTCGGCCGCAGCGGCCTGCACCTCTTTCCCCTCGGTCTCGGCTCCATGCAGTTCGGCTGGAGCGCCGACGAGGCCGCGTCCTTTGAACTGATGGATGCCTACGCCGAGGCGGGCGGCAATTTCATCGACACCGCCGACATCTACACCACCTGGACGCCCGGCAATCCCGGTGGCGTTTCCGAGGAGATCATCGGGCGCTGGCTGAAATCGCGCGGGCGCCGCGACGACATGGTGATCGCCACCAAGGTGCGCGGGCCGATGGGCGAAGGGGGCCGTGAGGGGCGGGACAGCATCCACCAGCGCGAGGGGCTGTCGCGCCGCTGGATTCTCAAGGCCTGCGAGGACAGCCTGCAAAGGCTCGGGGTGGATCACATCGACCTGTATCAGGCCCACTGGGTCGATAACCAGACCCCCATCGAGGAGACGATGGAGGCCTTTACCGAACTCGTGAAGCGCGGGTACGTGCGCTACCTCGGCGCGTCGAACTACTCGGCGTGGCGGCTGATGCAGGCGCTGTGGACGAGTGACAAGAAGGGCCTAGAGAGCTTCGTCAGCCTCCAACCCGAGTACAGCCTGCTCTCGCCCACGCGGGCCAACTTCGAGCGCGAGCTGGGGCGGGTGTGCGTGGAATACGGCTTGGGCGTGATTCCCTGGAGCCCGCTGGGTGGCGGCATGCTGACCGGGAAGTACAAGCGCGGCGCCCCCCTCCCCGACAGCGTGCGGGCCGAGGGCAATGCCCGCAGCCGCTTCAGCGACCGCAACTTCGACATTGTGGAGACGCTGGAGGCCGTGGCGGGTCGTCACGGCGCGAAGCCCGCGCAGGTGGCCCTCGCGTGGATGCTCGCCCAGCCCGGCGTGACCGCGCCCATCATCGGGGCGAACAGCGTGGCGCAACTGACCGACCTGCTGGGCACGCTCGACCTCACCCTGACCCCCGACGACCTCGCCGAGATCAGCCGCGTGAGCGACTGGGAACGGGCGCGGACGGAGTTGGAGCGGTAAAGGGAGGGTCTTAGCCCCCGTCGAGCGTGAGGTCGCCGGAGTTGCCCTCGAGAAGTGGTGGAACCTCAAACAACACTTTAAACGGTTGTCCGACATTCCCCAGCAGGTTGGAGCCTTTCTCAAAGGTGCAATCCCTGACGACTACCGGCCCCGGAAACCAGTTGTCGAAGAAATTGACGAAGCCCCCGAACCGGCACCGCTCCAGGCGGAATTCCGTCGGGGGTTCGTTGTGCCCCCCGCATTGGAAGTCCACGCCCTGCGCGAAGGAGCAGTGGGCAAAGGTGGCTCCCGCCAGAAAGTAGGTGGCGTAGAAGTCAGCCCACTCAAAGGTGCAGTCCTCCATGACAACGGGCGCGTGGAAGGCCGCGCAGGTTCCGAGCAGAGACTCGACGTGACAGCGGCGCAGGATGACGGGGGCGCCCACCTGTTGGTCAGGCAGGTCATAGAACCGCAGCTCCCCTGTGATGGTCGCGTCCTCCACGGGCTGCTCCTGCAAAAGCAGTGCGAGAGCTTCTTCGGCGGGGAGGCGGCGGCTCATTCCTCTCCTGCCTCCCCATGCGCCTCCCGCAGCTTGCGCCAGCGCTCCGCGACCCGCGCCTCCCAGCCCTCACCGGTCGGTTCGTAGAGGTCGAGCTGGACGCCGTCTGGGAGGTAGTTCTGCTCGAAGCTACCCTCCGGGTCATCGAAGTAGTAGGCGTAGCCCTTCCCGTACCCCTGCCCCCGCATCAGCGCGGTGGGTGCATTGCGGAGGTGCAGGGGAATGGGCAGATTGTCGCCCTCCCTCACGGCATTCAGCGCGTTTTTCCACGCCACGTAGACCGAGTTGCTCTTGGGGGCCAGCGCGAGGTACACGACCGCCTGCGCGAGCGCGAGGTCGCCTTCCGGACTGCCCAGAAACTCCGCCGTGTCGCGGGCCGCGACCGCCAGCCGCAGCGCCTGCGGGTCAGCGAGACCGATGTCCTCGGCGGCCATCCGCACGATCCGGCGGGCGACATACATCGTGTCCGCCCCGCCCTCGATCATGCGAGCGAGCCAGTAGAGAGAAGCGTCCACATGCGACCCCCGCACCGACTTGTGCAGCGCGGAGATCAGGTTGTAGAAGTCCTCGCCGCTCTTGTCCATCGCGGGAAGGTGGCGGCCAAAGGCTTCCGTGACGGCCTCGGGAGTCACCGGCTCGGCCAGGGTCGCGGCCACCTCCAGCGTGGACAGTGCCCGCCGCGCGTCCCCATCCGCCAGCCGGGCCAGCAGGTCGAGGGCCTCGGGCTGGGCCGTCACCCCCGGCAGCCCACGTGGGTCGCTCAAGGCACGCTCCAGCAGCCCGCGCACGTCCTCGTGCGACAGCGGTTCGAGCACCAGCGTCCGCGCCCGCGACCGGAGGGCCGGGTTCACCTCGAAGCTGGGATTCTCGGTCGTGGCGCCCACCAGGGTCAGCAACCCCGACTCGACGTGGGGCAGGAGGGCGTCCTGCTGCGCCTTGTTGAAGCGGTGAATCTCGTCCAGAAAGAGGATGGTGCGTTGGCCCCGGCCCCGGAGCCGCTCGGCCTCCGCGACGGCCTCGCGCACGTCCTTGACGCCCGCCGACACCGCCGAGAGCGGGATGAAGTGGGCGCCGACCTCGCCCGCGATCAGCCGCGCCAGGGTCGTTTTGCCCACGCCGGGTGGTCCCCACAGGATCAGCGAGCCCAGCCGCCTGGACGCCAGCAGCCGGGTCAGCGGCTTGCCCGGCCCCAGCAGGTGCGTCTGCCCCACGACCTCCGAGACGGTGCGCGGGCGCAGGCGTTCGGCGAGGGGGGCGGGTGGGTCGAAGAGGGTCACGGGGGAGAGCATAGGACGCGGCCCACCCGTAACGGGGCTCAGCAAGCTTGCGGAACCTTTCGGAGCCGGGCCGGGGGTAGCGGCCCTACACTCGGCCCATGCAGACCGTCCCCGAGGCCCTCGCCGGGCACCGTTCCATCCGCAAGTACCGGCCCGACCCCATCCCGCAGGCCATCATCGACGAGGTGCTGCACGAGGCCATCACGGGCACATCTTCGTCGGGCAATCTCAACAGCTATTCGCTGGTCCTGACCCGCGATCCGGGGCGCAAGCGGCGGCTGTACGAGCTGCACGGGGAGCAGGAGTTCGTGTTGCAAGCGCCGCTGGTGGTCACCTTCTGCGCGGACTGGCACCGGACGAGGACGTGGCTGCGGCGGCGCGGGGCACGGGACAACTTCGGCAACCTGCTGGGCTACCACGTGGGGGCCTTCGACGCCGTGCTGCTGTCGCAGAGCGTGAGCCTGGGCTTCGAGGCCCGTGGGTACGGCATCTGCTACATGGGCACCACCCTGAACGCGATGCGCGAAATTGCCGAGTTTCTGAGCCTCCCCGAAAGCTGCGTGCCCGTGACCAGCCTCGTCGTGGGCGTGCCCGACGAGGCTCCTGGCAAGCGCGACCGCCTGCCGCTGCGGGCCTTCGTCCACGACGAGACGTACCGGGTGCCGGACGCGGCCGAGCTGGACGACCTCTACCTCGAGCGCGAGGTGCGCGGCTGGGAGCGCTACATGGCCGACCCCCGGCTGCGGGCGAAGGCCGAGGAGGGCGGCATCACGTCGCTGGCGCAGTTCTACACCAGCCCCTACAAGTACGACCCCGACCGCCACGCCGCCGACTCGGCGCGAATTGCGGCGTTTCTGGCCGAGCACGGCTTTCTGCCGGAGGGCACCCGGTAGAGGAGAGGCCGTATCCTCACGCCTATGGACCCCGCCGAACGCTATATCCGCCTCGCCCACGCCATCGACGCGCACTCGGAAGGCTATATCGACGGCTACGGCGGCCCCGCCGAGTGGGCCGACCGTACGCGGCGCGACCCCGCCGAGCTGCACACGGAGGCGCTGGCCCTTTTGGACGAGGTGGCGGGCATAGACGCCACCGCTCGGCGTGACTTCCTGACCGTGCAGGTGCGGGCGATGGTCACCATGACCCGGCTGCTCAAGGGCGAGACGCTGCCTTACGCCGAGGAGGTGCGCGGCCTCTACGACATTGACCCCGTGCGGGCGGACGAGGCGGAGCTGGACGCGGCCCTGCGGACCCTCGATGCGGCGTTGCCCGGCACCGGGACGCTGGAGGAACGCGAGGAAGCCCTGCGCTCGCGGGTGGCGGTGCCCGTGAACGACATCCTGCGGGTGGCCGATCCCATCCTCGCGGCCCTGCGGGAGCGCACCCGCGAGCGCTTCGGGCTGCCGGGCGGCGAGGACTTCTCCATCGGGCTGGTGCAGGATAAGCCCTGGAGCGGCTACAACTGGCCGCTGGGCAACCTGAAAAGCCGCATCGACATCAACACCGACCTGCCCGTGCTGCTGCCCGCCCTGCCCGACCTCCTCGCCCACGAGGGCTACCCCGGCCACCACACCGAGCACGCCACCAAGGAGGCTCGGCTGGTACGGGAGCGCGGCTGGTGGGAGCACTCCATCCAACTGATCAACGCGCCCGAGTGCGTGGTCTCCGAGGGCATCGCCACGAACGCGCTGCGGGCGCTGATGGACCGGGAGGAGGTCGAGGCGTGGCTGACGGGCGAACTGGCCGGAGTGGCGGGCCTCGACGCCGACGACATTCGCGCCTTTCTGGCAGCGGGCCGCGCCCGCGAGGGCCTGAAGGGTGTCAGCGGCACAGCCGCGCTGATGCTGCACGCCGACGGCCGCCCCGAGGCCGAGGTCTTGGATTTCATTCGCCACTACGCCCCCGCGAGCGAGGCCCGCGCCCGCCAGAGCCTGCGCTTTATCTCGCAGCCGACCTTCCGGGCGTACATCTTCACCTACAGCGTGGGCGGCGACCTCGTGCGGGGATGGATGGAGCGTGAGGGAACGGAAGGCTTTGCCCGGTTGCTGCGCGAACCGCTAACGCCGGGGCACCTGGGCGCGGCAGCGGGGGCCTGAGATGGACCTTCCCGAACTCGTCGCCCGCGAGGGTTTTCCGCCCGGAACACAAATCACGACCTTTACGGAACCGGGCGGGCGCGTCTTTCGCGCGGTGCAGCCCGGTCGCGGCTTCGAGTTGTTGCTGACCGACGAGGCCATGCAGATGTACGGCGAGGGACCGACCCTGGCACTGGTGCTGGGAAGGTTGCGGGAGGCTGCCGAGGCCGGATTGCCCCCGCTGGAACCGGGGCAGACCTGCGTGCGGCAGACCTTCGTGGGGGACTGAAGGGAGAGTGGGAGCAGCGGAGCTAACGCATAGGCAGAGGCGTTTCCTGCCACTCCCCACTCTCCACTGCCCGGTCCCCGAACACGTCCCCCAGCGCCGCCCGGGCCGCCCAGTACCCGCTCATCCCGTGGATGCCGCCACCGGGCGGGGTCGCGCTGGAGCAGAGGTAGACACCCCGCACAGGCGTGCGGTAGGGCGTGGGGGTGGGCACCGGGCGGGCCAGCAGCCCCCACAGGTCGCCCCGGCCCCCGTTCACGTCCCCGCCCCGGAAGACCGGGCTGAGGGCTTCGAGCGCCCGCGCGTTCGTCACCCGCCGCCCCAGCACCAGGTCGCGGAAGCCAGGGGCCGCCCGCTCGATCTGCACCTCGATGGTCTTGGCGTAGGTGTCCAGCGTGCCCGGCGGGACGTGCGCGTAGGCCCAGAAGGTATGTCCCCCGGCTGGAGCACGGCTGGGGTCGAACAGGGTGTGTTGTGCGGCCAGCACGTAGGGCCGCTCCGGGGACACGCCCCGCGCAACCTCGGCCTCCGCCCGCGTGATCGCCTCCAGTCCGCCGCCCAGATGGACGGTGCCCGCCCGCCCCACCGCCGGGTCGCGCCAGGGGACCGGCCCGCTCAGGGCATAGTCGAGCTTGAGGAGGCCGGGGCTGTAGCGGTAGCGCGTCAGCCACGCCCGGTAGCTCGGCGGGGCCCGGTTTCCCAGCAGTCCCAGCAGCACGGCGGGACTGGAATCCACCAGCACGGCGCGGGCGGGTGGGAGGTCGCGCGGCGAACGCACGTCCACCCCGGTTTCGACCTCGCCGCCCAGGAAGCGCAGGTAGGCCACCAGCGCGTCTGTGAGGGCCTGTGCCCCCCCACGCGGGAAGGGCCAGCCCACCCCGTGTGCCAATGTGCCCAGCACCAGGGCCGCCGCGCCCGTTCCCGGTGTGGTGAGCGGCAAATTGGCGTGCGCGGCCAGCCCCGCCCACGCGGCCCGCGCCTCCAGCGTCCGCAGCAGGCCCGCCGTCCACGAGGCCGGGGGGACCCCCCGCAGCCCGAACCGGGCCAGCAGCAGTGGGTGGCGGGGCACACGGGGCAGAGGTCGCAGCACATCGTCCAGCAGGGCGTCCATCCCCTTCACCAGCGGCCCGAAGAGCGCCCGCCACGCCGTCCCGTCCCGCCCGAAGCCCCTGGCTGCCGCGTCCAAGTCGCGCTCAATGACCACGCCCGTCCCGTCCTCCAGCACCTGCGCGTAGGGAGCGTCCGGCTGCACCCAGCTCAGCCCGAAGGCGTGCAGCGGCCATTCCCGGAAGGCGGGCGAGGCGTATCCCAGCGGGTGAATCGCGCTGCCCACGTCGTGCAGGTAGCCGGGCCGGGTCAGTTCGGCGCTGCTCAGGCCCCCGCCGGGCACGGGGTGGCGCTCCAGCACCCGCACCCGCAGCCCTGCGCGGGCCAGGGTGACGGCGGCAGCCAGCCCGTTGGGGCCAGCGCCGACGACGAGGGCGTCGAGGGGGGGCACCCGGTTACTGTGACACGGCCGGGGGCCAGGGTTGCCCTGCTACCCTGCCCCCGTGACCCGCCTGCCGCCCGCTCCGCCCGCTGTGCCGGATAGGGTGGCCGTGCTGGTCCGTGCCCTGACGACCGACCCCCCCGAGATCGCGGCTCCCGACGTGCCTGCCCTGCTCGCGGCGGGGCTGGCGGGCGAGGTGCGCTCGCGGCTTTCGCCGGGGCATCCGCTGCGCGAGGCCCTGCGGGGCGGGCACCTCGCGCTCGGAGCGCGGCACGCGGCCATCCGCGCCGAGCTGCGGCCCCTGCTGGCTGCCTGGGCGCGGGACGGGACGGCGCCGCTGCTGTTCAAGGGCTTCGCGCTCGCGGAATTCGTCTACGCCACGCCCGGCGAGCGCTTCTACGGCGACGTGGACGTGCTGCTTCCGGAGGACCCGGGGGTGCTCACCCGCGCGGTTCACGTGGCCCTCGCGCACGGTTGGCGCAGCGACGGATTGCATGCGCTGCCGGAGCGCTGGACGCACGAGGCGGCGCACCTGTACAGCCCCAGCGGGCGGGTCCGGCTCGAACTGCACCGGGCGGTGGTGCCTGGCGACCCCGCCCTGGCCCGGCGCCTGACCCAGGCGGTCTGGACGGCGAGCCGGGAGCAAAACTGGGAGGGGGTGCCGGTGCGCCTCCCGGCCCCGGCCGACGCCCTGATCGTGGGGCTGGCCCTCAGCCGCGTGTGGGGCGATGGGGGACACCTCAAACCTGCTGACTACGCCGACACGCGGCGTCTGCTCGCGGAGTCGGGCCTGAATCAGGCCGAACTGGAAGTCCGTGCCCGCGAGTTGGGGGTCACGCACACCTGGGCGGCCTTCCGGGAGGCGTGCTGGCCCCCGGAAGGCCACCTCCGGCTGGGGGCAGACCCGGCCCCGCGCCGGGAGGTGACCCGGCGTGACGGGCAGCGGCCACGGGCAGCCCTCTGGGGGGCTCGCGCCACGCTGCTGCGCCGCCGTGCCCGCTGGATGCTCCGGCTGCTCCCCGACGCGCTCGCGGCTTTCCTCGCCGTGCGGGCGGGGGGCGACCCGCGCCGTCCATTGGCCCGCTGGACTCCCGCTGTGCCTCCTACGCCACTCCCGCTCGACACCCTGAGCGACGTGGTGGGCGCCGCCGCCTGGCTGACCCGGCTGCTCTACCCCCGGCAGTCGCGGGTGGGCACCTGCGTGCCCCGCGCGTACACGACCTACCGGGCGCTGCGGCGGCTGGGACACCCGGCGGTCTTTGTGAGCGGGGTGGCCCGCGTGGGCGGCGGGGTGCAGGGCCACGCCTGGGTCGAGGACCACCGGGGCGGCCTCGACGCCTACGGGGAGCCGCTCAACCGCGTGCGGTTCCGCGAAAGTTTCAGCTTTCCGGCAGGCTGAGAGGCTGCAGAGCCTGCCGCGTGGCCTCCAGCACGTTCTCCCGGGTCACCCCCCGGATGGGCAGCCGCTCCAGCAGCGCCGCCACCCCCGCCGCGCCCCGGCGCCTCCCCAGGGCGGAGAGGGGGACCCCGGTCGCCTCCCACAGCGCCCGGACGCGTTCGGGGGCGCTGGGCTGGGGCGGCAGGCCGAACACCAGCAGCGCCGCGAGCGGGACCTCGGCTCCCGGCGAGGTCAGCGGCAGCCGCAGCTTGCCGTAGGCGTCGAGGCCCTCGGCGCGGGCCAGCCACTCCGGGGCGAAGCGCCGCACCCCTTCTTCCGACGAGCGCAGCCAGCGGTCCAGACCGACGGCCCGGCCGGTTTCCGGCCACACCCAGCTCTGGTCCTCGGCGGCCAGGCGGCCCCCCGCGTGTGCCCAGCGCAGGGCCGCCGTGCTTTTGCCTGCCCCACTCGGTCCGCTCAGGGCGACCCCGCGCTCCTCCTGCCCAGGTGCGGGGGTCAGCACCGCCGCGTGCAGCGCCAGCCACCCGCCCGCCCGGTGCGCCTCGGCCAGGGCCAGTGTCCAGGCGGCCTCGGGCACGTCCCGGCCGTCACTTGCCACCGTGATCTCGGTGCCCCCGTCCCAGACCCGCAGGTGCAGTGCTGGCCCGATCCAGACCTCGTCGCCCTGCGCCCGCACCCGCAGGTCATTCGGCAGACCGGGGGTGTCCTGTCCCTGGAGTGGGCTGGGGGGCACTGTCCCCCTTCGCAGGACAATGGAGCGGCGGACCTTCCCAGAGGCGGGGTGACCCCAGCGGCCACGCAGCGCCCCGGCCACGGCGGGTGCCAGTTCCCCGGTTACCACCCACGCGTCCAGACTGGCCCAGGCGCTCACCGTGGCCGGACGAGCCCGCGCCCGGCCAGCTCCGAGAGCAGGCTCCGCAAGTCGGCCTCGGCACGGTCCGTCTCCACGTCGTAAAGGGCGGTGACAGCGTTCGTGAGGTGGGCCACGCTGCCCGGCAGGGCCAGCCACGCCGCGCGGCCCGGCCCGTTCACGCTGAACATCTCGCCCCGTGCGGGATGCAGCAACACCAGCTCGTCGCCCAGGTCGGTCGCCAGCACGTCGGGCTGCGCTTCCCAGCAGTCGGTCCCCGTCATGCCCGGCAGGGTAGCGCAGGGCGCGGAAGCACCCAGGCGGGGGGAAGCCTGTTTAAAATCTGACATCCAACCTCTATAGTCCTCTCATCCAGCGAGACCCAGCCTTCCACCCCCGGCCACGTCCGGAGCCCTGCGGTGGCAGGCTTTCAAGGAGAACGGTGAACACGACCCCCCACACCCCCGCCCCGGCCGAGCGGGCCACCCCCACTGCGGCGGCGCGTGCCCCCTACACCCCGCCCCGCGTGCAGGACCTCGGTCCCTGGCAGGCCGTGACCCTGGCCTACTCGGTGCCGGGCGGCCCCGGCGGGCTGCTGAATCCCGGCGGCTCTGCGGATTCCGGCCCCTTCTGACCCCCACCCCTTCCCAGGAGACTCCATGACCCGACCCTCCCCCCGAACCCTGTCCAAACGCCTGCTGCTCGCGGGCCTGCTCTCCCTGGCCGCCTGCGGTCAGGCCCCCCAGGGCAGCCTGCCCCCGAACGCTCCCGCCGCGCCGAGCGCCCCCGCGCGCCCGGCCCTGAAAAGCCTCGGCGTCTTCGAGCTGAGCGTGACCGGGGCGACGACCGCCGCCCCCACTGCCACCGTGCGGCCTGCCGCCGGGCTGAGCGCCCAGGCGACCGAGGTCGGGGGCCTGTCCTTTGAGCCGGTGTCCTTTGGCACCTTTACGGACGAGGCCGCCCGCGTGCGTTACCTTCGCGCCACCTTTCGGGTGAAGAACGGGTCGGGTGGGCCACTGACTCTTCCCACCTACGTTCCCATCGATACCGACGGCGCCAACGCGACCGTGGGAGCCACACCTTTCCGGGAGGTGCGCTACTTCGACGGCTCGGACGCCTCCGACCGCGCGGACGACCTGCGGGTGGACACGGCCCGGCGCGTGAACTCGGGGACCGGGCAGATCGAGGCCGATCCCGAGGCGACTCCGCTGGTCAGCAACCTGGATACCGGTGACGTGCAGGGGGTAGGCCTCAACGCAGGCGAGCAACTGGCTGGGATCGCCCACGAGGGCTGGCAGGCTGGCCCGGTGGCGGCTGACGGCACCCAGATCGTCACCTTTTCCACCCGCGTCCCGCTGGCACCCACCCCGGCGCGTGATCCTTTTGCCTTCAAGATTGTCTTCACCGTGCTGGACAACCCCGGCACCCGCACCCTGACGAATATCGCCGCCGTTCAGGGCGTGACCGCTGCGGGTGACGCCGCCAGCCCGCTGAACGGTCAGACCGTGACGGTCGAGGGCGTGGTGACCCAGGTGACCCCCGGCCTGAGCGGCTTCTTTCTTCAGGAGGAGGGACTGGACGCCGACCGCAACGCAGCGACGAGCGACGGTGTCTTCGTGTACTGCAATACGGACTGCCCGGCCCTGAGCGTGGGCGAGCGTGTGCGCGTCGTGGGCAACGTGAGCGAGGCGTTTGGCACCACCCAGATCAGCGCGGGGACGGCGGCGATCACCCGCCTGAACGTGACGCTGGCCCTCCCTGCCGCCCAGCCCCTCACGCTGCCGCTGGACTTCACGGCCCGCGAGCGCTACGAGGGCATGCGCGTGAGCAGCAGCGGCGTGGTCACCAACAACTTCACCCTGGGCCGGGGCAGCAGCTTCGACATCGCCGACGCCCGCGTCTACAACTACGCGCAGCTCAACGCGCCCAGCGTGCAGGGCTACGCGGCGTACCAGGCGGAATTCAAAAACCGCTACATCCGCATCGACGACGGCAGCCGGATCAACAACCCCGAGACGGTGTTCGCCCGTGGCGGGCAGCCCCTCAGCGCGGGCAATACCCTGCGCGGCGGCGACACGGCCACCGTGACCGGCGTCCTGACCTACAGCAACGACGGCTGGACTGGCAGCGGCAGCCTCGACACGTACCGCATTCAGGCGTCGTCGGTAAATGTGCAGCCTGCCAACCCCCGCCTGGAAACCCCGGAGGCGGTGGGCGGTACCCTGCGCGTGGGCTCGATGAATGTGCTGAACTACTTCACCACTCTGGTGAACAGCAATGCGGGCTGTACGCCGAATGGGGTGGGGGGCAGCGCCGCACGCGGAGCCAACAACTGCACCGAGTTCGAGCGCCAGCGCGACAAGATCGTCGCGGCCATCACCAAGATGGACCCGGCGGTGCTGGGTCTGCTGGAGATTCAGAACGACTTCGACAAGGGGGCCAGCAGCTCGGTCGCCAACCTCGTGACGGCGTTGAACGCGGTAGCGGGACCGAACACCTATGCCTACGTCAACCCCGGCAACAAGGTGGGCACGGACGCCATCTCGGTCGCCATGATCTACCAGCCCGCCCGCGTGACCCCGGTGGGCCGTCTGGCGATCCTTGACCGCACGGTGGACCCCCGCTTCATCGACACCTGCAACCGGCCGACCTGGGCACAGACCTTCCAGGGCAACGACAATGGCGGGCGCTTCACGGCCGTCATGGCGCACCTCAAGAGCAAGGGCAGCGCCTGCGACGCCCTGGGCGACACTGACCGGGGCGACGGTCAGGGCAACGCTTACCGTGCCCGCGAGCAGGCAGCAAGCGCGATCGTGGACTGGCTGAAGACCAATCCCACCGGCCTGACCGAGACCGATCACCTGATCATGGGCGACCTGAACGCCTACGCGATGGAGACGGCCGTTCAGAACCTCGTGGCGGGCGGGTACACCAACCTCTTCCCGAACACGGCCTACTCGTACCAGTTCGATGGGCAGTGGGGCAGCCTCGACCACGCCCTCGCCAGCGGTAGCCTGTTCGGACAGGTCACCGGGCAGACCAAATGGCACATCAACGCCGACGAGCCGACTGTGCTGGACTACAACACGGAGTTCAAGAGCGCGGCCCAATTGAGCAACTTCTATGCGCCGACCCCCTTCCGTTCCAGCGACCACGACCCCGTGCTGGTGGGCCTGAGCCTCACCGCGCAGACCCCGGTGGCACCCCCCGCCCCGGTTGCCAGCGTCGCTCTGACGCCCGACACCGCCAACCTGACGGCCAGCGTGGGCGGCGCCAGCGTCACGCAGAGCTTCACCGCCACGGGCACGAACACCACCGGCCCCCTGACGGTCACGGTGACCCCGCAGGGCACTGCCCCGACCATCGTCAGCGCCCCCGCCACCGTGACCAGCGGCGCAGCCTTTGACGTGACCGTCAATGCCCCGGCAGGCACCGCGCCCGGCACCTACACCTACGCGGTGAAGGCCGAGGGCAGCGGCGCGAGCGACACGAGCACGCTGACGGTGACGGTGCAGGGAGCGGCCTCTGGTCCGGCGTTCGGCAGCCTGGTGATCAGCCAGGTGTACGGCGGCGGTGGCAACAACAGCGCACCCTACCGCAGTGACTTCGTGGAACTGTTCAACCGAGGCACGCAGTCGGTCAGCCTCTCCGGACTGAGCCTCCAGTACACGTCGGCGACGGGCAGCTTTACAGGTACGCCCTTCGCTCTGCCCGCGGCCACCCTTCAGCCCGGTCAGTACTACCTCGTCAAGATGGCCGACGGCGCCAACACGGCAGCGCCTGCCCTGAGTCCTGACGCCAGCGGCACCTTTGCGATGAGCGGGACTGCGGGCAAAATCGCCCTGGTGAACAACGCGGACGCCATCACGGGTGCGGCCGATGCGGACGTGATCGACTTCGTGGGCTTCGGTGGGGCCAACGAGAGGGAAGGTGCGGCGGCCACCCCCGCCCCGTCTAACACGGCCTCTATCTTCCGCAAGCTCAATGGTTGCCAGGACACCAACCAGAACGGGAACGATTTCGTGACGGGTGCGCCCGCTCCGCGCAACAGTGCCAGCCCGCTGAACGTTTGCAATTGACCCCTACGCCTCCTCATCCCACCCCGCCCCCTCTCGGCGGGGTGGTTTTCTCTCCTCCCCCCATGACCCCCGACCTCACCCCCTTCCTCGGCCGGGCCGTGCGTGTCGTCGTGGACTGCCCGCTGGGCAGCGTCCATCCCCGGCACGCCGACCTCATCTACCCCGTGAACTATGGCGAGTTGCCCGGCACCGTCAGCGGCGACGGCCACCCGGTCGACGCCTACCTGCTGGGTTGGGACGTGCCACTGCGGGAAGCCGAGGGCGTGGTCACGGCCATCATCGTCCGTGAGGATGACCGCGAAGACAAGCTGGTCGTGGTTCCTCATGAAAGCGACTGGCCCGACAAGGAGATCATGAAGGCCGTGTGGTTCCAGGAGCGATATTTCAGGGTGCGCCTCTTGCGCTAGCGTGCCGGGCATGACGACTTTTCAGCGGCCCGTCACCCTGATCACCGGGGCCACGGGCGGCATCGGCACGGCGCTGGCACGGGCACTCGCCGGAACCCACGACCTGATCCTGCAAGGGCGGGGGGGCGAGCGGCTGGACGCCCTCTGCATGGAGGTAGGCGGCACACCGCTGGGCTTGGACCTCACCCAGCCCGAGACCTTCGCCCCGGTGCTCTCTGCCCTGGACCGGGTGACCAACGTGGTGCACAACGCGGGGGTGGTGGAACTGGGTGCCGTCGCCCAGCAGGAACACCCTGCCTGGACGCACACCCTCGCCGTGAATGTGGTCGCTCCCGCCGAGCTGACCCGGCGGTTGCTGCCGCGCGTGCGGGCGGAGCGCGGCACGGTGGTGTTCGTAAACAGCGGGGCGGGCCTGCGGGCCAACCCCGGCTGGGCCAGCTACGCCGCGAGCAAGTTCGCCCTGCGGGCGCTGGCCGATGCCCTGCGCGAGGAGGAGGCCGGACACGGCGTGCGCGTCTGCACCGTCTATCCGGGCCGCACCGCCACGCCCATGCAGCAGTCGGTGCGGGCGCAGGAGGGCGGCGCGTACCAGCCGGACGCCTACATCGCCCCGGAGACGGTGGCGGCGACCCTCCAGTTCATGCTGGAGGCCCCACGCGACGCTGTGCTTACCGACGTGACCGTCCGGCCAGGGGTCCGCTAGTGGAGCGCTACGACGCCGTGATCGTGGGCGCCGGCGCAGCGGGCCTGAATGCCGCGCTGGTGCTGGGCGGCTCCCGGCGCGAGGTGCTGCTGCTCGACGGCGGCCCCACCCGCAACGCGGCTTCCCAGGCGGCCCACGGGGTCTTCACGCGGGACGGGGCCGCGCCCACGCAGCTTCAGGCCCTCGGGCTGGCCGACCTCGCGCCCTACCCGGTGACGGTGCGCCCCGGCGTGGCCCGTGAGGTCAAGCCGTGGGAAGGCGGCTTCGCGCTGCGCCACGACGGCGGCTGGGTCCACGCCCGGCGGCTGCTCTTCGCCAGCGGGGTGCGCGACGTGCTGCCCAACGTGCCCGGCCTGCGTGCTCGCTGGGGGCGCACGGTTCACCACTGCCCCTACTGCGACGGCTGGCCCAACCGCGAGTCGGCCCTGGGCGTGCTCGGCTCCCATCAGGAGGGTCACCACCTCGCCCTGAGCGTGCGGGCCTGGTCCGACCGGGTGGTGCTCCTGACCGACGGCCCCGACGAACTTACGGGCGAGCAACGGGAGGACCTGCGGCGGGTGGGCGTCCCCGTGATCCCCACGCCGATCCTGCGGCTGGAGGGCCGGGACACCGTGCGGGTGCGCTTCCGGGACGGCGAGCGCCTGACGCTGGACGCCCTCTTCCTGAACCCCACCCAGGTGCAGCGCAGCAGCCTGCCCGCTTCCCTCGGCTGCGAGATGAATGCCAAGAGCCGCGTCGTGGTCAACGAGAACGGCATGACCAGCGTGCGCGGGGTGTGGGCCGCCGGGGACATGACGGGAGCGCCGCAGTACGTGATGAGCGCCGCCGCGAGCGGGATGCTCGCCGCCGTGTCGCTGAACACCACCCTGATTCACGAGAACGTGAGGCGGCTGGGCGCGGCTTTCCACAAGTCGCCCGGCGAGCCGGGGGGAACGCCGCCCAGCGGGGGCGAGGCGTCCTGAGCGTCCGGGCGGTCCTGTTTGATCTGGACGGGACGCTGCACGACCGCGCGGCGACCATTCGGGGTTGGCTGGTGGGCCACCTGGAGCGGCACGTGCTGCCCACCGGGTATGCCGAACGCTTCACCGAGCTGGACGACTTCGGCTACCGGCCCAAGCGGGAGGTGCTGCCGCATCTCGTGCGCGAGTTCGGCCTCGCCCATGACCCGGAGGTGCTGCTGGCGGATTTCTCTGAGCATTCGCTGGCCGCCCCCGTCGTCATGCCCCACGCCCACCAGGTACTGCGGGAGCTGCGGGCACGGGGCCTGCGCCTCGGCATCGTCACCAACGGTTGGGAGGAGGCGCAGACCCGTTGCCTGGAGGGATGCGGCCTGAGTGGACTGGTGGACGACGTGGTGATCAGCAAAGTCGTGGGGCTGAGCAAACCCGCCCCCGCCATCTACCGGCTGGCCCTCGACCGGCTGGGCGTGACGGCGGCCCAGACGTGGTTCGTGGGCGACTCGCCCCGCAACGACGTGTGGGGACCGATGCAGGTGGGGCTGCGGACGGCCTATCTCCCGACCGGGCAGGGACTGGCGGGAGAGACGCCGGACGTGGTGCTGCGCGACCTGCGGGACGTGCTGACCCTGCCGGGGTTGCCGCTGCTACCATCCTCCCCGTGAGCCTGACCGACCTCCCCGTTTTCGAGGTGCTGCCGGACCTCCGCGCGGCGCTCGCGGCGCACCCGCTGGTCGTGCTGCAAGCCCCGCCCGGCGCGGGCAAGAGCACCGGCCTGCCGCTCGCGCTGCTGGACGAGGGGTGGCTGGGGGGCGGGTCCATCGTGATGCTTCAGCCCCGGCGGGTGGCGGCCCGCGCCGTCGCCGCCCGGCTCGCGGAGACGCTGGGCGAGGAGGTCGGCGGCACGGTCGGCTCCCGCGTGCGCTTCGAGTCGCGCGTGTCCGCCCGCACCCGCATCGAGGTCGTCACGGAAGGCGTTCTGACCCGCCGCCTCCAACGCGACCCCGAGCTGACCGGGGTGGGGTTGGTCATCCTCGACGAGTTTCACGAGCGGTCGCTCAACGCCGACCTCGCCCTCGCCCTGCTGCGCGAGGTGGGGGGAGCGCTGCGGGACGACCTGCGCGTGCTCGTCATGTCGGCCACCCTGGACCCCGCCCTGCCGGAACGCCTGGGGGCGCCGCTGGTCCAGAGCGCCGGGCGGGCCTACCCGGTAGAGGTGCGTTACCTGCCCACCGACCCGGCAGGCCGGGTGGAGGACGCGGTGGCCCGCGCGGTACGGGAAGCCCTGACCGCCCACGCAGAGGGCGACGTGCTCGCCTTCCTCCCCGGTGTGCGTGAGATTCGGGGGGCGATGGCGGCGCTGTCCGGCGCGGACGCCCTCGTTCTGCCCCTCTACGGCGACCTCCCGCTGGCCGAGCAGCGGTGGGCGATTCTGCCCGACCCGGCGGGGCGTCGGCGGGTCATCCTGGCGACCTCCATCGCGGAAACGTCACTCACCCTGGAGGGGGTGCGGATCGTGGTGGACGGGGGCCTGAGCCGCACCCAGGCCTTCGACCCCGGCACGGGCCTGACCCGCATGGTCACCACCCGCGTCACCCGCGACGCCGCCGAGCAGCGGGCCGGACGCGCGGGCCGCACCGCCCCCGGTGTGGCCTACCGCCTTTGGAGCGAGCGCACCCACGCGGCGCTGGCCGCCGCCCGGCTTCCCGAAGTCGTGGAGGCCGACCTCGCCCCCCTGACGCTGGAACTCGCCGGGTGGGGCGCCCCCGATCCCGCCGCCCTCGCCTGGCTCGACGCCCCGCCCGCCCCCCGCGTGGAGGCCGCCCGGACCCTGCTGCGCGACCTGGACGCGCTGGACGGGGAGGCCCGCATCACCGCACGGGGCCGGGCGCTGCTGGAGCTGCCCACCCACCCCCGCCTCGCGCACCTGCTGCATGACGGACAGGCGCTGGGCTTGGGGTCACTCGCCGCCGACGTGGCCGCGCTGCTGGAGGAACGCGACCCGCTCGGCAACGGGGTGGGGGCCGACCTGACCGACCGAGTGGCGGCGCTGCGGGCGTGGCGTCGGGGCGAGCGCGGGAAGGGAGACGGGGCCGTGCTGGAGCGCGTGGAACGGCTGGCCCGGCAGTGGCGCCGCGAGCTGGGCGTGCGCCCGGACGACTCGCCGCCCGACAGCTTCACGGTGGGCCAGCTCGTCGCCCTCGCCTATCCGGAGCGGGTGGCACTGGCACGGGCGGGCGGTGGGGGCCGCTTCCTGCTCGCGGGGGGGCAAGGGGCACGGTTGCCGGAGGGAGACGCGCTGGCGGGAGCGCCCGCCCTCGCGGTCGCGCACCTCGACGCCGGGAGCGGGGAGGGCCGCATCTACCTCGCCGCGCCCCTCGACCCCGCCGTGCTGGAGGCCCGCGCCGGGTGGCAGGACACCGTGCGCTGGGACGCCCGCACTGGATCGTTGGTCGCCGCCCGCGAACGCCGGGTGGGGGCGTTGGTCCTGGACTCGCGGCCCCTGCGCGACCTGCCCCACACGGAGCGGGTGGCCGCCCTCGCCGGGGCCATCCGCTCCGAAGGGCTGCATCTCCTGACCTTCTCCGCGGAGGCCGAGCAACTCCGCGCCCGCGTGGAGTCCCTGCGGCAGTGGCGCCCGGACGAGGACTGGCCCGACCTCTCCGACACCGGCCTGCTGGAGACGCTGGAAGGCTGGCTCGGCCCCTCCCTCACGGGGGTGCGCACCCGCGACGAGTTGGGGCGCGTGAACCTGCTGCCCGCCTTGCAAGCCCTGCTCCCTTGGCCGCTGCCCGCCCGCCTGGACGACCTGGCCCCCACGCACCTCCCCGTCCCCAGCGGCTCGCGCGTGCGCCTCGCGTATCGCCCGGACGGATCGCCGCCCATTCTCGCCGTCAAGTTGCAGGAACTCTTCGGCCTGGCGGAAACGCCCGCCGTGAACGGGGGCCGCACGCCCGTGCTGCTGCACCTGCTGTCCCCCGCCGGGCGCCCGGTGCAGGTGACCCAGGACCTGCGTTCCTTCTGGAATAGCAGCTACTTCGAGGTTCGCAAGGACCTGCGCGGCCGCTATCCCAAGCACCCCTGGCCGGACGACCCCTGGAGCCACGTGCCGACGAGGGCGACGAAACGCCGCTTGTAGGGCAAAAAGGGAGGCGGGAGACGCGCATCACGTCTCCCGCCTTCCTCTCCAGGCTTACAGCAGTTGAGCGAGGGTGCCGCCGACCAGCATCAGCCCCATCACGCCCAGCATGACGGCGGCGACGTGGCGGGGGGAGGCGGGGGCCAGCTCCTGGGCGGGCACCGGGCGGGGAGCAGTCCATCCGCGCCGGGGGCGGGTGGTGCCCCGCGCCCGCGCCGTGCCGATCATGCGGCCCGCCCGTGTCCACCAGCGTGCAGGCTGCCCAGGGCGGCCTTGAGGTGCTTGTACACCTCGCGCTGGAGGTCGAGGTCCTCGGGCAGCTCGTACTTGAGCTGCTCCATCGCCTGCACGAGGTGCGCTCCGCCGGGGCTGCGCTCGTGGTCGGGCCGTGCCCACTCGGGCAGCTCGGGGGTGGTCACCGGCTCGCGCCGCTGGTCGTTCCAGTCTGCCCACTGCTTGGGCAGGTCGTAGAGGTAGCGCCCGATGCCGAACTGCACCGCGCAGCGCTTCAGCGCGTCCGACGACGCGGCCTTGAGGGTGCCGTACTCGCCCTCGCCCGCTTCGCCAATGTCCTCGCGGGTCACGCCCAGCACCGTCAGGCGGCCCTTGACCGTGGGGTGCTGCGTTCCCGGAATCACCTCGATCTCGAAGCTCCAGCCGTCCGGGCAGATCGCGTCCAGCCGGTCCTGCACCGCGCGGGCGTCCACGTAGGCGAGCAGCAGGGCGCGGCTGCGCTCCCCATTAAAGGCTTGCGGCTTCCACCCCACCAGATGAGCGGGAAACGGAGCCTGGAGTCGTTTCTGAACATCGCTCAACTTCATGGGTTTAGTTTATAACGTAACGGCGTTACGGTCAAGGCGTAATTGGGCGGCAGAGCGATGTCTGGATAGGACTGGTATCCCCCGCCAGGACGACAAAACTCCCCTGGCACGGGCCAGGGGAAGCTGAACGGCGGGACGGTTACTGGGCGGCGATCCCAGTCTGCTGCGCGATCCAGTTGATGTAGCCATTCACGCGGGTGTAGACCCCGTAGCCCCGGCACTCGGCCGGGCCGTAACTCACGATGCCCAGCACGTAATATTTGCCGCCATAGGGAGCGGCGAGGGGGCCGCCGCTGTCGCCGTTGCAACTGTCGCGTCCGGCGCTGTACTTGCCGCAGATGGTGTTGTTCGGGCGCGAGCCGCAGTCGCTGCCCGTCGGGGTGATGGGGATGGTGACCTCGCGCAGGGCGGTGTTGCTGTAGGCCCCCGTCTCGGTCTTGCCCCAGCCGCTGACGGTGGCGCTGTTGCCGTTCACATCGAGCACCGACTCGGCGGCGTTGCCTGGCAGGGCGGCCGTCTGCACGGTGCTGCCCAGGGTAAAGGCCGTACTTACCTTGATCAGCGCGATGTCGTAGCCGCTGCTCGCGCCCCCGTAGTACGGGTGGACGATGATCTGGCTGGGGGTGCGCAGTTGGCCGCTGGAGGTGGTCAGGTTGTTGATTCCGGCCCGCACCCGCATCTGCGAGGCGCTGTAACCCTCCACGCAGTGGGCCGCCGTCAGCACCCAGGTGGGGCTGATCAGCGTGCCGCCGCACCAGCCGCCGCTCATCTGGTTGCTGGGGGTCACGCTGACCTGGTAGGGCCGGGTGCTGACACTGGTGACCGTGCCGTACACGATCTGCCCGCTGAGGGTGGCCAGGGCGGGTTCCGTTCCGGTCGTCGTGAGGGACTCCTCGGGCAACGCCTGGGAGGTGGGCGGGGTGACCGTTCCGCAGGCGGTAAACAGCAGGGAACCGAACAGGGCGAGCGGCGCGAGAAACTGTTTCATGGGCAACCTCCGGGAGTGAAAGGGACAGGGCGCGGGCCAAAAGACCCCGGCCTCCCCTTGGCGGAAGGGACCGGGGCCGTGAACCTTACTTCGTCTCGGTCAGGCTGTAGGAGCCGCTGCCGGAGTAGGCGTAGACCTCCCAGCGGTAGGTGCCGCTTGCCGCCGCGTAGGTGAGGCCCTCGCTGCTGCTCGCGCCCTCGCTGGCAGCCACGTCGGCCCAAGCGGACCCGTTCCACTTCTGGAGGTAGAGGTCGAAGTCGGTGCCCGAGGGGCCGCTGAGCGTGCCCTTCAGGGTGCCCCCCGCGTAAGAGAAGCCGCTGCTGCCGGGCTTGTAGCTCGCCGTGCCCTGGCTCACGCTGCCCGTATAGGTCGTGGTGGTGCCCGTCGAGGGGGGCGGCGTGGTCGCGCTGCCGGTGCCGGTGTACAGCAGGCGGTTGGGGCTGCCGGTCTGCGCGTCCGTGACCTTGCCGGTGGTCGCGTTGTTCAGCAGGGCGCTCGTGACCGCGCTGTTGGTGCTGTTGCCGCCCGCGATCAGCAGGGCGATGGCCCCGGCGACGTGCGGGGTCGCCATGGAGGTGCCGCTGATGGTGTTGGTGGCCGTGGTGGAACCGATCCAGGTCGAGGTGATGTTGCTGCCCGGCGCGAAGAGGTCGAGGCACGAGCCGTAGTTCGAGAAGGAGGAACGGGCGTCGGTGTTCGTCGTGCTGCCCACGGTGATCGCGCTCGCCGCGCTGGCGGGCGACACGTTGCAGGCGTTCTGGTTCTCGTTGCCCGCCGCGACCGCCATGATCAGGTTCTTGCTCGCCGCGCTGTTCACTGCGTCGTTCACGGCCTGGCTGAAGCCGCCGCCGAGGCTCATGTTCGCCACGGCCGCCGCGCTGCCCTTGTTGCTCACGGCCCAGTTCACGCCCGCGATCACGCCCGAGTTGGTGCCCGAGCCGTCGCAGCCCAGCACCTTGACGGCCACGAGCTGCACGCCCTTGGCGACGCCCCATGTGTTGCTGCCGACCGTGCCCGCCACGTGGGTGCCGTGGCCCTGGCAGTCGGAGTTGTTGCCGTCTCCGGTGGTGTTGGTGCCCCACACCGCGCGGCCCCCGAAGTTGGTGTGCGCGGTGTTGATCCCAGTGTCGATGATGTACGCCTTCACGCCGCTGGCGGTCGAGTTGTAGACATAGTTGCCGTCCAGCGGCAGGTTGCGCTGATCAATGCGGTCCAGGCCCCAGGTGGCGCCGCTCTGGGTGGCGCTCATGCGCATCACGCCGTCTTGCTCGATGTACTTCACGCGCGAGTCGGCCCGCAGCGCCTGGAGGTTCTGGGGACTGAGCCGGGCCGCGAAGCCCTCGATGGTTTGCGAGTACAGGTGCTGAATGGTGATGCCCTGGGGGTCAAGGTTCAGCGCCCGGATCAATCCGCCCGCGTCCTGCGCCCCCAGGTTGCTCGGCGCCGCGCCCTCGCTAAAGACCACGATGTACTGTCCCGCAACCGCGTCCGGGTTCCCCGTGCCCAGCAGGGGCGCCAGCGTCCGGGCGGGGCGGGTCGTGGCCGAGCTGTCCGGCACCTGTGCGGCGGGAGTCTGGGAGGTCGGGGTCTGACCACCGCAGGAAGCGAGCAGCAGGGCGAGACCGAGCGAGCTGAGGGCAAGGCGTGCAGTCATGAACTTCCTCCAGGCAAAAGGGGAGAGATGCCTCGGGTGAGACCGGAGTACGAGGCGTGTTGTGCCGACGCCACTGATGTATCACGAGGCTTAGAATCACCTTCATGCAAACATCTAGACAAGTGGTTGAAATAGCGACATGGTTTATAAATGCAAAGAAAATAGAGCGAGAAAGATAAAAGTGTAAGATTTAAAGGGGATATCCCCGTTTCTCTGAATGAGTTCTGCTCGGTAGGCTCTCACCTGTGACCCATCTGTGAACCAAGGTGGATGCAAGTGTGATGAATACGCTAGTTGCCGTGTGCAATGGAAAAAGCCTCCCCGGATGAGGAGGCTGCGGTGATGGGCGCGTTCAGCGGGTGGACGCCGGAACCGGAGCGGGAAGGGCCGCCGGGGTGGTGCTGATGGTCACGCGGGCGAGTTGCGAGTCGAGGTACTTCTGGGCGGCGTCACGGGCAAGCTGCTCGCGGATGACGGGCGCGACCTCGGCCAGTGGGGCGACGCCCGCCTGGGTGCGGCGGGTCACGACGAGCACATGCCAGCCGTACTCGGACTGCACAAGCTGGGGCTGGTTCAGGGGCGCCGCGAAGGACGTGCGGTCGAACGGCTCGACCGTCTCGCTGGGTTCGATGCAGCCCAGCTCGCCGCCCTCGGCCGCGCTGCCGGGGTCCTGGCTCTTCTCGCGGGCGATGGCCGCGAAGTCGCCGCCCGCCGCGAGGTCCCGCAGGATGGTCTGCCCCTCGGCCTGCGTGGCGACGAGGATGTGCCGCACGCACGCCTGCGCCGGACGGGTGAAGGCCGAGCGGTTGAGGTTGTAGAAGCTGGCGACCAGGGCGTCCCCGAACTTCAGGCGCGACTTGATGCCCTCCAGGTAGGCGTCCACGATCAGTTCGCGCTCGATATCGGCCCGCAGCTCGGCCTCGTTCGCAAAGCCGTTGGCGGCCAGCGCCTCGGCGAAGTCGGCGTCGGTGCCGAAGCCCTGGCGGGTCTCGGCGAGTTGGGCGTCCACCTGCGCCGCCGTCACCGCCGTGCCCCGGCGGGCGAGCTGGTACACGGCCCGGTCGCGGGCGTACTGGGTCAGGAACTCGGTCCGCGCTTCGGCGAATTGCGCCAGCGCGTCGTCCGAGAAGGGAATTCCCTGCGAATTCAGCACCCGCGCCACCGCCAGCCGGAAGGCCCGCTCGTACTCGCCCAGCGTGATCGTTTCGCTGCCCACCCGCGCCACCACCGTCTGGGGGTCGGCGGGCGTCTGGGCCGGGGCCGTGGTGGCGGGGGCCGCCGGGGTCTGCGCGGGCGCGGCCGGGGTTGGTTGCGTCTGGGTCGCCGGAGCGGCGGGCGTGGTCGGCGTTCCGGTGGTCTGGGCCAGGGCCGCGCCGCCGAGCAGCAGCGCGAGCGTCAGGAGACTCTTTTGCATCTGCCCACTGTAGCGCGGCCGGGGGTCGGCCTTCCGCCGGGACCCGCTGCTACAATCCCCCCCGATGCGCCTGACCCTCGTGCCCACCCAGGACCCCCGCGTGTACGACGACGCCGTTCGCTCGCTTCCCATCACCAGCCCGCTGCAAGGCTGGGGCTACGGCGAGGCGCGGCGCACGCTGGGGCAGGAGCCGCTGCGCTTCCTGATTCAGGGCCAGGGCGGGCAGACGGTGGGGGCGCTGCAACTGCTGCGCAAGCGGCTGGTGCCCGGCTTCTCGACCCTGTACGCCCCGCGCGGCCCGGCGCTGGAGTCGCTCGACCTGCTCCCCGCTGTCGCCGAGGCGGTGCGCAGGGTCGCCCGCCCCGGCGACGCCCTGCTCAAGATCGAGCCGCCCCAGCCCGTTCCCGCCGACGGCCGCGCGGTCGTGCCCTCCGACTACGGTCCCTTTCGCCGCGCCGAGACCGAGCAGCCCGAGCACACCATCGTGGCGGACCTGACCCGGCCCGAGGAGGACCTCTTGGCAGGGCTGCACTCCATGGCCCGGCGCAATGTCCGCGCCGCCGCCAAGCTCGGCGTGGTGGCGGGCCGCGACGACGACTTCGAGGCCTTCTGGGAGATCTTCACGGCCACCAACGAGCGGGCCAAGCTCGGCGCCTTTCCCCGCGCGTATTACGAGACGATGTTGCGCGAGGGCAATGCCTACGGCGGCGAGGCTTACCTCGTGCTGTCGCGCTACGAGGGCAAGGCGCTCGCGGGCGGCTTTTTCCTGGCGATGGGGACCACCACGGCCTACCTCTTCGGCGGCAGCGTGCGCGACGACCGCGTGCAGCCGGACGGCACGCCTTTCAAGGACGCCAAGGCCCCCGACGCCTTTTACTGGAACGCCATGCTGGACGCCAAGCGCCGGGGCTACGAGCTGTTCGACTTCTGGGGCATCCCGCGCGTGCTGGACGAGAGCAAGCATTCCTACGGCGTGTTCAAGATGAAGCTGAAATTCTCGGAAGTGCGGGTGTGGTACCCCGCCTACGACCTGACGCTCAACCCCGCCGCGCCCGCCATCGTGAAGGCCCTGCGCTGGCGCAAAACGCGCAACAACCTGAAGAAGCGCGGCAGCGCGGACGACGTGCTGTAGGGCGTGTAAAGCGTCCGGGGTTGCCCCGACTTGTGCCTGCACAGGTCACAAGCGACAGGCCCGGCGCGTGTTACCTTGGACTGAGTTCAATTCCCCCTTTTCGAGGAGCCTCCATGATTGATTTCTCCCTCAGCGACGAACAGAAACAGCTTCAGCAACTCGCCCGCGATTTCACCCGCAAGGAGATCATTCCGGTCGCCAGCGAGTATGACCAGAAGGAAGAACTGCCCTGGCCCGTGGTCGAAAAGGCCTTTGAGGTCGGCCTGCTCAACGTCGCCATTCCCGAGCACGCGGGTGGGCTGGGGCTGGGCATGGTGGACGAGTGCCTGATCGGGGAGGAACTCGCCTACGGCTGCATGGGCATCTACACGGTGCTGATGGCCTCCGAGCTGGGCATCACGCCCATCCTGGTGGGCGGCACCGAGGAGCAGCAAAAGCGCTTCCTGGCCCCCATGACCGAAAAGCCCAGCCTCGCGGCCTTTGCGCTCAGCGAGCCCAACAACGGCTCGGACGCGGCCGGGATGCACACCACCGCCGTGCTCGACGGCGACGAGTGGGTCATCAACGGCACCAAGATGTGGATCTCCAACGGCGGCGTGGCCGACATCACGGTGGTCTTCGCCACCACCGACCGCCAGGGCGGGCACAAGGCGACGGTCGCGCTCGTCGTGCCCAAGGACACGCCTGGCATGTCCTACAACAAGATCAAGCACAAGCTGGGGCAGCGGGCTTCCCTGACCTCCGAACTGGTGTTCGAGAACGTGCGCGTGCCCAAGGAAAACCAGCTTGGCGGCCTGGGCGACGGTTTCAAGATCGCCATGAAGACACTGGACAAGACCCGCATTCCGGTCGCGGCGGGGTCGGTGGGCATCGCGCGGCGGGCGCTCGACGAGAGCGTGAAGTATTCCAAGGAGCGCGAGGCCTTCGGCAAGCCCATCGCCCAGTTCCAGGCCATCCAGTTCAAGGTCGCGGAAATGGCGATGGGCGTGGAGACGGGCCGCCTGATGTACCTCAAGGCCGCGTGGCTGGTCGACCAGAATCTGCCGCACGGCACCGAGAGCGCGATCGCCAAGGCGTACTGCTCGGAGATGGCGTTTGACGCCGCGAACGAGGCGATTCAGGTGCACGGCGGCTACGGCTACGTGGCTGAGTACCCGGTCGAGAAGCTGCTGCGCGACGTGAAGCTCAACCAGATCTACGAGGGCACCAACGAGATTCAGCGCGTGGTGATCAGCCGCAACCTGCTGAAGTAAGGGGCAGGAGTGAGGAGGCCCCCGGCGTACGTGTCGGGGGCCTCGACTTGGGCTGGGGGACCCCTCGCCCGCAAGGGGCGAGGGGTGAGGGGTTTTCAGCGGCCCCGTTTCCTCGTCAAGTGCGGAACTCTCATACGGATTCGGGTTGAACAGTTTGTGTAACTGTTCAACCCGAGCGGAGCGAGCAGGAACAAAACGGTTGCCGGGAAAGGAGTTATCCTCTCGGCGCTTTCCCGAGGAGATAACGGATTGGACGGAATCCGTATCAGTACCCCTTGCTCGTCTCCACTCGCCCCTCCGGCTCCCGCCCCGCCGCCAGTTCCTCCAAAAAGGCCCGCGTGTACCCGGCCCCCCGCGCCGTCAGGTCGGCCGTCGTGCTGGCGATATGCGGCGTGATGAGGACATTCTCTCGCGCCCACAGCGGGTGCCCCGGTGGGAGCGGTTCGGGGTCGGTCACGTCCAGCACCGCGCCCCCGAGGTGGCCGGAGTCGAGGGCGGCCAGCAGCGCGTCGGTGTCCACCAGCGAGCCGCGTCCCTGGTTGCTCAGCCACGCGCCGGGCTTCAGGCGGGCCAGCGCGTCCGCGTTCACGATGCCGCGCGTCTGCGGCGTGTCGGGGAGCAGCAGGACCACCCAGTCGGCCCCCGCCAGCGCCGCGTCGCGCTCGGCGGGTGGGGTGGCCGAGCGCAGCCCAGTGACGTGGGCGCCGTGGGGGGTCAGCAAATCCTCCAGCATTCGCCCGATGTGCCCGTGGCCCCAGACCACCACGCTCGCCCCGTCCAGCGTGCTCAGGTCGCGGCGGGGCTGCCACTGTCCCTGGCGCTGCGCGTCCCGGAAGCGGTGCAGGCCCCGCGCGGCGGCGAGCATCCCTGCGAGGGTATGGACGGCGACCGCGCGGGCGTGCAGGGGGCTGGCGTTGTAGAGGGCGACGCCGGGCGGCAATTGGCCCTGCACGTGGTCAATCCCCGCTGTGAGCGTCAGCACCCAGCGCAGGCCCGGCCGGGCGAAGAGGTGGGAGCGTGTTTCGGCATTCGCGCCCCACAGCACCACGCCCTCGGCCTCGCCGTCCGGCACTTCTCCATTGCGGTAGGGGAGAGGGGTCACGCCCTCCACGGTCAGCGCCCGGAACTCGGGCAGGTCAGGCATCAGCACGCGCATCCAGCCACTCTCCTCTCGTGATTTCCATATGAACGTCGGTGTGGTCCCCCGCCTGGGAGCGGCCCACCTCGCGGAAGCCGCAGGCGGCAAAGGCCCGCTGCGCCCGGCGGTTGTGCCCGAAGGTGGTCAGGCGGACCCGCGTGAGCGGTACCTCCCGCCCCTCAAAGGCCCAGGTCAGCAGCGCCATGACCGCCTCGCGGCCGTAGCCCTGGCCCCAGAGCGTTCGCAGGCCGATCATCACGCCCAGGGTGCCGATGCGGGCGGGCAGGGGCGGTGGGGGGTGGAGGTCATACAGTTCGGCGCTCCCGATCAATTCGCCGGTTTCACTCAGCACCCCGAAGCCCGCCCGCTCGCCCGTCCCCTCCTCCTCCAGCATGATCCGCCGGAACAGCCACTCCGGCAGCCGGATGGGTTTGGCCCCGTTCCAGTCGGCGAGTTCGCGGTCGCGGAAGAAGCGGTAGAGGGCCGCCCACTCCTCCGCCCCCAGGTCGGGCAGCGGTCTCAGGGTGACCCGTCCCCAGCGCGGGGCGGGGGCGGCGGCGTCCCCGGTCAGCGCGGGCCTCCCTCCGGGACGGGCACGGCGGCGGCCTTCAGCGTCCCCAGCGCCCGCGTCACGTCGCGCGAGAGCCGGTCGAGGTGGAAGGCGTCGCCCTCCGCCCGCTCCACCACGCCGCCCGGCCCCACCACGATCAGGGCCAGCGTCCGCCCGCCCCCGTGCCGCACGCAGACACCGGGATGCCCCCGCAGCGCGGCCTGATCCCCCGGCGCGAGGGTCGCCCACGCCGGGTCGTCTGGGGTCAGGCCGAGGTGGGCGGTGGGGAGGCCCCGCTCCGCGAGTTCGCCCTCCAGCCACGCCAGCGCGTCCGGTCGCCCGCCGATGATCCCCTGCTCCAGATGGGGCCGGGCCGAGTTGTACCGAATGGGCCGCCCGTCACGCCGCCGCAGGTCGCCGCCCAAGACCCGCAACAGCGCGTGCCCCCCCGCCACGTCCCACTCCGAGCGCGGGCTCATGGAAAAGGTCACGTCGGCCTCGCCGTTCGCAATCCGCGCCAGCTTCAGGGCGATGGAGCCGCTGGGGGCCATGCCGGGGAGGTCGCACGCGTGCAGTTCCCGCTGGAATTCGGTGTCCGACACGCTGACCACGTACCCCGCGCGGCCCGCGAACCCGGTCGGCTCGCCGTTCCTCGTGACCCCCAGGCCCACCGCCCCGGCGAACAGCTCGTCGGTGGCGGGAGCATAGACCACCCCCAGCACCGGCTCGCCCGCCACCGCCAGCCCGATGCTTACCGCATAGTCGGGGCTGCCCGAGGTGAATTCCTTGGTGCCGTCGATAGGATCGATGATCCAGACCCGCTCATGGCCCAGCCGGGCAGCATCGTCGGCCGCTTCCTCGCTCAGCAGGCCGTCCTCCGGAAAGGCCGAGCGCAGGCCCGCCAGAATCAGATCGGACGCCTCACGGTCGGCGGCGGTCACCGGATCGTCGGCCGAGGTCTTGTGTTCGACGGTCAGCCCGCGCGCGAGGTGCAGGCTGAGTAACCTGCCCGCCTCCCTTGCCAGCCGGGTGGCGACCGTCCGTTCGTGGTCCAGCGTCATGCCTCCGAGGATACGCGCGCGTCCGCGGGCGGCGTAACCGGCGCCTTGTCCAGGCGCAGCAGCGCGGGCGAGAAAAACCCCGCCAGACTCGCCAGCGCCGAGAGGACCCCCGCCAGCATGAACAGGCCCCGCACGCCGAGCCACTCGCCCAGCGGCCCCGCGAGCGCCAAGCCGACCGGACCGGCCAGTCCCATCACGGTGGAGAGCAGCGACAGCGCCCGCCCCTGAAGCTGGTTCGGAATCACCGTCTGGAGCACGGCCGTCATGGGGGCGTTGCCGAAGCTGAAGGTCACGCCGCTCACCACCCACCACACGACCGCCAGCCAGAAGGCGTCCCCCGGCGCGAGAGCGGTCAGCGCCACCGCCAGGCACGACAGCGCGAAGGCGACGAGGACCGTGACCACCCGGCGCCGCGGGGCGAACGCGACGACGGCCAGACCGCCCAGGATCATGCCGACCCCCGACAGCCCCTCCATCAGGGCGACCTGTCCGGGCCCGCCGCCGAAATGGGTCTTCACGAGCAGCGGCGTGAGGGTGAAGGTCGGCATGACCGTCAGCACGACGACCGCCAGCACCGCGTAGAGGTGGCGCAGGCCCGGGTGTCCCCACACCAGCCGCACACCCTCGCGGAACTCGGCCCAGACCCCCGCCCGCTGGTCCCGGGGCACCCGCACCTGGGGGATGCGGAAGAGCAGCAGCGGCAGGATGCCGAGGAGCGCGGTCGCCACGTCGATGCCCAGCGCCGCCCCCAGCGGCATCACGCTGATGGCGAGCGCCCCCAGCGGGGCGGCGGCCACCGTCATGATGCCCTGAAGGGACTGGTTGAGCCCCGCCGCCCGGGGGAGGAACTGGGCCGGGACCAGCATCGCCGTGCTGGCCGCCGCTGCGGGCGCCTGGAACGCCTGCATGGAGGAACGGATGAACATCATCGTGTAGACGTGCCACAGCTCCACCCGTTCGGTGGCGAACAGGAAGATCAGGACCAGCATGCACAGGGCACTCACCGTGTCCGCCCCGATCATCAGCAGGCGGCGGCTGTACCGGTCGGCAAAGGTGCCCCCCAGCGGCCCGAGCAGGGCCTGCGGGAGCAGTGCGGCCATGCCCGCCGTCGCCAGCGCCCCCGCGCTCCCCGTCGTGTCGGTGATCCACCACAGCAGCACGAACTGGGTCATGGCCGAGCCCGTCAGGCTGAGCGCCTGCCCCATGAAGATCGCCCAGAAGCGCCGCTGCCAGCCCGGGCCGGGGTCGAGGTGTCCGGCCGGGGCGGGAGGGGGGTCCGCCGTCATGCCCGCGTCCAGGCCAGGAGTTCTTCCCGCAGGGCCTCCCGGGCCTCCGGGGACAGGTCCGGGAGGCCCGTCAGCGGCCCCAGGCTCAGCGCGTCGCACGCGAGGCGAACGGCGTGGGCGCGGCCCCTGGGCAGCCCGTCGTCCTCGGCTCCGCTCAGCACGAACGCCTGGGCCTCCTGCAAGCGGGCGATCAGCTCGGGATGCCCGGCCAGCGGCGCGAGGGCGGCGATCAGGGCTTCCTCCCCGGCCCCGGGCGTGAAGCTCACCTCGAGATAGGCCCGCAGCCAGGCACCGGGTCTCTGTCCATGCGCCGCCACCTCATGCGCCCGCGCCGCTTCCACGCTGGCCCGGAACCGCTCAACCAGCTCCAGCGCCAGGGCCCAGAGCAGGGCCTCCCGGCTGGGGTAGTGGTGCAGCAGCCCGCCCTTGCTCACCCCGGCCTCACGGGCGACCGCCTCAAGAGATAGGCCCGCCCCCTGCGTCTGAAGCACCCGTTTTGCCGCCTCCAGCAGGGCCGCGCGGGTCAGTTCAGGATTCCGGGTGCGGGTCACGCCCTGAGCATACCGTCTGGACGGTCGGAAAGGGTGAGGTGATGATCTCGCCCTGCCCAGCCGCCCGGATTGACCTGCCGAGTGTGCCCCCGCTACACTCGCGGGCATGACGGCGGCGCAAGCAAACCCCGTGAATAACGATCCCCGGTAGGGGACGTCTCGCCGCATACCGCCGCGCCCCCGACCCCTCAGCGTAGGAGTCGGGGGCTTGCCCTTTCCCAGACCCAGGAGACCCCACCATGACCACGCCACTGCCCCGCACCCTGACCTCGGCCCTTCCCGCCCACGAGGGCCAGACTGTTCGACTGCAAGGCTTCCTGCACGCCCGCCGCGACCTGGGGGGCGTGCAATTTCTGGTGCTGCGCGACCGCGCGGGGCTGGTGCAGGGCGTGGGGAGTGGCCTCGACCTGCCGCTGCCCGAGAGCAGCATCGAGGTCGTGGGGCGCGTCACCGCCCACCCCAAGGCCCCCGGCGGCTTCGAGGTGCAGGTCGAGGCCTTGCGGGTCCTGACCCCCGCCGCCGAGCCGCCCCCCGTCGAGATTCCCAAGATGGAGTGGCACGTTCACCCCGAGACGATGCTGGACTACCGGGTGGTGACCGTGCGCGGGCTGCGCGAGCGAGCGATCCTGAAGGTGCAGGCCGAACTCGTCGCGGCCTTCCGCGACCACCTGCGGGGGGAGGGCTTCACCGAGATCAGCACGCCCAAGATCGTCTCGGCAGGGGCGGAGGGCGGGGCGAACCTCTTTCCCATCGACTACTTCGGGCACCCGGCGTACCTCGCGCAGAGTCCGCAGCTCTACAAACAGATCCTGGTGGGCGTCTTCGAGCGCGTCTTCGAGGTCGCGCCCGTCTACCGCGCCGAGGAACACGCGACCTCCCGCCACCTCAACGAGTACCTCTCGCTGGACGTGGAACTCGGCTTCATCGAGTCCGAGGAGGACGTGATGGACGTGGAAACCCGCGTCCTGGCCGCCATCATGGAACGGCTGCGCGAGCACGCGACCCCCGAACTCGCCCTGCTGGGGGCCACACTGCCCGAGGTGCCTGCCCACATCCCGCGCATCCCGCTGCTCGACGCCCGGCGGCTGGTGGAGGAGAAGTACGGCCACCCGGTCGGCGGCAAGGACCTCGACCCGGAGGCCGAGCGCCTGCTCTCGCAGCACTACGCCGAGACCCAGGGCACCGACTTCGTCTTCGTGACGAAGTACCCCCGCGCCGCCCGGCCCTTCTACGCCTACCCCGAGGAAGGGGGCCTGACGCGCGGCTTCGACCTGCTGTTCCGGGGCATCGAGATCACGTCGGGCGGGCAGCGCATCCACGAGTACCCGATGCTTCAGGAGTCCATCGCCGCCTACCGCCTGAATCCGGAGGCGCTCGCGGGCTACGCCGAGGTCTTCAAGTACGGGATGCCCCCCCACGGCGGTTTCGCCATCGGCGCCGAGCGCCTGACCGCGCGGCTGCTGGGGATTGGCAATGTGCGGTTCGCGCGGGCGTTTCCGAGGGACCGGCACCGGCTGACGCCCTGAGAGCTGTGCGAGTCGAGAAGTCGAGGCGTCGAGAAAAACCGTGCCCCCTCGACTTCTCGACCCCTTGCCCCCTCGACTTCCACCCTCCGGCGTATCCTCCCCCCATGACCCAACCCGACCTGCCCGAGCTGGAGGTGCCTGAACTGGCCTCCGAGCCTGCCACCGCCTCCCCCTACGGCTCCCTCGACCCCGCCACGCTGCGCCACCCCGACAGCATGAAGTGGACCTTCTACCCGGAGGACGTGCTGCCCCTGTGGGTGGCCGACATGGACTTCCCGGTCGCGCCCGCCATCGTCGAGGCGTTGCAGGAGCGGCTGACGCGCGGGCTGGGCTACGGGCAGATGCTGGGGGACGCCCGCCTGATTGCCGCCCTACAGGACAAGCTCGCGGGCTACGGCCTGACCGACCTGCCGCGCGAGGGTTTTTCCTTCATTCCGGGCGTGGTACCGGGCATCTACGCGGCGGTCGCGGCCCTGAGTACCCCCGGCGAGCCGGTCCTGACCATGACGCCGATCTACTACCCCTTCCACCAGGCGATCACGACCCAGGGCCGCCGGGTGGCCGCCGCGCCCCTGCGTGAGCCGCAGGAATCAGGCGGACGCTGGCAGATCGATTGGGACGCGCTGGAAGCCGCCGCCCCCGGCTGCCGCCTGCTGCTGCTGTGCCACCCCCACAACCCCAGCGGGCGCGTCTGGGACAAAGAAGAACTGGAGCGGCTGCGCGATTTCGTGCTTCGCCACGACCTCCAGGTCATGTCCGACGAACTGCACGCCGACCTGCGGCTCTCGGACGTGCCCTTCGAGTCCTTTGCCGCCGACCCCCGCGTGCGCTCCCGCACGGTGACGCTGACCGGCCCCGCCAAGGCCTACAACACGGCGGGTCTGGGCATCGGCGTGATGGTGGGGCACGACCCCGAACTCGTCAAGCGGGTGCGCGGAGCGGCAGGCGGGCTGATGGGCCACCCCTCCACCCTGAGCGTGACCGCGTGGCGGGCGGCCCTGGAGGGGGCGGGGCCGTGGCTGCGCGAGACGGTCGCCTACCTGCGCGGCAACCGCGACGTGATGGCGGCCTTCGTGGAGGCGCGGCTGCCCTGGGCACGCTTCTCGCCGCCCGAGGCCACCTATCTGGGCTGGCTGGACCTGCGGGGTCACTCCCGCGCCGCTGAGATGCAGCAATTCCTCCTTGACGAGGCGCGGGTCGCGGTGCAGGGCGGTCCCCTCTTCGCACCGGGCGAGGAAGGTACGCGCTACCAGGGCTGCGTGCGCGTCAACTTCGCCACCAGCCGCCCGATCCTGATCGAGGCGCTGGAGCGGATGACGGCGGCGCTGGAGCGTGAGGCCCCGGCCCCCGTCTAACCCCCCGCCACCAGTTCCCGCAACCGTTCGATCAAGGGGCGCAGCCGCTCGCGCCGCAGCTTGAGAGCGGTGCGGTTGACCACCAGCCGGGCGGAGGAGTGGAACAGCACGTCCCGTTCCTCCAGCCCGTTGGCCCGCAGGGTGCTCCCGGTCTGCACGAGGTCCACCACCGCGTCCGCGAGGCCGGTCAGCGCCGCGAGTTCGATGTTGCCCGAGAGCTTGACGATCTCGGCGGGGATGCCCTGCGCGGCGAGGTAGGCGCGGGCCGAGCGGGGGTACTTGGTGGCGACCCGCGTCATTGGCCCCCGTGCCCCCACCTCGCGGATCAGCGAGAGGCGGCAGGCCGCGAACCGCAGGTCCACCGGCTCGAACACTGCCCGCCCCGACTCCACCAGCACGTCCTTCCCGACGATGCCGAAGTCGGCCACGCCGAGATCCACGTAGACGGGCACGTCCTGATTGCGCAGCTCCAGCACCGTCAGCCCTGGAAACTCGTGCCGCAGCGCCCGCGAGGGGCCAGGGAATTCCAGTGGCAGCCCGGCCTGGGTGAGCAGGGCGGCGGCTTCGGTCAGGATGCGGCCCTTCGGCAGCGCGAGGGTGAGGTGTTCGGGGCCGCGTACGGGAGCCGGGCTCATGCGGGCACCTCGGTCAGGGTCTGCCCCTGCGCCCAGCGGCGAATGCCCCGCGCCCCGCAGTAGGCGAGCAGTTCGGCCCGGTCGTCGGTCCAGGCGAGTTCGGCGGTCAGCCCGGCGGCGCGGGCGTATTCAGCCCCGGCCGCGTCCAGCGCCAGCACCACCTCCGGCTCGGGGGGCAGGCCCCGCGCGGCCACCTCGGTCAGCCGCTCCAGCCCGATGGCGAAGCCCGCCCCCGGCAACCCGCCGAGGTCGTAGCGCCCGCCCCCCAGCAGCGGCTGGTTCAGCCCCGGCGCGTAGGCCCGGAAGGTCAGCCCGGTGTAGTACCCGTAGCGGCGGCTGGCCCCGAGGTCGAACAGCAAGGCCCCCTCCGCCCGCCCCGCGACCGCCTCCAGGTGCGCCACCGCCGCCCGCGCCCGCTCGCCCCGCGCGAGTTCGCCCGCCTGTGCCAGCACCTCCGGGCCGCCGTAGAGGTCGGTCAGGGTGTGCAGGGTGCGGGTGACCCCGGCCTCCAGCCCATGCCGCGCGGCGAGCAGGTCCACGTCCGCGCCGCTCTTGCGGTCGATGGCCCCGTGCAGCGCCTCCCGAGCGGCGGGGGAAAGGCCCGCGTCCTCCAGCACCGCGTCCACGAAGCCGGGGTACCCCACCTCCATCACGGGCGCCACGCCCACCACCTCCAGCGCCCGGCGTCCCAGCGCGAGCAGTTCCGCGTCGGCCTGCGGGGTAGACACGCCGATCAGCTCCACGCCGACCTGGGCGAACTCACGCAGGCGCCCCAGCTCGCTCGTCAGCGCCCGCAGCCACAGCCGCCCGCCGTACTGGAGCCGCAGCGGAAACGGCCCCCCGGCAAAGCGCGAGCGCACCAGCCGCCCCACCGCCGTGGTGAACTCGCCGCGCAGGGCCAGCACCTCGCCGCCCACGTCAATCAGCTTGAAGGCGCGGGCGTCCTGCGGGTGGCCGGGGTCGGCGAATTCCAGGGCGGGCACGTCCACGCCCCGGTAGCCCCACGCCGCGAACTCGGCCGCCAGCCGCGTCCGCAGATGCTCGCGCTGTTGCCACTCGGGGGGCAGCACGTCGCGGGTGCCCTCGGGGACGGCGGGACCGGGGAGGCGGGCGGAGAAAGTCACGGGCGGTATTAAAGCACCCCGCTTCGGGAAAGGAGCGGCGGCCCCGCTATACTTGCCTCCATGCGCCGCGCTGCCGCTGCCCCCCTTGCCCTGCTGCTGCTCGCGCCCCTGCTGGGGGGCTGCGCCCGCAAAGCCGATTCCTTCAAGCCGCGCATCGTGGTCACCAGCCCGGACGGCGGCGGGGTGGGACAGGCGCGGGCCTTTACCATCCGGGGCTACGCCCTCGACGACCGGGGGGTCGAGCGCATCACGGTGGACGGCAAAGCGATTCCCACCGAGAAGGGCAGCCGCAAGATCGCCAACTTCGCCTACCAGACGCGGGTGCAGGGCAACAAAGCGACCTACCTGATCGGTGCCCTCGACGCGGCGGGCAACAAGAGCGTGCTGGAGGTGCCCATCACGGTGGACGGCAAGCCCCCGGTCCTCAAGGTGACCCGCTTCGAGCGCAGCGGCACCCTGATCCGGGTGACGGGCGTGGCGACCGACGACAACCGGGTCACCGAGGTTCTCGTGGACGGCAAGCGCCTGAACATCACCTCCGGCACGCGGGTGGACTTCTATGCCGAGACCACCGGGGTCTACGCCGACGTGGAGGCTGTGGACAGCGCCGGGAACCGCACCCGCCTCCGCGCCCAGCAGTAAGCCCCGCCCCTCCGTGCCCCGCCCCACCCCTGCCCAGGAGGCCCCGCCGCCCCCGCATCTGCCCGAGGTGCTGCGCAGGCTGCGGGAGGCCTACCTGCCCACCCTCCCCACGCCGCGCGTCAGCCCCGAGCCGCTCGACGACCTTGTAGAGACCATCCTCGCGCAGCAGAACACGGCGACGGTCACCCGGCGGCAGTTCGCGGCGCTGAAAGCCGCCTACCCGGTCTGGGAGGCGGCCCTCGCGGACGGTCCCGACGGGGTGGAGGCCACCCTGCGCGGCGCGGGCGGCGGGCTGGCGCGGATGAAAGCCGACTACATCTGGAATGTCCTGCACCGGCTGGAGGAGACGCGCGGGCACCTCAGCCTGCGCGACCTGCGCTCGCTGCCGGACGCGGAGGTGCGGGCGCTGCTCGAATCGCTGCCCGGCGTGGGGATGAAGACGGCCAGCCTGTTGATGCTGTTCGATCTGGCCCGCCCCGCCATCCCGGTCGAGAACCACATCGGGCGGGTGGCGGCGCGGCTCGACCTCGTGCCCGCCCGCTGGAGCCTCCTGAAGACCGAGCGCTGGTTCGACGAGGTGCTGCCCCGTGAGTGGAGCGCCCGCTACGCCGCCCACGTCGCCACCATCCGCCACGGCCGCCAGACCTGCCTCGCCCGGCGCCCCCGCTGCGAGGTCTGCGTGCTGCGCGACCTCTGCCCCTCGGCGGGGCTGTTCCTGAGCGGTGAGCGTGAGGCTTGAACCCCTTTGCGCCGCCCTGCGCGAGCTGTTCGGCCCGCGCCTGGGGTTCGGGCCGCGCGTGGCTGGGAGGCCCGCCGGACGCTCCCTACACCCTCGCGCAGCGACTCCTCGACGCCGCCCACGACGCCGCACTGGAGGGTCTGGGCAGACGGGGCGAGCATCCCGGCGAGTGGGCCACCGCCTCGGCAGACGCGGCGGTCGGGGCCACGGGCCTACGGTTGGTGCTGCGGCAGGGCGAGCGCGAGGTGGCGCCGGATCTCGTGCCTACACAGGAAGAAGGCGGAAGCCCGTGAGCCTCCGCCTCCGCTGAGTTGGGTCTGCCCTACGCCTTGTCGGGGTGGCGCTGCGTGTCGTGCAGCTCGACCGGCTTGCCCTTCCGCGCCCGCAGGTTGAGCAGTTCGACCATGATGGCGAAGCCCATCGCGAAGTAGGTGTAACCCTTGGGAATCTTGAAGCCGAAGCCGTCCGCGATCAGGTTCACGCCGATCAGCAGCAGGAAGGCCAGGGCCAGCATCTTGACGGTGGGGTGGGCCTGCACGAATTCCCCGATGGGCCGCGCGGCGACGAGCATGATCAGCACCGTCAGCACGACCGCGCTCACCATCACGCCGATGTCGTCGGCCATGCCGACCGCCGTGATCACCGAGTCGAGGCTGAACACAATGTCGAGCAGCATGATCTGCCCGATGATCGCCGCGAAGCCCGCCGTGGCGACCCTCACCCCTGTGCCCGCCCCGTGGGTGCCGGGGCCTTCGAGCTGCTCGTGCATCTCCTTGACGGCCTTGTACAGCAGGAACAGTCCCCCGAAGATCAGGATCAGGTCGCGCCCCGAAAAGCCCCGCCCAAAGACGGAAAAGAGGTCATTTTGCAGGCTGTAGATCCACGAGATCGAAAACAGCAGCGCCAGGCGCATCACCAGCGCGGCCATCAGGCCCACCGTGCGGGCGCGTTGCCGCTGCTCGGGCGGCAGCTTGCCCGCCAGGATGCTGATGAAAATGACGTTGTCGATGCCGAGGACAATCTCCAGCAGCAGCAGGGTGCCAAAGGCCAGCCAGGCCTCGGGCTGACTGATCCAGCCGAACAGGGTTTCTAACACAGGGGGACTCCAGAGGGAGGGCAGCCGTCACCCGGGCGGGCGAGCGTCCGCCGAAGAGGGCCACCGGGGCGGCGAGCGGAGAGGAGACAACGGAAACGCGCGGCCCGGTTTCGCCGCGCGTTACAGGTCATGCTCCGGGAGAAGTTGTGCACGAATCCTAAATGCCAGATGAAGAACCTTCATGTTCCAGTAGGTTCCCGTCCCAGTGGCGAGCCCGCCGCCCCGTCGAGATAGATGCTCAGCAGGCCCCGTGCCGTTCCCACCGGGTCGCTGGGCGGGGCGCCGGTGACCAGCGGGTACAGCAGCGCGAGCAGCGCACGGGTCAGGACGCCGGGGGGCAGGTCGTCCCGCAATTCTCCCCGCGCGGCGGCCCCCTCGATCAGCCCGTTCAGGCCGCCCATCCACACCCGGCGGTAGTCGTTCTCGAAGGCGGCGCGGCGCTCAGGGGAAACGTGGCGCAATTCGCCCGCGAGTTGCAGGCCGACGCGCTGCTCGGGGGCACTCGCCAGCAGGTCCCCCACCAACGTTTCGAGCTGTGCCCGCACCCCCACCTGCGTGCCCGCGTGGGCCACCAGCCGCGCCAGGCCGGTCAGGGTGCCGTCCAGCATCGCCAGGAAGAGCGCTTCCTTGTCCGCGTAGTGGTGGTAGAGCGCGGGCTTGGTCACGCCGACGGCCGCCGCCACCTCGCGCATGGAGACCCCGTGGTACCCGCTCGCCACGAACAGCCGCGCCGCCTCGGTCAGGATGCGGGCGCGGGTGGTGTCGGGCGCGGGCGGGGTGGGCCGGGTGGACGAGACGGTCACGCCCGCATGATAGCCGAGGGCAGGGCGAACGTCCCGGCGGGGGGCGGCCCCCACGTCAGTCCAGGCCCGTCTCCATCGCCCACACGTCCTGCGCCGTCTCGCGGCGGCGGATGAGCCTCCACTCACCGCCCTCCCACAGCGCCTCGGCGGGGCGCGGGCGGGTGAGGTAGGAACTGCTCATGCTCGCGCCGTAGGCCCCGGCCTCGCCAATCGCCAGCAGGCCGCCGGGCACGGGCGCGGGGAGCGGCACGTCCCGCGCAAGCAGGTCGCCGCTCTCGCAGGCCGGACCCGCCACGTCCCACGTCCCGGCAGGCTCGCCCTCCCACAGCGCCGTAACGGGGTGCTCGGCCCCGTACAGCATGGGCCGCAGCAACTCGGTCATGCCCGCATCCGTGAGCAGGAAGGGGCGCCCAGTGCACTTTTGCCCCACCACCCGCGTGAGCAGGGTGCCCGCCCGCGCGACCAGATACCGCCCCGGCTCGACCCACAGCTCGGCCCCGAAGACCGAGGCCGCCGCCCGCGCCTCCCGCGCGATGCCCGGCAGATCGGCGTCCACGCCCCAGCCGCCGCCCACGTCGAGGACGTCCAGCTTCCCCACCGCCGGGTGCAACTCGGCCAGCCGCGCGAAGGCCGCGCTGAAGTCCGCAGCGTCCCGGATCGCGCTGCCGATATGGACGTGCAGGCCCAGCGCCGTGTGCCCCGCCTCCCGCAGCGCCCGCAGCACGCCGGGCGCCTGATCGGGCGTCACCCCAAACTTGCTGCCCGCCGCACCCGTGGCGAGGTGGTCGTGGGTGCTGACGGCCAGCGCCGGATTCACCCGCACGAGCGCCCGCGAGCCGGGGGGCAGCAGCCCCACCTCCTCCTCGCGGTCCACCACGAAGGTGGCTCCCAGCCGCGCTCCCGCCGCGTACTCGCCGGGCAGTTTGGCCGGGCCGTTGACGAGCACCCGGTCCCCGGAGGCCCCGACCTGCTCCGCCCGCGCGATCTCGCCGCCGCTGACGCACTCGAAGCCCACGCCCGCCGCGTGCAGCCGCCGCAGGAGGGTCAGGTTGGGATTGGCCTTCATGGCGTAGTACACCCGCGCCCCCCCGAAAGCCGAGCGCACCCGCCCCAGCGCGGCATCCAGCGCGGCGGCGTCGTAGACGTAGAGGGGCGTGCCGAAACGGTCGGCGGCGGTCTGGAGGGCCGGACGGGGAATCACGCGGTCCCCCGGTGCAAAGACGGGCAGTTCACCCCCCAGTGATACCCGAAGTGGTCTGAAAAAGCGCCCCCTGGGGGCCGGGGAGCCGCCCAGCCGGAAGGAGGAAGGGCCACGGCCTGACCCGGCCCCTGCTGCCGGGGGCGCCCGTTGGCCCGCTTGCTCACCCCGTGATGTCGCCCCACGGACCCAGAGCGCGGCCCGTCCGCCTTGAGCGCCCCTTGAGCGACGCGTCCCGGCTTGCGGGCAGTGGGGAGCGCCCCTCACACTGCCCCTATGACCCGTGCTCGCCGCACTGCCCCACCGGCCGCCGCCCCCGCCCCTCCGCCCGGCGTGGTGGTCGTGACCGGTGCCGCGCGGGGCATCGGCCGGGCCATCGCCGAGCTGTATGCCGAGCGGGGACACCGGGTGCTGGGGGTAGACCTGACGCTGCCGCCCGCCCTGCGGGGGCACCCCCGCGTCCGCGCCGACGTGAGCACCGCCGCCGGGCGCGAGCGCATCGTGCGTTCGGCACGCGAGGAAGGCGGGGTCGCCGTCTTGGTCAACAACGCGGCCTTTCAGGGGGCCTCCGGCAGCGTGCTGGAGGTCAGCGAGCGGGGCTGGAGCCGCACCCTGAGCGTGAACCTGACGGCCCCGCTGCTGCTGACGCGGGCGCTGATCGACCTGATGGCGCCGGGCAGCGCGGTGGTCAACGTGGCGAGCGTGCAGGGCCTCTTTGCCGAGCAGAACAACGCCGCCTACAACGCCAGCAAGGGTGGCCTCGTGAACCTCACCCGCGCCATGGGCCTCGACCTCGCCCCGCGTGGCGTGCGGGTCAACGCCGTAGCCCCCGGCGCCATCGCCACCGAGAGCGTCCTGGCCGCCATCGCGGAGTCCGGTGACCCCGAGCAGACCCGCCGCGACTACGAGGATCTGCACGCCCTGCGCCGCCTGGGCGAGCCGCGCGAGGTGGCCCAGGCCGTCTACTTTCTGGGGAGCCCCGAGGCCAGCTTTCTAACCGGGGTGATCCTGCCCGTCGACGGCGGGATGACGGCGAGTTTCATGATGGCGGGGCGGCCCGTCTAACCGTCCGCCTACGCGAGCCGGGCCACCCTGGGGCAGCCCGGCAGACACACGAAGCCTACAACGACTTCTCGCGCCGCCAGCCGAGCAGCCCGATGATCAAGGTAAAGGCGATCATCGCCAGCACCGGAATGGTCAGGACCGGGTTCAGGCCTGCCAGCGGCCCGCCCCACACCGGCCAGTGCACGTCGCAGGGCACGGCGTTGTTCGCGCTGCACACCCGCAGCACCGGAATCACGCCCCAGTCCTCCAGGTTCTGAATCAGCGCGGTGATCCAGCCAATGCCCGCCAGTGGCAGCGCATAGCTCCGGATGCCCAGGTCCCCGCGCAGGGCCGCGATGCCCAGCAGCAGCGCCAGCGGGTACATGGCGATGCGCTGGTACCAGCACAGCACACACGGCGCGAAGCCCCGCACCTCGCTGAAGTACAGGCTGCCCAGGGTCGCGGCCAGCGCGGCGACCCAGGCGAGATAAAGGCGGTTGTCGCGGGTCACCGGGCCTCAGTTGGCGGTCGCGGCGTCGATGGCGCGGCCCACCGTCTGCGCGTCGTAGCTCTCCACGGCCTTGCCGTTGACGTAGATGGCCGGGGTCCCGCCCGCCTCCGCGTTCCGGGCCTGCGCCTCGTCGGCCTCGACGGCGGCAGCGGTCTCATCGTTGTCCAGGCAGGTCGCGAAGCGGGCCTGATCCAGCCCCTCGACATTCTGCGCGAGTTCCTTCAGGCGGGTCTTGGTGGCCCACAGTTCGCTTTCCGGCCCCTGTGCCCGGAAGATGATCTGCTTGAGGTTCTCGTGGGCCTCGCTGCCGCCCTGAACAAACGCGCATTCCACCGCCTGCGCGGCGTACTTGCTGTCATCCTCGGGCAAGCGGGCGGACTCGGCCAGGAAGGGGAAATTCATGGACACCAGCTTGGCCTTGCCGGTGTCGAGGTACTGCGAGCGGATGTCCGGCAGAAACTCCTCCTCGAAGCGCTTGCAGTTGGGGCACTTGAAGTCCTCGAAGACGACCACCGTGACGGGCGCGTCCGCCTGCCCCAGCACCGGCTGGCCCTCGAGGTCGAAGTTGACGGTATCGCCCCCCGCGCTCCCCCCGGAGCCGCCGCGCACCGCGTAGACGGCCAGCGCGATCAGAAGGGCGGCGATCAGCGTGCCGATCACCAGCACCGTGCGGTTCTGGTTGTTGCCTTGCAGTCGGGTCACCCCTGAAGTGTAGTTCAAGTTGCCGTGCCCTGGCAGGCAAAACGCCCCGCCGGGGATGGCGGGGCGGTCGGGGGAGGGTGGGTCAGCCGGGACGCGGGGCGTCGGTGCCCTCGGGTGCCGGGGCCTCGGGAAACTCGAAGGTCACGGCCGCGAGGGGCACGCCCGCCGGAGCCGCTGCCCGCCGCGCCCGGCGCCGCAGCACAGCCTCCGTCACCTGGCGAATCAGACTGACGCCCAGCGCCACGGCCATCGCCAGCAGGGCGTTTTGCAAAAAGGCGGGTTCGCTCGGCAGGGTCAGGCTGGGGTCCAGTTTGGTGCCGAAGCGGGCCACCGCCAGCAGCGGCAGCGTGAAGATCGCCGCCGCAAAGGGCAGCACGAACGGCCCCCCGGAATGTTTGACGAGCAGGGTCGCCAGCAGCGCCCCCCCCACCAGCGGCACGATCACCGACCACCCGGCCGGTTCAGGCGTCGGCGCGACGAAGGCCAGCCCCCCCAGCAACACGCCGAGGTACCCGAACCAGCCGCCGAACTCGTCGGCCAGCAGCGTGAGCAGCACCCAGGCGAGCAGCAGCGCGGGCCACGCGCCCGGAGTCCACATCAGCCACGCGAGCAGGCCCAGCAGCGTCCAGCCGCCCAAGAGCCGCAGCGCCGTGCGCAGGCCGGAGCGGTCCCGCGCCGGGCGGGCGGCCGGGGCCGAGGTCGCCCCGGTCACGCGGCGCCCGCCTTCTTGCCCCGGCCCTTGCGGGCAGGCGCGGCGGCCACCAGTTCGGCGGGCGCTTCATTTCCGGCGGGCACGATCCCCGGCACCCGGCGCAGGTACTCCCCGGTGTGGCTCGTGGGGTGCGCGGCCACCTGTTCGGGCGTGCCGGTCGCCACGATGGTCCCGCCCCGCACGCCGCCTTCCGGCCCCAGGTCGATGATGTGGTCGGCGCACTTCATCACGTCGAGATTATGCTCGATCACGACCAGGGTGTTGCCGCCCTCGGCCAGCCGGTCGAGCACGCCCATCAGCTTGCGCACGTCCTCGAAGTGCAGGCCGGTGGTCGGCTCGTCGAGAATGTAGATCGTCTTGCCCGTCGCCCGCTTGGACAGCTCCGAGGCCAGCTTGATGCGCTGCGCTTCCCCACCCGAGAGGGTGGTCGACGGCTGCCCGATCTTCATATACCCCAGCCCCACGTCGCACAGCAGGGACATCTTGCGCTCGATGGCGGGAATCGCCTCGAAGAACTCGCGGGCCGCCTCCACCGTCAGGTCGAGCACCTCGGAGATGTTCTTGCCGTTGTACTTGACCTCCAGCGTCTCGCGGTTGTACCGCGCCCCCTTGCAGACCTCGCAGGGCACGTAGATGTCGGGGAGGAAGTTCATCTCGATCTTCATCACCCCGTCCCCCTTGCAGTGCTCGCAGCGTCCGCCCTTCACGTTGAAGGAGAAGCGGCCCGACGCGTACCCGCGCCGCCGCGCCTCCGGCGTCCGGGTGAAGAGGTCGCGGATCTCGGTGAAGACGCCCGTGTACGTCGCCGGGTTGCTTCTGGGCGTGCGCCCGATGGGACTCTGGTCGATCTCGATCACCTTGTCGAGGTGCTCCATGCCCTCGATGCGCTCAAAGCGGCCCGGATTGGTCTTGGCGCGGTTGAGTTCGCGGGCGAGCGTGGCGTGCAGGATGTCGTGGATCAGGGTGGACTTGCCCGACCCGCTCGGCCCGGTTACGACCGTCATGGTGCCCAGCGGAATCTCAGCGGTCACGTTCTGGAGGTTGTGTTCGCGGGCGCCGACCACCCGCAGCTTGCGCCCGTTGCCCCGGCGCCGGGTTTCGGGCACCTCGATCTTCAGCTCGCCACGCAGGTACTGGCCGGTCAGGCTGGCGGGGTTGTCCCGCACCTCGCCCGGCGTGCCCACCGCCACGATCTCACCGCCGTGCACGCCCGCGCCCGGTCCCATGTCCACGAGGTAGTCGGCCTCCAGCATGGTGTCCTCGTCGTGCTCGACGACGATCAGGGTGTTGCCCAGGTCACGCAGGTTCTTCAGGGTGCCGATGAGGCGTCCGTTGTCCTTGGGGTGCAGGCCGATGGAGGGCTCGTCGAGCACGTACAGCACCCCGGTCAGGCCCGACCCCACCTGGGTCGCCAGCCGGATGCGCTGCGCCTCGCCGCCCGACAGGGTGTTGGCGGTGCGGTCGAGGCTGAGGTAGTCCAGCCCCACGTCCACCAGAAAGCGCAGCCGGGTGCGAATCGCCCGCAGGATGGGGGCCGCCACCGCCTCCCCGAACTCGCTCAGCCCGTACTCGTAGCGCCGGGGGGCGTGTGCCCGCGCCGTGCCGCCCAGATGCCCGCTCAGGTGCGGGGCGATGGCGTCGTGGTCCAGCTCGCCGTCTTGCAGGCGCTCGAAGTACGCGTCCGCCTCCAGCACGCTCATCCCGCTCGACTGCGAGATGTTCAGGCCGCCCACCCGCACCGCCAGAATCTCGGGCTTGTAGCGGGTGCCGCCGCAGGTGGGGCAGGGGCGCAGCTCCATCAGCTCCTCGAGCTTCTCGCGCATGTACTCCGACTCGGTGTCGGCATAGCGCCGCTCGAGGTTGGGCATGACCCCTTCGAACTCGGTCATGAAGCGCATCGTCTCCTTGCCGCCCCGGCGGTACACCACCTCGAACGGCTCGCCGGGACCGTACAGGATGGCCTGCTTCGCCGCGTCCGGCAGGTCGCGCCAGGGCGTCTTGAGGTCGAACTCCAGATGCTCGGAGAGCGCCTTGAGCTTGTCCCAGTAGTAGACGCCGCCGCCCGTGCCCTTCTTGCTCCAGGGGAGGATCGCGCCCCCTGCGATGGACAGGTTCTCGTCCACCACGAGGTCGGGTGAGAACTCGTTCTTGTGCCCCAGTCCCGCGCAGTCCCCGCACGCGCCGTAGGGGTTGTTGAAGGAAAAGGAGCGCGGTTCGAGTTCTTCGAGCACGCTGCCATGTTCCGGGCAGGCGAACTGCTCGGAGTACAGCTCCTCGTGCGGGGTGCCGCCCTCGCCCGCCTCCGGCATCAGCACCCGCAGCAAGCCCTCGCCCCGGCGCAGACCCAGCTCCACGCTCTCGGCCACCCGGCTGCGGTCACTCTCGCGCAGGGTCAGGCGGTCGACGACCACGTCCACGTCGTGTTTCTCGAACTTTTCCAGCTTGAGCTTCTCGGCTTCCTCCAGCTCGTAGAGGGTGCCGTCCACCCGCACCCGCGAGAAGCCCTCGCGCCGCAGGTCGGCGAGCAGCTTGCGGTACTCGCCCTTGCGGCCGCGCACCACCGGGGCAAGCAGGATCGCGCGGGCGTCCGGGAACTGCGTGAGCAGCCGGGTCGTGATCTCGCTGGGCGACTGTTTCTCGATCTTGCGCCCGCAGACCGGGCAGTAGGGCGTGCCCACCCGCGCGTACAGCAGGCGCAGGTAGTCGTGAATCTCGGTGACCGTGCCCACCGTACTTCTGGGGTTGTGGCTGGTCGTCTTCTGGTCGATGGAGATGGCCGGGGACAGGCCCTCGATGCCGTCCACGTCGGGCTTTTCCATCAGGCCCAGGAATTGCCGGGCGTAGGCCGAGAGGCTTTCGACGTAGCGGCGCTGGCCCTCGGCGTAGATGGTGTCGAAAGCCAGCGTGCTCTTGCCGCTGCCCGAGACCCCCGTGATGACCACGAACTTGTCGCGCGGCAGCTCCACCGTGACGTTCTTGAGGTTGTGTTCGCGTGCGCCGCGCACCACCAGATTCTGGTTCTGCAAGCCGGAAACTCCTTTGGGGCGGCGGCGCACTCGGCACAGGCCCGCGCCGCCGGGGAATTCTGCCTGATGCGTAAGGACAGGTCCGCCCTTCGCTCTGAAACGGGCCATTCTAGCACCCCGGAAGGGGAGGGCGGGGCTTGGAACCGGGGGGTAAAGGCCAGCATCAGGCTCGTCCGGCGGCGCTGGGGACCGCTCCCCTGAGCAGGGCTGCCCTGATGTCGGCGGGGGGCCACGCGGCGGAGGGGCTGGGCCGGTTCTGGACGGCTCCAACAGAGAAGGCGGCCCCGGAAGGCCGCCTCCTGCTGAACTGGGCTGAACTTTACTTGCTGGGCACCTTGATCTTGCCGCTGATGATCTGGGCCTTGATGGCCTCGACGCGGGCGACCTGGGTGCTGGGGATCAGGGCGCGGTTGTACTGGTCCATCGCGTACCCGACGCCGTTCTCCTTGAGGCCGAAGCGGCGCTCGCCACCCTTGAAGCGGTCGTTCTTGACGTCGTTGATCAGCGCGTACACGGCGTTGTCGACGCGCTTCATCATCGAGGTCAGGCCGTGGTTCATCGTGGCGGGGTTGCCGTCGAAGTCGCCGAGGCGGTTCTGGTTGGAGTCCACGCCGATGAAGAACATCGGGCGGGTGTTGCCCGCGCAGGTTTTGGTGTAGCTGGCGCTCTTGCGGACCTTGGCGAAGTTGTTGGTGCCAAACTTCACGCCACTGGGCAGGTTGGCTGCCTTGAGGCACTGGGTCTGCTTGATGTAGTCGATGACGCCGTTGCCGCTGCCACCCGCCGCCGCGAACAGGATGTCGGCGCCCTTGGCCCGCATGGAGGCCGCGATTTCCTTGGCCCGGCCGGGGTTGTTCCAGGCGTCGGGGGTGGTGCCCACGTACTGCGCGATGACGCGGGCCTTGGGGTTGGCGGCCTTCACGCCCGCCGTGTATCCGGCCTCGAACTTGTGGATCAGGGGGATGTCCATGCCGCCCACGAAGCCCACCACGCCCGTGGAGGAGTTCAGTCCGGCGAGGTAGCCCACGAGGTAGCTGCCTTCCTGCTCGGCAAAGACCATCGAGGCGACGTTCTTGGCGGGGGACACGTCGTCGACCAGCCCGAAGTACAGGTCAGGGTTTTCCTTGGCGACCTGGGTGATGCTGGCGTTGTTGGCAAAGCCCACGCCCACGGTCAGGTCGAAGCCCTGGTTGGCGAAGTTGCGGATGCCCTGGATGGTCTGGCTGGGGTCGCTGGGCTCGAAGTCGCTCAGGCGAATCCCGAGGTTCTTCTGGGCACGCACGCCGCCCTCGTAGGCGGACTGGTTGAAGCTCTTGTCGAACTTGCCGCCTGCGTCGTAGGCCATGCCGACGCGCAGAGCGCCCTGGGCCGTGGCGAGGGAGGCCGTGGCAGCGGCAGCCGCCAGGACGATGGTCACAACTTTTTTCATGCTTCCTCCGGTGGAGTGGAACAGATGCAGTTCTCGGGACCCGGCCCCCACAAGCACAGGTTCGGACCCAGCACAGAGTATACGGAATACGCCAGGTGTCTAGACCTGGGCAGAGGTCACGTTTCCCCCGAATGGGTGAACTGGCCTTGAGCGGAACTTCGGCCCGCCTTGAACGTTCCTTGAGCGCGGAGCGGCCCCCGGTGGGGAAGGCGCGGTGCGGGCAGCCGGATGGGGACGGCTCCAGCCCCAGGTCACGCCCCGAGGGAGGCCAAAAGCCCGCCTGGGGCAAATGCTTTAGGCTGCCTCCCATGACCGACGCCGCCCCCGCCGCCACCCGCGAAGGGTACGAGGCCCTTCGCTCGGAAGTCGAGCGCCACGCCCGCGCCTACTACGAACTCGACAACCCCGAGATTCCCGACGACGTGTACGACCGGATGGTGCGCGAGTTGCGCGAGCTGGAAGAGGCGCACCCCGAGTGGGTGGGGGAGGGCACGCCCACCCAGGCAGTGGGGGGAGCGCCCAGCACCGCCTTTCAGCCTGTGAACCACCCCACCCCGATGACCAGCCTCGACAACGTCTTCGACGACGACGAGCTGCGCGAGTGGCAGGAAAAGCTGGCGCGGGCGCTGGGGCTGCCCCCCGAGTACGACGGCTTCACCTACACGGGCGAACTCAAGATCGACGGCCTAAGCGTGAACCTGTACTACGTGGACGGGGTGCTCCAGTGGGCCGCCACGCGCGGCAACGGGACCACGGGCGAACTCGTCACCGAGCAGGTCCTTACCGTGCCGGGCATTCCGCGCGAGCTGCCGGGCCTAACCGGGGAGTTAGAGGTGCGCGGCGAGGTCTACCTCTCGCGGGCCGACTTCGCCGCCTACAACGCCCGCGCCGAGGAACTCGGCCTGCCGCTGCTGAAAAATCCCCGCAACGGGGCGGCTGGGGCACTCCGGCAGAAGGACCCGGAGGTGACGCGCTCCCGCAACCTCAAAGCGATCTTCTACAGCCTGGGCAAGCACGGCGGCGTGCCAGTGCGGACCCAGGCCGAGCTGCTCGCCTGGTTGGCCGCGCAGGGCTTCCCGACCAGTCGCTACTCGGAGACGGTCACGGGAATCGGGGCCGCTGCCGACTACCACCGCCGCATGACCGAGGGGCGCTCGGGCTTCGAGTTCGACGCCGACGGCACCGTGCTCAAGCTCGACCCCCTCGCCATGCAGGAGGAGGCGGGCTTCACCAGCCGCGCTCCCCGTTGGGCCATCGCCTACAAGTTCCCGGTGGAGGAGGTCGAGACGGTGCTGGAAGCCATCGTCATCAACGTGGGCCGCACCGGGAAACTCGCGCCCCTGGCGCACCTCTCGCCCCGGCTGATCGAGGGCAGCACGGTGAGCCGTGCGACCCTCCACAACGAGGATTACATCGCGGACATGGACCTGCGAATCGGCGACACCGTGGTCGTTCGCAAGTCGGGCGGGGTGATTCCCCAGATTCTGCGGGTGGTCGTGGACAAGCGGCCGGAAGGTGCCCAGCCCTACGTCTTCCCGACCCACTGCCCCGAGTGTGGGCACGAGGCGGTGCGGGCCGAGGGGGACGCCAACACCTATTGCCCCAACCCCGCCTGCCCCGCGCAGCAGTACGAGCGGCTCCGCCACTTCGTGAGCCGGGGGGCGATGGACGTGCGCGGGCTGGGGGAGAAACTGATTGAGCAACTCCTCGCCGTGGGCCTCGTGCGGGACGCCGCCGACTTCTACGGGCTGACCGCCGAACAGCTTGCGGCCCTGGAGCGTAGTGGCGAGAAGAAGGCGGCGAACGTCCTCGCGCAACTGGAGGCCAGCAAGACCCGCCCGCTGTGGCGCCTGATTCACGCCCTCGGCATTCCGCACGTGGGCGAGCGGGGAGCGCAGGCGCTGGCCCGCGCTTTCGGCACGCTGGACGCGCTCCTCTCGGCCACCCCGGAGCAGATTGAGGCGGTACCCGGCATGGGCGGCGTTCTGGCGGGGAGCGTGACCGCTGCCCTCGCCGACGAGACGATGCGCGACCTGCTGCGCCGATTGCGCGAAGCCGGGGTCGCTCCGGTCGAGGAGGCCGCCCCGCGCGGCGACGCCCTCGCCGGACTCACCTTCGTCCTCACCGGGAGCCTCTCGCGCCCCCGCGAGGCGATCAAAGCGGAGCTGGAGGCGGCGGGCGCCCGCGTCTCCGGCAGCGTGACGGGGAAGACCTCCTACCTCGTCGCGGGCGAGGAGGCGGGCAGCAAGCTCGCGCGGGCGCAGGAGCTGGGCGTGACGGTGCTGGACGAGGCGGGGCTGGCGGCGCTGCTGGCGGAGCGGGGAGTAGGAAGTGGGAAGTAGGGAGTGGAAACAGGCGCTGGTGCGCGTGCTTTGGTCCTGACCCTTCCGCTGCCCACTGCCGACTTCCCACTCACCCCTCTACACTGTCCCCTGATATGGACGTAGACATCAGCAAAAGTGTCCTGACGGACATCGCCGCCACGACGCTGGACGGCATCGAGGGCGTGGAGATCGCCGCCGCGCCCCTCAAGGTGGGCGAGGTGCTGCGGCAGCAGGGCGGGCCGCGCCGCCCCCGTGCCCTGCGGGTCACCCGCGAGGGCGGACAGGTGACCGTGGACGTGGGCCTGAACGTGGAGTACGGCCGCAGCCTCGTCGGGCTGGCGCGGCAGGCGCAGGGGGCCGTGTGCGAGAACATCGAGCTGATGACCGGGCTGAAGGTCAAGGCCGTCAACGTCAGCGTGCTGGGCGTGACCCTGCCGCGCGAGGGGGCCGCTTGATCCGGCCGACGCTCCGGGCCGGGGTGGTCCTGTGACCCGCCGCCGGGACCGTGCCCAGCAGCCTGTCGGCACCCGCCGGGCCGCCCGCGAGTTCGCCTTCCGCGTGCTGTTCGAGGCCGAGCGGGGGGGCGGAGCGAACCTGGGGATGCCCCTGTCCGCCGTCTTCACCCGCGCCGAGGGCGCCATGCGCGAGGGCGACGACACCTTCACCCCGCTGAACGAGGAAGCCCTGGCCTTTGCCCGGCAACTCGTGGAGGGCCTGGACGCACACCGCGCCGAGATCGACGACCACCTGCGCCGCACCATTCGCGGCTGGGATTTCGAGCAGATGGCGCAGACCGACCTCAACGTGCTGCGGCTGGCGACCTTTGAGCTGCTGCACACGGGCGAGCCACATCCCCCGGTGATCGAGAGTGCCGTGCGCATCGCCCGCAAGTTCGGCGGTGAGGATTCGGGCCGCTTCGTGAACGGGGTGCTGGGGGGTCTCAGCCGCAGCCTGCCGGAGCGCCCGGGCGCGTGACTGCGCGGGTCCTCGCCGGAGCGCCCGCCGCCGCCGCGCTGCTCTCGGGGGCGGCGGCGCGTGCCCGTGCCCTGCCCAGACCCCCCGGCCTCGCCATCGTGCGCCTGGGCGACGACCCCGCCTCGGTGAGCTACGTGCGCGGCAAGGACCGCAGGGCGCGGGAGGTGGGCCTCCAGAGCACGGTGCATGCCCTGCCCGAAGGCACCTCTCAGGCCGACCTCCTGGCCCTGATCGCGGAGCTGAACATGGCTCCCGACGTGGACGGGATTCTGGTGCAGCTTCCCCTCCCGCCCCACATCGGCGAGGCGGCGGTGCTGCGGGCCGTGGACCCCGCCAAGGACGTGGACGGCTTTCACCCCGTCAACGTGGGTGAGCTGTGGTCGGGGCGGCCGGGTCTGTTGCCCTGCACGCCCGCCGGGGTGATGGTGCTGCTGGAGCACTACGGCATCCCGGTCGCCGGACGCCGCGCCGCCGTGGTGGGCCGCAGCGCCATCGTGGGCCGCCCGATGGCCGCGCTGCTGCTCGCCGCCGACGCGACGGTCACGCTGGCGCACAGCCGCACGCCCGACCTCGGGGCCGTCACGCGGGAGGCGGAGGTGCTTGTCGTCGCGGCGGGCCGCCCGCACCTCATCACGCCGGAGATGGTGCGGCCCGGCGCGGCCGTGGTGGACGTGGGGATCAACCGGGTGGTGGACGGGTCAGGCGCATCCCACCTGACGGGCGACGTGCATCCGGACGTGGCAGAGGTCGCCGGGGCCTTGACACCCGTGCCGGGGGGCGTCGGCCCGATGACCATCGCCGCCCTGCTCGCCAACACCGTCACGGCGGCCGAGCGTCGGCTGGGGCGGCCCCAGCCGCGCTAGACTCCCTGCCCTGTGACGACTTCCCCTCTCGACGACCTGCTCGGGAACCGCTGGTTGTGGACGGCGGTGCTGGCCTCTACCGGGGCGCAGGTGATCAAGGTGCTGCTGATCCTGCTGCTGGAGCGGCGCTGGCGTCCGGCCGCCTTTATGGAAACGGGCGGCATGCCGTCCAGCCACTCCGCGATGGTGGCCGCCCTGACGACCGGGGTGGCGATCACCCAGGGCATGGGCAGCCCCCTCTTTGCCGCCAGCGCCGTCTTCGCCCTGATCGTGATGTACGACGCAACCGGGGTGCGCCACTCCAGCGGGATGCAGGCGCGGCTGCTGAATGAACTCGTGGAGGAACTGCGGACCGTCGTGCGCGAGGGCTTCGCACCTCTGCCCCTGCGGGTGCTGCTGGGGCACACCTACCTGGAAGTGCTGGTGGGCACCCTGATCGGAGTCGGCATGGCCTTCGTGGCCTTCCGGGTGCTGTGACCCCGACCTCCGGTTCCCTGCGAGTCCTCATCGGGGCGGGGGACCAGCGCTGGGACGGCTGGATTCCCACCGGGCGTGAGGAACTGGACCTGCTGGACCCCGGCACCTGGGCCGCGTGGTTCGGGGAGCGGCGGGCCGACGCCCTGCTGTGCGAGCACGTCTGGGAACACCTGACCGAGGAGGAAGGCCGCGCCGCCGCCCGCCTGCGCTTCGGATACCTGAAGCCCGGCGGGTTTCTGCGCGTGGCCGTGCCCGACGCCAACTTCCCCGACCCCGAGTACCAGAACGTGGTGCAGGTGGGCGGTCCCGGTCCGGCCGACCATCCGGCCGCCGACCACAAGGTCGTGTACGACCACCGCCGCCTGAGCGCCGTCTTTCTGGACGCGGGGTTCGAGGTCCGGCTGCTCGAATACTGTGACGACTCGGGCCGGTTTCACGCCCAGGACTGGGACGTGGAGACCGGCCCGATCTACCGCTCCTGGCGGCTGGACCACCGCAACCGGGAGGGGCGCCTGGGGTTCGTCCCGCTGATTCTCGATGCGGTCAGACCGCTGCCAGCCCCTTGACCGCCCCCTCGACGAGTTGCGCGAGGCGCTCCCGCGTGAAGGGCCGCTTGCCCTCCAGCAGCCCGGCCCCGCCCGCGTGGAGGTGCCAGTGCTTGGAGCCGCCCATCAGCCGCAGCGAGACGCCCTTCAGGTCCACGTGCCGGGGGCTGACCGCCGCGACCATCAGGGGCTGCCCGTTCGCCGTGAGCGCTGCGCTCATGACTGTGGTGGGCAGGTCGTAGGGCCGCTCCATGCGGTAGATGTAGTCGGGAAAATCCGCGACCTTCTGGAACCCCAGGCCCCGCGCCGCCGCTTCCGCCTCCAGCCACGAAAGAAGCTCGACCCACTGCGCGTACAGCCGCCCGTCATCTGCGTGTGCCATGTGTGGGGGCAGCATAGCAAGCGGCCAGCCGCCAGCTTCCAGCGACTGGCCCCCGGCCGGATGGCGGATGCCTCTCGCTCCAGCTCCGTGATTTCCTGCCGGGCATGCAGCGCGTCATCGTGATCGGCACCACCGGCAGTGGCAAGACCACCCTCGCCCGTGCGCTCGCCGCGCGGCTGGGCGTGCCCCACGGCGAGCAGGACGCCTGGAACCATCTTCCGGGCTGGCAAGAGGCCCCCCGCGAGGGGTTCCGCGCCCAGGTCGCCGCTTTCACCGCCGGGGACACCTGGGTGATGGACGGCAATTACAGCAAGGCCCGCGACCTCGGCTGGGTGCGGGCCGACACGCTGGTGTGGCTGGACTACCCCGGTCCGGTCGTGTTCTGGCGGCTGCTGACGCGCACCGTGCGCCGCATCGCCCGGCGGCAGGAGCTGTGGAACGGCAACCGCGAGCACCTCCGCAATGCGCTGAAGGCCGACTCGCCGCTGCCGTGGTTTTTCAAGACCCACTGGCGACGGCGCCGGGAAACGCCCGCCCTCCTCGCCGACTATCCCCACCTGCGGGTCGTGCGGCTGCGAACGCCGGGGGAAGCGGCGCGGTGGCTGGCGGCCCTCAGCCCTGAAGCAGTATCCGGCCCCCCGCCGCGTCCAGCGTGACCTCGCCGCCCGTCAGTGTCTCGCCGCGCAGGGTGTCCCGCCACTCCCCCGCCGGGAGGGTCAGCGTCACCGGATGCGCTTCCGGGCGGCGGCTGGCGACCACCACGGCCCGCTCGACCCCGCCTCCCGCGCCCGTGTACTCGCGCAGGAAGGCCAGCGCGTCCGCCTCCGCGTGCAGGAAGCGCAGGGTGCCCTCCTGCAAGACCCGCGTGCTCCGCCGCAGCCGGATCAGGGCCTGCACCCGCTCCCGCAGCCCCGTGTCCCAGGCGGCCTCGTCCCAGGGCATGCTCTCGCGGCACCACGGCATCATCCCCGGCTGGCGCTGGCTGAGGCCGACCTCCGTGCCGTAGTAGGTGCAGGGCACGCCGGGATAGCCCATCAGCAGGGTGAAGGCCGCCAGAAATCGCGTCCGGTCCTCGCCCAGCCGGTAGAGCGCCCGCCCGATGTCGTGCGATTCGAGGAGGTTGAACATGCTCAGCGCGACCGGTGGCGCGAGGACGTGCCAGGCATCAAACAGCAGCTCGGCCAGCTCCTCCCCGTCCACTCGGCTGGGGCGCCCGTAGTGGTCCTGCCCACCCAGCCACTGCATGACCGGCAACCCGAAGCCGTGGTAGTTCATCGCGCCGTCCTCGCCCTGCCCGTCCAGCGCGTGCTCGGGGTCGAAGAAGCGTTCGCCGAAGACGTAGGCGTCGGGCCGTTCCTCGCGGGCGGCCTGCTTCAGCGCCCGGTGCAGCTCCAGATTGTCCTCGTCGCTGCCCCCCGTACCGATCATGTGGGCCACGTCCAGCCGCCAGCCCGCCGCGCCCCGCCGCAACCACTCGCGGACCACGCTGCGCTCGCCGTTCAGAAACTCCGACACAGCCTCCGGTGCCCGGTAGTCGATCTTGGGCAGGCTGGGCAGGTCGAAAAAGGCGTGATAGGGCGGCTTGCCCGGCTCGTCGCGCCAGGTGAAGAGGGACCGTTCCGGCGCCGCCTCGTCCCCCAGCGCCGCCTGAAAGAGGGCGTGCTCGTTCCCCACATGGTTGAACACCCCGTCGAGCACCAGCCGGAAGCCTCGCGCGTCCGCCGCCGCCTGCAACTCGGCCCACGCGGCGTCCCCGCCGAGGTGCGGGTCCACATGGCGGTAGTCGCTGATGTCGTAGCGGTGGTTGGAGGGCGAAACGAAGATCGGCGTGAGCCACAGCGCGTTCACCCCGAGGTCCTCCAGGTACGGCAGCGCCTGGGTTACCCCCTGGAGGTCGCCGCCGTAGTGGGCGTGGATGTCGCCTGCCTTGGTGATGGGCGATCCCCACTCGGCCTTCTCCACCGGGCGGCCTTGGTAGACGTATTCACCGTCCCGCACGTCGTTCGCGGGGTCCCCGTTGCGAAAGCGGTCGGGAAAGACCTGATAGAAGACGCTGCGCCACGCCCACTCGGGCGCCCGGTGTCCGGCGAGGTACCCAAACCAGCTCCGGAAGCCCCGCCGCACCCGGTGCAGCCCCAGCGCGGTGAGGTGCAGGCTGTCGCGCGGCAGTTCCAGCGTCCAGGCGTAGCGCACGCGGGCGGCGTCCAGCGGCAGCTCGGCCTCGAACCAGCGGCCCTCTCCGGCCCCGCCCACCTCGGTCGCCCGCACGCTCTCGATCTCGCCCACCCGCACGAAGTCGAGCCGCACGCCCGTCACGTCCCCGGCCCCCTCACCCGTCACGCGCAGGCGCAGCCGCACGCCCTCGCCTATGCCCGCCCCCAGCCGCCCCGTGTAGCCGGGGGTATGGTCGTGCGCAGCGCTGATGCCTGTTCTGTAGTCCCTCATCTCGTCCTCCATGCCGCGTTCGCCGGGCACGGCCCTCCTCCTGTCACTGCGGAAGAGAGGTCGTGCCCGGCGGGGAGCAAGCGTTGCCTTCGGGTTTGGGGGCAGTCTGCGCGGACCGACCGGGAAAGGTCAAGCGGGCCGGACCACCCCCACCCCCCCAGCGGCGTCAGGCCTCTGTAAGAGGGGGGCGGGGAAGATGGTGTATGCGTCCACAATCCGCGTTGCTGGCTTCCCTGTCCGCCCTGCTGCTCGGTTCCGCCCACGCCATCGGCTTCACGGTGGGGATCGGGTTCGACCTGGGGGGCCGTCAGGACGGGGGCTTCAACCAGACGGTGTACCAGGGAGTGCAGCGGGTAATCGCCGAGACGGGCGGGCAGGTCCGCACCTTCGAGCCGGGACAGTACGACGAGGTGGGGCGCGGCATCCCCGGCCTGGTGCGCTCCGGCGCGAAGGTCGTGATCGGGGTGGGCTACGCGAACAACGCGGCGCTCACGGCGGCGGCGGCGGCGGCACCCGACACCCGGTTCATCCTGGTGGACGACCTGCCCAAAGGGGCCAACACCGTGGGCCTGCGCTTCCGCGAGCAGGAGGGCAGCTTCCTGGCCGGGTACCTCGCAGGCAAGCAGAGCGCGACCGGACGGGTGGGCTTTATCGGCGGCACCGATATTCCGGTGATTCGGCGCTTCAAGGCGGGGTTCGAGGCAGGGGTGGCCTTCGCCTGCCCCGGCTGTCAGGTCACCAGCGTGTATGTCAGCGACTCCAGCGCGGGCTTCAACCTGCCGGGCACCGCCAAGCTGCTCGCCGGGCAGCTCACCCGCAACGGCAACGACATCATCTACGCGGCGGCGGGCGCGAGTGGCCGGGGCGTGATCGACCACATCAAGGCCCAGCCCTGCCTCAAGGTGGGGACGCTGCCCCCCGACCTGAAGTTCCGCGCCGACCCATATGCCGCCGTGCCCAGGAGCGCCGCCTACCGCAAGGCCTGCGCGGGCGACAGCCGCCCGGTCTTCTTCATCGGGGTGGACACCAACCAGAACGCGCTGGGCGACTTCGACAAGAACCCGGCCACCCTCAACCACGGCCTGACCTCCATGCTCAAGCGGGTGGACAACGCCGTCTATACCGTGGTCAAGGACGTGGCGATGGGGCGGCCCTGGAAAAGCGGCGACCGCTCCTTCGGCCTGAGCAACGGCGGCATCGGGCTGGCCTTCGACCGCTACAACGAGGCCCTGATTCCGTCCCAGATGAAGGTCAATCTGGAGAAGTTGCAGGCCCTGATCGTCAAGGGCACGGTCAAGGTGCCCGCCCAGTAGGACCCGCCCAGTAGCCCCCGCCCCCAACGTCCCGCACGGGCGCAGGTAGACTGCCCGCATATGAGGACGCCGCGCCGTCAGACCGTGACCACCTGGGTGGGCCGCGTGCCCGTGGGAAGCCAGCACCCCATCGTCGTGCAGTCCATGACGAACACCGACACCGCCGACGCCGAGGCCACGGCCATGCAGGTCGCCCAGCTCGCCCGCGCCGGGTCCGAGATCGTGCGCGTGACCGTCAACACCCGTGAAGCCGCCGCCGCCATTCCCGAGATCGTGGAGCGGCTGCGTCTGATCGGGCTCGACGTGCCCCTCGTCGGGGACTTCCATTACAACGGGCATATCCTGCTGGCCGAGTTTCCCGAAACGGCCCGGCTGCTCGCCAAGTACCGCATCAACCCCGGCAACGTGGGCGCCGGGCAGCACCACGACGCCAACTTCGCCACGATGATCGAGGTGGCCAAACAGTACGGCAAGCCCGTCCGCATCGGCGTGAACTGGGGCAGCCTCGACCAGCAGGTGCTCGCCCGCCTGATGGACGAGAACGCAGCGGCGGGCAACCCCAAATCCACCACCGACGTGACCATTGACGCGATGGTGACCTCCGCGCTGGAGTCGGCCCGCTACGCCGAGCGGCTGGGGCTGCCCCACGACAAAATCATCATCTCGGTCAAGGTCAGCTCCGCCCCCGAGCTGTGGCAGGTTTACCGCCAGCTCGCGCCGCTGTGCGATTACCCGCTGCACCTCGGCCTGACCGAAGCGGGCATCGGCATGAAGGGCATGGTGGCGTCCAGTGTGGCCCTCGCGCCACTGCTGACCGAGGGCATCGGGGACACCATCCGCGTGTCGCTGACACCCGAGCCGGGTGCCCCGCGCAAGCTGGAGGTCGAGGTCGCCCAGCAGATTCTCCAGAGCCTAGGCCTGCGCCAGTTTCTCCCGCAGGTCACCTCCTGCCCCGGCTGCGGGCGCACGACTTCCACCTTTTTCCAGCACCTCGCCGGACAGATTCAGGACTACATCCGCGACTCCATGCCCGAGTGGAAGGTGAAATACCCCGGCGTGGAGGAGATGCAGGTCGCCGTGATGGGCTGCGTGGTCAACGGCCCCGGCGAGAGCAAGCACGCCCACATCGGCATCTCGCTGCCCGGCACCGGCGAAGACCCCCGCGCCCCCGTCTACCAGGACGGCAAGCTGCTGACCACCTTGAGGGGGCCGCGCATCGTGGAGGACTTTCAGGCGCTGCTCGACAAGTATGTGGAGGAGCGGTACGGGCGCCGTGAGGTGGGGGCGTGAACCTCTGGGGACCCGGTGCATTCGACAATGAAGTCGGCGCGGCGTTCGCGCAGGAAGTGGCACAAGACGGCGCCTTCGCCCTGGCCGAGGCCTTCGACGTGGCCCTCGACCCCGACACCGACTTCCTCGCCGCCGAGGAAGGCTGGCGCACCCTGGCCGCCGCCGAGGTGCTGGCCGCTGCGCTGACGGGCGACACCTCCCGCCTCACCGACGCGGGGCTGCGGGCCTGGGTCGCCGGAGCCGACACCGCCGAACTGGAGGGCCTGCGCGAGGTAGCCCACGCCGCCGTCTCGCGCGTCCTCGTCGGGGACAGCGAACTTCCCGACCTGTGGGCCGACGCCGGGGACGAGGCGGCGTGGCGGACCGAGGTAGAGCGGGTGCGGGGGGCGCTGGGCTGACGCTCAGGCGTTTAGCTTGACCTCCGCCACCCGTGCCAGCATCCGGAACATGCCGAAGAGGTGCAGCGCGTCCCCGCTCTCCCAGGCCACCGTCTCGGCGTCCACCCGCGTCACGCCGGGCACCCGCTCGCACTGATCGGCGCGGGCCTGATGGTCGAAGCGCAGTTCGGCATGGGCAGGCCAGCGGGTCGTGTACGGCGTGGCCCCCGCCGCCCCACGCACCGCCCGCTCGGCGGCTTCCCGGATGCGCTCGCGGGCCTCCTGCGGGTGGAGGTGGACGGCGGCAAAGGTGCTCAGCCCCTCCTTAACGGGCATGATGACCACCCCTTCGCCCAGTTCCGCCGTGATCTCGGCCAGTGCCACGTCATCCCCGGCAGCGAACACCACGGGCACCCCGTAATGTCCGGCGACGAGCGCGTTCAGGCCGTACTCGCCCGTGGAGCGGCCGTTGATCCGCACGTCCCGAAGAAAGCCGTTCCAGGTGTGCGCCAGCGGCCCGCGCACGCTGCCCGCCCGCGCGTGGTAGCCCACGAACAGGAGCGCCCCCACGCCCTCCTCCTGCACGCCCTGAACCATGCTCAGCGGCTTGTCGTTCCCGGTCGTGAAGCGCACGCCGCGCGGCAGCAACTCGGGCAGGAGGTTGCGCATCGTGTCGTGCGAGTCGTTGACCAGCACGCCCGTCGCGCCTGCGGCCAGTGCACCCTCGGCTGCCGCTGCCGCCTCCAGCGTCATCTGGGTACGGGCAGCCTGGTACTCGGCCCCGTTCACCAGGCCCCCAAACTCGGGCGGGCTGACCTGGACCCAGCTCGCCACCCCGCACACGCCCTCCATGTCCACGCTGATCACGACCTTCATGCCCGGCAGCGTAGCGTGCCCGGCGTCTCCAGCCCCGCTGCGGCGGTGTGCTAGTCTCATCCGTTATGAGCCGCGTCGCCCTGAAATCCGCCCGCGAGATCGAAGCCATGCGCCGCGCGGGGGCGCTCGTCGCCGAGACCTTCCGGGTGCTGGAGCCGCATGTGAAGCCCGGCGCGACCCTGGCCGACCTCGACCGCCTCGCGGAGGAGCACATCCGCAAGAACGGGGCCGCGCCCGCCTACCTGGGCTATGGCCCCAAGTCCAACCCCTTTCCCGGCACCATCTGCGCGTCCGTCAACGAGGTGATCTGTCACGGCATCCCCGGCCCGCGCGAGTTGCAGGAGGGGGACATCATCGGGGTGGACATCGGCGTGTACATGGACGGCGTGTATGGAGACGCCTGCTACACCTACACGGTGGGGCCGGTGCGCCCCGAGGTGCAGGCGCTGGTGGACACGACCCGCGAGTGCCTCGCCGCCGGGCTGGAGCAGGTGCGGCCGGGGGGACGCACGGGCGACATCGGCCACGCGATCCAGACCCTCGCCGAGTCGCGCGGGTTCGGGGTGGTCCGCGAGTACACCGGCCACGGCATCGGCAAGCGCCTGCATGAGGAACCCACCATCTATCACCACGGGGCGCGGTACACCGGCCTCAAGTTGCAGCCCGGCATGGTCTTCACGGTGGAGCCGATGATCAACCTCGGGCGCCCCGAGACGCGCCTGCTCTCCGACGGCTGGACGGTCATCACGGCCGACAAGTCACCCAGCGCCCAGTTCGAGCACACGGTGGTCGTGACGGCGAAGGGGCATGAGATTCTGACGCAGTGAGGGCAGGAGAAAGGGGGAGCCGCTGGCAATACCGCCGGGCTCCCCCTCTCTTGTGGATCTCAGCCCGCCGTCCCCAGCGCCCCGTCCAGCGCCGCGAGCATCTCGTCGACCTCGCCGTCCGTGATGCTCAGCGGCGGCCCCAGCAGCAGGTGGTCGCCGCGCGTGCCGTCCACAGCCCCCGTGCCCGGGTAGGTGATCAGCCCGCGCTCCCACGCCGCCGCCGCCACCCGTCCGGCGAGGCCCGGTGCCGTGCAAGCCTCGCCCGTCCGGGGATCACCCAGCACCACGCCCAGCAACAGGCCGTGCCCGCGCACCTCCAGCACGCTGGGATGACGGCCCTGGAGGTCGCGCAGGCCCGCCAGCAGCCGCTTCCCCTGCTCCCGCGCCCGCTCCGGCAGTGCCTCGCGCTCCACGATGTCCAGCACGCTGAGCCCCGCCGCCACGCTGACCGGGTGCCCGGCGTAGGTGAAGCCGTGCTGGAAGGCGCCCGACCCCTCCATCACCGTGCGGTAAGTCTCCGGCGAGGCGGCCAGTCCCGCCAGCGGCGCATATCCGGCCGCCAGTCCCTTGCCCAGCACCACGAGGTCCGGGGTCACGTCTCCCCCCAGCCGTACCGCCAGCGGTGAGCCGCAGCGGCCCATGCCGCTCATGACCTCATCGGCGATGAAGAGGACGCCGTGCTCCCGGCAAATCTCCGCGATGCGGGCGTGATAGCCCGGATTCGGGGCCAGCGCGGCATCCGATGCGCCCACGACGGGCTCGCAGATAAAGGCGGCGACACTCGAAGGCCCCGCCTCCTCCAGCACCGCCCGCAGCCGCTCGGCGTCGTCCTCGCCGGAGAGGGTAGGGTCAGGCTTGGGCATCTTGGGCCACGCGGCCTCGTTCATCAGGGGGGCGTACATCGCCCGACGTGCCCCCATCCCCGACGCCGCGAGCGCTCCCAGCGAGGCGCCGTGGTAGCTCGGCACCCGCGTGATGACCTTGTACCGCTCCGGCTCGCCGCGCTCGACGTGGTACTGCCGCGCCAGCTTGATCGCGCTCTCGTTCGCCTCCGAGCCGCCCGAGACGGCCCAGAAGCGGAAGCCCGGCAGCCCCAGGAAGGCCGTCAGCCGCGCCGCGTACTCCTCCAGCACGTCCGAGGTGAACTGCGAGCCGTGGACGAAGGGCAGCGTGCGGGCCTGCCGCGCCATCGCCTCGGCGACCTCCGGGCGCCCGTGCCCGATATTCGCCACCAGCGCTCCCGACGAGCCGTCGAGCCAGCGCCGCCCGCCCGCGTCGTAGAGGTACACCCCCTCTCCCCGCACGGCGGTCGGATAGGGCTTGCGCGAACGGTAGAAGACGCTGGAGTCGGTCACGGGGAGGGGCACCTTTCGGGGTTCAGGAGTCGAAGTGGGAAGGGAGGGCCAGCCACGCGGGGAGGGGCGGTGACCCCTCCACCTCCAGCGCCCGCAGAATCAGGCGGCACGCCGCGCGGTGCGGGCCGAGGTCGGGAAAGGGCAACGTCTGGGCATAGGCGGTCCGGAAAGCCCGCGCGCCCGCCGCGTCCAGCAACACCTCCCACAGGCAGAGGTCGAGTTCAGGCGGCGCGAAGGCCGATGCCTCCACGTCCACCAGGGCGAAGGGCTGCCCCTCCCGCCACACGAACTGCGAGCCGTTCCAGTCGAGCAGCATCGGGACGGCGCGGGTGGGGGAGGGAGCGTCTCGGAACGCGGCCTCCACGTCCGGCCAGTGGCCTGCCCACGCCTCCGGCCCGAAGTGCGCCGCCAGCTCATGCACCACCTCCAGCGCCCGTGGGTAGAAGTCGGCCAGGGAATGCGGCGGCTGACCCGTCACCGGGCCGAAGCCGTCCGCTGCCCGGGCATGGATCCGCGCCACCCGCCGTCCCAGTTCCGCCGCGTCCGCTTCCCGCAAGTCACGCGGCGGCTCACCCGGAACGAAGGCCACCCGCAGCGCCGCAGCGCCCCGGAAGTCCGTGAGGCCCAGAACCTCGGGCACCGTCCAGGCCCCCAGCCCCTGCCAGAAGCGGTAGGTGTCGGCGGTGGCGTGCAGGTTGCGCGGGTCCACCCCGAACAATCGCCAGAGGCCCAGCATGAACGCGCTCACGTCCGGCGAGGTCCACCACGAGCGCCGCAGGATGACCGGCCCATCCGCCGAGTCCACCCGCCACACGTGCGAGGCGCGGCTGGAGTCGCCCGCATTCAGCTCGGTGGCGGCGAGATCGGCGTCTACCACGTGTCCCCCCCCCCCGGAGGCGGCCACGCCCCCAACGCCTGCCGCACGGTGACCACCTGCCCGAAGTGGTGGGCCGTGTGCAGAGCGAAGTCGGCCAGCAGCTCCCCGATGGTTTCGTCGTGGTTGACCGGGTTGGCGAGGTCCGGGCGGGCGGTGTGGGTGTCCACCCGCGCGAGCAGCTCGTAGAACTCGGCTTTCACGCGCGGCCAGTCCTGCGGGGTCACGGTGGGCCAGGTGTCGGCGGCGTGGGCGGGGTAGGGGAGGCTCTCTCCCATCTCGATGATGTCGAGCATCCAGCGGTTCCACCAGTTCACGTGGGCCACCAGCTCGGCCACCGAATGCGGCAGCCCGTCCGGGCGGCGGGCAGCGGCGTCGGCGTCCAGGCCGCTCAGCGCCGCCTCCACGCCCACAAAGGCCTGCCCGCCCCGGAACAGCTTGGGCAGCAGCCGGGCGAAGGCGAGCTGGGCACGCTCGTTGCGGTCGGGTTGGGGGTCGGTCATGGCGTCAGTCTCGCAGAAGGGGAGGCGGGGTAGCCTGCTCCGGATGAAGGACGAACCTCGGGTCAAGACGGCGGGGGAACTGGGCGTGAGTGTCCAGAGCCTGCCCGACGTCTTCCACCTGATCGGCGCTGCCTGGGGCCTGGACGGGCTGATCCTCACCGCAGCGGACCTCGGCCCGGAGTTCTTCCAGCTTCGCAGCGGGCTGGCGGGCGAACTCTTCCAGAAGCTCACCAACTATGGCCTCCGCACGGCGCTGATCCTGCCGGACTTCGCCGCCCACGGCGAACGCTTCGCCGAACTCGCCCACGAACACGCCGCCCACCCCCTGATTCGTTTCGTTCGCACCGAGGCCGAAGCGCGGGCATGGCTCGGGGCCAGCGCCGCGCCCTAGCCTCAGTACTTCTGCGCCACCGTCTTCGTCTGCACGAACCAGAACAGGTAGTCCGGCCCGCCCACCTTCGCGTTCGTGCCGCTCATGCCGTAGCCGCCGAAGGCGTGGGTGCCGCTCAAGGCCCCCGTGCACTTGCGGTTCACGTAGAGGTTCCCGACGTGGATGCGCCGCCGCGCTTCCTCGATCTTGCGCGGGTCGCGGCTGTAGAAGGCGGCGGTCAGGCCGTACTCGGAGTCGTTCGCCAGCGCGATGGCGTGCTCCCAGTCGCGGGCCTTGGTGAAGCTCAGGACCGGGCCGAAGATCTCCTCCTGAAAGAGGGGGTCTTTCGGGTCCACGTCCGCAAAGATGGTGGGCTGGACATAACCGCCCTCGGCCTCGCCCGCGTCCGCCCGCTCGCCGCCCAGCACCAGCCGGGCGCTCTGCTTGCCCCGTGCAACGTACTCCATGATCCGCTCGGCGCTCCCCGCGTGGATGACTGGGCCAATCGCCCCGTTCTCTTCCGGCGAGCCGACCTTCAGCTCCCCCGCGAGCCGCACGACCTTTTCCAGCAGCTCGTCGTATACGCTCTCTTCCGCGATCACGCGCGAGCAGGCTGAGCACTTCTGCCCGGCGTATCCGAAGGCCGACTGCACGATGCCCAGTGCCGCCGCGTCGATGTCGCCGTCGGCGCACACCACCGTGGGGTCCTTGCCGCCCATCTCCGCGATCACGCGCTTGAGCCAGCGCTGCCCTGGCCCCACGCGGGCGGCCCGCTCGTAGATGCGGCAGCCGATCTCCTTGGAACCGGTAAAGGCGATCATGCGGACATCCTTGTGGTCCACCAGGGGGTCACCCAGCACCTCGTCCGTGCCGGTCAGGAACTGGATCACGTTCCGGGGCAATCCCGCCTCGTACAGCAGCTCGACCAGCAGCAGGCTCGACAGCGGCGTCTCGGAGGCGGGCTTCCAGATCACGGTGTTGCCCGCCGCGATGGCGCCCAGGCTCATGCCCAGCGGAATCGCCGCCGGAAAGTTCCAGGGGCTGATGGTCACGACCACGCCCAGCGGTTCATACACGGTCGTGACGTGCTCGTCGGGCATCGGGTAGACGGGCTTGCCCTGCGCCCACTTCAGCGTTTCGCGGGCGAAGACCTCAAAGTGGTCCACGCACTCGGCCACCTCACCGTCGGCCTCGGCCCAGTTCTTGCCGTTTTCCAGGCCCATCACCGCGTTGAATTCCATCCGCCGCGCCCGCAGCAGCTCCGCCGCCCGCTTGAAGATGGTGGCCCGCTGGAGGGGATCGGAAAAGCGCCAGTCCTCAAACGCCTCTACAGCGCAGCGAATCGCCTCCTCGCGCTGCTCGGGGGTCGCCTTCGGAAAGCGCCACACCACCTCGCGGGTGTCGGCGGGGTTGCGGACCTCGAAGGTGCCGTCGGCCTCCACCGCCCGCCCGCCGATGTAGAGCGGGAAGCCCTGACCGACGTACTTCTCCCGCACCGCGCGGTACGCTGCCCGCTGCCGCTCCGCCACCTCCGGCTGACCGAAGGCGAAATACGGCTCGTGTTCAAAGGGGAGGAAGCCCTCCAGTAGCGTGTTCGTCATGGTCCTGCCTCCTTGGGTATGAAGGCGAGCCTAACACGCTCTCTGAAAGGGCACAAACCCGCTGTCAGTCGGCAAAAAAGGACTTAGAAGTCACTCCTGGCGGCGACTTCTGAGACCCGCTGACCTGGCAAGTGAAAGGTGGTGACCCTCACCAAAAGGGCAGGACCCCAGGCTGCCCCGGAGTCCTGCGTGGTCAGTTGGGAAAGGTCAGGCGGGCTGCTGCCGGGCCGCCTTCGCCTCGTCCGCGAGCTGGCGGCGCAGCACCTTGCCCACCGCCGTCTTGGGCAGTTCGGCGCGGAACTCCACGCTGCGGGGCGCCTTGTACGCGCTGAGTTCGCGGCGGCAGTGGGCGATGATGTCGGCCTCGGTCGCCTCCTGCCCCGGCTTGAGCACCACGACCGCATGCACGCTCTCGCCCCGGTATTCATCGGGCACGCCCACGGCGGCGGCTTCCAGCACGGCGGGGTGGGCGGTCAGCACTTCCTCGACCTCGCGCGGGTAGATGTTAAACCCCCCGGCGATAATCAGGTCCTTCTTGCGGTCCACGATGCGGAAGTACCCGTCGTCGTCCATCACCGCCATGTCGCCCGTCAGCAGCCAGGTCTGGCCCTGCCACTCGCGCAGCACCTTCTCGGTCTCGTCGGGGCGGCCATAGTACCCCTTCATGACCATCGGGCCGGACACCCACAGCTCGCCCACCTCGCCGGTCGGCACGGCCTGGCCATCCTCGCCCATGACCACGGCGTCCACGCCGGGGAAGGGCAGGCCGATGCTGCCCTCGCGCTGGTCGCCGAAAATCGGGTTGGTGTGCGTGATGGGGCTGGCCTCGGTCAGGCCGTAGCCCTCCACCAGATTGGCGCCCCCGGTGATCTGCCGGAACTGCCGCGCGGTTTCCAGCAGCAGCGGGGCCGACCCGCTGATGCACGCGCGGATGCTGGTCAGGTCGTGCTTGGGGGTGTCGGGGTGGTGGTTGATCGCGTTGTACAGGGTCGGCACGCCGGGAAAGAGGGTCGCCCCGCTCGCGCCGATCTGAGAGAGCACCATCTTGATGTCCCGCGCATTGGGCACCAGCACGATGGTCGCCCCGATCAAGAGGCTGAGGTTCATCGCCACCGTCATCCCGTAGACGTGGAAGAAGGGAATGGCCGCCAGCGTGACCTCATGCCCGTCTTTCAGGTCGGTCATCCATGCGCGGGCCTGTTCGGCGTTCGCCACGAGGTTGTGGTGGGTCAGCATCGCGCCCTTGGGCACGCCGGTCGTGCCGCCCGTGTACTGGAGGAGGGCCACGTCGTCGGGGCGCAGGGTGACGGCCTCCGGGGTGCCCTCCTGCCGCACGAGCTGGGGCAGCGAGTACACCGACCCCCCGGCCTTCACGTTCACCCACGTCCCCTCGCGGCGGGCCTTGAGCGGGTAGAGCACGTTTTTCGGAAAGGGCAGCGCGTCCTGAATCCCGGTCACGATCACCCGCTGCACCGGGACCGTCCCGGCAATCTGTTCGTAGCGCGGGTAAAAGGCGTCCAGCAGGATCAGCGTTTCACTGCCGCTGTCCTGAAGCTGGTGCTGCAGCTCGTGCGGGGTGTAGAGCGGGCTGGTGTTGACCACCGTGGCCCCGGCGAGCAGCGCCCCGTAAAAGCCCACCACGAACTGCGGGCAGTTGGGCAGCATCAGGCTGACGCGCTCGCCGGGCTGAATCCCGATTCTCTGGAGCGCCGCCGCAAAGGCCGTGACCTGTCCCCACAGCGCCCGGTAGGTCGTCTTCGCCCCCAGGAAGGTCAGGGCGGTGCGCTCCGGGTAGGCCTGCGCCGCGCGGCGCAACAGGTCAGGCAGGGTGTCGTTGGTCGGCGTGAACTCGTGCGGCACACCTTCTTCGTAATGGGACAGCCAGGGTCTGTGCATGGGGGTCATTCACGCTCCTCGCGCTCCCGCTGGGCCGCACCCGCCGCCTCAGCGTGGCGGCGGGCGGGGTGGGGGCGACTTGACATTGAACTGAGTATAAGCACACCCCGCTCCCCCCGCGCCTCCCCCGGGGGCCGTGCCACACTGGCCCGCATGACGGCCTCCCACCGCAGCTACCTTCAGGAAGCCCTGGCCCTGGCGCGTGAGGCGCAGGCTGCGGGCAGCTCGCCCGTCGGCGCCGTGCTGGTCAATGCCGAGGGCGACATCATCGGCCGGGGCCGCAACCGCGTCGGCGAGGCCCAGACGCCCGAGCATGTGGGGGCCGCCAGCGTGGCGCACGCCGAGATGGACCTCTTTTTCGCGGCGGGAAAGCTGAGGGACCCCGAGACGCTGACCCTCTACACCAGCCTGGAACCCTGCCTGATGTGCGGCGGCGCCTCCGCCCTGCTGGGGGTCGGCCGGGTCGTGTGGGCCACCGACGACCCCTGGGGCGGCTCGGGCCGGTTGATCAAGTGGAGCGACCACCCCGCCATGCAGGAGACCCAGGTGCTGCCCTGCCCCGACCCCGAACTGGAGGCCGAGGGCGCCCGCCTCTTCGCGCCCGAGGCCAAACGCGCCTTTCCGGACGAGGGCTGGGCGCTGTGGCGCGAGCGTTACCCCGCTGAAACGGCGGGGGTGGAATGACCCTGCTCGTGGTCGGCAGCGTGAATGCCGACCTGACCGTGCAGGCGCCCCACATCCCTGCCCCCGGCGAGACGGTCCTGGGCGGCGACGTGCGCGTCTCGCCCGGCGGCAAGGGTGCAAATCAGGCGGTCGCGGCGGCGCTGGCCGGAGCGCGGGTGACCCTGTGCGGAGCGGTCGGCGCCGACTCCTTCCGCGAGGCGGCCCTGCGCGGCCTGACGCGGGCGGGCGTGGACCTCGGCGGGCTGCACACGCTGGACGCGCCCACGGGCCTCGCCCTGATCACGGTGGCCCAGGGCGGCGAGAACGCGATCACGGTGGCGAGCGGCGCCAATGCGCGGATGACGCCTGGGCATCTGCCCGCCGACCTCCCCCCCTTCACCCACCTGCTTCTGCAAGGCGAGCTGCCCGCCGGGGTGACCCGCGAGGCGGCGCGGCGGGCGCACGCGGCGGGATTGACCGTGCTCCTCAACGCGGCTCCCGTGCAGGCGCCCGATCCTGAACTGCTTGCCCACGTCACGCACCTGCTGGTCAACGAAACCGAACTCGCCGCCCTCGCCCCCAGTGGGGGAGAGGTGGAGGCCCAGGCCCGCGCCCTGCTGGCGACCGGACCGCAGGCCATCACCGTGACCCTGGGAGCGCGGGGCAGCCTGACGGTGACCGGAACGGAGGCGTATGCCCTTCCCGCTCTCCCCGTCACCCCCGTGGACACCACCGGGGCAGGGGACACCTTTGCGGGCGTGCTGGCCGCCGGGCTGGTCGCGGGGCTGCCCCTCCCGGAAGCGCTGCGGGCGGCGGGCGCAGCCGCTTCCCTGGCCTGCACCCGCCCCGGAGCGCAGGACGCGATGCCCACCCGCGAGGAGATTCAGGCGAACTTGCGGTGAGTCGGGGACGGGGGGCGAGCGAAGCGAGGAGCAAAAGACCGGCTGGCGGCGGTGGAAGAACCTCCGGTGCTTTCCCGGAGGTTCTGAAATCAGAGCCACTCGGTCTTCGGCGGCCCTCCAGCGCTAGGCTGAGCGCACGATGCTCCGCTACCGCACCTTTACCGAGGCCGATTTCGAGGCCCTCGCCCAGCTCGACCTCACCGCCCAGCACATGGCCGATCCCGCTTTCGACACTCTGCCGGAGCGCGAGCGCACGGGCCGCCTGAGCACCAGCCTCGCCGCCCTGAAGTTCTACGAGCGCAGCGAACATTCCTTCGTCGCGCAGGGGGAGGGGACAGGCCTCGCGGGGGCCGTCCTCGCCCAGCATGTCTGGCAGGGGGACCGGCCCATCGTCCTGGTGCGGTCGCTGCTGCTGGCGCCCGACGCGCCGGGGGAAGCGGCGGCGGGCCTGCTCCACGCCGTCGTCAAGAGTGCGTACGACAGCGCGGTGTACGAGGTCCACTTCCCGGTGACGCCCGCGCTGGAGGGAGCCGCCCAGCAGGAGGAAGCGCACCTCGTCGGGGGCTACGGCGTCTGTCACCTCGGCACCCGCGCGGTCACCGCGCCGGGCACCCGATTGGCCAGGGCGGATGGGGGCGCGGCATAATGGCTGCCATGACAGGCAAGCCCACCCGTGTGCTGCTCGGCGTGCGCGGCATGACCCGCGACGCGGGCGAGCGCGTCGCCCAGCACCTCCGTTCCCTTCCCGGTGTCGCCCAGGCCACCCCCGACGAGGGCCAGATCGAAGTCCACTACGACCCCTCCCAGCACACCGTGATGGACCTCGTGCGGGCCGTGCGCTCGCAGGGGTTCCTGGCCGGGATGCTCTGAAGGCCCGTGGCCCTCGGCTACGTCGGCGTCCTCACCGTCCGGGTGGAGATGCCCTGGGTCGGCAACCTCAAGGAAAAACGAGCCCTGGTGCGCCCGGTCGTCGAGCGCCTCAAGGCCCGCTACCCCCTGACGGTGGCCCGCCTCGACGGTCTCGACGCCCACGACTGGGAGGTGATCGGGGTCGCCACCCTCAGCAACGATTACGGCTGGGTCGAAGAAACCCTGCGAATGGCCGCTGACTTCATCGCCCGCGAGGGCGAGTACCGGGTCGCCTGGGAAGAGACCGAGATCACCGTGCTGGGCGGTGAGAACGGGGAAGAGGAGTAAGGCGGAGGCTGGAAGAGGCTCCTCACCCCGCTGCTTCGCCGCACCCTTCTCCCCAGGGAGAGGGGTCTTTTCTCCCACCCAACAACCAGAACGCCGGGCTTCCCCCTCTGGGTGCCCGGCGTTTCCGCCACGTCGCCTCAGCGCTTCGCCTGATCCCCCAGCGCCGACTTCAGCGCGTCGAAGGCCTCGGGGCGCTCCAGCACGCGCCAGTTCAGCACGCTCTCGCCGCTGAAGTCGGCGACCTGCCCCGCCGCGCAGTCGTAGCGGGCGTTCTGCTTGCGAATGACCGGCCACACGACCGCCGCCGCCCGCCCGGCGATGTCGCGCAGGGGCACTGGCCCGAACAGGCGCGAGTCCTCGCTGCCGCCCGCCGTGCGGTTGTCGCCCATCACGAAATAGTGGCCGTCAGGCACCGTGATCTCTGCCTGGTCGGGCACGATGCCGCCGATGCTGGAGGTCGCGCCATTCGCCAGCGGGCTCCCGGTGTCCCAGCAGCCCTGCTCGCGCCAGTAGTCGGTGGTCCAGCTCTGGTCGAGCCGCGTGCCGTTGACGAAGACCTCGCCATCTTCGATGCGGATTCGGTCACCGGGCAGGCCGATCAGCCGCTTGATCAGGAAGGGCCGGTAGGTCCACAGCCCGAAGGGGCCGGGGCGGGTGAGGTTGGGGGCACGCTCGGCGGCCTCGCGCGGGGGCTTGAAGATCAGGATGTCGCCCCGGCTGAAGTTGCCCACGCCCGCCTTGTGCAGCCACGTCTCGTACTTCGGCACGAAGACCCGCTCGCGGTCGCGCAGGTTGGGCATCATGCTCACGCCGTCCACGCCCACCAGCGTCGCCAGAAACTGGGTGATCACCACCGCGAAGACGATGGGTTCCAGCACTTCCTTCCACAGTTTGCCCAGCAGACCGCTCCCGGCCCCTTTCAGTCTTGTCATGCGGCTCCTTTAATCCGCCGCGCAGGATAGCAGGGTGCGGTCAGCTTCCCGCCCCCGTCACCCGTCCCCCACCAGCGCCCGCACCCGCGAGAGTTCGGCCCGCGCCGCCGCCTCGCCCGCTTCTATGGCCTCGGCCCCCCGGCGAAAGGACGGCAGGTCGATGTCCCCGAGGTCCGGCCGCAGCAGCACGTCGGGGCGGTAGAGGCTCAGGCGGGCGTCGGTGAGCTGCGCCTGCATGATGTCCACCGCCCGCCGCAGCGAGCGCACCGTCCCCAGATGGGCCTCCGAGCGCCAGCGCCGCCGACGCCCAGGCAGTTCCAGCGGCTCGGGTACCGTCACGTCCACGGCCACGACCCGCTGCACGCCCAGAAAAAACGCCGCGTCCACCGGCACCTGGTTCAGAATCCCACCGTCGGCCAGCAGCATGTCGCCGTACGGCACGGGGTCGATGGCTCCCGGATAGGCCGTGGTCGCCCGCAGCGCCGCGTACAGGTCGCCGCCCCGCAGGTACACCATGCGCCCAGTCAGCACGTCCGTCGCGGTGACGGCCAGCGGGCGCTCCAGCGCCTCGAAGGTGGGCGGGAGGTATTCGGCCAGCCACGCCTCGAACGCGGAGGCCCGCAGCAGCCCCCTCCCCAGCCGCCAGTCGAGCAGCCGCCGCCACGACACCGTTTCCGAGATGCGCTGCAACTCGTCCGCACTTGTCCCCGCCGCGATAAAGGCCGCGACCAGCCCTCCCATCGAGGTCCCCGCCAGCACCTGCGGCGGCAGCCTGGCTTCCTCCAGCACGCGCCACACGCCGACATGCGCCAGCCCACGTGCGCCCCCGCCCCCCAAGACCAGTCCATACCCCGGCATGGGGGGAGTGTAGGGGGCAGCCCTCCCGGCCGTGGGTGCGGGTGCGGTACCGTGGGGCCAGGATGCCGCTGGCGGGACAGGTCGTGGGAGAGGGGGTGCGCCTCGTGCGGCCCCTGGGGCGCGGTTCGCACAGCGTGGTGTATTTCGCCGTGGATGCCGAGGGTCAACCCCGCGCGGTCAAGATTTTCGAGCCGCACTTCGCTTCTCACGCGGAGCGCGAGCTGGCGTGCGGAGCAGGCCTCGACCACCCCCGGCTGGTGCGGGTGCTGGCCCCCGTGACTGTCGAGGGCCGCCCCGGCCTGCTCCTGACCTATGCCCGTGGGCAGGTGCTGTTTACCCGCTACGCCCACCGCCCCGCGCTCACCTGTGATCGCCGCGCCTACCTGCTCACGCTGGCCCACCTGCTGGGCGCCCTGGGGCATCTGCACGGGCGCGGCGTGGTCCACCGCGACGTGAAGCCGGAGAACATCATCGCGGAGCCGGGCGGCAGCGCGACCCTGGTGGATTTCGACCTCTCGGGTCCGGCGGGGGAGACCTTCGCCGCTCCCACCCGCATGGGCACCGCCGCCTTTCAGAGTCCGGAGTCGCGCCGGGGCGAACCTCTGGGGCCGGAAAGCGACCTCTACGGGGTGGGCATCCTGCTGGGCTGGGGGCTGCACGGGGCCTTGGGTCCCCAGGGCGTGCCCCCGCCCCCCGCCGCCGACCCCCTCGACCCCCTGCTCGCCGCCCTCACCGACCCCGACCGCTCCCGCCGCTTGGGCGACGCGGCCGAGGCGCGGGAGTGGCTGCTGCGGCTGGCGGGGCTGCCGTACTAGCCCTTACCTCTCCCAGACCCACCCGCCCGGCGCCGCCGCCACCCCCAGCGCCCGCGGCCCGGTATGCACATTCAGCACCGGGTTGACTCCCGCAAAGCCCGACCACACGACCGGGTGCCGCTGCGAGATGGCCGCCAGCAGCGCGTCGGCGTCCTCGCGCACCGAGCCGTACAGCAGGCCGAGCCGCAGCGGGGTGCCCTCGCCGTGACGGGCGGTGACCTGCGCGGCGACAGCCTCAATAGCCCCCTTGTACGACCGCGCCCGGCCCACGTTGGTGTAGATTGCGGCCTCCTTGTCCACCGTGATGACGGGCTTGAGGTTCAGCAGCCCTCCCAGCGTGGCCTGCACGCGACCGATGCGCCCGCCCCGGCGCAGGTACTCCAGCGTCTCGATGGTGAAGTACAGCTCGGTTTCCTCGTGCGTGTGCCGCACCCAGTCCAGGGCCGTCTCCAGCGACTCGCCCCGCTCGGCGGCCGTCGCGGCGGCGTGCACCTGAAAGGCCTGCGCCGCGCTGAGGGTCCGGGTGTCGTGAATGGTGACGGGCACGTCCGGCACCAGTGCGAGCGCCTGCTCGGCGGCGTTGCGGCTGCCCGACAGCCCCGCGCTGATGGTGAGGGCCAGCACCGGGAGACCGCCCGCCCCCGCCGCCCGGTAGCCTGAGGCCCAGTCCTGCGGCGTGGGCTGGCTGGAGGTCGGGTGCGTGGGGTTGGTCTGAAGCTCCCGGAACAGCCACTCCCGCGTGATCTCGCCCATGCGGTAGCTCTGGTCCCCGAAATTCAGGCTAAAGGGGGCGACAGGGACGGCATTCCTCAGGTCCGCGAAGGCGTCGAGGCCGCCATCGGTCACCACGGCAAACTTGGGAGTCTGGGTCATCGGATCTCCTGGTCGTTCATCTGCTCGATCAGTCTCAGAGCGGCGGTGTGGTCCTCCCCGGCGCCCACCACCGTCGCGGCGGCGCGGAACAGGGCTTCGGTCTGCATCAGCACGGGCGCACTCGCCCCCGCCGCCCGCACCACGTCGGCGGCGATGCCCGCGTCCTTGGCGAGCAGCCCCAGCCCGAAAGTCACCGGAAACTCGCGCGTCAGCACCCGCTGACCGATCAGGTTCTCGGAGGCGTTGGAGCGGCCACTGCTCGCGTTGATGACCTCCAGCGCTCCTTCCACGTCCACCCCGGCCCGCGCCAGCGCCGCCAGTCCCTCGCCCGCCGCCCACAGGTTGACCGCCAGCAGCGCGTTGTTCACGGCTTTCACCGCGAAGCCCGCCCCGGTGCCGCCCACATGGACCACCTTGCCCGCGAAGGCGAGGTCGGGCCGGACCCGGTCCAGCACGTCCGCCTCCCCGCCCACCATCACAGTGAGGGTGCCCGCCTGTGCCCCGGCAGTGCCGCCGCTGACGGGCGCGTCGAGGAAAGCGACGGCCCGCTCGGCCAGCCACGCCGATTGCCGCCGCGCCGCCTCCGGGTGCCCGCTCGTGCAGTCCACCCAGACGGTGCCAGGGCGCAGGTCGGCTTCCAGCTCGGCCAGCACCTCGTCCACCTCACGGCTGGTGGGCAGGCACGAAAAGATCACGTCGGCCCGCGCCGCACCGGAGAGGTGCGCCGCCTCGCTGCCGTGCTCGCGGGCGTGCGCGTCGGCTTTCGCGCCCGTGCGGTTCCACACCAGGGCGCGTCCCCCGGTGTCGCGGGCCTGCCGCGCGAGGTGGGCGGCCATCGGCGCTCCCATCGCGCCCAGACCCAGAAATGCGGTTGTTCGGCTCATCGTTTCAGGCTACGGGGTCGGCACCGGGAGGCCAGGATTCCTGAACCGGGTCCAGAAAGTGGGTGCAGCTCAGGTTGCCTGGACACGCCCGCCTTCATGAAGCCGTTCTTGAGTGCCCCCTCATGGCGTTTGACCGCCCAAACCGGGTACGGTGGTCCATGCAAGCCGCCGAGCCGGTCAAAATCGAGCGCCACGACCTGCGGACCCGCGAGCACCACACCAACACCGGGGTGCGGCCAGTCGGCGTCTACCGTGAGCACGCCCACGGCCTCTTTGTGGCGCGGGAGTTTGTCGCCCACCCGCGCATCCGGCACTGGCAGGCGCACCTTCTCCCCGACCTGGGGCTGGTCGTGTGCCGCTACGACTTCCACGGTCTCCGCGAGCACGACTACTACCTCGACATCGCCACCGTGACCCGCGAGGGCGAGGTCTGGAGTGTGCACGACCACTACCTCGACCTGCTCGTCCATGACGGGATCGCCGCCGAGATCGTGGACACCGACGAGCTGCTGGCCGCCCACCGCGCCGGGTACATCAGCGCCGAAACGTGCCTGAGCGCCGTGACCGCCGCGCACGGGGTGCTGTCCGGTCTCGCCCGCGCCCGCTACGACCTGCACGCCTGGCTGGGCACGCGGGGGGTGGCGCTGGAGTGGCTGCCCGACTCCGTTCCCGCGTAGGGGCAGTGGGGCGGTAGCCTGCCCCATGCCTGCCGACCCCGCTGCCCAGGCCCGTCTGGAAGCCGCCCTGCCCGCCGCCCTCGCCCGCATCGCGGCCACGCCCGGCGTCTACGCCGCCCTATGGTGCGGGAGCGCCGCGCGGGGAGAGGCCGACGAGCACAGCGACCTCGACGTCCACGCGCTGGTGGAAGGCGACCACCGCTGGCGGGGCAGCTTTGTGGTGGACGGCGTGCCCGTGGAGGTCTTCCACAACCCGGTCCGTAAGGTCCGCGCGATGTTCGCCGCGCCCGACCACGCGACCGTCGCCATGTTCGCGCAGGGCCGCGCCGCCTTGCCCCACCCCGACCTCACCGCGCTGGTGGAGGAAGCGCGGGCCATCCATGCGGCAGGCCCGACCCCCCGACCGCCCACACCTGCCGAGCGGCACATGTGGGTGGACGAGGTGGTGGAGGCCCGCAGCCTGATGGGAGACGACCTGCACGCCCTGATCGCCCTGAATGCGGCTGGACGGCTGATGGGTGCCCTCTACGCGGCGCGGGGCTGGTGGGAGGTCAAGCCTCGTGCCTGGCTGCGCGACCTTGAACGGCACGCGGCGCCCGAGGCCGCCCTCCTGCGCCGCGTCCTGACGGCCTCCACATCCACCGAGCGGCAGGCTGCCTTGGAGGCCCTGGCCCTGGCCGTGCTGCCGGGTGGGCTGGCCTATGCCGAGAGCGCCACCGACCCCCAGCGCGTGCCCTGACCTTCAGGAAATGGGCAGTTCGGTCCGCGTGCCCGGCTCCAACGCGAGCAGCCGCCGCAACGGTTCTTCCCCATGCTTGAGCAGGTAGGTCAGGAAGTTCATCTCACGTTCCTGGGGCACGCCGCCCGGCAGCAGATGGCGCCTGAGCCGGGTGAGCTGCCGTGTCCGGTCGTCCTCCTGCCGGGCGAGGGCGCTCACGGCGAGACGCTGGAGGTGCCCCATCCGCGCGGTCGTGCGCGTGCGGGTCCGCTCGGCCGCGCCGACCAGCGTGGGGTCGAGGGCGCCCAGTTCATCCGCCAGTGCTCGCAACTCGGCGTCCAGCTTCGCGAGCCGCTCTGCCGAGGCCGCTGCTGCCCCCCGCTCCCGCGCCAGCGCCCGCCCCAGCACGCCCTCCGGGTCGGCCTGCACCTCGGCGGCCGTCGCGCCCAGCCGCGTGAGCAGCCGCGCCACATTCGGCTCCAGCCATGTCACGCTCAGCCGGGGCCACAGCAGGGGCTGCTTCAGGCCGTGCAGCTCGTACACCCCGCCGAGTTGCGCTCCATACGCGATCTCGCCCGGCCCCACCACGAAGGCGAGGGTGGGCAGCAGCGCGTCTTGCACGACCGGGCGCAGCCCCGCCGCCGGGGTCAGCCGCGAGGGGTCGGCGGCGAGGAGGTCGAGCAGGGCCTCCCGGCTGTATTCCTGCGTCTCCGTGCTGAAGCGTCGTCCGTCAAACCTCAGCAGACGCCGCCCGCCGTCTTCCTCCTCCAGAAAGAGGTTGGTCGCCCCCGCCGGACGGCGAAGCTGCGGCTCGAAGCCCGCCGCGATCAACTGCTCGGCGGCGGCCTCGATGCGGGCGGGTCCGTCAAGGGGCCGCTCCAGTTCGTGGGCCAGGGTCGGGGCCATCCGCCGCGCCAGCGCCGGATGCAGCGGGTCGAGCACCAGCACGCCCGCCGGGGCGAGGAGGCTGTGAATCAGCCGGGCAAACACATCCGCCCACGAGCCGCCGCCCGTCACCGCCCGCGCGACCCGTGCCCGCACCGCCTCGCGGTATTCCGGAGCGGTGTCAAAGCGGTCAAGGAGCCCCTCCACCTCTGCCGTCCACTCTTCCCGCCAGCGCACCCGCCCCACGGGCACGCCCTCCGGCATGTCGAGGGTCAGCCGGTGCAACTCCTCCGCGTGGTCGAGCAGCGTCGTGGAGGCAACCTCCGCCGCGTCGTGGTCCTGGCTGGCGACCCAGTACACGGCGACCACCGGGGCGTCCTCACGGTGCAGGCGCCGGGCCAGCAGCGCGGCGTCGGCGCCCTTGTGGACGCTGTAGGCCGGACCCGTCAGCAGCCCCGCCTGCTGCCCGGTCACGACCACGCGTGAGGCGGGGTGCGCCAGCCGTTCCAACCACTCCTCGGCCTGGGCATCCAGTGTCCCCAGATCGCGGTGATACTCGCGCAGCGCCGCCGCCAGCGCCGCCCGGTCCACCTCCGGCCGGAGTTCCGAGGCCGCCCGGTCCAGATCGCCCAGCCCCAGGCGGAAGAAAGCGGGCAACTCGCCCGCCCGGTACGCCGCTGCGATGGTCTTGGTCACGTTCACTGCTTTGGATTCTACAGTGGCGCTCAGGAAGGGCGCTCGCGCAGCGGCTCGCGGGCCGCCGCCTGCAAGCCCGCGCGGTCGGTCAGGATGATCCGGCGGTAGCCCAGGTCCAGCAGCCCCCGCGCCCGGAAGTCCCCCAGCAGCTTGGTGATCGTCTCGCGGGTGCTGCCCACCACATGGGCGAGGTCCTGATGCGAGACGCGCTCGCGCAGGGCCAGCGGGCCGCCCTCCGGCCAGGGGCCTTCGCGCTCGGCCAGGGTCAGCAGGGCCTGCGCGAGGCGCTGCGAAACCTCCATGAAGACCAGCCCGGCGAGCCGTTCCTGCACGCTGCGGGTCTGCCGGGTCACCTGCTCGGTGAGGGCCACCCCCACCGCCGGGTGCGCGGCCGTCAGGCGGTTCAGCGTCTCGCGGCCCAGCAGCAGGGCCTCGGTGTCGTCCATCGCCTCGGCGTACATGCCGTAGCTGGCGCCGTCCAGCAGTGCCCCGGTCCCCAGCAGGTCGCCCGGCCCATGCACGTCCAGCGTGACCTCCCGCGCTCCGGCCCCCAGGCGGTAGAGCCGCACGCTGCCCCGCGTGAGCACGAACAGCGTCTCGGCCGCGTCCTCGGGATGAAAAAGGAGGCCCCCCCGTGCCCAGCGGCCGGGTCTGGCCGCCGCCACCACCTGTGCCTGCGTCTCCTGCGGCAGCGCTCCGAACGGCCCCGACATCATGCCCGACAGTGTGCCACATCCGCCCTGGGGCGCGGCCCTCACCTCCGGCGTCCGCCTCCTCCCGTGTTACACTCCCTCCCACGCATGACCGCCTCCCTGCCTCCCTCGCCCCTTCCCGGCGGGACCCGCCTCACGCTGTTCGACCTGCCGCTCGACGTGGTGACGCTGGAGCAGGCCCTCGACCTGCTGGGCGAGTGGATGTTCCGCGCCCCCCGCGCCCCGCACACCGTGGTCACCCTGAACCCCGAGTTCATCGTGCAGTCGCGCACCCAGCCCGAGTTCGTGGCGGCGATGCAGGCCGCCGACCTCGTGACCGCCGACGGGGTCGGCATCGTGTGGGCCGCCCGGCAAGTGCGTGGGCAGGAGGTGCCCCGCGCCCCCGGCTACGACCTCGTGCGCGGGCTGATGGAGCGGCACGGCCCCGAGTTGCGCGTCTTTTTCCTGGGGGCCAAGCCCGGCGTGGCCGAGCAGGCGGCCCAGAACGCGGCCCGTGATTTTGGCGTACAGGTCGCGGGCGTCCACCACGGCTACTTCGACTCCTCCGAGGACGGGCGGGTGGCCGATCTGGTGGGGGCGTCGGGAGCGCACCTTGTCCTCACGGCGATGGGCGCGGGCCGTCAGGAAATCTTCAACCAGTACTGGCGGCAGGTGCTGGGTGCCCCGGTCTTGATCGGCTGCGGCGGCGTCATCGACGTGCTGGCCGGAACCGCCGACCTCGCCCCCGCGTGGACGCGCAAACTGGGGGTCGAGTTCATCTGGCGGGTGGGCCTGGACCGCCGCCGCTGGCACCGGGTGCCCCGGCTGGCACAGTTCGTGCGGCTCGTGCTCGCCGAGCGGCGTCAGCGCTAGGGGACGCTCAGCCCGACCCCTTGAGACCCAGGTTCCCCGTGAAGGTTCCCTCCCAGGCGTTCAACACCCGGCCCCCGCGCACCAGCAGCACGGTGGGGTAGGCGCCCACCCGCAGCCGACGCGCAAACGCCGTCGCCTCCGCCCCGCGCCACACGTTGACTCCGGCCGGGGCGGGGGCGGCAATCTCCTCCGCGTTCACCGCCCGCACCGGCAGCCCGGCGGCCAGCACCGCCCCCCACAGCGCCCCGAGGTCGCCGCAGTCGTGCGAGTAGATCACCACGATCTCGCGTTCGGCGGCCGTCCAGGGGTGGGCGGGCAGCGGCTCGCCCAGCCGCACCCGCGCGTCGGCGGGGGTGCCCAGGGCCAGCAGCAGGGTCAGCAAGGGCGCTCGCTTCATCCCCGGCATGATGCCCGCCCGCCGCCCCGCCGCGCATGACAGCCGCGTGAGGCCCCCAGTCCGCAGGGGAAACCGGGGGCCACGGGCCGAAAGGTCAGTTCGTGTTGGAAGCAGGCTTGCTCTCGCCCGACCCCGGCACCACCGGCGCCGTGTCGGGCGTGCGGATCGCCTTGACCGCCTGTGGGTCGGGCTTCTCGTCACTCAGCGGAGCGGGGGAGGGGTCCGGCGCGTAGCCGGGCAGGTCGGTGATGGCGACCCGGCGCGGCACCACCCGCTCGGGCGGGGTGAACTCGGTTGCCATGCGGCCCGTCGTGCGGTCCACGTTGATGACCGTGGTGCGCGGGTCGGGGGTGCTCGGCGTCCAGCCGATCTCGCGGTAGACGACCGGGGGCGGCGCGTCCTCCTCGATGGCGGTGGTGGCCGCGTTCTTGAAACTCGGATCGAGGACGGCCAGCTTCACATTCGGCAGGTAGCCGGGGTCGGGGGCGTCCACGTACTGAATGCCCGGCGGCTGCACGAAGGCGGTCGGCGTGCGGCCCGCGTGCGAGATCTCCATCATCCGCTTCCAGATCGGAATGCCCACCACGCCCGAGTAGTAGTAGTCGGGGTTGGCCCCGCCCTGCTGTTTGCCGACCCACACGGCCCCGGTGTACAGGGGCGTGGTCCCCACGAACCACAGGTCCTTCACGAAGTTACTCGTGCCCGTCTTGCCCGCGACTGGCCACTCGCCGAACTTGGCTCCCTGCGCCAGCCCGCCCTGCGCGGGGGTCAGGTCGTTGACCACCCCCCGGATCATGTCCAGCCCCAGGAAGGCGACCTGCGGGGTCCAGACCCGCTTGGGCTTGGTGACCTCGTTCGCCACGTCGTACAGCACCTCGCCCCGCGCCGTCGTCACCCGCGTGACATACCGGGGCGGGCGGTACAGGCCGCCGTTGACGAAGGGCGCGTAGGCCGCCGCCATCTTGACCGGCGTAGTCTCGATGGCCCCCAGCGCCGCCGCCAGCCCGGTGCCGTCGTTGGTTTGCAACCCCAGCTCATTGAGCTTGCCGAAGAAGGTCTGCAGGCCGATGCGGTCGGCCAGCCGCACGGTCACGAGGTTCAGCGAGCGGTCGAGCGCCTCGCGGATCGTCATGTTGCGGTAGCTCACGGCCCCGGCGAAGTTCTGCGGTTCGTACACGCCCCCCTTGCAGGTGTCGCAGGGGAAGGAGACGGGCTTGTCCTCCTCGCGGTGGTCCTGCCGCAGTCCGGTCGAGAGGGCCGTCGTGTACAGCAGCGGCTTGATGGTCGAGCCGATCTGCCGCTGTCCCTGCGCGGCGTTGTTCCAGTCCTCGGGCGGCGCATTGCCGCGCAGCTTCTGGCCCACCATGCCCAGCACCTCGCCGCTGTACGGCTCGACGACCACCGCGCCCAGCGTGGCCCCCGGCGGCAGCCCGGTCGCCTCGCGGCTGGCCGTCTCCACGGCGTTTTGCACCTTGGGGTCCAGGGTGGTGTAGACCCGCAGCCCGCCGGACCCGTACACCTTCTCGCGCCCGAAGCGGGCCAGCAGGTCCTGCTCGACCTGCTGCACGAAGTGCGGCGCCCGCGTGCTCGTCACCGCCTTGAGTTCCTTGGCGGTGCGGTCGACGAGCTGGGCACTCTTCACGTCCCCGTTCGCGTCGTAGCGAATCTGCCACCCGCGCGGCTGAAGGTCTTCCTTCCACGCCGCGTCCGCCTGCGCCCGGGTCACCCAGCCGTCCTCCACCATGCGGTCAAGCAGCACCCGCATCAGCGGGCGCACCGTGTCGTAGCTGAAGTAGCGGTTGGGGCTGGGCACCAGGATGGTGAGGTACGCGCTCTGGGCGAGGCTGAGCTCCTTGGGCGTCTTGCCGAAATAGGCCTGCGCCGCCGAGTAGATGCCGTACAGCTCGACCGGGCCGCCGTCGCCCCAGTAGATCGCGTTGAGGTAATTGCGCAGAATCTCCTCTTTGGTAAAGGCCCGCTCGACCTGCACGCTCAGCAGCCACTCCTTGATCTTGCGGTCGGGCGTACGGGCAGCCTTGTACTCGTCGTACAGCAGCGTGTTCTTGATGAGCTGGTTGGTCAGGGTCGAGCCGCCCTGCAGGTCCTCGCCCTGCGCCAGCCGCTGAAACTGCCGCGCGATGCCGAAGGGGTCGAGGCCGTAGTGCTCGAAGAATCGGCGGTCCTCGTTGGAGATCAGTGCGGCCGTCATGAAGGGGCTGACCTCGTCGAGCCGGACCAGCGTGCGGCTGATCGCCTGCTCCCCGATTTTGGGAATCAGGGTGCCCAGCGGGGCGCCGTCGCGTGCAAAGACGCGCGTCTCGGCCCCCAGGCTGAGGTTGTCGAGTTCGCGGTAGTCGGGCAGTTCGGTCGTCCACTTGGTGACGTAGGTGGCGGCCACCCCGGCGGCGGCCACCCCGCCCGCCAGCAGCAGCGACGAGGTGAGTTTCAGGAACCTCAGGAACAAGGGCAGTCCTCCTTGGGGAGCGGGCAGGGGCGGCTCACGCCCGCCGCGCCTCGATCAGTTGCTTCACGCGGCTGCGCAGATTCTTGCCGCTCAGGGGCTTGTACACCAGGTCGTCGGCCCCCACCAGCCGCGCCTGGTCGCGGGTCCGGTCGTCGTCCAGTGCCGTCAGCAGCAGCACGGGGGCACCCTTCAATCTCCGCACCTGCTTGACCCGCGAGCAGACCTCGAAGCCGTCCATCTGGGGCATGGTCACGTCCAGCAGCAGCGCGTCGGGCGTGTGGTCGCGCAGGTAGTCCAGCGCCGCCCGGCCGTCCGGCACCGCCACGATCTCGTGCCCGTCCGCCGACAGAATGACCTCCAGCATGGTCCGGATCGCCGGTTCGTCGTCCGCGACGAGGATGGTGTACGCCATGCCCGCCATGATAGGGGCTGGCCCTGCCCTCCGCGCAGGCTGGGCGCCACACTTGAGCTTAGGTGCTCACCCGGACCGCCCGTCCCTCCCCATCCAGCCGCCACACGTCCGGATTGCGCAGCCCCGCCCACCCCGCGTGGTCCAGCCCCAGCGCGAGGGCCAGCAGGTTGCCGTGCGTGAAGACCGCCGTGACGCCGCCGGGATCGCGGGCATCCTCCAGCGCCGCGAGGATGCGGGCGTGGGCCACCCGCCCCGACTCCCCACCCGGCAGCGCGAGGTCCGGGTCCGCGAAGCTCGCCTCCAGGTGGGTCATCCAGCCGGGCAGGTCCGCGCCGCTCAGCACCCGCTCGGTGAGCCGCCCGTCGGTCTCGACCGCCAGCCCCAGCCGAGCCGCCAGCGGCCGCGCCGTGTCCACCGCCCGCCGCCACGGACTGCTGACAATGCAGGTGATTCCGGCGTTCGCGAGGGTGACCGCCAGCCGCCGCGCCCCGGCCTCCCCGGCCGGGGTGAGGGCCGCGTCGGGAGCCTGTCCGGTCGCCTTCGCGTGCCGGATCAGCAGGAGTTCGCCCGTCAAGCCGACGCGTCCGGCTGCGGCGCGGGCGCGACGAGTTTGCGAATCAGGCGAATCTGGCCCCGGTGGTTGACCTCGTCCTCCATGACGTGAAACCACGCCCAGTGCTGGTTGGGAAAGTCGAAGCCCGGCACCGTGAGCCGCGAGGCCAGCCACGCGTCGTCCCGCTCGGCGAGGGCCGCCAGCGTGACCGCTCGGCTCTCCCGCAACTCGCCCAGCAGCGTCTCCAGGCTCTGCCCGGTGGGCGGAGGCGTGCCCTCGCGGCCCATGCTCAGGCCGCCCAGCAGCGCCGCGTCCCTCTCCGGGTCGAGGTCGCGCCCCTCCAGCGAAAAGAGGTGGTAGGTCCGCTCCACTGCCGCCATATGCGTCAGCAGCGCCCCGATGGAGTTGCCGAAGCCGGGCGGCGTGGCCCAGAGCTGCTCGGTGTTCAGGCCCCGCACGTCGGCCAGGGTGGTCATCCGGGCGTAGTTCAGCATCTCGACCAGCACCCCGATCTGCGGGGCATACCGCTCCTGGGGTTCGATACGGTACCAGCGTTGCCAGTCGGGAGCAGCGGTCATGTCTGAAGTGTAATCTGAGGATTGATCCCGACCACAAAGAACCTCGGCCCCCCAAGGTGGGGAGCCGAGGCTGGTGGGGGAACTCAGCGGCCGTCGCCGTCGGTGGCCTCGCGCTTGCCCTCGGCGTACTCGGCGTGCGCTTCAGCGTTGTGGCCTTCGGCCTTGGCGCGGTCCTTGGCGGCCTGCGCCTTGTCCTCCAGGTTGTCGGCGGTGCCCCCGAAGTGGCTGGCGACCTCGTGCCCGGCGGCGCGGGCGCGGTCGGCCCCCTCGTTGATCTTGGCCTTGGCCGCGTCGGCCAGGTTCCCCAGCGTGCTCTTGTCGTCACTCATGCGTGAAACCTCCTGTGGATGGATTCCCGGTTGGGTAGGGCCAGCATCCCGCCCCGGCTCCCGCGCCGGGTGAAGCTCGAGTTTGCCGCTCGCTCATGGAACGGCGAGGTTGTCTCCCGATGGGGGACTCTCGCGGCCCCGTGCAGCAGGCGGAATGACCGCCCCAGGCCCTCCCAGCGCGGGAAACTTAGAGGCGTCAGAAAGCCGCCGACGCTCCCGCGCACTCCGCCACTGCCTGTTCCTCGGGGCAGGGGAGCGCTACAGTTGGGCCGTCATGACGATTCAAGACCCCCATATCCAGGTGCCCACCCAGGGCGAGAAGATTCGCATGGAGGGCGGCAAGCTCGTGGTGCCCGACCGGCCCATCATCCCCTTCGTGGAGGGCGACGGCACCGGCCCCGACATCTGGCGGGCCAGCGTGCGCGTGCTCGACGCCGCCGTGGAGCAGGCCTACGGCGGTCAGCGCCAGATCGAGTGGATGGAGGTCTACGCGGGCGAGAAGAGCACCCAGGTTTACGGCGAGGGCGAGTGGCTTCCGCAGGCGACCGTGGACGCCTTCAACGAGTACCTCTTCGGCATCAAGGGGCCGCTGACCACGCCCGTGGGCGGCGGCATCCGCTCGATCAACGTGGCGCTGCGCCAGGAACTTGACCTGTACGCCTGCGTGCGCCCCGTCCAGTACTTCGAGGGTGTCCCCAGCCCCGTCAAGCGGCCAGGTGACGTGGACATGGTGATCTTCCGCGAGAACACCGAAGACATCTACGCCGGAATCGAGTACAAGGCCGGGACCCCCGAGGCCGAGCGCGTGCGCGAGTTCCTGATGGGCGAGATGGGCGTGAACAAGATCCGCTTCCCCGAGACTTCCGCGTTTGGCGTGAAGCCCGTCTCCAAGGAAGGCACCGAGCGCCTCGTCCGCGCCGCCATCCAGTACGCGGTCGACAACGGCCGCAAGAGCGTGTCGCTGGTCCACAAGGGAAACATCATGAAGTTCACGGAGGGGGCTTTCCGCGACTGGGGCTATGAGCTCGCCAAGCGCGAGTTCGGCGGCGTGGAACTCGACGGCGGTCCCTGGCTGCAGCTCCCGAACGGCATCGTGATCAAGGACGTGATCGCCGACAACTTCCTGCAGCAGATCCTGCTGCGCCCCACCGAGTACGACGTGATCGCCACCCTGAACCTCAACGGCGATTACCTCTCCGACGCGCTCGCCGCGCAGGTGGGTGGCATCGGCATCGCGCCCGGCGCCAACATCAACTACGTGACCGGCCACGCGATCTTCGAGGCCACCCACGGCACCGCGCCCAAATACGCGGGCAAGGACGTCATCAACCCCAGCTCGGTCATCCTCTCCGGCGAGATGATGCTGCGCTACATGGGCTGGACCGAGGCCGCCGACCTGATCCTGAAGGGCCTGGACGCCACCATCCGCCAGAAGACCGTGACCTACGACTTCGCCCGTGGCATGGAGGGCGCGACCGAGGTCAAGACCAGCCAGTTCGCCGATCACATCATCGAGCACATCCGGGGCTAAGCCGGACAGCGGGCAGCGGGGCCGGGCGCGGGAGGGCGGCCCGGCCCCCGCCCTCTTTGCTACCCTCGCTCCATGACCCGCGTTTTCCTCGCCGCCGCCGGGGTGCTGCTGCTGGCCCTGCTCGCGCTCGCGCTGGTGTGGCTGGCCGGGCAACTGCTCGTCGGGCTGGGCTCGGTCGTCGTGGGCACCGCCCAGGTGCTGTGGCGGCTGCTGGGCTTCGTGGCGGCGGCCGGGTTCTTCGGCGGCCTGGCCTACTTCGTGGCGAGCGCGTGGCGGCCAGTGCGCTGACCCGTATGGAGTTGCGGCCCGCTACCCCCGCCGATAGGGCCGTCCTGTACCGCATCTGTCTGCAAACTGCTGACAGCGGGGAAGACGGCACCCACCTCTACCGTGACCCGCTGCTCGTCGGCCACGTCTACGCCGGACCCTACCTGGCGTTCGTGCCCGAACACGCCCTCGTGCTGGAGGATGGGGAGGGCGTATGCGGGTACGTCCTCGGCGTGCTCGGTACCGCCGCCTTTGGCGCGCGGCTGGAGCGCGAGTGGTGGCCTGCGCTCCGGGCACGGTACCTCGACCCGGCGAACGTGCCGCCGGAGGAGTGCACCCCCGACCAGCGCCTCGCGTACCTGATCCACCATCCGGCCACGCCTGCTGCGGACCTGCTCGCCCGGTACCCCTCCCACCTGCATATCGATCTGCTGCCGCGTGCGCAGGGTGAGGGGCCGGGGGCGACGCCTGCTCGACCACCTCTTCTCGTCGCTGCGGGAGGCGGGGTCGCCGGGCGTTCACCTGGGGGTGGGCGGGCGCAACCTCCGCGCCCAGGCCTTTGACCGGCGCGTCGGCTTCCACGAGTTGAGGCGGTCGCCGGGGGGGTGCCCTGCTGATGGGCCTGAGGCTGTAGTCGGTCCGCCGCGTGACGGGCGCTTCAGTTGAGAAAACAAAACCCGCTAGAATACCGGGCCGTGACGTGCGCCGCCCCCCGAGTCTGACCGCTCCCCGGCGCCCGGACACCCCGGAGGCTTCTTGAGTTACTGGCGCACCCAGATCAAACCGCTGCTGGACGCGGAAACCGGCACCCTGCACAAGCAGGCCCCCATCCGCGTCACGCTGGCGTTTCCCAATCGCTACTCGGTGGGGATGGCCTCGCTCGGGTACCAGGTCATCTACCGCATGTTCAACCAGGAAGAAGGGGTCGCCTGCGAGCGGGCTTTCCTTCCCGACGACGTGGAGGCCTTCGAGCGCACCGGGCAGGCCCTCCCCACCGTCGAGTCGGGCCGCGACGCGGGCGACTGCGAACTGTTCGCCCTGAGCGTGTCGTTCGAGCTGGACCTCACCAACATCATCCGCACGCTGGACGTGGCCGGGATGCACCCGCTGCGGGCCGAGCGCAGCGACACCGACCCCATCGTGATGATTGGCGGCCCCTTCACGTCCTCGAACCCCTATCCCCTCACGCCCTTTGCCGACGTGATCGTGATCGGCGACGGCGAGCAGATCGTGCCGGTGGTCTCCGAGGCCCTACGCGAGTCGCAGACCCGCGAGGAGTTCTACGACCTGATCGACGGGATGCCCGGCATCTTCCTCCCGGCGCGGCACGTCCACGAGCCGACCTGGGCCACCGCGCCCAAGGAACTGCTGCCCGCCTACTCGCAGATCGTGACGCCCCACTCGGAACTGTCCAACATGTTCCTGGTGGAAGCGCAGCGCGGCTGCCCCCGGCCCTGCACCTTCTGCCTCGCGCGGACGATGTACGGCCCCAACCGCAACAACCAGGCGCAGGAACTGCTGGATACGATTCCCGACTGGGTGGAGAAGGTTGGGCTGGTGGGCGCGGCCCTCTCGGACTTCCCGCACACCAAGTACGTGGGCCGGGTGCTCACCGACCGGGGCATCAAGCTGGGCGTGTCCTCCATCCGCGCCGACACCGTGGACGAGGAACTCGCCGCCATCCTCAAGGCGGGCGGATTGCGAACCTTCACGGTGGCGAGCGACGCCCCCTCCGAACGCCTGCGCCGCTGGCTGAAAAAGGGCATCACGACGGAAGACCTGCTCAAGACCGCCCACATCAGCCGCGACCTGGGCTTTTCGGGCATCAAGGTCTACATGATGATCGGCCTCGGCCCCGAGAACGACGACGACATCACCGAGCTGATCGAGTTCACCAAAGAACTGGCCAAGGTCAACCGGGTCGCGCTGGGCATCAGCCCCTTCGTGCCCAAGCGCCACACGCCGCACTTCGCGGACCCCTTCGCCGGGGTGCAGACCATCGAGAAGCGCCTCAAGCGCATTCAGAAGGAACTGCGCACCACCGCCGAACTGCGCAACGTGTCTGCAAAGTGGGCCTGGGTCGAGTCCGTGATCGCGCGGGGCGGCCCCGAGGTCGGCATGGCCGCCTACCAGATCTACCGCAACGAGAGCATCGGCGCCTGGAAAAAGGCCCTCGACGAGGTGGGCTGGCGCGACGGGTTCGAAGTCAACACGCCCGCCATTCACCTCCCGCCCGGCCAGTACGAGGCCCGCGAGGTCAGTGCCCACGCCGAGGGGCTGGCCGTCTAAGGCGGTCAATGGAAGGCGGCCCCTGAGGAGTGTCCCTGGGGGCCGCCTCTTCATTCAGGGTCAGTCGGGTCGCGGCTCCCGCGTCTCGACCAGTGGAGGCCGGGCGGCTTCTGCCGGGGTCACTGCTGCCGGGACCCCCGCCAGCCGCATCCTTCGGTCGAACAGCGGCGCGATCTGCGCGTCGAAACGGGCCAGGACAGGTCCCACGAAGGCCGTCATCAGCACGTACACTGCCGCAAGCGGCCCCAGTTTGGGCGCCAGCGCCAGCCCCAGTCCCGCGATCAGGATGCTGAACTCGCCGCGCGGAATCAGGGTGGCCCCGGCCCGCACCCGCCCGCGCGTCTGCACGCCCACGCGGGCCGCGCCGTACCAGCCCGTGTAGAACTTGGTGAGGCTGGTGATCACCGCGAGCACCGCCGCTGGAAGCAGCACCTCCGGCACGCTGCCCAGATCCAGCTTCAGCCCGAAGAACACGAAGAAGACCGCCGCAAACAGGTCCCGCAGCGGCTCCACGAGGTGCCGGGTGCGGTCGGCCACCTCGCCGGAGAGGGCGATGCCGACCAGGAAGGCCCCGATCGCGGCCGACACCTTCAGCATGTCGGCCAGCCCCGCGACCACCAGCACCAGCCCGAATACGCTGAGCAGCAGCGCCTCGTTGCTCTGCACGTTCACCACCCGGCTCAGGACGTGCCCGTACCGCAGCGCCAGGAAAAAGGCCAGCGCAAAGGCCGCCAGCGCCACCGCCAGGTTGACCCCCACCGCCGCGAGCGTGCCCCCGATCAGCAGAGCGGCCATCACCGGGAGGTAGACGGCCATCGCCACGTCCTCCAGCACGCACACGGCCAGAATCACGGGCGTTTCGCGGTTGCCCAGCCGCCCGAGGTCCGAGAGCACCTTGGAGGCGATCCCGCTGGAACTCAGGTAGGTCACGCCCCCCAGCAGGGCGGCGGCGAGGGGCGAGAACCCCAGCACCAGCCCGGCGAGCAGCCCCGGCGTGAAGTTCAGCGCGAGGTCGAGCAGCCCTACCCGGCGGTTGGCCGCGAGGTTGTCGCGCAGTTCCGCGCTGGTGTACTCCAGCCCCAGCGTGAACAGCAGCAGCACCGCCCCGATCTCCGCCCCGATGTGGATGAACTCCTCCGGCGCGTCGCCCAGGTGCACGAAGGCCCCCAGCCCGATGCCCGCGATCAGGTACAGCGGAATCGGCGTGATGCCCAGCCGCCCGGCCGCCCGGCCCACGAAAGCCAGCGCGAGGATGACCGCGCCGAGTTCCAGAAACAGTTCAGCGAGCGACATGGGGCCACCTCGCGGGCGGGAGCGGGGGGGCCGGGGCGGTCACTCGCCTCCGCCCAGCAGCCGCGCGGCCCGCACCACCCCGTTCGGCGTCCCCACGACGACCACGGTGTCGCCCGCCCGCAGCGGCAGCTCGGGACCGGGGGCCGGAATCGCCTGCCCGTCGCGCATCACCGCCACGATGCTCGCGCCCGTGCGGGTGCGCATCATGGTGTCGCCCAGCGCGTGCCCGGCGTAGGGGCTGAGGCCCGAAACCGGCACCCAGTCCATCGCCAGCCCCTCGATGTCCTGCGTGAGCCGGGAGACGTGCCGGGTGATCGTCGAGCCGCCCAGCAGGTCGGCGACCGCCTCGGCCTCCTCCTCGCTCAGCACGATGCTCTGGGCGCAGGCGTCGGGGTCGTCGCGGCGGGAGACGAAAATCTCGCGCCGTCCGTCGCGGTGGGTGATCACGCCCACGCGCTTGCCGTAGCGCCCGTCAAAATCGTGCCGCACGCCCACGCCGGGAAGGGGCGTTTCATCGAGTCGAATCATGCGTTCAGGATAGGGCGCCCGCCCCCGGCCCGACTGCGACGCCCGTACACTGGGGGGATGGCGACCCTGGAAATCGACTGCCCGGTGTGCGCGGAGGTGCTGGAACTCACCGACGAGGACCGCGCCGAGCTGCACCCCGGCGACGTGATCGTGTGCGACTCCTGCCACGCCGAGATGGAGGTCACCCGCAACGGCGGCGGCGAGGACTTCGAACTCGAACTGCTGGGCATCCTGACCGTCTGCCCCGCCTGCGGCGAGGAATTCGACGTGACCGAGGAACTGCTCGCCGCCTCGCCCACCCTGGAAGGCCCCGGCGGCGAACCCGGCGCCAGCGTGGTGACCTGCCCCCACTGCCGCGCCCGCATTGAGCTGGAATTCGAGGAGGAGGGGGGGGAGAGCCCGCCCGAGCCGCGGTCCTAACCTGCGCTTCAAAAACCTGTTCCTGAAGGGTTGCATGGGCCGGTGGGGTCGTGCTGCTGGCGCTGCGGGACAGCGTCGCCGACCTCCTCTGCCGCAACAGAACCAAGTTCACCGCCAGGAGCGGGAGAAGCTCCTCCCGCCCGGGCAGAGACTCCCGGCCCACTGCTCAACCCCAGTCCGGGGGCGCCTCTTCAGTGGGGGCGCCGCCCTTTGGGCGTGAAGTGCAAGTCTTCGTACCATCTTAAGTCCTCAACCTTTCCAAGCTTGGAAGCATGATGGACCCGACCCACGCCAACGCCCCCCCCGCCCCCGATGACATCGCCCGGCTGACGCGGGCCATGCGAGAGCTGCACCGGCTGATCGGCACCCAGGTGCTGCGCGGCATGCAGGGCGGCCTTCAGGACCACGACCTCACCTTCGCCCAGATGACGGCCCTGCACGGGCTGCGGGCCGGAGCGCCCCTGACCGTGAGTGCGCTGGCGGCCCACGCCCGGCTGAGCCTGCCCGCGACCAGCCACCTCGTTGAGCGGCTGGTGCGCCGGGGGCTGGCCGAGCGGCGCGAGAACCCGGACAACCGCCGCGAGAAGCTCGTCGCGCCCACGGCGGCGGGCCTCGCGGTGGTCTCGCGGATGGACGCGCAGTTCGTGGGGGCTTACGCCGCCGCCTTTCAGCCCGTGCGTCCGCCCGTGCTCCGCGCCGCCGCCGACGCGGTGCAGGCCCTGATCGACGACATCACTCCCTCCCACGCCCAGGAGACCCCATGACCACCCCCACCCCGCCCGCGCCCATCAACTACGCGCAGACCCTCGACCTGCGCACCAAGCGCGTGATTCTTTTCGGCGTGCTGCTGGGCCTCTTCCTGAGTGCCCTCGACCAGACCATCGTCGCCACGGCCCTGCCGCGCATCGTGACGGACCTCAACGGCCTGAACCTCTACACCTGGGTGACCACTGCCTACTTGCTCACCAACACGGCGCTGGTGCCCATCTACGGCAAACTGTCTGACCTGTACGGCCGCAAGCCCATCCTGATGTTCGGGATCGTGGTCTTTCTGATCGGCTCGGCGCTGTGCGGCCTGTCGGGAGAGCCTTTCCTCGGGTCGCTCTTCGGCGGCGGGATGGAGCAGCTCGTGGTCTTCCGCGCCCTGCAGGGCATCGGGGCGGCGGCGCTGGGCTCGGTCGCCTTTGCCATCGTCGCGGACCTGTTCGAGCCCATCGACCGCCCGCGCTACCAGGGCCTCTTCGGGGCCGTGTTCGGCCTGAGCAGTGTGATCGGGCCGCTGTTGGGCGGCTTCCTGACCGACCAGATCTCCTGGCGCTGGGTCTTTTACGTGAACCTGCCCATCGGACTCGTCGCCGTCGCCTTTATCGCCTCGCGGATGCCCCGGCTCGCGAGCGGCCTGACGGGGCGGGTGGACTGGCTGGGCGCTTTCCTCATCCTGCTCTTTTCCGTGCCGCTGCTGCTCGCGCTGACCTGGGGCGCCGACGGCATCTATGCCTGGGGCAGCCCGCAGGTGCTGGGCCTCTTTGCCCTGAGCGCCGTCTCGCTGATCGCCTTTCTCTTCTCGCAGGCGCGGCACCCCAACCCGATTCTGCCGCTGCATCTCTTCGGGAACCCCACCTTTGCGTGGGGTGCGGTGGCCCGCTTCCTGATCGGGGCGGCCTTCCTGGGGGCGATCCTCTTCCTGAGTCTGTATCTTGTGCAGGTGCAGGGGGTCAGCGCGACCGCCGCCGGAACCGCGACCATTCCCCTGACCGTGGGGTTGATTATCGGCGCGATCGGCTCGGGACAGGTGGCCAGCCGCATCGGGCGCTACAAGCCGCTGATGCTGGGCGGGCTGGCGGTGGCGGCGCTGGGTTTTTACGCGCTCAGCACCCTGACCGCCGACACGCCGTACTCGGGCGTGGTGCTGCGAATGGTGCTGCTGGGCTTGGGGCTGGGGCCGACGCTGCCGCTGTACACCACCGCCCTGCAACTCTCGGTCAAGCCCTGGGAAATCGGCGTGGCGACGAGTTCGGGGCAGTTTTTCCAGCAGATGGGCAGCACCATCGGCACGGCCGTGTTCGGGGCGCTGCTCACGGCGGGCCTGGGCACCAACCTCGCCGCGCAGTTCTCCGCGCAGGCCGCCGCCGCGCAGGGCACCGTGGCAACCACCCTGCGCCAGATCGCGGGGCAGGTGCGGGACGGCGGCGGGCAGACGGGCCAGGACCGCTCGGCGACCCCCCGCACGCCCGAACAGATCCGCGAGGACTTCGCCGCCCTGCGCCAGAACGTGACCCGCGCCATCGAAACCGGGGACCGGACGGCCATCGCCGCGATTCAGGCCGCCCCTGGCCTGCCCACCGAGGCCAAGGCCCGCCTCACGGACGTGCCCGCCGGGGGCGTCGCGGCCGGGGTGCGGGCCACCTTCGCGCAAACGGAAGCCGCGCTGAGTGCCGCCGTGGAGGGCGGTGACCCCGCCCGCGTCGCTGCCCTCGCCGCCGACGGACGCCTGCCCGCCGCGTTGCGCGAGCGCCTGGCCGAGATTCCCGCGGTCGCCCTCGCGACGCCGCAGGGCCGCGCCGGGATTCTGGCCGGACTGCGCCAGGGCCTGCGGGCGGCCCTCCCCACCGCCGCCAGCGGGGCCGAACGTCAGGCCCTGGCTGCCGCCCTGCGCGGCGTGAACGACGGCGAGGCGGTTGCCCTTGCCAGCGCCCGTGCCAGCCGGGTCGCCTTCGCCGAGACCATCGCGGGCATCTACCGCGTTTCCGTCGGGCTCGTGCTGCTGGCCTTCCTCGCCACCCTGATGATGCCCAACCTCACCATGCCCACCCGCCGCTCGGGAGAACGGCTGGCCCCGGTGCCTGCCGAGCTGTAGGTGTGGCGACAGGGGAGGGGCGGACGTGCCGGTGTCGCGTCCGCCCCTCTCCCATTGACCCTTATCGCTTGCCAGTTGAGTTGAGCACTCCTGCCTGAACAACACGCAGGTTTCGGGTAGTGCTCAGATTGCATACCGAGCTTTTGCGCCATATAGACCGAGCACTTCTTGGCCTCTTCATGAGGCCGGTCTGCTGCCCCGACACAGCTTCTACGCTGCGGGCATGGTCCATGCCATCTTGGGCCGGGGCGGGAACTCGCCGAAGAGATGTCAGTCGTGTGAAAGGAGGTTCCCTCCCCGCATGCGGGGAGGGAACCTCCTGATTGGGAGCAGGCGAGTGCCTAAGATCCGGCGTCACGCTTTTGAGGCGCTGATGGTGGCAGCGTCCTATTCGTAGTACTCGTAGCTGAACTGCCGTATGCCGTTGGGAACCAGTTTGAGCTTGCCGAACTCCGTGACCTCGTCATAAATCTGGATTCGCGTCGGGTTGCCATATGAATCAGTGGCTTCGTAGACGTCGAGGGTAGACTTGAGTTTTCCTAGGCTCACCATAGTGCGGCGTTCAGCGTAGGCCGTGCGCGTGTGGGAAAGTGGATAACTTCCAAGATAGACCGTCTCGGTCATGCGGTCGCCATGGTAGGTATATGCGGCGTGATCCAACTTGCCGTTGGTGGCAACCGTCTTGCCGATCTGGCGGCCCTGGGTGTCGAGCAGATACCAAGTGATGTCCAGCGGCGGCCCACTTTTGGGGTAGGTCGTGGCGATCAGGCCGTTTGGTGTGGGTTCGAAGCGGGTCACCTGGGTAATCTGCCCGCTGCTTTTGCGGGTGATGGCGGCGATGTTGCCGCGGGTGTCGTAGTCATATGTGTCGGTGTTTAGGGGCGAGGTCTGTCCCCAGCGCTCGGTGCTCTCGATGACACGGTTACCGACGTAGGTGTAGGTGTACAGACTGCTGAGCCTGCCGTCCGGCTCGCGCGAGACACTGCTGGTGAGCCGCCCCTGCGTGTCGAAGTCAGTGATGCCCTGCACCTCATAGTGCGGTGTCTTCAAGGTTTCCGTGACCCGCTTGACCGGGCCGTTCAGGGCGTGAAAGTAGCTGCGTTCTGGGCCCTTGAGGACCGCTGGCCCGCTGAAGGTCGGGGCGGCACCGGCCTGCACCGTGCCGGAGAGACTCGGGGGGGTGGGGGCTGCGGGGTTGAACGGTGCCGTCCACCAGCGAACGCTGACCAGGCCGGTCTTCGGGGTGTAGGTCACCTCGTACCTGCTGTGGCCGCGGGTGTGGTACAGGGCGACTTCGGTGCCGCCGACACTCCACCACGGGAGCAGGGCGGTGCCCGCGTCCATCCCGGCGGCGTTGTCCCAGGCCCATTTCAGGGTGGACGTGCCGCCGGTGTAGGTGCCGCAGGCCACGGCGGTCATTCCCCGGGTGTCGGTTGTGGGGGGACAGGGCGCGGCGCTGACGTTGGTGGCTTTGAAGGCTGCGGCGACGAAAGCGTTCTGTTCAGCCGGGGTCAAGGCCAGGGCGTGGGTGCCCAGGGCCAGAAGTAGGGTGGACAGGGTCCGTTTCACAAGAGGTTCCTCAGGGGTGGGGACGGATGCGAAAGAGGCGCGGGGCTGGCTTCCCGTTAGAGGCGCTCAGCGCTGCGCGGTGATGATGAAGCACAGCGACACGCCGCGCACCGAGATGTCCGGCTCGAACGTGGGCATGTCCTGGTAGTCGAGGGTGTAGAGGTAGGGCTTACCGATCAGAGTACCCTCGTAGAGACGGCGCTGGCCTTTCCAGGGTTCGAGCGGGGTCAGCGAGTAGCTGAAAGGCTTGGTGTACGCATCGAGCAGGGCCGGGTACTCGGTGATGTCGTCATGCCCCACGTACTCCACTGCCGCGATGAACTTTAACCGCGCGGCCCGGTTAATCGGGTAGGTCTGGGCGCGCAGCTCCTGCTCGACCTGGCGGCAGTGCGGGCCGATGGGGTCGCGCCGGAAGCTCTTCAGGTGGATCATCAGGTTCTCGATGGCGAGCCGGGGGGCGAGGCCCGCCTCGGCGATGGGCACGGTGGCGAGGGCAAGCAGGAGCAGGGTGTGGCGTCGGAACACAGTCACAGGATAGGGCGCTTCAGGAGCGCAGCCGCCGCATCTGGAGCATCGGGCAGATGCGCTTGTAACCGGGCAGGTCGAAGGTGAAGGGCGTGCCGTCTGTCGGCTGCCATTTGAGTTGTCCACTCGCCCCGGATGAACACGGCTCCAAAGAGAAGTGGACAAACTGCATACCCGGCTTTTCTGCCAGATACATTGTCCACTTCTCAGCGCCTTCATGAGGCGGCTTCACCAGGGCAGCAGCGGCATGTTGCTCTCCTCTTCCTCCTCCTCGTCCTCGTCGGACAGGTCGTAGTCCGGCACGTACGCCTTGAGCAGCGAGGCGAAGTGCAGCGGCCCCGGGGCGTTGATCCAACTCCCGAAGTGGGCGTACTCGCTGCGCAGGGCCTCCACGAACTTCGCCAGCGCCTCCGGCTCCAGCGTCCCGGGCCGCACGACGGTGATGTCCACCGCGTTAGGGGTCTGCCACGCGTCGAGGTAGGGGTCACGCATCACGCCGTCCTCGTTAGCAATAGGCCTGTAGCAGCTCACCCCGTTCGGACGCTTGGCGATGCGGGAGCCGAAAGACAGGTAGGTTTCCATGCCCGGCTCGGTGTCCGTGACCCGGTACAGGTCGGCGTCGCTCCGGCGGGCCGAGCGCCGCACCTCCCCGTCCACGATTACCCGTACCTGCGGCGTGTCCATGATGACCTTGGGCGAGATGTCGGGGCGGATGCGGATGACGCTCGCCTCCGGGTAGTCCTGCTCCGCGTGGGTCTGGTCGTTCAGGGTGACGTTGCCGGGCGTGATCTTGCTGTCGGCCAGCCAGGGCCACATGCCGCTCAGGGTCGAGGCGTCCGCGAGCACGATCAACTCCGGGTTCAGCCGGGTGCGCTCCACCAGCACCTGCTGGAGGAACCGCTGCGTGTACAGGCCCCGGGCCTTGTTCGTCTCCCGGGTGAGCTTCCGGCGCGCGAGGTAGCTCGGGCCGTAGTCGGTCAGCACCCGGATCAGGTCCGGCAGGGGCATGAAGGGGGTGGGGCTCGGCTCGCCCTCCCCCTGCCCCAGCATCACGGCGCCCACGCACGTCCCGGTCACCGGGTCGAGTTCGATGGCGTAGGGGATGAAGCTCGCGTCGTTCCCCACCCCGGACTTGCGGTTCACCCGGATGATGCCCACCCCCAGCACCGGGCGGCCCTCGGTGCCCAGGATCTCGCGCGCCTTGCGCTCGATGCCGTCCATCTTCCCGAGACTCTTCCACGCCAGGTCGCGCCAGGCGTTGATGACCCGGATGCGGAAGTTGTTGTCCGCGTTGCGCGCCAGGTCGCCCGTCTTCTTCCGGCGGATGGGGAGCAGGTACTGCACCGTCAGACCGAGACTCTTGCTCAGCGCGATGCGCCCCACCCGCTTGTTAATCACGTCGTCCCGCCCGGTCGGGTAGTGCTTGTCCGCCAGCACCAGCACCCCGCGCACCGGGTTGTCCGGGTGTTCCGCGCCGTACGCCTTGAGTTCCTCGATGAAGGGGGTCCAGGCCTTGACCCGCTCGGCCGCCCGCTCCGAGGGCTTGGGCAAATCAGCACCACGGAGGGTGCTCCGCGCCCCGTGCACCCCCCTCGGCAGCATCTTCAACTCGATGGTGGCCCCCTCGCCGAGCACCGTCTCGAGGATGTCCTGAGCCTTTTCCGCGTCCTTCGTCAGACCCTCCGCGAAGGCGATCACGAGGTGGTGGGTGCCCCCGTAGTGCTCCTCGATGTTGCCCTTCACCCGCGCGGCCCAGGCCTGGAACGCCCGCTCCGCCTCCGCCCGTTTCCTGGGGGTGACCGCCTCCTCGTCCTCGCCCTCACCCTCGAAGAGAATCTTCCACCCCATGTCCGCGTCCGTCTGGGACTTCGAGGGCGAGGGCACCTCCTCCAGCCCGGTCCAGCGGGTGAAGCCCGCCGGGGCGAGCAGCGCCTCCAGCCGCTCGAAGGAGAGCCGCCGGTCGAGGTCCGGCACCCCGTACAGCACCGCGTCCGTCTCCGCCCGGCCGTTCTTGTGGCTGATCACCACGGCGTGCTCCCCGTAGCTTCCCCGGGTGCCGTGCGCCGCGAGGTGGGGGGTCTTCACGTCCAGCGGCAGGCTGTACTCGGTGGCGAGCACCGCGTAGTCCTCCTCGAGCGCGAGGTCCTTCTGCACCTCGAAGCGCAGTGCGCGCGCCTCCCCCTCGGGCAGGACGAACCCCGAGAGCTTCTGTTTGCCCGACTTCGGTTCGCGGGCCCACACGAACTTCTTGTGGTGGACCTTGACGACCGGCAGGCGGCGGCCTGGGTACGTCTCCACGCTCACCGTGAGGCCCAGGCTGAAGCGCACCTCCCCGTCCCCGGACGGCAGGGTGACCACATCGGTCATCAGGTTGACCTCGTTCTCGGTCACGTCCTTACGGACCACCCGGCGCAGCGGCGAGGCGTCCGGGTACACCACCTGTCCGGCCAGCAGCCCGGCCACGTAGTCCGCGAGCGTGGCGAACAGGCGCCTGCCCTGGGGCTCCTTCGCCGTGCCCGTGTGCCGGTTCACGTCCCACCCGAAGACGGGTTCCTCCCGCACGCTCGCGCGCACGGCCGCCCCGTCCAGGGCCAGCCGACGCAGGGCCTGCGCCGACGCCCCGTCCGCCTGCGCGAGCTTCCGCACCGCCTGATCCACCCACTCCGCGACCGCGTGGTTGGTGTGCTCCTCGGCAGCCTCGGGGTCACTGGTGGTGAAGGTCAGCGTCTGGCTGCCGAATCCTGTCCCGAGATCCTTCTCCGTGCCGATCACGCCCCGGTCGCGCACCTGCACCCGCAGGCGCAGGTCGCGGATGGGCAGCCGCTTCCTGTGGGGTTTGAGGCTGCCCTCCAGCGCGGCGACCAGGGCCTGCGCGTCCGGCGTCCAGCGCACCTCCGTGAAGGTGTACACCGGCTCGGGCAGGTGCTCGAACTGAAAGGCCATGGCGGTGAGGTTCTCGGCGCGGGGTTTGGGGGCCCTGCTCTGGCGGGTCACGGTCATTCGTCGTCCTCCTCGTCGCCCTCGTCCTCGAGGGGGGCGGTGGTGTAGGTGTCGTCCTCGTCCTCTTCGGGGGTGAACACCCCGCCCGGGCCGAGGTTCTCGATGTCGCCGAACGCCTCCGCGAAGGGGGCGTACAGGGCCTGGAAGATCGCCTGCTCCCCGGGGTCGGAGCGGGTCACGTACCCGTGCAGCAGCTTCTGCATGCCCACGAGCACGCTGGTGCGTTCGCTGTCCTGCTTCCCCTTCGCGCTTTCCGGGGCCCATGCCGCGTCCACGAAGTACACCTCCGCCGGGCGGCTGCGGCGGATGGCCCGCCCGATGGTCTGGAGGATGGGGATCAGCAGGTTCGCGCTGAAGGGGCGCAGGTACTCGTCGGGCAGCATGCTGGCGCTCATGGGCCGCGCGAGCAGCCGCATGGTGCCGGTGTAGAGCTTCTTCCTCGTCTCGGCCTGCGCCTCCTGCACCTCGTGGAGGTCGCCCTGCGGGAAGGTTTGCCGGTCGAACTCCTCCGTCGCCCGCGCCACCCCGGCGAGCATCAGCGTGAGGTCCCCGACCACCGGGTGGGGCCGGATCAGGAAGTACAGGCTCCCGATGGCCGCGCTCCCGTTGTCCTCGTCGTCCGTGTGGAAGACGATGTTCACCCCGCGCCCCAGGGCCGTCATCGGGAAGACGATGACCGTCACGTCCTCCTCGTGCCCCAGCGCCTCTACCTGCCCGCGCAGCACGTACCGCTCGCTGGGGCCGGGGGCCTCGGGGCGCTCCTTCACCACCCCGCGGGTCTGGAGGGCCAGCTTCGGGTTGATCTGCGCGATCTCCCGCACCACCTCCACCACCTGGGCGTAGGAGTTCACCACCAGCGCGCACTGCCGCGTCCGCCCCCGAGGCGTCGCCATGGAGCGGGCGCTGCGTTCGAGCTCGCTCAGGCCGCCCCCGACGCCGGGCCGGGCGAGCTGCCGCACGATCTGCCGCAGGTTGCTCAGGCGGTGGCGGCCCGCCCCGCTCACCCGCAGGGGCTCGTGGCGCTGCGGGTGCATCACCGGGCGGAACTGCAAGGTCAGGCGGGTCTCCTCCTGCCGCTTCGGGCGCAGCACGTAGTCCGGCTTCACCCCCACGTGGTACGCGGTGGAGTCCGGCATCCACGAGGTGGCGCTCGTCAACAGGACATTCGCGCCCTCCTCGTGCAGGCGGTGCAGCAGCAGCCGGGGCACCGTGTCGAGCACGAGGTAGTCGATGTCGAAGCCCGGCCCGCTGTCCTTGCGGCGGTAGCGCACGCTGCTGAAGGTACCCAGCAGGTTGCGGGCCACGAACAGTTCCAGCGCCCGGCTGGCCTGCGAGCGCACCGCCTGCGGGAGGATGTCGTGGTTCGCGAGGGGCCGGGTCGCCCGCACGAGTTCCTGGTAGGCCGCGATGGCAAAGCCGACCGTGACCGTCAGGCGGGCGACGGGGGCCAGGCCCTTGTGGTGCTCGGGGGACACCAGCCGCGCGAAGTGCCCGGCGAGCACCTCCATCTCCTCGTCGAAGTCCTCGGCGCGGGGCACCTGGTGCCAGTAGCGTTTCAGGCTCTCCACCAGGGCGTTCCAGCGCTCCTCGAGTTCCCCGCGCGTCCAGCCGAGCCCCTCCTCCACGTGGGGGGCGGGCGGGGGCCGGTCCGGGTTGTAGGCCGCGTACATAGCGCTGTCCCAGAAGGCGTACATGGCACTGCGCCTCCGGCTGTCCACCTCGACGTCGAAGTGCCGCAGCGCCTGCCGGATCAGGAAGTTGGTGGTGAGCAGGCGGTTTTCCAGCGCGAGGCCGAGGTCGCCCTGCTCCTGCTCGAAGCGGCTGATCTCCTCGTGCAGGCGGATGAGCTGGCGCTCGAAGTTGTTCGCCGCGTAGTTGTGCGCGTACATGCGGTGGTCGGTGACCGGCAGCCCGCCCCCCAGCGCGAGGCGGGTGACCTTCTGCGCCTCGGCGTGGATGCTGTCCGGCGTGCCGCCGAGGTCGAGGGCCCGGGCGCCCAGCGCGTCGAGGGTTCGCTGCGTCTCGTCCACCTCGTCGAAGACCACAAGGTCGAAGGTCTGCGCGATCAGTTCGAAGTACTGGAGCCGCTCGGGGCTGGTGTGCGCGGGGACCGGCGTGTCCGCGCTGCGAACGTGCCCCAGCCAGACGTTCGCGTGCACGAGGTCACGCTGGTTCTTTACCCGCCCGCAACGGCTCCACAGCGGGCAGAGCGAGGGCCGCCTGGCCTCCTCCTCCCACACCTGCTCGCAGGGGGCGTCGGTGGCCTCCCAGCGCGCCCACGCCTCCTTGGCGTTCACCGCGTAGGCGGGGAGCGGGCAGGTCTGGGCGAAGAGGTCGGCCCCGGGGACGGTGTGCCCGAAGCCGCCGTTGCCCTGCGCGGCGATGAGTTCCGCGAGCCGCTCCCCGTGCTTGCGGTGGGTGCTTTCCGAGCGGCCCACCAGCATGGCGGTGGACGTGCCGTAGCGCCGCAGGCGGTCGAGGTACTCGCGGGCCGTCTCGATGCTCGTGAAGAACACGGCCACCCGCTTCTCCCGTTCCGCGAGGTGGGCGCACAGCAGCGAGATCAGCGTCGTCTTGCCCGCCCCGGGCAGGCCGATCAGGTGCTTGAGGCCCCGTAGGTCCAGGGTGTCCGTGTCCTCCAGCCCCCCGGCGGTGGTGCGTTGCAGGCGGATGACGTTCTCGAGCCGGTCGCGCCAGTGCTCGGCGGGCCAGGACGCGCCCTCGTCCAGCGCGTCCAGCCGGTCGGCGGTCGCCCGCAGGCCCGCCAGGGTCACGGTGAGGTCCGCGTCCGGCACGCGGGTGAGGTCGTGCTGCTCCGGGGCCGGAAGATCGAGCCCCGTGAGCCGCACCGGCACCTCCACCGGGTCGCTGTAGGCCCGCAGGCGGGCCACGAGGTCCCCGGTGGGGGCCAGGGTCAGGCCGTGCGCCCGGCGCTCGTGGGGCGTGTTCAGCAGTGCTTTCGCCTCGCGAATGCGGGCGCCGTGGCCGGGAGCGGCGGTGAATTTCAGGGTGTCCGGATGGATGCGGTAGGTGGCGTCCAGCTCCCCGGCCTTGACGCGGCTGTTCAGGGCCTTGACCGCCACTTGCACCGCCCGGCGGGTGAGGAGCTTGCCGGTGAGACGGCGGGTGTTGCGGAGGGCCGTGAGGTGCTCCCGGGCCTGCGGGCTGCTCTCCACGGCCCGGCTGCCGGACAACACCAGGGGCAGCAACTCGAGGTCACTCTCCCCGAGCTGTTCCATCAGGGCACAGGCCCACTGGATGCTCGCCTGCCCTTTCCACCCGGTGAAGGCGTCATCCATGGGAGGTCTCCTTGCTGAGAAGTTCGATGGCCTCGTCCACGCCCATGACCTCCAGGGAGCGGCGCAGCTGCGGGGTCAGGTGTTCCCGCAGCCGGGCGAGGTACTGGTCGGTGCGGGCGCGGCGAGCGGCGACGGCGAGGATCTTGCGGCGGTACAGGCGCAGGCCTCCGATGCCGCCGTTGAGCTTGTGGGCGAGCCGGACGGGGTTGGCGTAGTCCTTCACGTCCACCCCGATGTCCGGGCCGAGGGACACGTCGCAGCGGTCCTCGTCCGGGTAGAGGTGGACGGCGTCGCCATGAACCTCCCGCAGGGCGTGGTACAGCCGCAGTTCCTCCTGTGCCGGGTCGCACCAGAAGCGCAGGATCTCCGGGCGGGCCACCCTCACCTTGTCGGCAGGGAGGCGGGCCCCCACCCGGGCGTGCGGGTGCAGGGCGCGGCAGGTGGCGAGGCGGCACGTCCCGTCGGGGGTCAGGGGGCCGTGGCAGTGCCCGCAGCGGGCCACGAGGCCCCCCTGCGTCTCACTGGGGTGCACCGGCTGGTACACCCGGTCGAAGAAGGCGGCGACAGTGGGGTTCAGCCGGGGGTTCCTGCGGGCCTTCGCGAGTTCCTCGTCGGTGGCGAGGGGGTGCTCGGCGATGAAGCGCCGCACCAGGGTGTAGGCGTCCGCGCGTTCCTCTTCGGCCACCCGAGCGAGAGCCTGGGTCAGCCCCTCGTGCAGGCGTTTCTCCACGAGGTCGTCGAGCCGCCCGCCCTGCTCGGCGAACTGGTTGCACTCCTCGGTGGGCACGAGGTGCTCGGGGTCGATCAGGATGGCCGTGGCGTAGGCCGGGTGCCGTGCGATGGGCCCGGGTGCCCACTCGGCCATGGGGCGGCGGCAGGCGGTCAGCAGGTCGTGCACGGAGGCGAAGCGGTCGTCCTCCCCGTGCTCGAAGGCGAGCCGGGCGAGGAGCGCCTGCGCCTGCCGCACCTCGGTGGGGATGTCGCGGTAGATGCCGACGAGGTGCCCCTCGCGGGTGGCCTCGAACTGCCTGAGGAGGGCGCCCGCGAGGAGCGAGACGGTCTCCCCGAGCAGGGCGTCCTGCTCGTCCTCCTCCGGGGCCGGGAAGAGCAGGCCTTCCCTGAGCGCCTCGTACAGCGCGGCGTCGTCCCGGTGCAGAAGGTCGTCGCGGATGGCATGCACCGGGAAGTCCTGGTCGCGCAACTGTTTGATCCGCAGAATCTCAAGCTGGTTGCGCCCGGTGAAGCTGCGGCCTTCCCGGGTGAGGAGGCCCTCGTTGCGCCAGTCGCGCACGGCCCGTTCGGTGGGCAGGGCCAGGCCGAGGTGAAGCCGCTCGGCCAGGGCACCAGCCTGTTCGAGCGTCTCCTTCAATGTGCCTCGCCATAAAGGCAGGTCAGGAGGAAGCGACATGCCCTACGGTAAGCGATTGTCACCACAGGTGTCAAACAGAGTCAAAGAGTTTTACGTTTTCAATGTCCAAGTTGTTGCCGAATGAGTTGGGACAGGCGTCCAACCTCGTCCTTGCCGACCAGGGCGAACAGCGCCTGCCCCCCGCTGCGTGCGGCCCACATCTCACCGATGCGGCGCTTTTCCTTGCTGTCGTCGTTGGTGATGCGGTCGCCACCCTTGTACTCGACCACGAGGATGCGCTCGGGCACCCCCCGCTTCTCATCCGCATGCAGCAACGCGACGAAGTCGGGGTAGAAGCGGTCGGTGCTGGTGGGCAGCCAGAAGGACGTGCGCGGCTGGCGCTCCAGGTTCCGAACCCAGTACTTCACCTCGGGCAGCGTGTCGATGAAGGTGGCGCACCCGTACTCCTCGCCTTCGCTCTTCAGCTCACCCACCACCGGGTAGTAGTGCTTCTGGAAGCGGTAGGTGCCCTCGTAGGCCCAGGTGAAGGGGTAGTCCGGCCCGAAGCGGAATGCGAAGTCGGGGGTGTCATCCACCACCAGTTCCGCCCCCAGCAGCGCCTCGAACCCCCGGTGTTTGGCCGCTTGCCGGTGGCCCTCGATGCGCCTGGCGAGGGCCTCGCGCAGCCGATACTTCTCGCGCGCCAGTGTGTTGACGTCCACCCGCCGGTCAGCAAGCAGTTCTTCCACCGCCCGCAGCAGGAACACGGAGGCCTCGCGCGGGGTCACATCGGGGTGGGGGATGTTCTTGTCGAGCCAGACGGCCAGCTTCGCGGGGGTCCAGTCCTGCCGGTCGACCAGCCGCAGCAGTTGCTGTTCGACCCGCGAGACGAACTGCGCCTCCAGCTTGCCCGCCTCGGTCACGTCCAGCTGCGTGGCAATTCCGGCCGCCGCGTTCAGGGAGAAGTCGGCCTCGGAGAGCCTCGCGTCGTAGGTGCTCAGGGGCCAGGGCCCGTCGAGGTAGAGCGACCGTTCGAACGGCAGGCGCTCGGCCCCGCGGCGCACGGTGAGCCTGGGCACGGCGAAGGGGGCCCCCCGCTCGCTGGGAGCGGCGCGGAAGCTCTCGAAGACCCGGTCGGCAGTGGCCTGCTGTTCCGGTGGGAGCATCGTTCGTAGGGCGTCCCGGTCTTCCTCGGTCATCTGTGCCCCCGTGAAGCGCACCTCCTGCCGCTGTTCGTCGTACTCGAAGCGGTGCCGCAGCGGCTCAGGCAGCGCCGCCAGGTTCGGGGGAGTGGTGACCACCACGGTCGGCGTGCGGTAGAGCGGCGTGGGCTGGGAGGGGCGGTTCGTGCTGTCCGGAAAGAGGCTGCTGTCGAGGATGAGCCCCCGGGTGTCCGCCTCGAAGCCGTTGGCCTTGAGGCCCTTTTGTAGGGTCTCCATCACCGGCGCAAAGGCAGGGCTGGTGACGTAGGCGTAGGAGTGATTGAGGTCGGCGAGGTTCTTGAACTTCGCGCGAGGCAGGCGCAGCACCCGGCCCACCAGCTGTTCCACTGCCGTCTCGCTCGCGGCGTTCCCCACACTGCACAGGACATAGGCGAAGGGGCAGTCCCAGCCTTCGCGCAGGGCCTGCACCGTGATGATGTGCCGGATGGGGCAGTCGGGTGCGTTGAGGTCCACGCCCTGCAACTCGTTGAGGTCGCCGGTGGCGATGGCGATCTCCCGCTCGGGCACCTGGAAGTCGTTCATCAGCGTGGTCTTGAGGCGCTGGGGGGTGAGACGCAGCGGATCGTCCGCGAGGTCGGATTGCGCCTGGTACAGCACGATGGGCCGGATGGCCTCCCCGGTGATGCTCTGCTCCTTGCGGGCGGTCGCCTCGAGGGCGTCCCGCCGGGCGATGGCCTGCCCGATGACCTCGAGGCGGTCGGCGTGGGTGGTCAGCAGCAGGGGGAGCTTGATCATGCCCTCGGCCTTGAGCTGGTAGGCGCTGACGCTGTACAGCACGTTGCTCGCGAACAGGTTCTGCGCGGGCTTGTGCTCGAGGTTGGGGGTGGCCGTCAACTCGAGCACCATGCTGGGGTCGAAGCGCGTCAGCGTCTCGAAGGAGAGCGGCGTGCGGGCGTTGTGCGCCTCGTCCATGATCACGATGGGCCGGTGGAGCTTGATCACGTTGGCAAGCGAGTACAGCAGGGTGCCGCTCGGGGTGTGCTCGAGTCGCGCCCGGTCCGCCGGGTCGAGGCCCGTGAAGTGGTGCTGAAGGGTGCCGTTGCTCTCGTAGACCTTGCGGCCCTTGGTGTCGCCCACGCGCAGCGCCTGGAGGGTGCTGACGATCACGACACTGCCGGAGGTGACCATGCCCCGGGACAGGGAGAGCGCCTCACCCACGTCCAGCACCTCCACCGGGCGGCCCCCCAGCTTCTCCTCGAGGGACAGGCGCAGGGGGTGGTGCCGGTCGCGCAGGGCGGTGAGGGTCTGGTCCACGATCTGGGAGGTGGGGGCGAGCCACAGCGTCAGGCTGGTGTCCGAGCGCAGCAGGGTGTCCGTGATCAAGCCGATGGCGTGGGCCGCGAGCAGCGTCTTGCCGCCCCCGGTCGGAATACGCAGGCAGACGTAGGGCAGGCCGGGAAAGCCAGGCACCTCGATGTAGTGCTCTACCTTGCGGCCCCAGGCTTCCAAGACCTCCCCGTAGGCTGTCGCTGCTCCCACTTCCCCCGTGCGCTGCAAGAAGGCGTGCAGGGCTTCAAGGGCCTGCTCCTGGTACGACTTGGGGACAAGGGTCATAGGCGAACCTCGTACGGCACCTGTTTGAAGGTGACGTGGCGCTCGGCGAGCGCGGAGGCGCTCAGGGTGGTGGCGTCGGCGAAGACGGTGCGGGGCCGCTCGGGGTCACCGAGGGAGGTGAGGTGCTCGGCCCGCAGGGTGTCGTTCAGCAGCAGGAAGTAATCCCGCCCGTCGTGCGTGCCGATGAATGGAGGGGCCTGAGCCGCATCCGCGGGGAGGGGCCTCCCGGTCTGGGTCAGGAAGATGTAGCGGGCCATCTGCGCGAACGAGATGCCGTCGGCGACCTGACCGAGTTCGTTGAACAGCTGGGGGCCGAGGTCACAGAAGCGGAACCCCCCGCCCTGCTCCCAGCTGAAGGTCTCCGAGACGCCGCCTGGGTCTTCGCCCTGCACCACCTTGCGCAGGCGCGGCACGATGTACTCCCGGGCCGACGGGGTGAGTTCCACGAGGATGTACCGCCGGTTCATCTTGTGGGCGACCGCCCCGGTGGTGCCTGACCCGGCGAAGGAGTCAAGCACCAGGTCACCCTCCTGGGTGGTCATCTCGATCAGCCTCGCGAGCAGTTCCTCGGGCTTGGGCGTGTCGAAGGGCTTGAGCCCCAGCGGCAAAAACAGGTCGCGCTGATGGGCCTTGGCCTGCCGCATGGTGGTGAGGTCATCCCAGATGGTCGGGTGAGGCCGCTCGGGGTTGTCCGGGGCGTACTCGCGCGTGTAGGGCACCCACTGCTCGCGCCCAAGCAGCACACGGCGTTTCCAGACCAGCAGGTTGGCAGTCCGCAGCTCCTCGACCTTCTTGGGCCCTGCCGCCCACCGGGCTTCGCGGCCATCGTCATGGACCGGGAAGACCTCTTCGCCGTCAGGCCCGGGAATGCCGAAGTACATCGTGGGCCGGTCGGAACGCAGGCTGTTGCTGCCGTTCTTTTTCAGCAGGCGGTCGCGGTAGCGCCGCCCCTGGTCATCAAGGTTGCCGTACGCCTTGGCGATCTGCGGGTCGGGCTTGGCGTGCAGCTGCACCTTTGCCTTGCGGCCCGCGTAGGCGTAGAGGTACTCATGGTTGGGTGCGACGGACACGCCGTTCGTGTTGGGGCTGTCGACCTTGCGCCAGATGAAGGTGGCGAGGTGGTTCTGGGCGAGAAAGACCTCGTCCAGCAGCATCCGGGCGAAGCTCGCCGTGTTGTCGTCCAGTGAGATGACGATGACGCCGTCGTCACGGAGCAACTGCTTGAGCAGGTGCAGCCGCGGGTACATCATGCACAGCCACTTGTCCTGACGCGACAGGTCTTCGAAGTCTTTGCCCACCACCTTGCCGAGCCAGGCCTCCAACTCGGGGCTGTTGACGTTGTCGTTGTAGACCCACTCTTCGTTGCCCGTGTTGTACGGGGGGTCGATATAGATGAGCTTGACTTGCCCGGCGTAGGACGGCATCAGGGCCTTGAGGGCCTCGAGGTTGTCACCGTGGACGATGAGGTTGCCGCTGTCGGGGTCCCCGAAGCTCTGGGCCTGGTCGCAGACGAGCGTCCGGTACGGGATGTCGTTGTGGTGGGTCAGGACGGCCTGCTTGCCGATCCAGTCGAGGGTGGGCATTGCGGCTCAGGATAGCCGAGGGGGTGCGAGCTTGCCGGCGTAGGTGCGGTTCTGGCCGGGCAGGTGACAAGGGCGGTCATGCGTGCTGGGATGCACGCTACAGGCCGTTGCGTCTGGGGTCGGCGCGGTCGGCTTCCTCCACCTCGTCGTGGCATTCGGTCCAGTACCGGGTCCCCGTATAAGAGAGCATGATGAACGGCGCGAAGCTCAAGCTTGAGTCGCCCCCCACAAGATGAATACTGATGGTCCGGTAGGCAGTGTTTATCGGCCTGTCCCCTGATTTCAGAGCCCCCCAGATAAACATCTTGGTGGGAGACTCACTGTCTACGTCACTGAACACGCCGTACTGGTTTTCAAGCTGTCGCACAAGCAGGTTGTAATCGGCTTCTGCCTTCTCGAGGGACTTGTACTCGCCACTGTAGGCAGTGAGGTCACACAAGCCGTTCTTCGGCGTCACGAGCATTGTGTACTTCACAAAAATGGGATTACGAATAGGAAGGGCCGTAGCCGCGTACTCGAACTTTGAGTAGTCAGGATCGTCCTGTCCAAGCTCGCGCAGCTTTACCCCTGCCTTTTGAATCTCGGCGAGATTCATGCCCATTCGCAGGCCGAACGGCCCTTGGCCGCTTTGGGCGTGCCCTGTTCCTGCTCCAGCCGAGGCCAGCAGAAGACCGAAGACGAGGAGTCGCATGCCCCCACTGTATCTAGGCGAACCCACTTTTTGAGCTGCTGGCGGCCGTTTTCTAGCTTCTTACTATCCAACGACCTCCGCCCGCGCCAACGCCCACAGGGGGTCTTCAACAAGATCCAACCTTCCCCAGGTCAGACAGGCGAGCAGGGTGTGCAGATGCCCCTCCCTGGGGCAGCGGTGCGCGGCGTAGGCCCACGGGCGGCGCAGCAGGGCCACCGGCAGGTCTGGGAAGAGGTGGTGGCGCAGGTAGACGCCGATGTCGTGCAGGCGGTGCAGCATCAGGCCTTCGGGCACCGGGTAGGCCCGCAGGATGTTGTCCAACTCCCCCTCCCTCAAGGCGAACATCCGCACGACGTGGTACCGCTCGGGTTGTTCCCGCAGCGCCGCCCCAGGCGTGCAGTGCCGCAGAACCGGCAGGAGGGGCCTGTACCGCTCGCGGGGAGGCACCAAACCGAGATGGGTAAGCCAGGGGGTGTCCCGGTGGGAGGCCACCGCCTCGAGGGACACCGTGGCCCCGCCCGGCCAGTGCAGAGCGAGGCCACCCTCTAGCACCCTGACCTTGTTGAACACCCGGGGCAGATGCAGGGGTAGGAGATGTTGGCCCCCTCGCAACGGGTGCAGTTGAACGTGCAGCGTTTGGCTCCCCACGGTCACCCACAAGCGCCCGTGGCTGTCCGGCAGGGCTTCGGTGATCACGGCGACACCAGCGAGTCGAAGACGCTGACCAGGCGCTGATGCACGTCCGCCCTGGAGAGCTGCCAGGGCCCGCTGAGGCTATAGGTCGTCGCGGTGGCCCAGGGGTCATCCGCGGGCCGCAGGACCACCACGCAGGGGCCGCAGCGGGCCTGAATCAGCAAGCGCAGCCGCCGCTGGGTGCCTCTCGTCACCGGTGCTGCGGTGTAGAACGTCAGGGTGGGGCGGGGGCCGAGCATGGTGTCACCTCCCAGGGTCAGGGCTCAGCGGGTGTGCCGCGCCCGGCCCGTGCCGATGTGGCCGACCAGGCACCCCTGCACCTGCACGTTCTGCGCGGGGAAACTCAGCGGCTCGTAGCTGGGGTTCTCGCTGATGAGGGTCACGGTGCCGTTGTCGCGGTGCCAGCGCTTCAGGGTGGCGGTGTCCTCGCCGGGTACGGCCACCAGGGCGATCTCCCCGCTGTGGGGCTCCTCTTCCATCGGGCGGATGACCACCAGGTCGCCGGGGTAGATGCCGACCCCGAGCATGGACTCCCCGCGCACGCGCAACAGGAAGTCGCCCTCGTGAATCTCCAGCACGTCCTGCAACCTCGTGGCGTAACCTTCGATGCGCTCCTCGGCGTAGCCCGGCTGTCCGGCGGCGACCTCTCCCACGATGGGCAGCGAGAGGGTGGACGGGGGCTTGCCGAGCAGGGCCCGGCCCTTGTCGGTGATGTGGATGATGGCGGTGTGCCGCTCGGCGGCCTGGTAGCGGGCGTAGCCCTGATCGCGCAGCACCATCATGTACGTCCGCACGTTCTGCCGGGGCATGGAGAGCGTGGCCGACAAGCGCGCCGTGGTCACGGTTTCACCCTCCCCCTCAAGCCGGGCGATCTCCGCGAGGACGTCCCGTTGCCGGGGGGTCAGGTTGGGCTTGGGTTGGTTCATATGTCACCTGGGATAAGTGTTGGGGTTCGGGGCGGAAAAAGCAAGACCCCCGGGCAGAGCCGGGGGCCGAGGGGTGGGGGAGGTTAAGGGTTGGCTTTGGCGTAGTCGGCGGCGAATTGATCGATCAATTCACCGATGGTGGTATTCATTCGTGTGGCAAGTGTTTGACCTGTTGAATGTGTGTACCCCATGATTGTGCTTCTATAAATAGAAGTCACGCCAGGGGTCAGAAACAAGTCGTAAACTTCAAAATCAACCGTGTAGAATAACGCCCCATTAACACCATCGAGTGTGTTGACGGAAATTATGATGTTGCCACTGCCTTTATTCAGGCATAGTCCGTCTCTGTACAAGATGCGGTACGCACTGAGTTTGGTAGCAACAACCCGAGCGAAGGCTTGCCTGGCTTCGGTGTCTATTTGTTTTGCGTTCTTGTCAATCGCAATGTCATCGTTGCGGAGGCAAAGTTGCAGCCCCTTCAAATTCGTGGGCCCTGCGTTCTGGGCCAGCCCCATCGTCCCCGCCATCAGTGCTGCCGTCAAAAGAAGCCTTCGCATCCCCCGAACTGTACCCTGGACATTCCCAGTTTGCAGCTGCCAGACGGCGTTTTTACGGGTTCTCACAGGCCACCCGCAGAACGTTGGGGTCGATGGCCCCCGGCATGCCCCGGTTGGCGGTGACCCGGCTGGCCCCGGAGGCCCGCAGGCTGCTCACGATCTGCGGGGTGGGGCGGTAGGACACCGAGGTGAACAGCCTCAGCAACTCGGGGCTGCTGCTCAGGACGTAGGGGGCACTGGACGTTGAGGGGTTGAACGCGCTGTAACTCGCGTATTTGCTGCCGTAGGTGCCGTACTCGTTGAAGATGCTCGTGGAGCTGTACTTGCTGCCGTAGCGCCCGTACGGGTTGGCGATGCTGTGGGTGGCGTACTTGCCGTCGCAGGTCCCCAGGAAGGTGCCGTCGGCGGCGACGATCAGGGCGCCGCGCAGGGGGCCGGCACTCGCGGCCGTGGCGAGCAGGGCGAAGAGGGTCAGGGTGAGGTGGGTTCGCATGGTGACCTCCGGGATGCCCCCACTGTAGTCCGGGGGAACCCGGCGTGGGGGCGCAAATGTGGTGTTCTCAGGCGTCTTCCTGGGCTCCCAGTTCGGCCTCGGCGGCGAGCAGGTCGCCGCTCTCGAAGGTGTGGGCCAGCATCCGCAGGACGGGCCAGACCTGCTGGAGGTGCTCGTCGTTGAAGCGGTAGAAGACGTTGAGCTGGCTTTTGTGCTCCGTCGGATGCACCTCCCGGAACACCGGGGCGCGGCGGGGGTGCCCCGCTGTCAGCAACGCCCAGGCGTGCGCAGCAGCCCACCTGTTCTTGCCCCCCGGCTTCCCGGGGTTCAGGTCGTGGGCCCGCATTTCCAGTCGCCAGTCGTCAAAGGGGAACTCCACGAGATCGTCGTAGCGGCGGCGGCGCCGTCCGAAGTCGAAGGGGCGCTCCACGGTCTCCAGACGGGCCGCCGTGGCGTGCAGGCGGGTGAGGTAGGTCTCGTAGCGCCCCAGGCTGTTCAGCACCCCGATGGCCTTGTTGGCGCTGCCGGTGGCCTGGCCGGGCAGGAAGCCGAGTTCATGGGCGGCCTCCACCCATCCGTACTCGCCGCAGAGCCGCACGAGGTCCATGGTGATGTAGGAACGGAGGTGCCGCTCGCCCATGTCACTGCCCTCGAACAGGGGCGCGAAGTCCGCCTGGTACGTTCCCTCCCACAGCAGCTGCGGTACGTGGTCGGGCTGGTAGGCGTAGGGGCGGTCGGGGTGGTGGCTGTACGGGCTGGTGTAGCCCGTGCGGCGGCGGGGCGAGGCCTTGGGGAGCAGGGCAGCGTCGAAGGCCCGCAGGACCGGCCCCTGGAAGTGGAAGTACTTCTCGCCCCCGAGCGCCCGGAAGTGCAGGGGCTTGAACCGTTGGGCCTGGGCGACGAACGGAGCGAGGCTCTCGGTCAGGGCCGCCTCGTCCGGCAGCGCGAGCAATTCCACGGCGGTGGGCAGGAAGGCGCACATCCACTCCGGCGTGCGGTAGGTCGTGTTCGCCCGGTGGCGGCGCAGGACCTCGTCTCCGATGCGGTCTTCGCGCAGGCGCGTGTGCTGGTTGGCCGTCTCCAGGGCGAGCGGGGGCAGGCCGGGGCCGAGGTCTTCCGGGTCGGCCCCGTAGTCCAGCAGGGACACCAGGCTGCGGAGGTGGCCGAAGTACGCCACGCTGCTCACCCGCTCTCCGCAGACGGTTCCCTCGCCGGTCTCCAGCACCTCCTCGATGGTCGCCTGCGTCTCCAGTACCCGGGGGTAGCCGGACACGTCGTACGCGGCGACCTCCGCGAGGGGCTGGCCGCAGGGCTGGGCCGCCCGCCCGAAGTCGGCCTCGCCGGGGGCCGGGGGGTTGCGGCAGGCGGCCGGGTCGGGCACGTCGGCGGCGTAGGTGGGCATGCCGCCCCGGTTCTGGCTGAAGTTGCCGAAGGGCCGGGCGCAGCGCGGGCAGGTGTGGCTCAGCAGCACCTGGTGCTTGGCGCACAGGAACAGCCACGGCAGGCGGTGCGCGGTGCGGAAATACGCTTCCTCGGCCATGCAGCAGGGGCACAGCCGGGGCGTGGTGAAGAGCTTGGAGTTCTTCCGCACCGCGCTGGTGTAGGTCTTGGGGTTGGTGACGTCCATGGGGATGAGGTCGAAGGCGACCCCGTCGTAGTGGGTCAGCAGCATCTCGCGGATGCGGTCCTCGGGCAGGCGCAGGGTGTAGGCGAGGTTCTGCACCTGCTCGTCCGTGAGGGTGAGGCCGTACGCGAGTGGGAGCGCGCGGTAGTGGTCCTCCGCGATCACGCCGGTTTCGTACAGCAGGGCGAGGATGTCCAGCGGCGGCATGTGCCCGGCGGCGAGCGTTTCGATGTACGAGGCGAAGCTCTGGCCGGGCTTCGGGCGCGGGGCATGGCTGAATGGCCGGAGGAAGGGCTTCACGCCTTCGCCTTGCTTGCCGGGACGTAGAGGCTGCCGTGCCGCTTGAAGTTTTCCTCGGCGTTGCGGTCGCTCTTGATCTTTTGGAGCAGGGCGTAGTCGATGCGTTCCGGGCTCTTCTTGTCCAGCATCGCCCGCGTCGCCGCGAGCTTCAGCAGGTTCTTCAGGCTGCCGATGCTGCCGTTCGTGCGGTGGTGCAGGTAGTCCGCGAGTTTCACGAGGGTGCCGGGAATGTGGTGGTCGAGGAGGAGGTTGTTCTCGAAGGACCTCACGACGAATTCCCACTCCTCGCTGCCGTGGCGGAAGCCGGTCAGCTCGTGCCGGGCCATGCGCCCCCCGATCTGCGAGAAGACCGTATCGAACTCGGCACCCTCGTCGAACAGGCCAGTCCCGTCGACGTCGATGCCCCCGAAGACGAAGGTCACGCCGAAGTCCTCGGCGAGCATCTTGAAGTGGTTGTTGATGCTGATCAGGGCCTCCATTTCCTTGTCCGTGAATTGCCGCTTGCCGTTCTTGGCCCGCCGAGCCTTCCGGTTCAGGAAGTGGATGTCGTCAACGATGATCAGCTGCGTCCGGTGTACGACGACGCGGTCGCGAATCACCGCCTGGTAGTCGTTGCTGGTGGATTCGCGGCGGCGCAGGGCCGCTCCGTAGAACTCCGCGATGGCGACGTTGATGCTCTTGGTCGTGGCTTTTGCCGGGAGGCCGACCTTGACCACGGGGATAACGAGAGTCGTGGCGTTGGGGTCTTCCGGTGGAAATTCCTTCCGGAACCAGGTCTCGTACTGCCGCCCGACCTCCTCGAGCGCGGTGGTCTTGCCGTAGGTGGCTGGCCCGGTGATCACAGCTCCGCAGACGGTTCCGCGGGAGTGCACGTTGGCCTGGAGCTGCAAGCGGATGTCGCGCAGGATCTGCTTCATTTCCGGCGTGATGATGACGGGCAGGTTGCTGTGGTGCCGGATGCGGGCCAGGTCGTACTCGTCCTGGCGTTCCTCCGGCCAGGTGGCGCGCTCCTCGGGCGTGGCATGCTCCGGGGCGTAGGAGCGGGGCTCGGCCAGGATGTCACGCCAGCCTTCGACCGTACGCGGGTTGAGGCGCTCGGGCAACCCGCGCAGCTTGGGGGGGGCATTCTAGTCATCGAACAACTCCGAGAGGTCCATGTCGTCGGCGGCCTGCGTGAAGTCAACGCGGGAGAAGCTGGCCGGGACGGGGGGAGCTTGGGGCTCCGGGGGCGGCGGGGCCGGGGGATCAACCGGCAAGGGGGCGCGGGTGCGCTCGCGGTCTTCCTGCGCCCGGTCGAGGCGGGCGGCGGCGGTCACCTCGGGGCGGCTGCGCTTGCGCTGGCGGGTCACGTCCTCGAAGTCGCGGATGATGGCGTCGAGCCGTTCGTTGGCCTCCGTGGGGCTGATCCGCAGGCCCGCGCCGGGCTCCGCGCGGGCGGCGCGCAGCATGCCCTCGGTGAAGGGTAGGTGGGGGAAGCGGGCGGGCTTGCGGTGCAGGCGCAGCCACTGGCCCTCTTCGGTGCGGTGGAACAGGTAGCGCAGGTCGCGGGGGTCGTACGAGAAGCTGTGTCGCTGGCTGTCCCCGCGGAAGGGGTCGAGGCCGGGGTGGTCGTACATCAGGCCGTTCATCTCCACGCCGTCCGGCCTGATCTTGCGGGGGGCCGAGGGCAGGAGCTGGTAGTAGATGTCCGCGTCCAGCGGCACCCGAATGAGGCCGCCGGTTCTCAGGCCCAGGTCGAACATCTCGGCGGGGCTGAACTTCCGCCTGGGGTGGTCGGGGTGGAACAGTTCTTTATGGGGCCGCCGCATGTAAGCGGTGCAGTAGTAGCGCAGGAAGGCGTCGCGGAACTCGTCCACCCACATCAACTGTTCGACCTGTGGCTCCTTGCCCCGGTGGGCCGCGCTGTGCCCGACGTACCCGGGGAACTGGGCGGCGAACTCGCGCTCGACGGTGCCGAAGAAGCGCTCCACCGCCCCCTTGTCGGTCGGGGTGTAGGGGCGGCTGAGGATGACGGTGATGCCCAGGCGGCGGCAGGCATCCTGAAACAGACGGGACGTGAAGATCGCCCCGTTGTCGATGGTGACGCTGCTGGGAGCGACGAAGCCCTGCGCCGTGAGCTGCACATCGGGAGCGAGCAGGTACTGCTCCAGCACGACGTGCTCGGGCACCCCGGTGTAGGGGTAGCGCATGTCCTGGGGCCAGCCGGGCATCAGGTGCTTGGGGTTGAGGATGTCGTGCAGCAGGTACACGGCGTCCACGGCCTGGGGTTCCCCGGCGTGCAGGCTGAAGCCCACCACGCCCCGGTGATACAGGTCGAAGGCGACCAGCATCCGGTAGCGCCGGGCCTCGTCGGGGTGGTGGATGCCACGCAGGAGGATGTCCCAGGGGGAGGCGTCGATCAGGACGTACTCCCCGAGGCGGCTGGCGACGATCTGGAAGTGCATCTCTTTGGGGCTGTTGGCCTTGCTCTGCCGGGTCTTGGCCTCGTGGGCGAGGCCGTGCTTGCGCGCGGGGCCGTCCATGAGCCGGTAGAGGGTGCGCTCGCTGGGGAGCGCCGCGCCGGGGTGCTGGTCTTTATAGGACCGAACAATCCGCTGGATGTGCACCTTGCGGGTGACGGTGCTGCCGTCCTGGGCCTTCTGGCTCACGGTGGCGATGACATCCTGGAGGGGGTGGGCCTTCCACGGGCTCTTGCGGTTGCCCTCGGCGCGGCGGTCGTGGAGTCCGGCCAGGCCGTGCTGGCGGTAGCGCTGGCACAGGCGGCGGACGGTGCTCTGCCCGCAGTCCAGCTCCCTGGCCGCAGCGGCGTAGCGGTCGGTCAGCCTGGTGTCGATGGGGTCGTACGCCGGGCGGGGCTCGTTCTGGGCGGGCGTGTCGGAGCGGCCGGAGCGGTACCCGGTGAGCACCTCGAGAACGACCGCCTCCTTCTCGAGGATGGCCGCGCGGTCCTGGGGGGTGAGCCCGGTCAGGAACAGCCGGTCGGCGGGCGTGTACTCGTCAGGACGCAGGTGGGGGGAGTAGCTGGGGTCCCCGATGACGTCGAGCAGGTCGAACTCCCGGATGGCCCCGAGGTGAGAGCGCAGGGTCACGGTGCGGCCGGTGCCGCGGACCACGGTCCAGCGCATGCCCTGGAACTGGAGGTCGCGGCCCGGCTCGAAGGGGGCGAGACGAATCACGCGGCCTCGAGTCGCAGCAGGCTGTCGTCGGTCAGGCGGCGGTGGAGGTCGGTGTGGATCGCCCGCGCCCAGAGCAGGTGGAACAAGACGGGGCGGGTGAGGCTGGGGAGGCCCAGCTCGGCCACGACCTCGGTGAGGGGCAGAGGGCCGGACGCCAGGCGGGTGAGCAGGGCCTCGGTCACCGGGGTGAGGCCGGGCGGGGGTCGGTGGTATCCGAAAAGGAAGGAGAGGTTGCTGGCGTAGACCGGGTCGGGCTCGGTCCAGATGGCGTAGTCCCAGCCGATCTCGGCGCAGGCGTCGCGCAGGGCACCGAAGGGGCGGGCGTTCTTCCCGACGAAGGCCCCCGGCTTTACGTCGATCACGAGGGGGCGCTGGCCCTGGCGCTCCAGCAGGATGTCGGGGATGTGGCCGCGCCGTTTGCCCCCGTCGTCGTAGAGCAGGGCGAAGGGCTGGGTGGCGATGGCCTGGGGGCGCAGCTCGAAGTCGATGCGGATCAGGGCACCCTGCTCGAGCCTGGACTCGAAGGGGTGGTGCCGTCCGGTGACCGGCGAGTGGTGCAGGCCCGTGATGTGGCGCTGGCCCTTGTAGTTGTTCGGGGGCCGGATGGGCTCGAGCGTGTCGATGGGGGTGCCTGCGAGCAGCAGGGGGTGGTGGTCATCGTGGATCTCGCCACTGCTGACCCGGTAGGTGACGCGGTAGTCTGGGGGCACGTTTCTTCTCCTGAATGGGGGGAGCCAGACACCGGGGAGCAGGGCTGCGAATCCTTCCCCAGTGTCTTTTTTTGTTGTCCCGGGTTTTCCGGTGGCAACCGCTCTCTGTCATATAAATCACGAAATCTGACATATGTCAAGTGGAATAGCCGAGGCGAGCATATCGCTGTGTGCATGCTCGACCACCTTCTATGCAGAGTGCTCAGATGGGTGTCAAAAGTGCTCAATTCGGAGAAAACGCCGTTCCAGCCGCTGCCAACGCCCTCTTATTGACAGATAGAATGAGCACTTCTCAAGACCTTGAGAAAAGAGATTCCCGCCGTCCCAGACGGCGGGAATCTCGCTTCAAGGCTGTGTTTCTGGAGGCGAGGTGCTCAGTTCAATGGCAAGAGTGCTCAGATCAACTGGCACCCGACAACCCTTATTGACTCAGTTGGCCGATGATCGAGAACATCGGGAGAAACATGCCCGCCACGATGGTGCCCACAATCGCCCCCAGGAAGACGATCATCAGGGGCTCAATGGCGGCGGTCAGGCTCTCGACGGCCTCGTCCACCTCGCGGTCGTAGAAGTCGCCCACCTTCCCCAGCATGGAATCCAGCGCCCCCGTCTCCTCGCCGATGGACACCATGCTGACCACCATGGGCGGAAAGACCTTGCTCGTCGCGAGGCTCGCGCTCATCGGCTCGCCCACCATCACCACGTTCTTGGCGTTCTCGATGGTTTCTTCCACGATGGCGTTGTTCGCGGTGCCCTTGGTGATTTCCAGGCTCTCGATGATGTTCACGCCGCTGCTGATCAAGAGGCCGAAGGTCCGGGCGAAAGACGCGATGGCGCTCTTTTGCAGCAGGTTCCCGAACACGGGCAGCCGCAGCTTGATGTCGTCGATGGTGTGGCGGCCCTTGGGCGTCTTGTAGATGTAGCGGTACGCGACCACAATGACCGCGATAAAGCCGAAAATCAGCAGCCCCGAGCTTTTCAGGAAGTCCGACACCGCCATCAGCATCCGGGTGATGAAGGGGAGCGGCGCGTTGAGCTGCGCGAGAATCCCCGCGAACTGCGGCACGATGGTCGTGAGCAGGAAGTACGTGATTCCCAGCGCGAAGACCAGCACCATCACCGGATAGGTCATCGCGCTCTTGATCTTGCCGCGCAGCGCGAGTTCCTTTTCCTGAAAGGCGGCGATCCGGTCCAGAATGGAGTCCAGCGTGCCGCTCGTCTCGCCCGCCCGCACGAGGTTGACGTACAGGCGGTTAAAGACCTTGGGATGTTTGACGATGGCCTCGCTGAGCGGCGTGCCGCCCTCCACGTCGGTGCGGATGCTCGCCACGATGCCCTGAAAGGTCTTGTTCTCGATCTGCTTTTGCAAGATGGCGAGCGACTGCACGAGCGGCACGCCCGCGTTGATCAGCGTGGCGAGCTGCTTGGAAAAGACCGCCACCTGCTTGAGACCGGGGGGGCGGTCGGTCAGGCCCGGAATCTTGACGTCGGCATTCAGGCCCGTCTTGGGGGGCTTGATCTCGACGATCATCATGTTCTTGGCCCGCAGCGCGTCGCGGACTTGGCGCTCGGTCTCGGCCTCCATCTGGGACTTCAGGACCTTCCCGGAACGGTCCCGGACGCGGTATTCGTAGACCGGCATGGCGGTGACTATAGTGGCGGGGGTCTTGCGTTCCCCTTACAACGGGCGCGGGCGCCCCGCCCTGAATCTCCCATGAACACACCCTTACCCAGTGGGGCTTCCCCCCAGATCACCCAGGCCGCGGCCCGGCTCGCCGGGGGCGACGTGGTCGGCTACCCCTCCGAGACGGTCTGGGGCCTCGCCGCGCACCCGGCGTCCCCCCAGGGGCTGGCCGCCCTCTTCACCCTCAAGGGCCGTGACCCCGCCAAGCCCGTGCAGGTGTCGTGCCTGGACGTGGCCCACGCCCGCCCCCTGACCCGGACGCCGGAGGTCGTCGACGCTCTCGCCGGGCTGTGGCCGGGGCCGCTGACGTTGGTGGTGCCCGCCTCGGACGCCTGTCCGCCCCCCCTCGCTCCCGGCGGCTGGGTGGGGCTGCGCCTGCCCGACCACCCGGTCGCCTCCGCGCTGCTCGCGGCCTGCGGGGGCCTGCTCGCCACGACCAGCCTCAATCCGGCGGGACTCCCCGCCGCCCGCACCCACGCCGAGGCGGAAGGCTACGGCCTGGGCGTCTTCCTGCTGCCTGACGGCGGGGTGCCCGCGCGGGGCGAGGCGAGCACGGTGGTGCGGGTGGGGCTGGAAGGCAGGCTGGAGGTGCTGCGCGATGGGGCCTTGCCCGTGGCCGAGGTGCGGGCGCGGCTGGAAGGCCGCCGCCCGTGACCCCCACCCCCGAGCAACTCGTCGGCGCGGCCCTGCTCGCCGCCGGACGCCCGGTGACCCGGCGCGAGGTGGCCGAGCTGCTGGGGCTGCCGGAGGAAGCCGCTGCCCGAACGCTGGACGCCTTCGCCGCCCGGTTGCGGGAGGCGGGGGTGGGCTTCGAGGTGGAGGCCGTCGCGGGGGGCTACCGCCTGGTGGTGCCCCCGGCCCTGTCCGCCCACCTCGCGCCGCTGCTGGCCCCGCCGCCGCTGCCTGCGCTGAGCGCCGCCGCGCTGGAGGTGCTGGCGATCATCGCCTACCGCCAGCCCGTCACCCGCGCGGAGATCGAGGCGATGCGCGGCGGCAGCGCGGGCACCGTGGTGACGCTCCAGGAGCGCGAACTCGTCAAGGTGGTGGGCCGCTCGGACGCGGTGGGTCAGCCCCTGCTGTACGGCACCACCGAGCGCTTCCTGCTGGAGTTCGGCCTGACCGGGCTCGACGAGTTGCCGCCTCTGGAGGGCGCCGAGTTCGCGGGGCTGCTGCGGGGATAGGGGAGGCGGTCGGTGGTCAGCCGTCAGCTTTCGGCAGGGGCCAGCGCGAGAGCCTGCGTCCGCCGAGAGCTGACGGCTGAAGGCTGATACCTTCTGTCCCATGTCCGCCCACCTCCCCTCGGCCACCGACCTCGCCCGCGCCGTCCAGTCCGGGGGCGTGACCCCGCAGATCCTGCTGGACGAGGCCCGCGCCCGGACCCAGACGGCCCGCAACCTCAACGCGGTCGTCAGCCTGAATGCGGGGGCGGACGAGGTGGCGGTGCGGGTGGCCGAGCGGGTAGCGGCAGGGGAGACGTTGCCGCTCGCGGGGGTACCGGTCGTCCTCAAGGACAACATCAACGCTCGGGGCACGCCGACGACCTGCGGCAGCCGCATCCTGGCAAACTATATCTCGCCTTACGACGCGACCGTCGTGGAGCGGCTGACGGCGGCGGGGGCCGTGATCGTGGGCAAGGCGAATATGGACGAGTTCGCCATGGGGTCCAGCACCGAGACGAGCGCCTGCGGCCCCACCCTCAACCCCTGGGACCGCTCGCGGGTGCCCGGCGGCAGCAGCGGCGGGAGCGCGGCGGCGGTGGCGGCGGGGCTGGTTCCGGTCAGCCTGGGCAGCGATACGGGCGGCTCGGTGCGGCAGCCCGCCGCGCTGACGGGCGTGTACGGCCTCAAGCCCACGTATGGGCGGGTCAGCCGCTACGGGCTGGTGGCCTACGCGAGCAGCCTCGACCAGATCGGCCCCTTCGCGCGGTCGGCGGCCGATCTCGCGCTCGTCATGAACGTGGTCGCCGGGCACGACCCCCGCGACGCGACCAGCCTGGACGCGCCCCCGGCCTTCCGCGTGGGCACCCCAGACGAGCTGCGCGGGCTTCGGGTCGGCGTGATTCGCGAGAGCCTGGAGGGGAACACGGTGGGGGTGGAGGCCGCGCTGGAAGCCATGCTGGGCGCCCTGCGCGGAGCCGGGGCCGAGGTTCGGGAGGTCAGCCTGCCCCACCTGCGGCACGCCATCGCCACCTACTACCTGATCGCCATGCCGGAAGCGAGCAGCAACCTCGCCCGCTACGACGGCATGGTCTACGGCGAGCGCGTTCCGGCCGGGGACGTGGTGGGCAGCATGACCCAGACCCGCGAGCGCGGCTTCGGGGACGAGGTCAAGCGGCGCATCCTGATCGGCACCTACGCCCTGTCCAGCGGCTACTACGACGCCTATTACAGCAAGGCGATGCGGGTGCGCCGATTGATCGCGGACGACTTCGCGCGGGCCTTTGGCGACTTCGACCTGCTCGTCTCGCCCACCAGCCCCTTTCCCGCCTTCCGCCGGGGCGAGAAGACGGGCGATCCCCTCGCCATGTACGCCGCCGACGTGGACACGGTAGCCGTGAACCTCGCTGGGCTGCCCGCGCTGAGCGTGCCCGCCGGGTTCGAGACGGTGGACAGGGTGCGCCTCCCGGTCGGCGTTCAGTTCATCGCGCCCGCGCTGGCTGACGAGCGATTGACGGCGTTGGCGGGCGCGTTGGAGGAGATGGGGGCGGTTCGGGTGGAGGTGGCGCCGGGCATCTGAGCTACGCCCAGGCCCGCACCACCCGCAGCCGCTCGCCGTCGCCGTCCACCACGGCCACCAGTACCTCCTCCAGCGTGACGACGTGCCGCCCCACCGCCGGGTGCGCCGGACGCTTGCCCTGCCGCAACTCGCGGGCGAGGCGCTCGTCGGCCTCAATCCGGGGGAAGTCCAGCACGGCGAGGTCGGGCAGGCCTTCCGCGTCCGCTAGTCCGTCCACGGCCACCGCGTCCGCGAGGTCGTAGCGGCCCACCCGCGTCCGCACCAGCCCGGCGAGGTGCGCGGGCACCCCCAGCGCCGCCCCCACGTCCCGCGCCAGCGAGCGCAGGTAGGTGCCGCTGCCCACACGGGCGCGGACGAGCAGGGTGGGGAAGTCACCCAATGCGGGCGGAAGGATGAAGGTCTGTCCCGCCGGGTCCGGGGTCCACCCCTCCACATCCCGAGAGAAGGTGCGGGGAGCGTCGTCCACGGAGGAAAAGAGGCCGAGCAACTCCAGCGCCTGAATCTCCACCGGACGCGCCTTCAGCTCCAACTCGCCCCCCGCCCGTGCCACCGCGTAGGCCCGCTGGCCGCCCACCTGAATGGCGGAATACTGCGGCGGCACCTGAAGTTGTGGCCCCAGGAATCCGGCGAGGACCTCGCGCACGTGGGCCTCGCCGGGTGGGGGCACCTCGGCCTGCTCGGTGACGGGTCCCTCGGCGTCCAGCGTCGGCGTGCCTGCGCCCAGGCTGATCCAGGCGAGGTAGTCCTTCGAGTCGTGCTCCATGAACTGCACCAGCTTGGTGGAATCGTCCACGCACAGCACCAGCACGCCGGTCGCCAGGGGGTCCAGCGTCCCGGTGTGGCCCACCCGCCGGGTGCCCCGGGCGCGGCGGGCACGGTTCACCACGTCGTGGGAGGTCAGGCCGAGCGGTTTGTCCACGGCGATCACGGGCATAGGAGAGGCAGCGTAGCAGGGCCGGGCATCCGCCGACGGGAGGAGTGGCATACTCCGCCGGATGCCGCCCGCCTCCCTCTTCACCGTGCTGCGAACCCGGCCCCTTTTCCGGCGGCTCTGGCTCGGCGCGATGGTCTCGGGCCTGGGCGACACCCTGAGCTGGCTCGCGCTGACGTGGTACGTGCTGGAACGCACGGGCGGCGGCACGGCGGTGGGCGGCTTGCTGCTGTGTTTCGCGCTGCCCGCCGTCGTCACCGCTCCCCTCTGGGGCCGGGCGATGGACCGCTTTCAGCCCCGCCCGCTGATGCTGGCCGACAACGTGGCCCGCGCCGCCCTGATCGCCCTGATTCCGCTGCTGGACGCGCTGGGAGGGCTGGAGCTGTGGCTGGTCTTCCTGATCGCCGCGCTGATGGGGGCGCTGGCCCCCGCCACCCAGATCGGGGTGCGCCTCTACGTGCCCACCCTCCTTCCCGACCCCGAGCTGGAGGGGGGCAACGCCGCCTACGGCCTGACCACCCAGCTTCCCACCGTGTTTGGCCCAGCGCTCGCGGGGCTGCTCGTCGGGGCGTGGGGAGCGCCGCGTGCGCTGGGGCTGGACGCGCTGACCTTCCTGGCGATGGCGTGGGCGCTGTTCGCGCTGCCCCGCCTGCCGCGCCGGGAGCGGGCCGCCGGGGAGGAGCGGGCACCCACGGGCGGGCGGTGGCCCCCCGCCGTCCTCGCGGTGCTGGGGCTGACCACCCTCTTCTACTTCGGCTACGGCCCGCTGGAGGCCGCGCTGCCCGTCTTCGCCCGCGAGACGCTGGGCACGGGGGCGCAGGGCTACGGGGTGCTGTGGTCGGCGCTGGGGGTGGGGACCCTGGGGGGCACGCTGCTGGTGGGCGTGCTGGCGCGGAGCCTGCCCACCCGACTCGTCCTGGTCGGCATTATGGCGCTGTGGGGGTTGTGCGTGGCCGCGCTGCCGCTGGTGCCGGGCTTCGGGGCGGCGCTGGGGGTCATGTTCGTGGGTGGGGTGCTGTGGGGCCCCTACACCGCGCTGGAAACCACCCTGCTGCACCGCAGCGTGCCCGCCGAGCGGCAGGGGCGGCTCTTTGGGTTGCGGACCATGCTGCTGGGTCCCGCCGCGCCCCTGGGCACCGCGCTGGGTGGCCTGCTGCTGCTGGGCGTGAATGCGGGTGGGGTGATCGCCCTTTCCGGGCTGGCCTGCCTGCTGGGGGCCTTCGTCGCCCTGCCGTGGCTGCGGCGCGGCACCCCGCCATAGGAGTCGGCCGCCCCCCTCGCCCCGCCTTAAGACAGGCCGGGCCAGTGGCCCCGGAAGTGGCGGCTACACTGCGGGACGTGTTGCGTGCTGCCCTGTGGCTGACCTCGCTGGTGTTCGTGCCGGTCGGCCTGTTTCTGTATTTCCTGCCGCCCGAGGTCGCCACGCTGCTGACCGTCTCGCCGCTGTGGCTGGCCCGCGTGAGTGGCGGGCTGGTGCTGGCCTGGGGTCTCCTGCTTCTGGCGGCGAGCGGCCGTCCAGACGCGCTGGGGGCCGGGGCGCTCGCGGGCGGCAACCTCCTGCTGGTCGCGGCCCTGGTGCCCGCCGTGCTGCGGCTGGGCGACACGCTGCCCCCCGCCGTGCGCGGCGCGATGCTGGGCTTCGCCGGGCTGCTCACCGTGCTGGCGGTGCTGGGGCTGCTGGGCTGGCCCTCCGCCAGTTCCCGGAGGGACGCGTGACGGGCGGTGGCGGCGGTGCCCCCGAGCGTCTGCACAAGCGCCTCGCGCGGGCCGGAATCGCCTCTCGCCGAGCGGCCGAGGCCCTGATCGCGGCGGGACGTGTCACGGTGAACGGGGAAGCGGCCACGCTCGGCCGCACGGTGACCCCCACCGACGAAATCCGGGTGGACGGGCGGCTGATCGACGTGACGGCGGCGCCTGCGGTCACGTATGTCCTGCACAAGCCTGCCGGGTACGTCACCTCCGCCCGCGACGAGTACGGACGCCGCACCGTGCTGGACGCGATGCCCCCGGTTCCCGGCCTGCATCCGGTCGGCCGCCTGGACCGCGACTCCGAAGGGCTGCTGCTGCTCACCACCGACGGCGACCTCACCCTGCGCCTCACCCACCCCCGCTACGGCCACGAAAAGGTCTACCGGGCTTGGACGGATGGAGACGGCGACCCCAGCCCCGCCGATCTCGCCCGGCTGGAGCGCGGCGTCCCGCTGGACGATGGTCTGGCACAGGCGCTCAGCGCCCGCCCCGCGCCCGGCGGTGCACTCGTGACCCTGGGGGAAGGCCGCAACCGTCAGGTTCGCCGGATGCTGGAGGCGATCGGCCACCCGGTCGTCCGGCTCCTGCGCCTGCGGATGGGAGGCCTGTGGCTGGGCGACCTCGGCCCCGGCGAGTACCGCGAACTCGACAGCCGTGACCTGCACCATCTCCTGCACCCCGCCGAGGTGCCGCGCCGGGTCTGGGAGCGGCAGGAGGCAGAGACGCTGGAGCGGTGGGCATAGGCGTAGCTTCTGTGGTCCAGCTCTTGGAGAGTGGCGCGGGCAGACTCCGGCCTGTCCCCTCCACGTTCCTCCAGTCCCCACCCGCCCTGCTACACTCCGGAGCGCGGGGAGGCTCACGGCCGCGCCTCTGCTCACGCAGGGGTGAGGAAAGTCCGGGCACCGCAGGGCAGGATGCCAGCTAACGGCTGGTCGGCGAGTCAAGCGCCTACCCGAGCGCCAGGTCGGGGGGGAGGCGGCGAAGCCGAAGGACAGTGCCACAGAAACCAGACCGCCATCTCCAGACAGCCCCGGCGCGGGTGGAGCTGGTCAGGGTGAAACGGTGCGGTAAGAGCGCACCAGGCCTCCGGGAGACCGGAGGCGCTGGTAAACCCCATCCGGTGCAAGACCCGACAGCGCGGGAGGAACGGCCCGTTCCGATGATCGCCAGGATGGTCGCTTGAGGCACGCGGCGACGCGTATCCCAGAGAGATGGCCGTGCCCCACCCCCCGGTGGGAGACAGAACCCGGCTTACCGCCTCCCCGCTCCACTCCAGGCCCGCCGTCTCCCATCCGGGGCGGCGGGCCTGCTTATGCCCGGCCGCCCTCCTTGCTCCGCGCCTCCCAGGCGGCCACCAGCAGCCCGGCGATCATCAGCACGCCGCCGATCGGCGTCACCGCCCCCAGCCAGCGCGGCCCGGTCAGCACCAGCAGGTACAGGCTGCCGCTGAAGATCACGGCTCCCGCCAGCAGCAGGGGCACCCACGCCCCCCGCCGTTCCCCCGCCCCCAGCGCGAGCAGCGCCAGCGCCACATACATCTGGTAGCGCACGCCCGTCTCGAACGTGGCGAGGTCGCCCGCGTCCAGCACGCCGCGCAAGCCGTGCGCCCCGAAAGCGCCCAGCCCCACTCCCAGGGCGGCCAGCAGCGCCCCGGTCACCGTCGGATTCAGTCTCATCCCCGGAGGGTAGGGCGCGGCGACAGGGGAGGGGCAGAGGCAGTCGCCCCGGTAGGGCAAGTGGGAAAAGGGAGGGCCACGGCTCCCCGAATCGGGGAAATTGTGGGAATCGGTGGTAAAGCGTGGGGGGGGCTGTTACACTCCCGGTAGCAGCCCACAGTCGCGTCTGGTACGCCGCTGCGCGGCTGCGCGTCGTGCGCCCCCGGCCGGAGCCTCCGGTGGGAGGCGTGTGGGAAGAGAGAAACGTTGCCGTTCGGAGAGTACCCCTACACCATTGATGACAAGGGCCGCCTGGTCATGCCTCCGGCCTTTCGGGACTTCGTGGAAGATGGGATGATCCTCACGCGCGGCATGGAAGGCTGCCTCTACGTCTTTCCGCTGGCAAGCTGGCGGCGGGTCGAGGAGCAACTCGAAGGCCTGCCCCTCACGGACGCGGCTTCCCGCGCCTTCGTGCGGTTTTTCTATTCCGGCGCCAGCAAGGCGCGGCTGGACAACCAGAGCCGCGTCTCGGTGCCGCTGGCCCTGCGGACGTTTGCGGGGTTAGGCAGCGACGTGATCGTGGCGGGTGCCCCCGGACGGCTGGAACTGTGGACCCCGGCCCGCTGGGAAGCGGCCATCGCGGCTGTGCAGCAGGACCCGCCCAACCCTGACCTTCTCGCCCATTTCGTGGCGTAACTGACATGACAACCCTGCCCCCCGACGACCCCTTTCCCCCCACCCTCTCCCACATCCCGGTCCTGGCGACCGAGGTGATCGAAGCCCTGGCGCCCGCTCCCGGCCGGGTCATCGTGGACGGCACCCTGGGCGGCGCCGGACACACCCGGCTGCTGCTGGAGGCGGGCGCCGCCGTGATCGGCATCGACCAGGACCCCTACGCCCTGAACCGCGCCCGCGAGGCGGCCCTGCCCGGCCTGACCGTCGTGGCGGGCAATTACCGCGACCTGCCCGAGCTGCTGTCCGGCCTCGGCGTCTCGCAGGTCGACGGCGTACTGCTCGACATCGGCGTGAGCAGCTTTCAGCTCGACGACAGCGGGCGCGGCTTTTCCTACCACACCGACGCTCCGCTCGACATGCGGATGAGCCAATCGGGCCTCTCCGCCGCCGACGTGGTGAACACGCTGCCCGAGGAAGAACTCGCCGCGATCATCTACGAGTACGGCGAGGACCGCCATTCCCGCCGGATCGCCCGCGCCATCGTGCACGCCCGCGAGAAAGCCCCCATCGAGACGACGGTGGCCCTCGCGGACCTCGTCAAGCGGGCCTATCCCGGCTTCTCGCGGGGCATTCACCCGGCCCGGCGCACCTTTCAGGCGCTGCGGGTGCACGTCAACGACGAACTCGGCGCCCTGCGCGACGGGCTCGCCGCCGCCGAGGCGGTGCTCGCGCCGGGGGGCCGCCTCGCGGTGATCTCCTTTCACTCGCTCGAAGACCGCATCGTCAAGCGCTTCCTGCGGGGGTCGGCCACGCTCGAACCTCTCACCAAGCGCCCGGTCGAGGCGTCCGGGGAGGAACAGGCCCGCAACCCCCGCGCCCGCAGCGCCAAGCTCCGCGCGGCCCGCAAGCTCGGCCCGGATGAGGCAGCGGGCCGGGAGGTGGCCCGGTGACCGTCTGGAGGCGTCTTCCCGACCTCTCGCGGCTGGACGTGAGCATCGCCACCTGGCGGGCGCGGGCGGTGCGGTACCTCGCCATCTACCTCGCGCTCGCGCTGCTGCTTGTGGGAGCGCGGGCCTTGACCCAGGACGTGCGCCCGACCTTGCGGGCCGCGCAGGACCGGGAAGCGGCGCTCACCACCGAGCGCGACGAGCTGGAACTGCGGGTGCAGACCCTGACCGGCTCGGCGCGGGTGCGCGACTGGGCCTTTGCCAATGGCATGCGCCGCTTTGCCGGGTCGCGCACGACGGCCGGGCGCTTCGGGGCCGTGCCCCTGCCCGACCCCCTGACTCCCCGGACCACGCTGGAGGTGCAGACCGAATGGAAGTGAAGATCCAGAGTCGCTCGCGCTGGATGCAACTCATCGCGCTGGCGCTGTTCATGACCCTGGTGTGGGCCTACGCGCAGCTTGAATGGGGCGTGCCGCAGGGGGTCAAGCGTTCGGTCGTGCAGTCGCGCGGCCCCATCGTCGCCCGCGACGGCACCGTGCTGGCCCGCAGCGTGGACGGCGAGCGGGTCTACCCCCAGGGCACCCTCGCCGGGCAGGTGATCGGCATGATGGGCGCGACCGAGGGGCTTGAGGGCCTGGAAGCCGCCTACAACCGCAGCCTGGAAGCGGGCCAGCCGCTGCGCCTGACCCTCGACCCCGCCACCCAGTCGGCCGCCGAGGCCGCGCTCGCCCGCTACGTCCCCGAGCACGAGGCGCAGTACGGCTCGGTCGTGGCCCTGGAGACCCGCACCGGCCGCATCCTGGCGGCGGCGAGTTACCCGCCCTTCGACCCCAACAAGTGGCGCGTGTACTCGGCCGAGACCCGGCGCAACCGCCCCCTGCTCGACGTGTACGAGCCGGGCTCCACCATCAAGGCGCTGATCGTGGCGGCCGCCATCAACGAGGGCCTGACCACCCCCAACACGGTGTACGACACGCCCATGCGCCGCTACGTGGGTGAGCGCTGGGGCAGCACCATCGGGGACAGCGTGGACCACCCGGCCCGGCTGACCACCCGCCAGATCTTGCGTTACAGCAGCAACGTGGGCATGAGCCATATCGTCGAGGAGTTCGAACCGGAGCGGATGCGCAATTACCTCCGCGCCTACGGCTTCGGGGACTACGCCGAGCTGCCCACCGTGGCGAGCAGCACCGGGACCCTGCAACCCCTGCGCAACTGGAACGACCTGGTGCGGGCGACCAACGCCTTTGGCCAGGGCATGAGCGGCACCACCCTGCAACTCGCCGCCGCCTACAACGTGCTTGCCAACGACGGCCGCTACGTCTCCCCCCGCCTGGTGGAGGGCGAGCCCGCCGGGGAGCGCCGCGACGTGCTGAGCCCGGCAACCGCCCGCACCGTGCGCACCATCCTCAAGGAAGTCGTCAAGGAGGCCATTCCCACCCAGGCGGGCCTCGAAGGGTACGACCTGATGGGCAAGACGGGCACCTCGCAAGTGTCTCTGGGCGCTCAGGGCTACTCCAGCAGCCTGTATGACGCGACCTTCGCCGGGATCGTCTCCTATCCCGCCGACACCCCCCGCGTCACCATCGCGGTGATGGCCCACGGTGCCAAGCGCGGGCATCACGGCTCACAGCTCGCCGCACCCATCTACCGCGACGTTGCCTCCGACATCCTCTCGCGCTGGGGGGCCGCACCAACTCCCCCGCCTCCCGAGAAGGATGAAGACCCCAAACCCTGAGCCTTTTGTGAGGGCTTTCAACTTTCCCTTCCCCCGCAAGCCAGCCCACCGTGAGCTGGCTTTCTTTGCGTCGCAGACGAAGTGGAAGGGTGTCCACCATTGCCCCGAGGGTCTGTGCTCAAGGGTGCCCCGTCAGGGTCGAATCTGGGCAGAACAGACCAGACTTCATGAGAAGTACGGTGAGAGCATTAGAAGTTGACTCATCTGTGATCTGTCGTCCTGGTGCGCCGATGCCGCGTGAGGTGTGCTGACTGGGCGGTCCAGTTCGCTGCCAAGATGAGAGCCTCGAGCTGGAGTTCACAGAAGTCTCCCACGCGGCCTCTTTAGGCTCAGGCCTGAAGAAAGCCCCCTGGGGGCTCGCCCTCTTTCAGACCCCATCCGGCCACGTTGCCCCGCGTGCGTGGCCGCAGGAGAATGCATGCTGAACCCCGCTCCTTTGCTGATCCCGGCCGTGCTGGCCACCCTCGCCACCGCCGCCGCGACCCCCGTGCTGCCTGCCCCGGCGGTCGCCGCCCAGGCGGTGCGGGAAGCCCTCGCGCCGGAGGTGGCCCCGGCCCCGGTGACGGTCCCCGCGCCGGTCGCCCGGCCCCAGGCGACTCCGGTCCAGGCGGCCGCTGCCCAGCCCACCCCGGCCCAGGCCCGCGCCCAGGCCATCGAACAGGCGCAGACGGTCCTGGCCCAGAGCGCCCGCCAGGGCCGCAGCGTGGTCGCGCGGGCGACGGCCTACAACAGCCTCGCGGCGCAGACCGACTCCACGCCCTTTATCACGGCGACCGGCACGCGCACGCGGCCCGGCGTAGTGGCCCTCAGCCGTGACCTGCTGCGCCTCTTTCCTTACGGCAGCCGCGTGACCATCGAGGACCTCAGCGGGAAATACAACCACCTGCTCCGGGGCCGGGTCTTTTACGTCGAGGACACGATGGCCGCCCGCAAGACGAACAGCATCGACATCTGGATGAGCACCCGCAGCCAGGCCCTGCAATTTGGGGCGCGGCAGGTGCGCATCACCGCCGTGCGCTGAGTCCAGGCCGGGTCCCGCTTTCCAGGGCGTGGGGTCTCTCCGGAGGCCCCCCGCCCTTCGCCGTTGGGGGCAGGGCGAAGCTGCTATCGTCCCCAGACGTGACCCGGCCCCCCGCCCGCTCCTCCTGCCCGCTGCGTTCCGCATGAGCCGTTCCCCGGACCTCGCCTGGACGGTCGCGAGGGCGCACCTCGCGCGGCGGCGCACCCAGAACGTGCTCACGGTGCTGGGGATCGCGGTGGGCGTGATGGTGTTGATCGCGGCCCTGAGCCTCACCAACGGCTTTACTCGCGCCCTGGTGGACGCGACCCTGCGGGCCAGCCCCCATCTGAGCCTGACCTCCTACGCGCCCGCGGGCCGCGATGCGGGACTGGAGGCCGAGGTGCGCTCGGACCCCCGCGTCACCGCGTTCGTGCCCTTTGTGGGCGACAAGGGCCTGCTGACCCGCCCCGCCGGGGAGGGCCGCGCGGCGGGGGTGGATTTTGCCACCCTCTTCGGCGTGACCCCAGCCGCGGCGGGGGTGCTGGGGCTGCGGCCGGAGGAAGCGCGGCTGCTGCGCGGGCTGGGCCAGAACGAGATCCTGCTGGGCGAGGCCTTGGCCCGCAGCGTGGGGGCCTTTCCGGGAGACGAGGTGCGGCTGCTCAGCAGCACCCAGCGCCGGGCGACCCTGCGGGTGGTGGGGGTGTTCAGCACAGGCAACTTCCTGATCGACTCGGGCTACGCCTTTACCCGCCTGGGGACCCTCCAGGCCCTTCAGGGCACGCGGAACATCACCGGCTACCAGCTTCGCCTGCGCGACCCGGACCTCGCCCGCGAGGTGGGGCAGGAGCTGACGCGGCTGCGGCCCTACGCTTCCCTGCCCTGGCAGGACCTGTACGGCACGCTGCTCGACCAGCTCGCCCTGCAAAAGCGCGTGATCGCCTTCGTGGTGTTCCTGATCGTGATCGTGGCAGCGTTCGGCATTGCCAACGTGCTGACCCTGGCCGTCTTCGAGAAGACCCAGGAGATCGCCATCCTGCGGGCCATCGGCGCCACGCGGGGGCTGATCACGCGCGTCTTCCTGATCGAGGGAGCGGTGCTGGGGCTGGGGGGGCTGCTGCTGGGCAACCTGCTGGGGTTGGGCATCAGCCTGTATTTCACCGTGCGGCCTTTTCAGTTGCCGGGCGATCTCTACTTCATCACCGCGCTGCCCGTGGAGGTGCGCTGGACAGACCTGCTGTGGGTCAACGCGGTGGGCCTGGGCACCACGCTGCTCGCGGCCCTGATTCCGGCCCGGCGGGCGGCAGGCGTGGAACCTGCCCGGATCATTCGCTAAGGAGGCCACAGGGGCGCCGCCTCCCACCTGCCTCCACGCCGTCCAAAAACTTCGTCCCTGTCGCTGCCACAACCTGACCGTCGGCTGAACCACCATTAAGTTTCGGGGCGCCCCCGCTCATGGCCCGTCATGGACCCCCCCTTAGGCTGCGTCTCGGAGGTACACCCATGAAGAAGCTTCTGATGATTCCCGCCGCAATGCTCCTCGGCACGGCGGCTGCGGCTCCCCGAATCAGCGCCCAGAGCATTATCGTCAACCCCACGCAGCCCAACCTGTCGGTCAGCGTGCGTGTGAACAAGGACACCAGCGGCAACGCCAACCCCACCTACCGCGTGGGCGAGAACATCTCGATCTCGACGAGCGTCAACCGCGACGCCTACGTCTACCTGTTCAACGTGGACGCCAACGGCGAAGTCACCCAGATCCTGCCCAACCGTCTTGGCGGCGACAACTTCGTCAAGGCGAACACCACCGTGACTTTTCCCCGTGCGGGCGCCAACTTCACCTTCACGGTCGGCGAAGACCTCGGCCTGAACAAGGTGCTGGCCCTCGCCAGCCTGACGCCGCTGAACCTCGACCAGCTCAGCTCCTTCAAGAGCCAGCAGGACCAGTTCGCCACCGTGAACGCCCGTGGCCAGCAGCAGCTCGCGCAGGCCCTGAGCATCGTGGTGAACCCCATTCCGCAAAACAGCTGGGTGACCGACACGGCCTTCTTCACGGTCGTCGGCCAGACCCCCGTGCAGACGGGCAGCCTGTTCGTGGGCACCAACGTCGCCAACGCCACCGTGACCCTCAACGGCCAGCGCCTCGGCAGCGCCAACACCACCTTCAGCAACCTCCGCCCGGGCACCTACCCGGTGCGCGTGCAGGCCCCTGGCTTCCGGGACTTCACCACGACCATCACCGTCCGGGCGGGCGTGACCACCAACCTGAACGTGGACTTCGCGCAGGCCGTGACCCCGGCCCCCGTGGTGAGCAACCAGTACACGCTGTCGATCCGCAGCAACGTGGCCGGTGCGCGCGTGTTCGTGGACGGGCGCGAGGTCGGCACCATCCAGGGCGGCACCCTGAGCGTGTCCGTGCCGCGTGGCAGCGTCGAGGTCGTGCTGATCGCCCCCGGCTACCGCACCTTCGTGAACACCTACAACGTCACCCGCAACAGCCAGATCACCATCACCCCCGCCCGCTAAAGCCGCGAGGGACCAGCCCAGACCCCCACCCGCCGCGGTGGGGGTTTTGGTTTGCCCTTACGGCCCCTCGCCCAGCAGGTCGTGCAGCACCCGCGCCGTCATGCCCCAGATGTCGTGCCCGCGCCAGGGATAGCGGTAGAGGGGCACCCGTTCTCCGCCCGGCAGGGTGCGCGTCTCGCGGACCAGGGGAGCGGCCCGCAACTCGCTCAGCGTGGGGAGCAGCAACTCGGCCACCTCCGCGCTGAGGGTGAGCCGGAGTTCTGCGGGGATGCGGGCCAGGATGGGCGTGACATGGAAGCCGACCGGGGTGAACACGTCGTCGAGTTCGCCCAGCACGGTCACGTCGGCGGGGGAGAGGCCCACCTCCTCCTCGGCCTCACGTAGGGCCGCCTGCACCGGGGTTTCGCCAGGGTCGAGGCTGCCCCCCGGAAAGCTGATCTGGCCCCGGTGGGTGGGCAGGTCCGCCGAGCGCACCGTGAGCAGCACGCGCGGGTCGGGCTCGCGGGTGAGGCCCACCAGAACGGCGGCGCGGCGAAAGTCGGGGAGGTGCAGCCGGGAGCGGGGACGCTGCCCGACCCACACCGCCCAGGGGTCCTCCAGCACGGCGCCGAGGGGATCGGGGGTGTCCGTCATTCTTCCTCCGGGTCGGGCAGGGCCAGCAGCCGCGCCTGGGTGTGCTCCCGCAGGGCGACCTCCGCGTCCACCCCCAGCGAGCGTGCCCAGGCGACGGCGGCGGCCAGCACCCCGGCCACGCCCTCGGCGGAATCGGGCGCGTTCTCCAGCGCTGCCCGGACCCCCCCGCGCCCCCCCTTGGCGGTTCCTGCCAGCTTCTGCGCCGCCGTCTCACGGGCCAGCGCCCCCAGCGCGGTGGGCACCCGGTCGGCGGCGCGGCGGGGTTGCCCTCCACGCTCGGCGGCCTTGATCGCCTGCCAGTTGACGACGACCTCGCCCGCATCCGCGACCTGCACGTCCCCGAAGACGTGGGGGTGCCGCCGCACCAGCTTCTCCACGATGCCGCGCTCCACGTCCGCGTAGCCGAAGGTGCCAGCCTCCTCCGCAATCACCGAATGGAAGGCGACTTGCAGCAGCACGTCCCCCAGCTCGGCGGCGAGCGCCTCGGGGCCTTCGGTGACGGCGTCCACGGCCTCGGCCGCTTCCTCCAGCAGGTAGGGGCGCAGGGACTCGTGGGTCTGCTCGCGGTCCCAGGGGCAACCGTCCGGGGCACGCAACCGGCGCAGGGTGGTCAGCAGCTCTTGCATGGGGGCCATGCTAGGGCGAATTGCCCGCCGGGTTCTGTCGCCTGGGCCGGGCCAGTTCGCACCTTCCGGTGAACGTGACGGCGGCACCCTCACCCCCGTTTCACCGTCCGTCAGGTGCGGCGTGCTGCACTGGGCCGCATGAAGAAAGTGCTTCTGCCGCTGGCCCTCGGTTCCCTGATGCTGTCTGCTGCCCCGGCGAACGCCCAGGCCGCGACCGCCTGGAACGCCCAGACCCTCTCGACCGCCCGCTACGCGATCCTGGCCCCCCAGATTCAGGGCAACCCCAACCTGCTCAGCGCCGAGCAGCGGGCGGGCATCCTGGCCGCGATGGGCCGTGACTCGGCCGGAGCGATCAAACGCCGCTATCCGGGGGCGACCATCGTCGCGGACCCGAATGCGCCCGGCGTCATCAAGGTCAGCCCCATCCTGATCGCGCCCGGAGCGCTGGTACCCTGGGCCAAGCTCACCGCCCGGCTGGACTTCGACCTCCCGGCAGGGCGGCGCGTCACCGTGCAGGACCAGTTCGGGCTGCTGACCCTGTGGCAACACCAGCACGACGCGGCGAACTTCCTGTACGACCAGCTTGTGCAGCGCCTGCCCTGAGCCCTTCAGGGAGAGGTGACGAGACGGTCCACGGCGCCCGTCCGGCTGACCTCGAAGAACGAATCCAAGCAGGCGGGCTCCCAGCATCTGAACTGGGAGCCCGCTTGCTTGGGCAAGCGTTACACGAACGCGCTGAAGCCCGTGATCGCCCTACCCACCACCAGCGTGTTGATCTCGTTGGTGCCCTCGTAGGAGTAGATCGCTTCCGTATCCGCGAAGTGCTTGGCGACCCCGTTTTGCAGCAGGATGCCGTTGCCGCCGAAAGTCTCGCGGGCCAGCGCGACTGTCTCGCGGCAGCGGGCCGCCGTGACCACCTTGGCGAGCGAGGCGTGCTCATCCTTCATCTCGCCCGCGTCGGCCATGTCCGAGAGCCGCAGCACCAGGGCCAGCATGCTCGTCACGTTGCCCAGCATATGCACGAGGTGGTTCTGGATCAGTTGAAACTCCCCGATGCGCTTGCCGAACTGCTCGCGGGTCTGCGCGTAGCCCAGCGCCAGCTCGTAGGCGCCCAGCGCACAGCCCACTCCCTGCCACGCCACGCCCGCCCGCGTGAGCCGCAGCACCTCGGCGGTCGTGCGCCAGCCGCGCACGGCTTGCAGGCGGTCGGACTCGGGCACCCGGCAGTCCTCCAGAAAGACGTGCCCGTTTTCCACGATCCGCAGGGCCGTCTTGCCCTCGATCTTCTCGACCCGGTACCCCGCCGTGCCCGCCCGCACGATGAAGCCGCGCACCTCGCTGCTCTCCTCGTCCCGCGCCCAGACCACGGTGAAGTCGCTGAAGGGCGAGTTGCCGATCCAGTACTTCTCGCCGTTCAGGACCCAACTGTCCCCGTCGCGGCGGCAGGTCGTGCGCATGCCCTGGCTGACCTGCGAGCCGCCCTCCGGCTCGGTGAGGCCGAAGGCACCGATGGCCTCCAGGTCGAGCATCTTGGGCAGCCATTCGGCTTTCTGTTCTTCACTGCCGCCCAGCGCGATGGAGGCGAAGGCCAGCCCCGCGTGCACGCCGAAGAAGACGGCGGTGGACACGTCCACCCGGCAGGCTTCCAGGGTGATCAGGCCCTCGACGAGGGTGGCGTCGGGCTTGCGGGTGCCGTCCTCGTTCCAGACCCGGCGCACGAGGTCGAGTTTGCGGAGTTCGGCAATCATCTGTTGGGGGAACTCGTCTCGGTTCCAGTACACGTTCATGATGGGGCGCACCTGATCGGTCATGAAGGTCCGCACCTGTTGCCGGACCTCCCGCTGCTCCGGGGTCAGGCGGTCAAGCTGACCGTAGAAGTCCCCGTCGGGCGCGGGCAGGTCGGCGGTGCGGCCCCCGCCGCCGCCCAGGGTGCGGGCGAGCTGCTTGAGCTGGCCGTCGTTGAGCTGCGACACGCTGGAGAGCAGGCCCGGCAGGTCCACCTTCTGCCCCAGCCGCTCAAGGGCGCCGAGGTCAAGGTGCGCGAGCATCGCCTGGAGGGTGGCTGGATTGGTCATGCCTTCTCTTGTACCCGGTGCAAGTTGTCCAGACTGGGGCCTTCCACCCCAGCTCCCATTCACCCGGCCTTGAGACTCGGCCCCCTGGCGGCGGCGGACGCGACAGCATGCGGGCGTGACCGCCCCCCTCCGGCCCACCCGCCCGCTGCCCACCCGGCCCGCCGGATACGTGGAACTCGCCCGCTACAGCAGCCTGGGCCGCTTCTGGACGTATCTGGCGAGTGCCGTGCGGGTGGGCCGCGAGGTGAAGGAGGTGCGCGGCGACCTCCCCGAAACGTGCCGCCGCCGCATCAGCGGGTACGCCCTGCCGGGCGCGGCCCTGCTCCTCGACGTACCGCGCGTGACCGAGGCGCTCGACGAGGGCTTTGTCGCCCATCCCGCCCTGATCGCCCTCCTCGCCGGGGACCCCGACCCCCTCCGCGCCGAGCTGAATGCCCACTACGAGCTGCGGCTGGACGCCGTGCTCGCCTTTACCGCTGCCCGCGACCTGATCGCCCGCCCGGAATTCCGCTTCGTGCCGCTGGTGCCCGGCCTCTCCGAGCTGCCCACCGACCTGCCTCTCCGCGCCCGCCGGATGGGCCGCGACGAGGTGCACGTGCTGGTGCAGCGGGCGTGTGGGTTGGCCTAGTGGAATGTGGTCAAGCCCCTCTCCACGCTCTCGCCAGCACGTTCCGCCCCTTTACCCATCGCTGTCCGTGCGCTTCTTGGGCTTGCTGGCCGCGAACTTCGCCAGCCGCGCTGTGACGGCCGGGGGCGTGTTGGTCAGCAGGTAGCGCGAGGCGGGGTTACGGCCCGCAAAGACGCCCACCCGGTTCAGCATCGTCCCGAAGAGGTCCTCGGGCATGTCGAGCGCTGGAGTCAGCCGCACCGTGCGCTTGGAGCTGAGGCTGAGGTTCGCCATCACGCCCGCCGCGTGCAGCTCGCGCAGGGCGAGGATGGCGGTCGCCTCGAAGACGATCTCCTTGAGGGGGCCGGGGAGCGGCACGCCCACCATCGGTCGGAACTGCATCGCCAGCAGCAGGCCCTGACCGCGCACACTCTCGAAGAGCCGGGGATACTCCTCTTGCAGGGCGTTCAGCCGCGCCAGTCCCAATTGGCCGAGGCGGGCGCTGCGGGCGGGCAGGTCCTGCTCGACGAGGTACTCCAGCGATTTGAGGCCCACCGCCATCGCCAGCGCGTTCCCGCCGAAGGTGTTGGAGTGCCGCTTGGAACTCAGGCCGCCCAGCATCTTCTTGTAGATCTCGTGCCGCACGATGGTCGCGCCCACCGCCGTCATGCCGCCGCCCAACGGCTTGGCAAGGGTCACGATGTCGGGGTCGAGGCCCTGCGCCGCCGACTCGAACCAGTGCCCGGTGCGCCCCAGCCCGGTCTGAATCTCGTCCGCGATGCAGACGATGCCGGAGCGGCGGCACAGCTCGCCCACCCCGCGCAGGAAGCCCGGCGGGGGGATATTCACGCCGCCCTCGCCCTGAATCGGCTCGACCACCACCGCAACCACCTTGTCCGGCCCCAGCCGCGTCACGAGCTGCTTCAGCGCGTCGAGGTCGCCGTAGGGACTCGTGACCGCCCCCGGCACCAGCGGCCGGAAGATGTCCTGATACTCCGGGTTGGGCGTGAGGCTGAGGCTCCCCAGCGTCTTGCCGTGGTAGCCGCTGGAAAAGGAGACGTAGTACTTCGCCTTCGGCCGCCACGCCTTGGCGAACTTCAGTGCTCCCTCGATGGCCTCGGTGCCGCTGGAGCAGAAGAAGACCTGCGAGTCGGCGTGCGAGGGCAGCTCGCGCGAAAGCAGCCGCACGAGGTTGGTCTGGAGGGCCGCCCGCCACGATGAGCTGGACTGCTGCGGCAGACTCAGCGCCCGGTTCCGGTCCAGAAACTCGTGCAGGAAGCTGGTGATGACGGGCGGCATGTCCCCGAACGGCACCGCCGCGTACCCCGACGCGTTGATGCGCCGCACGCCGTGCTCGTCCTCCATCTCCCAGGGCGACACTCTGTAAAAAGGTCCGGCGAGGTCCAGCAGGCCCAGGCCGTACAGCAGTTCCTCGTTGCCGTACCGCATGTCCAGCGTCCGCACCTGCGCGGCACTGAGGCGTTCATCAAGCACGTCCCCGGCGCGGATGAAGCCCGCTGGGAGTGGGGCGGGGGTATGGGAAGTCACGCGCGGCAGTCTAGCGCCGCTGCGGGGCGGCTCCGAGGCGGTCAGTCAGGTCCCGCGCCAGCTGTGGATTTGCTCCCCGCAGTCCCGGCACCCGTTCGCTGAGGTCCTGCATCCAGTTCCACGCCTCGGCATACAGCATCTCCAGCTCGTCCAGCCGCCCGGTCAGGAGAGCGTATCTTTCCAGCGTCTCCTGGCTCAGCTCCCACTCCGCCCGGCGCGAGGCCGTGAGCCAGTGCTCGGTGTTCCCCTCCGCCAGCCGTGCCAGCCGCAGCAACCCGCCGCGCACCCACCACATCAGCTCCAGCGCCCGCACCCGCTCGCCGCGCTCCAGCACGTTCACGCCGAAGACCAGCCCGTTCAGCAGGCGGTCGTGGATGAGTTGTGCCGCCGTTTCCGGTTGCGGCCGATCCTTTGCCACCAGCGCCGCGAGGTGGGCGGCGAGGCGGCCGCCTTGGTCCTTGAGCAGCATGGCGGCGGGGTCCATGTGCTCGTTGGGCCAAGCTTCCACCTGCGAGAGCGCGGTCTCCGGCTCGGCGTGCAGTTCGACCCGGATCAGATCGTCCATCACGGCATTCGGCGTCCCGAAGTCGTTCGCCACGAAGTGCCGCACCGGGGCGACTGCGTTCAGCCAGGCCCGCACGTCGAAGTTGGGCAGGTCGGCGGGCGCCAGGAACACGTAATACTCCAGGTCGCTGAAGGCGTCGGCGGTGCCCTGGGTGAAACTGCCGTAGGCGAGGGCGTGCCCGATGCGTCCGTCTCGCAGGATCGCGGCGCGGATGGCCCGGTCGAGGTCGCGCTGCGCGGGGGTGACGGGACGGTGGGGAGGCATAGCGCGAGTGTAGCCGCCCCTCAATCCACGTCCACGCCCAGCCCCGGCTCCTGCCACAGCGCCACCATCCGCCGCACCTGTTCCGGCAGATTGCGCCCCAGCGACAGGGGTGGGAGGTCACCCGGCGCGAACCAGCCGCTGTCCAGCGTCTCGGTGTTGTCGGGGTGGGCGGCCACGTCCTCCAGCAACTCGCAGGCGATAAAGACCTTGTACACGGCCCACAGGTCGGGCGGGTGCGGGTGCTTGTCCTTGTCGAGTAGCGCCAGCAGCCTCACGGCCCGGACCCCGCGCCCGGTTTCTTCCCGCACCTCGCGCACCGCGACTTCGCGGGGGCTGTCGCCGGGGTCGGCCCAGCCACCGGGGAGGCTCCACAGCCCGTCGGCCCGCTCGCGCGTGAGCAGCACCTCGCCCGCCGCGTTCAGCACGATGGCCCGCACGTCCACCTTGGGCGTCAGATACCCGCGCTCGATGGTCAGCAGGCTGTGAACCTCCTCCGGCGTCTGCCCGGTGCCTTCAGCCAGCAGCTCTGCGGTGAGCGCGAGCAGACGCTCGAAGCGTTCGCGGTCGTAGGGGTCGCGCGTGTAGGTCAGCCCGGCCTGGGCGATTGCTTGGAGTTCGCGGAGCTGGACGAGGGAAGGCATGGCCGAGCGTATATCCTCGCCCCATGCGTCTGGTCCGAATCGCACACGGCGGCACCCCTTCCTGGGGCGAACTCGAAGGGGCCACCGTGCACCTCACGCGCGGCATGGCGGGCGAGCGGACGGGGGAGACGGTGGCCCTCTCCGCCGCGACCCTGCTCGCCCCCGCCGAACCCAGCAAGATCGTCTGCGTGGGCCGCAACTACGTCAACCACATCAAGGAACTCGGCAACGACACGGGCGAACTGCCGAAGGAACCCGGCATCTTCCTGAAGGGGCCGAACGCGCTGGCCGCCGAGGGCGAGACGGTGGCCTACCCGGAGTGGACCGAGAACTTCCACTTCGAGGGCGAACTGGCGCTGGTGATCGGGCGGCAGGCGCGGGACCTCACCCCGGAGAACGCGCTGGACTCCGTGGCTGGATACACCTGCGGCCTCGACCTCACCGCCCGCGACCGCCAGAAGACCGACCTGCAATGGTTCCGCGCCAAGGCCGCCGACCGCTTCTGCCCGCTGGGGCCGTGGCTGGAGACAGACTTTGACCCCGCCGACGTGCGTGTGATGACGCGAATCAATGGCAAAACGCGGCAGGACGGTCGAACGAGCCACATGATTTTCGACGTGCCCACCATCCTGACCTACCTCACCCGCTACGTGACCCTGGAACCCGGCGACGTGGTGCTCACCGGGACGCCGGAGGGCGTCGGCCCCCTCTCGCGCGGGGACACGGTGGAGGTCGAGGTGGAGGGCATCGGCGTGCTGACCACCCGCATCGGGTAGCCCGGCACGATTCCCCCGCCCGCCCCCGCGCTAGCCTGGGGCGTGTCCCACAACCCGCTCCCCTCCCGCGTGCTGACGCTCGCGCTCTCGCTGTCCCTGGGGCTGGCGGGCGCGAGTCCGGCGACCGACCTGTACGGGTCGGCGACCCAGGCCCTGGAAACGCGCTACTTCGGCTGGGCGACCGCCGACCGCGCCGACCTCACCCGGCGCTACGCCGACGTGCTGGCCGAGCGCTGCGCCCCCCAGGGCGACGCCTGCGACTACGCCACCGCCCGCGCGGTGCTGGGCGACCTCCTGACCGAACTCGGCGACCCCCACACCAACGTCCGCGACCCGGAGGGGGCCGAGCGGCTGCGCGAGGTCAGCGAGAACCGCGCCGTGCCCCGAACGGGCCTGCGGACGGCGCGGGTGGTGGGCGGCCTCCTCGTCGTCTCGGTGACCCCCGGCAGTCCCGCCGACCTCGCGGGCGTGCGCCGCTTCGACCTCCTGACCCGCGTGAACGGCGAGGTGCCCGGCAAGGACGCGGCGGGCAAGAACCTCCCGCTCGGCCCGAACGAGTTCGTCACGCTGGAGCGCCGCGCCGCCCCCATTCCCGTGACCCTACGCCGCGCCGGGGTGCCCGACCGCGACCTCACCCTGGAGACGGCCCCGCTGCAAGCCCGCGACGAGCCGACGCTGAGCTGGGTGGACGCGGAGGGCGCGGGCCGGGTCGCCGTCATCGACTTTCCCAGCTTTCTGCCGCAGGACAGCTCCGAGTTGTTCCTGAAGCGGCTGACTGAGGCGAGGGTAGGCGGGGCCTCGGCGCTGGTCGTGGACCTGCGCTACAACGGCGGCGGCTCACTGGGCGAGTGCGTGGCGGCGGCGAGCGTCTTCGCGCCCGTGGTCTACCAGTCGCGCTGGGAGGGGGGAACCTCCAGCTATGGGGGCGTGCGTGGGGAAGAGGTGCGGGCGGCGGTGGCGCGGACGGCGGCCCCAACCCTGAACGTGTGGCGCGGCCCGACGGCGGTGCTGGTGGGACCGGGCACGGCCTCCTGCGCCGAGGTCTTCTCCCACTTCGCGCGGGGGGCGGGGGCGGTCGTGGTCGGAGAGGCCACGCGCGGCGTAGGCAACAGCGGGGTGCAGTTCCTGCCGCTGCCGGGCGGGCACCTGCTGTCGCTCACCGTGCTGCGGGCCTTTGACGCGGCGGGCCAGCCCCTGCCCGCGTCCCTTACGCCCGACGTGGCGGCCCCCACCGACCTCGTGGCACTCACCACGCGGGGCGAGGACACCACGCTCTCGGCGGCCTTGCAGCAGCTCGCGGCAGTGGGTGGCGGGCCGTGAGGTTTGGGGCAACCCAGATGGTGACCCTTCGCCGCGTTTCCTGGCTTCGGCGGCCCATAGACTAGACTTCAGGCAGGTCTCCCCGTTTCCTTTCCGCGCCGCCCTGCCCGGCACCCCTTCTTGAACCCCGCACGACTTCGCCCATCCCACTTTCGGAGACCGACACAGGGGGGAGCCTCCATGAACCGATACGACGACCGCGCCCGCCTCGTGTTCCACTACGCCCGCGAAGAGGGCAACCGCCTCGGGCACGCGATGGTGGGTCCCGAACACCTGCTGCTCGGCCTGATGCGCGAAGGCGGCACCGCCGCGACCATCCTGACCGAGTTCGGCGCCAGCCTCGACGGCCTGCGCCGCCGGGTCGAGGAGATCATCGGCCGGGGCGAGGGCAACCGCCTCAACGACGCCCCTTCCATCACCCCCCGCGCCCGCCGGGTGATGGAACTCGCCTCCTCGGAGGCCCGCAACCTCGGTGCCCAGGTGACCTCCACTGAGCACATCCTCCTCGGCATCATCCGCGAGGGAGATGGGGTGGCCTTCCGCATCCTGCAGGAGCTCACCAAGGACGTGGACACCATCCGCTGGCGGGTGCTCGCGCAGGGCGAGGGCGGCACCGGGGGCAAAGCGGCCAAGCCCGTCGCCACCCCCTTCCTCGACGAGTACGGCCGCGACCTCACCCAGCAGGCCCGCGAGGGCAAGCTCGACCCGGTGATCGGCCGCTCGGAGGAGATCCGGCGCGTCACCCAGATCCTGACCCGGCGCACCAAGAATAATCCCGTCTTGATCGGTGACCCCGGTGTGGGCAAGACCGCCATCGTGGAGGGCCTCGCGCTCGCCATCCACGAGAAGCGCACGCCGCCCAACCTGCATGGGGTGCGGCTGGTCAGCCTCGACCTCTCGGGCGTCGTGGCCGGGACCAAGTACCGCGGCGAGTTCGAGGAGCGGTTGCGCCAGATCATTGAGGAGCTGCGCAACGCCAAGGTGATGGCCTTTATCGACGAGTTGCACACCCTGGTGGGCGCGGGCGGCGCGGAGGGCACCCTCGACGCGGCGAATATCCTCAAGCCCGCCCTCTCGCGCGGTGAGATTCAGGTCATCGGCGCGACGACCACGGGCGAGTACCACCGCTACATCGAAAAGGACGCCGCGCTGGAGCGCCGCTTCCAGCCGGTGATCGTGCTGGAACCTAGTCCCGCCGAGACGCTGCAGATTCTGCGCGGCCTGCGCCCCCGTTATGAGGAGCACCACGGGGTGCAGATTCCCGAGCAGGCGCTGGAACTCGCCGTCCGTATCGGCGAACGCTCGCTGCCGGGCCGCAATTTTCCCGACAAGGCCATTGACCTGATCGACGAGGCCGCCAGCCGCGTCCGCCTCAACATGAGCGTGGGCCTGCCGGTCGCGGAGACGGAAGACGGCGAACCCTACGTCACCCGCGAGGACATCGAGAGCGTCATCAACTCGATGGGCGGCGTGTACTCCGAGGAGTCGGCCGCGCAGCTCACCGACCTCGAAACCCAGCTCACCGATCAGGTCTACGGCCAGCCCGACGCGATCAAGGCGCTCTCCAGTGCGCTCCGCCGCGCCCGTGTGGGCCTGGGTGGACGCACCCGTGTGGCGGCCAGCTTCCTGTTCGTCGGTCCCAGCGGGGTGGGCAAGACCCACCTCGCCAAGGCACTCGCGCGGACGCTGTTCGGGTCCGAGCGCAGCCTGATCCGGGTGGACATGAGCGAGTTTCAGGAGTCGCACTCCATCTCCAAGCTGATCGGCTCGCCTCCCGGCTACGTGGGCTTCGAGCAGGGCGGGCGCCTGACCGAGGCTGTGCGCCGCCAGCCCTTCAGCGTGATCCTGCTTGACGAGATCGAGAAGGCGCACCCGGACGTGTACAACACCTTCCTGCAGGTGCTGGACGACGGCCGCCTCACCGACGGCCTGGGCCGCACGGTGGACTTCCGCCGCACGATCATCATCATGACCAGCAACACGGGCTTCAACGTCAACCCGACGGTGGGCTTCAGCCCAGTCACGCCCGACAACAACGCGCCGCTGCGGCACATCTTTACCCCGGAGTTCCTCGACCGCCTCGACGACGTGATTCGCTTCAAGCCGCTGGGCGAGGAGGAACTCGTGCGGGTCGCGCAGCAGCTCCTGGGCGAGATGCGCGAGGAACTTGCCAGCCGCGAGCTGAACGTGACCTTCGACCCGGCCATCGCCGCGTGGCTGGTGGGCAAGCTCAAGGCCCGCAGCCCCAAGCACGCGGTGGGCAGCAGCCGCCAACTGCGCACCCTGGTCCGCGAGGAACTCGAAGACCCGCTGGCCCTGGAACTGCTCGGGCACGCGGGCGAGGAACTGCGCGTCGTGCTGGGCGAGGACGGCATCCAGTTCGAGCGCGGAATGACCGCGCCGCCGCAGATTCTGGCCTGAGGGTCATTCTCACGGGGCGGAGGCTTTTGGTCTCCGCCTCCTGCGTGTGGCCCTACTCCGGGCACGGTGCTGTCCGGGCTGAGCCGCTAGCATGCCTTTCTATGACCAAGAGCATCGCCGCCTTTCAGGACGAACACGGCCGCATCACCGGCTGGCCCTCCGACCGCCGCCGGGCGCACCAACTCGCCATCCTCGATCACCTCACGGGCCTCTTCGAGCCGGGTCGCCGCTACTCGGAGGACGAGGTCTCGGCGTTGCTGCACGACCACAGCACGCTGGAAGACCCCTCCGTGCTGCTGACCGAACTGGTGGACAGGGATTATCTCGCCACCGGGGACGGGGGCTACTGGCGGGCGGACGCCAGGCCCAACGGGTAGGCCGCGTGGCGAGAGTCACGACCAAGTACGTCTGCACCTCCTGCGGCTACCAGTCGGCCAAGCCGCTGGGCCGCTGCCCGAACTGTCAGGCCTGGAACTCCTTCGAGGAGGAGGTGCCCACGGTCGCCACCGGCAAGGCCCGGCCGGGCGGCGCGGGGGGCTACGGCGGCGTCACAGGCGGCAAGCTCACCCCACTGTCGGGCGTGGGGCGGCGCGAGGAACCCCGCACGCCCACGGGCATCCCCGAGCTCGACCGGGTGCTGGGGGGCGGACTGGTCGCGGGCGGCGTCACCCTGATTGGCGGCGAACCCGGCATCGGCAAGAGCACCCTGCTGCTGCAAGTGGCCGACCGCCTCGCCCGGCAGGGGCAAACGGTGCTCTACGTCGCGGGCGAGGAATCGCTGGAGCAGATTCGCCTGCGGGCCGACCGCCTCGGCGTGACGGCCGAGATTCAGCTCACCCGCGACACCCGCGCCGAGCACGTCGCCGCGCTGATGGCCGAGCATAGGCCCGCCCTGTGCATCGTGGACTCCATCCAGACGGTCACCGTGGAGGGCGACGGCACTCCCGGCGGCGTGGCGCAGGTGCGCGAGGGGACGGCCCTGCTCACCCGCGCCGCCAAGGAGACGGGCACCGCGACCGTCCTCGTCGGCCACGTCACCAAGGAGGGCACTGTCGCCGGACCGAAGGTGATGGAACATATCGTGGACACCACCGTCTTTCTGGAGACGGTGGGGGCCTTCCGCCTGCTGCGGTCGGTGAAAAACCGTTTCGGCCAAGCCGGGGAACTCGGCGTCTTCGAGATGCGGGGGGAGGGGCTGGTTGCGGTGGAGAACCCCTCGGCCGCCTTTCTCGCTGAGCGGCCCATCGGCGTGCCCGGCAGCGTCGTCGCGGCGACCATCGACGGCCAGCGGCCCATGCTGCTGGAGGTGCAGGCCCTCGCCAGCAAGACGCCCTACCCGAATGCCCGCCGGGTGGTCGTGGGCCTGGACCCGCGCCGGGTGGATGTGGTCCTCGCGGTGCTGGAGCGGCGGCTGGAGCTGACCCTGGGCGGGCTGGACGTGTACGTGAACCTCGCGGGCGGCCTGAAGGTGCCTGACCCCGGCCTTGACCTCGCGGTCGCGCTCGCCGTGTACTCGGCGGTCGTGGGCCGGGCGCTGCCGGACAACGTGGCGGTCTTCGGGGAGGTCGGGCTGGCGGGTGAGGTCCGCTCGACCCAGGGCGCCCTGCGCCGCGCCGAGGAGGCGACCCGCGCGGGCTACCGCCAGCTCATCGTGCCGCCCGGCCTGGACGGGCGCGAGGGGGTTCGCAGCGTGGAGGAAGCGGTGGGGCTGGTGTGGAAATCGGGCGCCTGAATGGCCCCGCCCCGCGCACATACAGGTTTGCTCAAGGCACCGTCATCTCTCCCGTCTGGAGGATGCGTCACACTGCTCCTCATGAAGAAGAACGTGCTCAAGACCCTGACCCTGGCGGCCGTGCTGGCCCTTCCCGTGACGGCATACGCCCAGACCGACGGCAGCGAAGGCGAAACCACCGGCACCAACGCCCCCGCCGAGGCCACCGACTCTGCCACCGACTGGGGCTGGCTGGGCCTCGCCGGAATCCTGGGCCTCGCCGGGCTGGGGGGCAAGCGCTACACCCAGACGGTCGTGAACACCAGCAACACGACCCGCCGCTAAGCCGAACAAATGAAGCCGCCGCCCCACGTAGGGGCGGCGGCTTTGTCCTGCCTCAGTTCAGCACACCCGTTTCGAACCGGAACCCCTGCCCGTCGTAGTCCACCGTCAGGCTGCTGCCGTCGGTGACGTGGCCGGAGAGAATCTCGCGCGCGAGTGGCGTCTCGATCTCGCGGGCGATGGCCCGCTTGAGGGGCCGGGCACCGAAGGCGGGGTCATACCCGATCTGCGCGAGGCGGTCCTTGGCCGTGTCGGTGAGGTGCAGGGCGACCCGGCGCTCGGCCAGACGCCGCCGCAGGCCCTGGGTCTGGATGTCCACGATGCGGTGCAGGTCGGCCGGGGTCAGCGCGTCGAACACGATGATGTCGTCCACGCGGTTGAGGAACTCCGGCCGGAACTCGCCGCGCAGTTCCTCCATCACGGCCTCGCGGATCGCGTCGGCGCTCTCGCCCCGGTGCTGCATTTCCAAAATCAGTGGCGAGCCGATGTTGCTCGTCAGGATGATCAGCGTGTTGCGGAAGTCCACGGTGCGGCCCTGGCCGTCCGTCAGGCGTCCGTCGTCCAGCACCTGAAGCAGCACATTGAACACGTCGGGGTGCGCCTTTTCGATCTCGTCGAGCAGGATCACCGCATAGGGGCGGCGCCGCACGGCTTCCGTAAGCTGGCCGCCTTCCTCGTAGCCGACGTAGCCGGGAGGCGCCCCGATCAAGCGGGCCACCGTATGCTTCTCCATGTACTCGGACATGTCGAGGCGGACCATCGCGTCCGCAGAGTCAAAGAGGAACTCGGCGAGCGCCTTCGCCAGCTCGGTCTTGCCCACGCCCGTCGGCCCCAGGAACATGAAGCTGCCCAGCGGCCGGTTGGGGTCGTTCAGGCCCGCGCGGGCGCGGCGGATCGCGTCGGCCACACTCACGATGGCGCGGTCCTGGCCCACCACCCGGCTGTGAAGCTGTTCTTCGAGGTGCAGCAGCTTCTCGCGCTCGCCCTCCATCAGCTTGCTCACCGGGATGCCCGTCCAGCGGCTCACGACGGCGGCGATGTCCTCTTCCGTCACTTCCATGTGGGCGAACTCGGCGCTCTTCAGGTGGCGCTCCAGCTCCTGCACTTCCCGCTCCAGTTGCGGCAGGGTGCCGTACTCCAGCTCGGCGGCTCGCGCGAGGTCGTACTCGCGCCGCGCCTTTTCGATCTCGGTGCGGACCCCGTCGAGCGCCTCGCGCTTCTCGCGCAGGGCCTGGACTTCGCCGCGCTCGGCCTCCCAGCGGCTGCGGACCTCACTCAGCTCGTCGGTGACGGCCTTGAGAGATTCCTCGATGTCCAGCAGCCGGTTCTGCGAGTCCTGGTCCTTCTCGCGCTTCAGGGCCTCGCGTTCGATCTCCAGTTGCAGCTTGCGGCGCTGAAGCTGGTCGATGCGCTCGGGGCTGGACTCCAGCGCCATCCGCAGCCGGGCCGCCGACTCGTCGATCAGGTCGATAGCCTTGTCAGGCAGTTGGCGGTCGGAGATATAGCGGTGCGAGAGCTGCGCCGCGGCCACCAGCGCGGGGTCGGTGATCTCCACGTTGTGGTGAACCTGATACCGCTCCTTGATGCCGCGCAGGATGGAGATGGTGTCCTCCACGCTGGGTTCGTCCACGAAGACGGGCTGGAAGCGCCGCTCCAGGGCCGGGTCCTTTTCGATCTCGCGGTACTCGTCGAGGGTGGTCGCGCCGATCAGGTGCAGTTCGCCACGGGCCAGCGCGGGCTTGAGCATGTTACCCGCGTCGGGGCTGCCCTCCGTCTTGCCTGCCCCCACGATGGTGTGAATCTCGTCGACAAAGAGGATGACCTCGCCCGCCGACTGCACCACCTCGTCGATCACGGCCTTGAGGCGTTCCTCGAACTCGCCCCGGAACTTGGCCCCGGCGAGCAGGCTGCCCATCTCCAGCGAGACGATGCGCTTGTTTCTAAGGCCCTCGGGCACGTCGCCCTTCACGACCCGGATGGCGAGGCCCTCGGCGATAGCGGTCTTACCGACGCCGGGTTCCCCGATCAGCACGGGGTTGTTTTTGGTGCGCCGCAGCAGAATCTGCATCACGCGGCGAATCTCCTCGTCGCGGCCGATCACGGGGTCGAACTTGCCGTCGCGGGCACGCTGGGTCAGGTCGGTCCCGTACTTCTCCAGCGCGTCGAATTGCTGTTCAGAGGTCTTGGTGGTCACGGTCTTTCCTTTCCGGGCGTCTGTCACGGCCTGGCGCAGCGCGGCTTCGGATGGGAGGCTGGGAGTGCGGCTCTCTCCCCGCAGCGCGAGCAGCAGAGTGTCGGCGGCAATAAAGGCGTCGCCCAGCGCCTGCGCTTCCTTTTCGGCCGCTTGCAGGGCACGGCCCAGCGCGGGGTCGAGGTACAGGTTTTCGCCCCCACCCTGCACGCGCGGGAGTTTGGCGAGTTCGGCGTCCAGCGCGGAGCGGATGGCCGAGGGGTCACCCCCCGCCGCCCTGACCGCGCGGGCGGCGGTGTCGTTGTCGAGCAGTCCCCGCAGGACGTGGGCGACGGTCAGGGTCTGTTGGTGGTTGGATTGTGCGAGTTGTTGGGCGGCGGCCACGGCTTGCAGCGCCGCTTCGGTGAAGCGTTTGGGATTCAAGGAAACCTCCTCAAGTGCTCCCATTGTGCGACTTGAGTGTGGTCGTGTCAAGTTTCTAGAGTCTTGAATTGGGTGAGGTGCGCCCCGGTCATCGGCCCGACGGAATGAAGCGCCCACCCTCCGCCCGCGTGAGCAGCCCGCCCACGAATTCCCCCATCCCCTCAGCGGTGATCGGCTGCCCGGCGAGCGTCCCCGTGCCGCGCACCGGCCCTTCCCAGTAGGCGACCGAGGTGTTGCGCGAGAGGAGTTCCTGCTCGTCTCGCAGAGGCTCCAGACTCAGCGTCAGGTCCGGCGCGGTGACCTGCCAGGTCAGCACGTAGTCGCGCCCGCTGGGGCTGCGCCAGGTGCGGCCCGGCGTCATCGTGACGCCTGGAACCTCCCGCGCCACGCCCGCCGCGTCTACCCGCGAGGCGGCGACCTGCACGACCTGGCCCGCTGCGTTCCGCACCCGGTAGAGCATCAGGTCCGAGCCGTCCGAGAGGTGCAGCCCGAACCAGTCCCAGCGGGCCTGGGCGCCGGGCTGCTGGTCGCCCCACTGGTGGTCGAGCCAGGCTGGCCCGGTCGCCGTCCTCGCCCCGGCCCCCGAGACCACCATCGTCCCCGCCACGTCCATCCGGGTGACGCTCTGGTAGTACAGCCGCCCCACCTCCGGCGTGCCCGAGTACCCCGGCGGATGCACCACCGGCCCCTTGCGCGGTGTGAGCGTCAGGTTCAGCGGCCCGGCCCGCAGGGTATACACCTCGCCTTCCTGCCGCAGCCGCCACTCGCCCTGTTCGACCCTGAGGGGCGGAAAGCCGAAGCGGGCCTGCTGCGCCTCATTCTCGTAGAAGTTGAGCTGTCCGGTGCGTAGGTCCGTGACCGCCACATGCCCGGCGTGATAGGGAATGCCCCGGTAGTTCACCTTGAACTGCGCCCAGTGAAAGGCCAGCCCCGACTCCGGCAGGTAACCTGAGACGTACCACCACTCCATCGGCGCATTTTTCGCGCCCAGGTCGGCGGGCGCCGGGAGCCGCGCCGGGTCGAACGCCTGCGGCGGGGGCAGGCAGGCCGAGAGCAGGGCCGGGAGTAAGGCCGCCGCGCCAGCGTGAAGGAGTCGCATGGTTGACCTTACCCGCCCACGGTCGGGGCAGAGGTGGGAAGGGCCATGAACCGGGTGCAAAGAAGGAGGGCCGCCCCCCACACGGAAAGGCGGCCCTGAGCTGCTGGATCTACTCGTCGCCGAGGTACGCCTTACGGACCGTCTCGTCGCGGGCGAGTTCGGCCGCCGCCCGGCTGAGACGAATCTCACCCGTCTGCAGAACGTAGCCGTGGTGGGCAATGCCCAGCGCCATGCTCGCGTTCTGCTCGACCAGGAGGATGGTGGTGCCGCGCTCGCGGTTGAGCATCTGGACGATGTCGAAGATGGCCTCTACAAAGAGGGGCGACAGGCCCATGCTGGGCTCGTCCAGCAGCAGCAGCCGGGGGTTGACCATCAGGGCGCGGGCAATCGCCAGCATCTGCTGTTCGCCGCCCGACATGGTGCCGCCGAGCTGGTTCTCGCGCTCCCTCAGGCGCGGAAACAGCGCGAAGCCTTCCTGAATGCGCTGCTCGATCAGCCCCCGGTCGGTGACCGAGTAGGCGCCGACCTCCAGGTTCTCGCGCACCGTGAGCTGCGGAAAGATGCGGCGGCCCTCGGGCACGTGGCTCATGCCCCGCCCCAGCAGGGTGTGGGCGGGCACGCCGGTCACGTCCTGCCCCGCGTAGACGACCTGCCCCGCCCGCGGCTTCATCATCCCGCTGACCGTGCGCAGGGTGGTCGTCTTGCCCGCCCCGTTGCCGCCGATCAGGGCGACGATCTCGCCCTCCTTGACGGTCATGTCCAGCCCCTTGAGGGCATGAATCTGGCCGTAGTAGGTGTGCACCCCGCGCAGCTCCAGCAGTGGGGCCGCGCCCGTCTCATGGGCGGTCATCTGGCCTCCTTGCCGTAGTCCCCGGCCGCCGCGCCGCGCCCCAGGTAGGCTTCCATCACGGCGGGGTCGTTGCGGACCTGATGGGGCAGGCCCTCGCTGATCTTGGTGCCGTAGTCCAGCACCGTGATGTTTTCGGACAGGGTCATCACCAGCCGCATGTCGTGTTCGATCAGCACCACCGTCACGCCGAGGTCGTCGCGGATGGCGCGGATCAGGGCCTTGAGGTCCTCGGTCTCGCGGGGGTTCATGCCCGCCGCCGGTTCGTCGAGCAGGATCAGCTTCGGGGTGGTCGCCAGGGCGCGGGCGATCTCCAGCTTGCGCTGGTCGCCGTAGGGGAGGTTGGTCGCCAGTTCGCCCCTCCACTTGCCCAATCCCACGAACTCCAGCATGATCCGCGCCGTCTCGCGGGCCTCGCGCTCGGAGTCGTGGAAGCCGCGCGTGTGCAGCACGGCGTCGAGGAAGGTGGCCTTCAGGCGGCTGTGCCGTCCCACCATGATGTTTTCCTCGGCCGTCATGGAGGAAAAGAGCCGGATGTTCTGGAAGGTGCGGGCGATCCCGGCCGCCGCCACCTGGTCGGGGCGCAGGCCGATCAGCTCGCGCCCCGCCAGCCGGACGCTGCCGCGATCGGGTGCGTAAATGCCCGTGATCAGGTTGAAAAAGGTGGTCTTGCCCGCCCCGTTCGGCCCGATCACCGAGATGATTCCCCCCTGCGGAACCCCGAAGGTCACGTCGTTGACGGCCGTCAGTCCCCCGAAGGTCTTGGTGAGATGCTGCACGTCGAGAATGAGGGGCGTGCTTCCCGGATAGGCCGTCACTTGGCTCCTCCCGCCGGTTCGTCTTCCTTGCGCGTTTCCAGGCCGGGGCTGAACACGTCGCCCCCGCCTCCCGTGAGCGCGGGGCCGGTGCCCTTGACGCTGTCGTCTTCCTGGTTGTCCTGCCCGTGCAGTTCCAGCGTGCGGCGTCGGCTGGGCAGCAGCCCTTCGGGGCGCAGCAGCATCATGGCGACCAGAATCGCCCCGAAGATCAGGCGCTGGAGCTGCCCCGGATTGGCCTGCTGCGGAATCCAGCTCAGGCCCGCCGTCGCCTCGCCCAGCCCCGGCAGGATGCGCAGGTTGAGCAGCGTCACCACCGCCGCTCCCAGGATCACGCCGGGAAAGGACCCCATCCCGCCCAGAATCACCATGCTCAGCACGCCGATGGACTGGAAGAGGTTGAAGCTCTCGGGAGAAACGAAGGTCTGCTTGGCCGCGAAGATCATGCCCATCGCGCCCGCGAAACTCGCGCCGGTCGCAAAGGCGATCAGCTTGGTCTGCACCAGCGGCACGCCCATCGCCTGCGCCGCGACCTCGTCGTCACGGATGGCGATCCAGGCCCGCCCGATGCGCGAGCGGTCCAGCCGCACGTTCACCAGCAGGATCAGCGCCACCATGACCAGCGAGAGCACGTACAGGAAGAGCAGGCCGTACTGGTCCTCCGCGAAGCCCAGCCGCGCCGCCAGCGTGTCGAACCAGCCCACCGACGCGCTCTTGATGGGCGTGATGCCCTGCGACCCGGCCGAGTACAGGTCGAGGTTGTTTGCCAGCACCCGGATGACTTCCCCCAGCCCCAGCGTGATGATGGCGAGGTAATCACCCTTGAGCCGCAGCACCGGCAGGCCGATCAGCACGCCCACGACCGCCGCCGCGAAGACACTGAGCGCCAGAAACAGCCAGAAGAAATTTGGGTCGATGCCGGTCGCCAGCCCGCTGATGCCCTCAGCCGTCAGCAGCAGGATGCTCCGCGCGACCAGCACCATCCCGGCCACGCCCGCAAGCGCGAGCAGCACCCGGCTGAGGTTCAGCAGCGCTCCGCGCACGTTCCGGCCCCGGCTCTCGCCATACGCCAGGTACAGCAGCCCCACCCCGACCGGGACCAGCCCCAGCCCCAGTGCGGCCGTGCTCCAGGGACGCTCGCCCAGGGTGAACAGCGCCCGCCCCGCGAAAAAGAACCCCACCCATCCGGCGACGAGCAGCAGCGTCAGCCCCCAGGCCCCCGCTCCCGACAGGTCGTCGGCCCGGCGGCGCTGGAGCGCCAGATAGCCGCCCAGCCCGGCGAGCAGGGTCACTCCTCCCAGCACGGCGGTGGCGGCCGCATTTGCCCCCGGATTCTCCGTGAAGTAGCGCCCGATCTCCGCGAAGCGCGGGCTGGCGAAGATGCCCCAGGTATACGCGCCCACCGCAAAGAACGCCACGTACCCCAGGTCCAGCAGCCCCGCGAGGCCCACCACGATGTTCAACCCCAGCGCGAGCGCCGCGAAGATCATGATCTGGATGCTCAGGTCGAGCAGCGAGGTGTCCTCCTGCCCGGCCCACGGCAGGATCAGGAGCAGGCTGCCCAGCCCGACGAGCGCCTTGGCCCAGGGCGCGGCCCGCCACAGGTACGCGAACAGCACGTTCGCCAGAAAGAGCGACACGACGATCGCTTCCACGATGGGATTGCGCAGCAGCGTTCCCAGGCCGCCCAGGGTGTCGAGCAGCGCCCGGTTGTGCGAGACGAGCAGCAGCGCACTCGTGACCACGAAGATCAGCAGCAGCAGCCCGGTGCGGTCGGGGGCCGGGGCCACCCGGCGCGGGGCTATCGGGTTGGCGGCCGTCATACCTTCTCCACGTTGCTCTTGCCGAGCAGGCCGGTGGGCTTGAAGATCAGGATCAGCACCAGGACGATAAAGGCCCCGATGCGCTGGTAGGAGGCGTCAATCGCTTCCAGGTTGGCGACTCCCAGCAGCCCGCCAAAGATGTTCGTCACGCCGATCAGGTTCTGAATGATGCCCAGCGTCAGCCCGCCCAGCACCGCGCCGGGAATCGAGCCGATGCCGCCCAGTACGGCGGCCGTAAAGGCGATGATGCCGGGGTCGAAGCCCGAGTAGGCATTGACCGTCCCGAACTTCATCCCGAACAGCACGCCGCTGATGCCGCCCAGCGCCCCGCCGATCAGGAAGGTCGCGCTGATCATGCGGTTCGAATCGATGCCCATCAGTCCGGCGGTCACGCGGTCTTGCGCCACGGCGCGAATCGCCTTGCCCAGCCGGGTGCGGTTGACCAGGTAGTTCAGCACCGCCAGGCTCAGCAGCGACACCGCGATCAGGATCACGTCCTTGAGTTGCAGGTCCAGGCCGATCGTCCGCAGGGCGTTGCCCAGGGCCACGCAGCTGCTGCCCTCGCCGCAGAACTTGCCCGAAAAGCCCTCGGGCAGCGTGTAGGTCAGGTCGAAGCGGCCCTGGAAGCCCTCGATCAGCCGCAGCACGTCCTGCAAGACCAGCGACACGCCGATCGCTGTGATCAGCGGCACCAGCTTGGGCGCGTTCCTGAGGGGACGGTAGGCCAGGCGCTCGATCAGCACGTTGAGCAGCCCCGAGATCACCATCGCCGCCAGCAGGGCGATCAAGAGCTTCAGGTACCCGTTCATGGGGCTGGGCGTCAGCACCCGGAAGACCTCGAAGCCCACGACCGCGCCCGTCACGAACACCTCCGAGTGGGCGAAGTTGATCAGTTGCAGCACGCCGTACACCATGGTGTACCCCAGCGCGATGATCGCGTACACGAAGCCCAGCACGAGGCCGCCCGCGATCACGTTCACGAGAAACGGCAGCAGTGTGGCGAGATCCAAGGTCTTTGCTCCTTTCGGGAAGGGTGCCCCACCAAGGGGGCAGGAAGAAGGCGGAGAAACGGAACAGCGGAAGCCCGCAGGGGCCGCCCGCACGTTAGCGCGTCAGATCACATTTGGTTCCCGGTCCGGGTGGGGGAGAACCAGACAAGAGGAATGCGGGAAACAACAGCGAGGGGGCCGGGCACCTGCGGCCCAGCCCCCAGTGCAGTGGGGTCCCTGCTCCCAGCGTTCGCCCGGTGTTACTGGCGGGCGGGACGAACGGGCAGGCGGGCCGAGAGGCGGTACTTGCCGCCCTGCACGTTCATCACGTAGAGGGTCGCGCTCTTGCGGTCGCCCACGCTGTTAAAGGCCACGTTGCCCGAGAGCAGCCCGCTGAAGTTGCCCTTGCGGATCGCCGACTCGACCTGCGTGCGGCTGGGCACCTTGTTGCCGTTGGCCTTGTGCGCGGCCAGGATGCCCTGCAGCACGACCTTGGCGGCGTCGTAGCCAAAGGCCGCGAAGCCCTGGGCCTGATCCTTGAAGGTCTTCTGGAAGTTGGCGGCAAAGGTCTTGGCCGCCGGAAGCGCGTCGATGGGCGCGGCCACGGTCGTGAAATAGATGTTGGTGGCGCCCTTGCCCGCGATGGTCGCGAGTTCGGAGCTGTCCATCCCGTCGCCGCCCATCACCGGCGTGGTAATCCCAGCTTCCCGGAGCTGCTTGATAAACACGCCGATCTGGTTGTAGATGCCGCCGAAGTAGATGGCGTCAGGGCGCTGGAGGCGGATCTTGGCGATGATGGAGGAGAAGTCGCTCTTTTCTTCCGTGCCCTCGTTGCCCACGACCTGCACGCCCTTGGCCTTGAGCGCCTTTTCCACTTCCTTGGTCAGGCCCTCGCCGTACGCGGTCTTGTCGTTGAGCAGGTAGACCTTCTTGGCCTTGAGGTTGTCGGTCAGGAAGTTCGCGCCCGCCGGACCCTGCGCGTCGTCACGGGCGACGATGCGGTTCATGTTGCTGAGCCCACGGTCGGTCACGTTGTTCGCGGTGTTCGCCGGGCTGACCATCGCCACGCGGCTGGACACCAGCGCCTGGCTGCTGGGAATCGCCACGCCCGAATTCAGGGTGCCCACGACCGCGAGGATGGAGCGGTCGGCGGCGATCTTGCGGGCCTGCGCGGTCCCGGTCGCGGGGTCGGCCTGGTCGTCGTAGGCGGTGAGCTGGAGGTTCATCCCCAGCTTCTGGAACTGCGCCTTGTACTCGTTCACGGCGAGCTGGGCGCCGTTGCGAATCTGGGTGCCAAGGTCGCTCTGCCCGCCGGAGAGCGGAGAGAGCGTGGCGATCTTGACGGTGGTCTGGGCGCTGGCGCTTCCCAGGGCGAGGGCGGCCAACACGGACAGGCTCAGGGCGGTGCTCTTCATGCTTCCTCCAGGGGATCTGCGCTTTTATGGGCGCGGTTGTCGGGTGGCCTGATTGTAGGGATGGTTAAAGGGGAAGTCAACGCGCCGCTCATCATCGGACGACCGCGAATACCCAAAAGCTAGGGAGTAGTGGAAAAGAAATTGCTTGAGTCCTCCCAACCTAGCAACTCCATTTCAGCACCAGGGCGATTGACCCATCCGTGACGTAGCTGTGATTGATCTTCGGCTACCCTGGCCGCCTCCGCAGCCAGCAGGTTCGTGGGCCTTGCAGGAAGGGTTGGGTGGCGTCCGGCCAGATGGAGCAGGGGCGGTGACCGCTGGGCCGGAATCCGGAGCAGCGGGCGGTGCTCCGCAGCGTCCCCTCCCCGAGTCTGTTCAGTTCGCACAGGACCCCCGTCCTTTGGCCCCTCTGTGCGGGCTACCCCCCTCATTGCGGTGCGCCGTTGGGTTGAGGAGACAGAAAGCGCCCCTTCAGCGCCTCTCCGACCCCTCTCCATGACGGAGCCTCGCTCCCCTCGGGCCGGACCAGTTGAGGGCCAACCCGTCGACTTGTCCGCCCACCGCTGTCAGATCAGGTCGAGGTAGCGCTCGAGCTCCCAGGCGTGGACGGTGGCGTTGTACTCGGCCCACTCCGTCCGTTTGGCCGTGACGTACCGGTCCATTACATGTTCCCCGAGGGCCGCCGCCAGCACCTCGTCGCGCTCCAGTTCGTCCACGGCCTCGCGCAGGTCGCCCGGCAGGTCGCGCACCCGGTGGTGCCTTTTTTCGCGCACGGTCATGCGGAAGATGTTGCGGGCGATGGCAGGCGGGGGCTCCAGCCTGCGCTCGATGCCGTCCAGCCCGGCCGCCAACATCACTGCGAGGGCGAGGTAGGGGTTGCAACTGGGGTCCGGCATCCGCACCTCGGCGCGGGTGGAGGCGCCGCGCTTGGCCGGAATGCGGATCAGCGCCGAGCGGTTGCCCGTGCTCCAGGCCGCGTTGACCGGGGCCTCGAAGCCGGGGACCAACCGCTTGTAAGAGTTCACCAGCGGATTGGTCACCGCCGCCAATCCCCCCGCGTGCTCCAGCAGCCCCGCGATAAACTGCCGCGCGGTGGGGGAGAGGCCGTCTTCGGCTCCTGCCTCCGCAAAGGCGTTCTCGCCGCCGCGCATCAGGCTGAGGTGACAGTGCATTCCCGAGCCGCTGACCCCCGCGATGGGCTTGGGCAGAAAGCTCGCGAGCAGCCCGTGCTCCAGCGCCACCCGCTTGACCACGAACTTGAAGGTCGCGAGGCGGTCGGCGGCCTCCAGCGCGGGGGCGTAGCGGAAGTCGATCTCGTGCTGCCCTGGCGCGACCTCGTGGTGAGCGGCCTCGATCTCGAAGCCCATGCCGACGAGGTGCTGGGTGATCTCCCGCCGGATCCGCTCGCCCCGGTCCACGGGCGCGAGGTCGAAGTAGCCTGCCCGGTCGTGCGTCACCGTGCCCTGCCGCGCCCCACTGCCGGGCACCGGGCGCTCGAACAGGAAGAACTCGGGTTCGGTGCCCACCAGCATCTCGAACCCCAACGCGGCGGCCCGCTCGACCTGCCGCCGCAGCACCTGCCGGGGGTCGCCCCCGAACGGCGTGCCGTCGGGCAGCGTCACGTCGCAGATCAGCCGCGCGACCCGGCCCCCCTCGCGGTCCTCGTCCGAGAAGGGCGGGTAGATCAGGAAGGTGGAGAGGTCCGGCGCGAGCAGCATGTCGCTCTCCTCGACGCGGGTAAAGCCCTCCACCGCGCTGCCGTCGAACGTCACGTCGCCGCGCAGGGCCTTTTCGAACTGCGAGCGCGGCACCTCCACATTCTTCGTCGCGCCCAGGATGTCAGTGAATTGCAGCCGCAGAAACTCGACCTCTTCGTCATTCAGGCGGTCGAGCAGGCGGCGGGCAGCGGCGGACAGGGCAGGGGTCATGAACAGGGGGCCTCCGGGGGTCACGATAAGGGATGGCCGAGTAGTTGCGCCACACCTGATCAAGTTCTGGCGGACACTCTGCAACAATTCTGGCGCTGCCGGGCAAACTTTGGATTCATCTCTGCAATTCGTTCGTCAAAAGTTGACCAACCTGTACGCCTGCCCCCATACTCCTTTCGTTCGCAGGCGGCGCGGCTCCCCGGCCCACCTGACCCCAGGAGGAATCTATGAACCACGACTTTGACGTGCTGACCGCCGCCCGCAACTGGCGGGTCGAACGGGGCGAGGTGCCCACCCCTGCCGAGGTCGTCAGCGAGCTGTTCGCCCGCGACGTGCTGACGCTGGAGGAGCTCAAGGCCCGGCTGTCCAAACCCGCCTACAAGAGCCTGCGGGCGACCGTGGAGCGCGGGGAGCGGCTCGACGCCGGCATCGCGGATACGGTCGCGCTCGCCATGAAGACCTGGGCGATGGAGCGCGGCGCGACCCACTACACCCACTGGTTCCAGCCGCTCACCGGCTCGACCGCCGAGAAGCACGACGCTTTCGTCTCGCCCAACGGGGACGGCCTGGCGATCGCGGCCTTCAGCGGCAAGGAACTGATCCAGGCCGAACCTGACGCCTCCTCCTTTCCGTCGGGCGGCCTGCGGGCCACCTTCGAGGCGCGGGGGTACACCGCCTGGGACCCCTCCAGCCCGGCCTTTATCATCCGGCACAGCAACGGGGCGACCCTGTGCATCCCGACTGCCTTCGCCTCGTGGACCGGGGAGGCGCTCGACCTCAAGACGCCGCTGCTGCGTTCGGCCGAGGCGCTGAACAAGGCCGTCGCGCCCGCCCTGCACCTCTTCGGCGCGTCCGAGGGCACGCGGGTGGTCAGCACGGTGGGCGCCGAGCAGGAATACTTCCTGGTGGCCGAGGAGTACTACTTCCGCCGCCCCGACCTCGTGATGACCGGGCGGACCCTCTTCGGGGCGCGGCCCCCGCGCGGGCAGGAACTCGAAGACCACTACTTCGGCGCGATTCCCGACCGGGTCTTGAGCTTCATGACGGACGCGGAATTGCAGCTTTACGCCCTGGGCATCCCGGTCAAGACCCGCCACAACGAGGTCGCGCCGGGCCAGTTCGAGATCGCGCCCATCTTCGAGCCCAGCAACGTGGCTGCCGACCACCAGCAACTGCTGATGCAGGTCCTGAGCAACACCGCCCGCAAGTACGGCTTGGTCTGCCTGATGCACGAGAAGCCCTTCGCGGGCGTCAACGGCTCGGGCAAGCACTGCAACTGGAGCATGGGCACCGACGCGGGCGAGAACCTGCTGGAACCCGGCGACACCCCGCACGAGAACCTCCAGTTCCTGTTCTTCTGTACGGCGGTCCTCAAGGCCGTGGACGAGCATCAGGACCTGCTGCGCATCTCGGTCGCGGGCGCGAGCAACGACCACCGCCTCGGCGCGAACGAGGCGCCGCCCGCGATCCTCTCGATCTTCCTGGGCAGCGAACTCACCGACATCCTCGACCGCATCGAATCCGGCGAGGGCGGGCGCGGGCCGGAAGCCGGGCTGCTGGGCCTGGGCTCCAGCGTGCTGCCGCGCATTCCCCGTCACGCCGGGGACCGCAACCGCACCAGTCCCTTCGCCTTTACCGGCAACAAATTCGAGTTCCGCGCGGTGGGGTCCTCGCAGAGCATCTCCTTCCCGGTGACGGTGCTGAACACCATCGTCGCGGACGCCGTGCAGACCCTGACCGCCGAATTGCAGGCCCGCCTGACGCGCGGCCTGGAACTCGACGAGGCGGTCGGCGAACTCGTGCGCGAGACTTACGCGGCCCACAAGCGCATCGTCTTTAACGGGGACGGCTACTCGGAAGAATGGCACCGCGAGGCCGAGGAGGAGCGCGGCCTGCTCAACCTGCGGACCAGTGTGGACGCCATCGAGCACCTGTCCGACGAGAAGAACGTGCGCCTGTTCGAGGGCTTCGGCGTGCTGACCGAGCGTGAACTCGCCGCCCGGCAGGAAATCCTCTTCGACATCTACTTCAAGACCGTGAACATCGAGGGCGAGACGACCGAATCGGTCGCGCAGACGATGATCCTGCCCGCCGCCGTCGCCTACCTCGGGGACCTTGCGCGGGCGGGGGGCAGCCGGGCGGTGCGCGAGACGACGGCCGAGGTCGAGGCCGCCGCCGACGAGCTGTACGACGCCCTGGGGACCCTGCGCGAGCAGAACCGGGCGCTGGGCGGCGACACCGTGCATGAAAAGGCCCACCACATGCGCGACCAGATTCTCCCCGCGATGGCCGGGGTGCGGCAGGCCGCCGACCGCCTGGAAAAGCTGGTCGCCAACGCGCACTGGCCGCTGCCGAGCTACCGGCAGATGCTGTTCGTGAAGTAACCGTCTTCTCACTGCCCCCAGCAACACAGCCCCGGCCGGAGCCGGGGCTTTTGGCTTGCTCCTCGCTGACGGCGGGCGGCCGACTGCTCTACACTTCTTCCCGTGCTGAACCTGCGCCGCAAGCCCGTCGTCACGCCCTCCGATCTCGGCGAGGGGCTGGCGACCCTGGGGTTCTCCGGCTCCGAGCATGTGATGGTGCACGCCAGCTTGCGCTCGTTCGGGCAACTGGAGGGCGGGGCGAAGGCGGTGGTGGACGCGCTGGCGGAACGGACCGCGACGGTGGTGGCCCCGGCCTTTACCTACGGCACGCTGCTGCGGCACGCGACTTCCCCGGTGCATCAGCGCTTTCACCGTGACCTGCGCGTCAGCCGCGACATCGGCCGGGTGCCGCAGGAGCTCGTGGACCGCGCGGACGCCGTGCGCTCCTTTCACCCCACCCTGTCCTTTATCGCGCTGGGGCAGGCGGCCGAGCAGGTCGCGGGAGTGCAGACGCTGGAGAGTCCCTACCAGCCCATCGGGGCGCTGTACGACCTGGACGGCTTCGCGCTGATGATGGGCGTGGACTTCGGCAGCAACACCAGCGTCCATTACGGCGAGCATGTAGCCGGGATGCCGCTGCTCACCCGCTACGTGCCCGTCGGCGGCGAGGTGCGGGCTACCGCGTTTCCCAACTGCTCGGCGGCCTTCGGACGGGTCAAGCCTCACGTCGTGGGCCAGAGTGTCACCGTGGGGAGCGCGACCCTGGAGCTGTACCGGGTGCGCGACCTGGTGGACGCGACTGTGCGGCTCGTCACCGCGAATCCCGAGGCCCTGCTGTGCGACTACTCCTCGTGTCGCTGCCAGGAGGTCCGCCGCCTTGTCCGCGAGCGCGGCCTGACCCCCCGCCCGCACGGGGCCGCATGACCCGGCCGCTGTACTACGACGACCCCACCCAGCTCAGCTTCGCGGCCACGGTGACGGCGGTGGAGGCGGGCCGCGTCGCCCTGGACGCCACCGCCTTCTACCCCGAGGGCGGCGGCCAGAATGCCGACACGGGGAGGCTGCGCTGGGAGGGCGGCGAGGCCCGCGTCACCGACACGCAGAAGGACAAGGCGGGTGGGTCAATCTGGCACATGTTGGAGGGCAGCCCGCCCCCCGTGGGCACGCCGGTCACGGGCGAGGTGGACGCCGCCCGCCGCTGGCGGCAGATGGCCCGCCACAGCGGGGAGCATCTGCTCGCGCAGGCGTTTTTCCGCGTCAACCCCGCCTTCCGCGTCGCGGCCGTCGGCATGCGCGGACCCGACTGCACCCTCGACCTCGAAGGCTTCCCGACCGAGGCCGACGCGCGGGCCGCTGAGGAATTGCTGCGCGAAACGCTCGGCCGCCATGACCTGACCCTGGAGACGCGGGTGGTCCCCGAGGCCGAGTTGCCGAACTACCCCCTGCGCCGTCCTCCCCAGGTGCGCGGGCAGGTGCGGCTGGTGATCTTCCGGGACGGGGCGGGCGTGCCCTTCGACGTAAGCGCCTGCGGCGGCGTCCACGTTCCCCGCGCGGGGATGGCCGCGCCCGTGGTCGTCCTGCGCACCGAGCGCATCCGCTCCGGCCTGACGCGGGTGGTCTTCCGGGCGGGCGAGGAGGCGGCCGAGTTCCTGGCCGCGACCTACCGGGACGCGCGGGCGCTCGCGCAGGGCTTCAGCGTGGGGGTGCCCGAGTTGCCCGCACGGGTGACCGCCCTGGGCCACGAGCGGGACGCGCTGAAAGCGGAGGCGGCGGCCCTGCGGACCCGGCTCGCCGCCGCGCTGGTTACCGCTGCCCCCGCCGGGGAGATCGCGGGCGTGCCGCTGCGGACCCTGACCCTGGACGACCCCGCCATCCTCCCCGACGTGCTGGCCGCGACCCCCCCCGGCGAGGTGTGCGCCGCCGTCACTCTGGGGGGACGCTGCGGGGTGGGCAGTGGACGGGCCGAGGTTCCCGCCGGGGCTTTGTTGACGGAGGTGTTGAAGGTCACCGGGGGCCGGGGCGGTGGGCGACCCGACCTCGCGCAGGGGCAGACGGCGGAGCCTTCCGCCTTTCTGAGCGCGGTGCGGGCACAGTTGGGAGCGCGGGCCGCTCCCTCCCCCTGATGCCCCCGGCGCCCAGGGTGCCGCCTTCACCATTGGCGGACCGCTTGCCCTTATTCTGAGGAGCGCATGAAACGTAACTTCATGTTGGTCGGTGCCGCCCTCGCCCTGAGCGCGTGCACCACGGCTCCCAAGCCTTCCCAGCCGGTCACGGCCGATCCGGTGAATGTCACCGTCGTCGGCGTGAACGATTTCCACGGCAACCTGCTGCCGACCTCGTTCCGCATTCCCGACCCCGCCGACCGCACCAAGACCCTCAGCATCCAGGCGGGCGGCATCGAGGCCATCGGCGGCGTGCTGGGGCAGATTCGCACCCAGAACCCCAACACCGTCTTCGTGGGCGTGGGCGACATGACGGGCGCGAGCCCGCTGATCAGCGCCCTGCTGCGCGACGAGCCCACCATCAAGGCGCTGACGCAGCTCGGCATGCAGGTGAACGTGCTGGGCAACCACGAGTTCGACTACGGCCTGGCCGAGTTGCAGCGCTTTCAGAAGGGCGGCTGCGCGAGCAACGACGTGACCCGCGCCTGCAAGTTCGAGAACACCTTCGCGGGGGCGGGCTTTACCTATATCGCCGCCAACGTGGTCGACGAGAAGACCGGTGCCCGTGTCTTCCCGGCCTACAAGATGGTCACGGTCGGCGGGGCGAAGGTGGCCTTTGTGGGCGCGGTGCTCAAGGACACGCCCACCGTCGTGACGCCTTCGGGCGTGGCGGGCCTGCGTTTCGAGGACGAGGCGGCGGCGATCAACCGCGCGGTGCCCGCGCTCAAGCTGGCGGGCGCCGACGCGATCGTGGCGCTGGTCCACCAGGGGAGCTCGGCGAGCGACGCCTTCGACATCGTGGACTGCCAGACCCTTGATTCCAAGTCCGACATCTTCCGGATTGCCAGCACCCTCGACCCCGCCATCAGCGCGGTCATGACCGGCCACAGCCACCGGGGTTACAACTGCCGTGTGCCCGGCCCCGACGGGCAGTCCCGGATCGTGATTCAGGGCGACTCCTACGGCCACCTGCTCCAGCGCCTCGACCTGAAGATCGACACGGCCGGAAACCGCGTGCTGGACATCAAGGCGCAGAATGTCCTCGTGGACGCCGCGACCGCGCCCAAGGACCCGGCCATGACCGCCATCGTGCAAAAGGCCAAGGCCATCACCGACCCCGCGGCCGCGCAGGTCGTCGCCACCCTGGGCGCAGAGCAGATCTCCCGCACCCAGAACGCGGCGGGCGAGAGTGCGCTCGGTGACGTGATCGCCGACTCGCAGCTTGCCGCCACCCGCGCTCCCGAAAAGGGCGGCGCCGTGATCGCCCTGATGAACCCCGGCGGCATCCGCGCCGACCTGCCGGGCAAGCCCAACCCCTCGCGCACCGTGACCTACGGCGACGTGTTCACGGTGCAGCCCTTCGGCAACACCCTGACGGTGGTCACGCTCACGGGCGCCCAAATCAAGGCCGCGCTCGAGCAGCAGTTCGACAACCCCTCCGCCGGGCAAAACCGCATCCTGCAGGTCAGCCAGGGCTTCGCCTACACCTGGGACGCCAGCAAGCCCAAGGGCAGCAAGGTCGTGAGCATCACCCTGAACGGCGCGGCGATTGACCCCGCCGCAAGCTACCGCGTCACCATCAACAACTTCCTCGCGGAGGGCGGCGACGGCTTCACGGTCTTCACGCAGGGCACCAACCGCACGGGCGGCGACGTGGACCTCGACGCCTTCCAGAACTACCTCAAGGCCAACACGGTCACGCCGGGACCGCTCAACCGCATCACCCGCCTGAACTGAAGTCGGGCGCCGAACAGTGGGGGAGGGGCTTACAGGCCTCTTCCCCTACCCTTTGAGCAGCGCCGTGAGCTGCCGCCGCAGAGCGTCCAGCACCGGCGCACTTTTCAGGCAGGCCGCCAGCGCCCGCGCCGCGTGGTGCTCGCTGCCCGTCATGCCGCCCGCGAGGTGGCCGAAGACGGCCGGGTGCAGCCGCTGCCCCACGAACAGGGCCTCTTCCAGCAGGTCGTCCACCGGGAGCCGGGCGCGTAATGCGCCGTCTGGGGTCACCGTCTCCACAATGGCCCGCCCCCGCTCGTCCGCGACGAGGTGCGCATGCAGGGGTCGCCCGGCGTGGCGCGACACCTGTTCGATGGTGGGGAGCAGCGCCCCCACCAGATTGGTCGCCAGACTCAGGCCCAGCAGGTGTGCCCGCCGCACGTCGGCCTCGCCGCCGCCCAGCACCTGCGCCAGCCGCCGCGCGAGGCGCTCGCCCTCGGCGTGCAGGAGGCTCTGGGGGTCGTGGTCCGGGAGGAGCATGGTCCCAGGGTAAGCGACCGGCGCGGCCCCGCTGCGCTACCTTCTAGGCCATGCAAGCCGAGGCGGCGGGGTTGTTCGGGGCCTTCGAGGCCGTGGTGCGCGAGGTCACCCTGGTGCTGGCGACCGGCGTCGAGGCGGCGTCGGCGGTCATCGTGGGGCTGGCCGTCGTGGAGGCGGTCTGGCGCTCGCTGGTGCTGTTTTTCGGGCGGCACGGCACGCCGGAGTCGCTCAAGGAGGCCATCCGGCTGCGCCTGGGCCGCTGGCTGTCGGTGGTGCTGGAGTTTTTGCTGGCCGCCGACATCCTGCGCACCGCCATCGCGCCCAACTGGGACGACATCGGCAAGCTGGCCGCCATCGCGGGCATCCGGACGGCCCTGAACTACTTCCTGCAACGCGAGGTCCGCGAGGCCGAACAGTCCCGCGCCGACGCCAAGATCACGGCCCCCCTGCGCTCCGAGCAGGGCGGGTAAGGGGCGCGGGGGGAAGAGGAGGGGGGCCATGCTCTCCGCGCTGCGGCTCTTGGCCGAACTGGTCAGCAACCTCGTCCTTTTTGTCGCTGTGCTGGGGGCCTTGAGGGCGCTGTGGCGAGGGCCTGACCTGACGGGTGCCCGCCTCCTGGTTGTGGACGGGATGCTGCTGGCCCTGAACCTCAAGGTCGTGGCGACCCTGCTGCGGACCCTGGAAGTCCAGACCTGGCCGCAGATTGGCCTCTTCGCCGCCCTCTTTCTGCTGCGCACCGGCCTCAAGCGGGTGGCCGCCTGGGAACGCGCCGAACTGCGGGCGGACCCGGCCTGAGCCTGCCCCCCCTCCCCGGCCGCCCCGCTTCGGATAAGCTCGGCAGGATATGAACGTTCTCGGTCAGGTCACCGTCCTTCCGGAGCTGCCCCCCGCCCTCGCCCGGCTCTCCGACCTCGCCTACAACCTCTACTGGTCGTGGACCCCCCACGCGCAGGCCCTGTACCGCGACCTCGATCCTGCATTGTGGGAGCGCTTCCAGCACAACCCGGTGCGTCTGCTGCTGGAAATCCCGCAGGCCCGGCTGGATGAGGCCGCCGCCGACGCCGCCTATCTGGAGCGTTACCGGACGGTGGTCGCCGACTTCGACGCCTACCTGAACAAGACCGACACCTGGGCCAGCCGCCACGCCCCGGGCCTCGCGCCCGTCGCCTACTTCTCGATGGAATACGGCTTCCACGAGTCGCTGCCCATCTACTCGGGCGGCCTCGGGGTGCTGGCGGGCGACCACTGCAAGAGTGCCTCCGACCTGGGGCTGCCCTTCACGGCGGTGGGCATGCTCTTTCACCAGGGCTACTTCCGGCAGATGCTGAACAAGGACGGCTGGCAGGAGGAGGGGTACGACGAGCTGGACTTGACCACCCTGCCCCTCCGCCCGGCCAGGACTCCGGCGGGCGAGGAGGCCCGCGTGTCGGTGCACATCGGCACCCGCGACGTGCAGGTGCGGGTCTGGGAACTCCGGATCGGCCGCATCCGCGTGCTGCTGCTGGACACCAACGTCCCCGAGAACTCCGCCGAGGACCGCAAGCTCACCGCCCGGCTCTACGGCGGCAACCAGGAGCTGCGCTTCCAGCAGTACGTGCTGCTGGGCGTGGCGGGTATCCGGGCGCTGCGGGCGCTGGAGGTTCCGGCGGCGGTCTACCACATGAACGAGGGTCACGCCGCCCTGCTGGGGCTGGAGCGCGTCCGCGAACTCGTCGGAGGCGGGCTGGACTTCCGCACCGCGACCGAGGCGGTCGCCGCCTCCACCCTCTTCACCACCCACACGCCGGTCCCAGCGGGCAACGACGCCTTCGCCTATGACCTCGTGGACCGTTACCTGGGTGGGTGGCCCGAACTGCTGGGCACCTCGCGCGACGACCTCTACGCGTTGTCCCGGCACGACCAATTCTGGGACGGCCACTGGGTGCCCACCTTTTCCATGACGGTGTTCGCCCTCGCCATGAGCCGCGCGGCGAACGGCGTCTCCGAGCTGCACGGCGAGGTCAGCCGCGACATGTGGAAGTTCCTCTACCCCGGCGCGGAGGCGTCCGAGGTGCCCATCGGCCACGTCACCAACGGGGCGCACAACCTCACCTTCATCTCGCAGCCCATGCGCGACCTGCTCTCGACCGTGTTGCCGGGCGACTGGACCGAGCGCCTGGAGGACGAGGCGATGTGGGAGGCGGTCGAGCGCCTCACCGACACGCAGCTTACGGACGTGCAGCGCGACATGAAGCGCGAGATGGTCGCCTTCGTGCGGGCGCGGGTGCGCGAGCAGGGGCTGCGCAACGGGGCTTCGGCCGCCGATCTTGCCGCCACCGACGAGCTGCTCTCGGAAAACGCGCTCACCATCGGCTTCGCCCGCCGCTTCGCCACCTATAAGCGGGCCACGCTGCTGTTCCGCGACCGCGAGCGCCTCGCCCGGATCGTGAACGACCCCGAGCGGCCCGTGCAGTTCGTCTTCGCGGGCAAGGCGCACCCCGCCGACAACCCCGGCAAGGCCTTTATCCAGGAGATCTACCGGATGTCGCAGCAGCCCGAGTTCCGGGGCAAGATCGTGATTCTGGAAAACTACGACATGAACGTCGCCCGCCATCTGGTACAGGGGGTGGACATCTGGCTGAACAACCCCCGCCGCCCGCTGGAGGCGTCGGGCACCAGCGGCATGAAGGCCAGCTTCAACGGGTCGCCCAACTTCTCCATCCTCGACGGGTGGTGGCGCGAGGGTTACGACGGCACCAACGGCTGGCCCATCGGCGAGGAGCGCGAATACGCCGACCTGAACGTGCAGGACGAGGCCGACGCCCACAGCCTCTACCAGACGCTGGAACGCGAGATCGTCCCGAGCTACTACGGCGACCGGGCGGGCTGGGCGAAGACCGTGCGCCGGGCGATCCGGACCGTCTCCCCACGCTTCTCGATGCAGCGGCAGGTCATCGACTACGTGCGCCAGTACTACGTGCCCCTGAGCGAGCGCGGCGCGGCCCTGTCGGCTGGAAACGCCGCCCGCGCCCGCCAGATCGCGGAATGGAAGGCCTGGGTGCGCGGGCAGTGGCCCCATACCAGCCTCAGCGCGAGTGCCGACCTGCCCGCCACCGCCCGCCCCGGCCAGACGGTGGAGGTCCAGGCACATGTGAATCCGGCGGGCATCCGCCCCGAGGACCTGCGGGTGGAGGCGGTCCTCAAGCGCGGCGACGACGTGACCCGCTTCCCGCTGGAGCGCCAGGGCGACGGGAGCTACCGCGCCGCCGTGCCCCTGCCCGGCAGCGGCCTCTACACCGTGGGCGTGCGGATGGTCCCGGTGATCGAGGGCCTGAGCAACGAGTTGGAGGCGGGGCTGATTCGCTGGGCGTAAGCCGTCTAACGTCTAAACAGGGGAGGTTGGGGCGTCATGCCCTGGCCTCCCCTTCGTCCGTCCGGCCCCTACAATGCCCCCCGTGCGTCTGCCCACCCTGCCGCCCATCCCCTCGTTGCTTGTCGCCATGGTGAGCATTCAGGGAGGAGCGGCCTTCGCCAAGTCGCTCTTTCCCACCCTGGGGGCGGCGGGCACCACTGGGCTGCGCGTCGCACTGGCGGCGGGGATTCTGGGCTTGGTCTTCCGTCCCCGCCTGCGCGAGCTGCCCTGGGCCGCGTGGCGGGCGATCCTGCCCTACGGCGCGGCGCTGGGCCTGATGAACCTCACCTTCTACCTCTCGCTGACGCGGCTGCCGCTGGGCCTGGCCGTCACGTTGGAATTCGTGGGGCCGCTGGTGCTGTCGCTGGTCCTCTCGCGCCGGGTGCGGGACCTGGGCTGGGTGGCGCTGGCCGCGCTGGGCATCGTTTTGATCGCGCCGCGCGGTGGGGCGGGGGAGGGCCTAGACCCCATGGGCGTGGCGCTCGCGCTGACCGCCGGGGGCTTCTGGGCGCTGTACATCCTGGCCGGGGGTGCGGTGGGGCGACGGGTGCCCGGCGTGACCGGGGTGGTCGCGGGGATGACGGTGGCCGCCGCCGTCACCCTGCCCTTCGGCATCGTGCAGGCGGGCACCGGCTTGCTGGTGCCAAGTGCCCTGCTCGCGGGGCTGGCGGTCGCCGTCCTCTCCAGCGCCCTGCCCTACAGCCTGGAGATGTCGGCCCTCCGCGCCCTCCCCGCCCGCGTCTTCGGCGTGCTGATGAGCCTGGAGCCTGCCATCGCCGCGCTGAGTGGTCTCCTCTTCCTGGGGGAGCGCCTCACGCTGGGGCAGTGGCTGGCGATGGGCTGCGTGATTGCGGCGAGTGTGGGCATTACGCTCAGTGGAGCGCAGAAGGTGGCAGTGCCCGAACCGGTGAATTGAAAGCGCAGTCAAGAAAGAGCCCCAGCCGGAGCCGGGGCTTTGTTCGGAGGAGGGGAACGCTTACCCGTGGTCCGGCATGCTCGCCGTCACCGCCGGGGCTACCCCGTCCTCGAACCGCTTGAAGTTCTCGCGGAACATTCCGGCCAGCTTGCGGGCGGTGCGGTCGTAGGCGTCCTGATCGGCCCACGCCTGACGGGGATTCAGCACCTCGGCAGGAACGCCGGGCACTTCGGTGGGAATCTCCAGGTTGAAGAACGGCTCGCGCTCAAAAGCTACGCTGTCCAGTTCGCCGTTCAGCGCCGCATTGATCAGGGCGCGGGTATGCCGGATGCTCATGCGCTGGCCCACCCCATACTGCCCGCCGCTCCAGCCGGTGTTGACCAGCCAGACGCGCACGCCATGCTGTTGCACCTTCTCTGCGAGCAGCTTGGCGTACTCGCCGGGGTGGCGGGGCATGAAGGGCGCCCCGAAGCAGGTCGAAAAGGTGGGCTGCGGCTCAGTCACGCCCTGCTCGGTGCCGGGAATCTTGGCGGTGAAGCCGCTGATGAACTGGTACATCGTCTGCTCGGGGCTCAGGCGGCTGATGGGCGGCAGCACCCCGTAGGCGTCGGCGGTCAGGAAGACCACGTTGCGCGGGTGCCCGGCCATGCCCTCTTCCACGATGTTCCCAATCTGGGTGATGGGGTACGCCGAGCGGGTGTTCTCGGTCAGGGAGCCGTCGTCGAGGCTCGGGGTCCCGCCCTCGTCCAGCACCACGTTCTCCAGCACCGTCCCGTAGGTGCGGGTGGTCTGGTAGATGGCGGGCTCCGCTTCCGCGTTCAGGTTGATGACCTTCGCGTAGCAGCCCCCCTCGAAGTTGAAGATGCCCTTGTCACTCCAGCCGTGCTCGTCGTCCCCGATCAGCCTCCGGCTGGGGTCGGCCGAGAGGGTGGTCTTGCCCGTGCCGCTCAGCCCGAAGAAGAGGGCCACGTCACCGCCCTCGCCCACGTTCGCCGAGCAGTGCATGGGCATCACGCCTTGCGCGGGCAGCAGGAAGTTCATCACGCCGAAGATGCCCTTCTTGTTCTCGCCTGCGTACTGGGTGCCGCCCACCAGAATCATCTGCCGGGTGAAGTTCACCAGGATGAAGGTGTCGCTGCGCACGCCGTCCACGGCGGGGTCGGCCTTGAAGGAGGGCAGGTTGAGGATCGTCCATTGCGCCTCGAACCCTTCGCGCTCCTGAGGGGTGGGCCGCACGAACATGTTGCGCACGAACAGAGAGTGGTAGGCCATCTCGGTGACGGCCCGCACAGGCAGGCGGTACTGGGGATCGGTCCCGGCGAACACGTCCTGCACGAACAGTTCGCGGCCCTCGGCGTGCGCGGTCATCTTCTGCAACAGGCGGTCGAAGACCTCCGGCGTGGTCGGCACGTTGAAGCCGCCCCACCACACCGCGTCCCGCGTGAGGTCGTCTTCGACGATGAAGCGGTCTTTCGGGCTGCGGCCGGTCTTGTTGGTGCGGACGGTCAGCGGGCCGGTGGCGGCCTGCACGCCCTCGCCGAGGCGGATGGCGGCGGCGTACAGTTCGTCCACGTCGGGGTTGTGGTGCGCGGTGGCATTGCGGATGCCGAGGGCTTGCAGCAGGGGGGGCTGGGTCAGGCTCATGGGGTCCTCCGGAAATTCGAATGGCAGGAATGTGACGTTGTAACGGAGTCATCCTGCCGCATGAAGCGGTTCCACACCAAACCGTCCCCCTGTCACATGCCCGGAAACAGCAGCCCTTCTCGCTTTCAGTCCAGCCAAGGGGGACGGCGGGCGAGTCGCCAGTTCCCGCGGCCAGTGGCCAGCAGACACCCCACTCGCCGGGACGGGTGGGGTCGGGAAGGGGCAGGGGTCAGCGTGTCTGGCCGCCCGCGCCGCCGAGCTGAACCGGCCGTCCGGAGGCGTCGACAAGCTGCACGCTCTGGAACACGCCCGGCACCCGAACCAGGGTCCAGGGACTCGTGAGCGCCTGGGTGGTGATGGCCCCTGGTCCCGGTGCCCGCACCTCCACCGTGAGGGTCAGGCTGCCGCCCTGCACGCTGGCGCCAGTTACCCGGACGCCGTAGCCGCCGGTGGGCCGCTGTCCCAGAAAGACGCCGACCACCGTTTCCCCGGCTCGGAGCCCCGGAACGCCGGGGACGCCCGTCTGGTTGCCGTAAGCGACCCGGTACAGGGCATTCAGGGCGCTCTGCGAGGTGGCGAGCTGCACGGCCGGGCTGTTCTGGGCGGCGTTGGTCCCGCTGGCGAGTTCGGTGACGGTCACGCGGCCTCCGGCGGTGGGGGGCGCTGCCGGGGTACCGGGCTGGGCGGCCAGGGTCGGCACCCCGGATTGGATGTAGAGCGCCGTGCGGCGGTACTCGGCGGGGGCCGGTTCCACCGTCAGGCGGGGGTCGGGCACCCCGGTCTCCGGCAGCACCGTCACCGCGAGCGGCCCCTGTCCGGTCAGCGCCCGCGAGAGCACGTCGGCCTCGGCGTCGGTCAGTTCGCCTGCGCCGCGCAGCCCGCTCACCGGCAGGGCGGTGAGGTTGGCCCCGGCAGCCCCGTTCAGCCGGGTCCAGGTGCGCCCGTCAGTGAAGTACACCGTGGCCCGCGCCTCGTTGACCGGAACAGAGAAGCGTCCCAGCGTGTCCCGCGTCACCACCAGCTTGGGTGTCACGGTCGAGGTCGGCATGCGGTAGGTCGCCGCCCCGTTCACGCTGAGGGTCCCCGGCAGGGCGAGGGGATCGCTGATCTGGGGGCGCAGGTCGAGGGCCGTGCCGCCTATCTTGACGCTGCCCCGGCCGCCCTCCAGCGCCCCGTACACCCACACGATCCGCTCCTGGGTGCCGCCGTAGAGCGACACCTCATGCACCCGCAGCGAACCGGGGCCGGTCATCGTGCAGCCCGCCAGCAGGCCCGCGCCGAGCAGGGCGGCACCCATCATCGTCTTCTTCATGACGCTCAGCTTATGGGCCGCGTCTGACCGAGGACTGAAGGCCACCTTGACCAAGTCCCCACCTGCCCGTTCTACGGTTTCCGTCCAATCCGTTCTCAAATCGGCGCTCTCCCGGTTTGAGAACTCCTTTCCCGGCAACCGTTTTTTCCTGCTCGCTCCGCTCGGATTGAACAGTTACAAAAGCTGTTCAATCGGAACTCGTATCAGCCATGCGAGAGCAGCTCGCGGGCGTGCGAGAGGGCGACTTCCGAGGTGTTCCCGCTGAGCATCCGGGCGATCTCCTCCAGCCGCTCGTCTTCGGTGAGCAGGCGGACGTGGCTCACCGTGCGCCCGCCTTCGACCCGCTTTTCCACCTTGTAGTGGTGGTCGGCGCGGGCCGCGATCTGCGCGAGGTGGGTGACCACCAGCACCTGCCGTCCCCCCGCCAGCCCCGCGAGCTGCCCTGCCACCGCCAGCGCGGCCGCCCCACCGATCCCGGCGTCCACCTCATCGAAGACCACGGTGGGCGTGTCGGCCCCCAGCACGGTGGAGATGGCGAGCATCACCCGCGACAGCTCACCGCCCGAGGCCACGTCCGCGAGCGGGCCGAGGTCCTCGCCGGGGTTGGCGGTGAAATAGAGGGCCACGTCGCTCAGCCCCGACGGGCCGGGCGCGGCCAGCGGCGAGAGGCGGAACTCCAGTCGGGCGTGCGGCATCCCCAGCTCGCGGATCACCGCGACCAGCCGGGCGGCGAGCGGCCCCGCCACCTTCGCCCGTGCCCGGTCCAGCGCCTCGCCCTCGCGGACGGCCTGCGCGTGCAGCCGCTCCACCTCCGCCTCCAGGCTGCCCGCATCCTGCTCGTCGCGCGTCAGGCGGTTCAGGTCGGCTTCCGCCTCCCCGTGGAAGGCCAGCACGTCCTCCAGGGTGGGGCCGTACTTGGCCCGCAGCTTGCCCAGCGCCGAGAGGCGGCCCTCCACCCGCGCGAGTTCCTCGGGGTCGGGGGCGCTGTCCTCGGCCACCCCGCGCAACTCGCCCACGACCGCCTGCACGGCGTCGAGTGCTTCTCTCAGGTCACGCTGAAGCTGGGCGCTCGTCTCGTCGTACTTCGCGCCCGCGTTCAGGGCTTTGACCGCCTCCGCGATCAGTCCGGCGGCGGTCGTCTCACCCTCCGAGAGCAGTTCCAGCGCTCCCGCCGCTCCCTGCGCGATGGTCTCGAGGTTCGAGAGCCGGGTGAGTTCGGCCGTCAGCGGCTCCTCCTCGCCGGGTTGGGGCGACACTTCCGCGATCTCGCGCACCTGAAAGGCCAGCAGGTCGAGCTGCCGCGCCCGCTCGCGCTCGCCCGCCCGCAGGGCCTCGAGCCGGGCGCGGGCCTCGGTCCAGGCCCGGTACGCCCCCGCGTAGGCTGCCGCCTCGCCGGGCACCTGGCGGTCGAGCAGCGCCCGCTGCCGCGCCGGGCTGAGCAGCGTCACCGCGCTGTGCTGCCAGTGGATCGTCAGGCGCTGCCCTGACCACTCCCCCAACTCGCGCACGCTGACCGGCTCACCGTCCAGCCGGGCGGTGCCGCGCCCTCCGGTGGTCACCCGGCGGCTGGCGCTGAACTCGTCGCCGCCCTCGTCCCAGAACCCCGACACCAGCAGGCTCTCCTCGCCCGTGCGAATCAGGTCGGCATTCGCGCGGGTGCCCAGCAGCAGCCCCAGCGCGTCCACGATGATGCTCTTGCCCGCGCCTGTCTCGCCGGTGAAGGCCGAAAAGCCGGGGCGCAGCTCCAGCGAGAGGTCGCGGATGGTGGCGAGGTGCCGCACCTCCAAGCGGCTGAGCAGCGGCAGGATGGGCGCTGATGAGGAAACGGACGCCTCCCGCGCGGCGGGCACGGGGGCAACCTGGGGGGTGCGGGCCTTGCGGGTCACGCCCCCGAGTCTAGAGCGTGGGGCCGGGGGCAGAGTGGGGCCTGATTGCCCAAGCGGGGACCGAACATGAAACCCGCGTTACGTTCGCCCCACACTCCCCCACGGCGCGGCGCCCACAATGGGGCCGCAAGGTTTTCCCGCGCGGCCTTCCCGCCGCCCCCCGGAAGACGAAAGGAGTTCCCGATGAACAACCAACTTTCGCGCCAGGACCGTGAGGCGCCCTCCTCCAAGGATCAGACCACCCTGGGCATCCTCAACCTGCTGCTGCTCGGCGGCCTCGCGGCCGCGGCCCTGAACACGAACACCCGCCAGCGGGTTTTGGGTGGCACCAAGGGGCTCGCCGCCGCCGCCGGGCACACGCTGGAGGAAACCGTCAAACCCGCGCTCGCCACCGCCGCTGAGCAGGCCTCGCAGGTCGCCCAGACCGCCGTCCAGAAGAGCGCAGGGGCGGTGCAGACCCTGCGCGAGGAGGCGCCGGGCCGCGCCCACAGCCTGCTCGAAACCGTGCAGGAGGTTGCCGGGGCCGCCGCGAGCACTGTGGCCCACAAGGCCGCCGACCTGACCCACGCCGCCGCCGAACTCGCCGAGGAGGGCCGCGAGGGCGCCGCCCACCTCGCCCAGGGCGCCCGCCACCAGCTCGCCCGCGAGGCGAGCGAGGCCCGCCGGGAGGGAGAAAAGGCGCTCGCCAAGGCGGGCCGCGAAGCGCAGGGTGCCCGCCGGGACGCCGAACGCCGCCTCACCCGCGCCCGCCGCGAGGCCGAGCGCGAACTGAAGTCTGCCCGCCGCGATTGGGACCAGGCCCGCCTGGAACGCGAGGTGGAAAAGCGCATCGCTCCCCTGAACAAGCAGGTCAGCCGTGAACTCGCCCGCCTGGAAAAGGAAGGCAAGAACGCCAGGGGCCGCGCCCGCCAAGACCACCGCCAGGAAGCTGAGGCCGGGGGCGGTCTGAGCGGGACCACCCTGCTGATCGCTCTCGTCGGCGGCGCGATTGTGCTGGCCCGCGTGCCCGCCGCGCGTCAGGGCATCCTCAAGGCCGTCGAAGGCGTCAGCCCCGAGGCCGCCGAGCGCCTGCACAAGGTCAGCCGCGACGCCCGCAACGTGATCGGCTCCATGTGGCTCGAAAGCCTCGACGAGTCCAAGCCCGCCCCGTCGCCCGCCAAGCCTGCCTCGGCACCGGCCAGCGCCCCGGCTGCCCCGGCGACCGACGCGGCCACCAGCCAAGCGGCGGCGGGCACGGCGACGGCTCCGGCCGACGCGGGCACCAGCGGCGCGACCTGGGGCGGCTCGCCCGCGCCCGACTCGGCCGCCGTGAGCGGCGCGACCCAGGGCGACGGCTCGAAACAGGGCGACCAGAAGCGCCAGAACTGAACCCTTTCACTCCTGCGGCGCTGCCCCCAACCGGAGGCGGCGCCCTTTCCACGCCGGGCGGTAGACTGCGCCCCGATGCGCTCTCCCAGCGACGCTCCCCTGGCCCTGATCGGGTATTCCACCGACGCCGCCCGCGCCCTGCGGGAGGCCGGACTGCTCGCCGTCCCCGTGCCCGACGACGACCCTGCCGCCGTGCTGGACGCCTGCCGCACCCTGCGCTTCGTGGGGGCGCTCGTGCACCCCTCGCGCGAGGTGGCCCTTGCCGGACACGTGGACCCCGACCCCGACGCCCGCCGGGTGGGGCGGGTGGACGCGGTGGCTTTCGGAAGGGAAGCGCACGGCACCTACGCCCTCGCGGACGCGCTCATGGACGCGGTGGAGGGAAGCGGGTACGCGGCCCGCGGCGCGGACGCCCTGCTGCTGGGCTCGGGGGCCGACCTCGCCCGCGCCCTGCCGCTGCTGCGTCTGGGCTTCGGCAACGTGGGCATCGTGGCCGACTCGTACCCCGAAGCCGAGCGCTTCGCCCGCGACGTGCCCGCCGGGGTCCGTGCCTTTCCCGTGGGGCGGCGCGACTCGGCCCTCGCCTCCCTTTCCGAGCGGGCCGACCTGATCGTGCTGACGGGCGGCCCCGTCCCCCCCGGCCTCCTCCAGCCCTACCACACCCTGGTGGACCTCACCGGGCAGGCGAGTACCGGGAGCAGCGGCGCGGCGCGGCTGGACCTCACCCGGTTGCCCGAGCTGCGGCTGGTGCGCCAGCTCCTGCACGCCACCGGGCAGCGCTACCGCCCAGAAGATGTGACAGACCTCGCGGCGGCGCTGGCCTGAACACGGGAAGGGGGCAGAGGGTGGGATGTCTCCCGGCCCTCTGCCCCCTCTCCTTGGCTGTTACTGGGTACTTCTGGGGTCCAGCACGTCCCGCAATCCGTCCCCAAGCAGGTTGAAGCCCAGCACCGTCAGGAAGATGGCGAGGCCCGGAAAAACCATCGTCCACGGCGCGTCCACGTAGTACTGCCGCGAGTCGCTGATCATGGTGCCCCATTCGGGCAGCGGCGGCTGCGCCCCGATGCCCAGGAAGCCCAGCGCGGCGACCTCGATGGTGGCGGTGGCGATGCTCAGCGCCCCCTGCACGATCAGCGGCGAGAGGCTGTTGGGCAGCACGTGCCGGAAGACCATCCGCCCCTGCGAGGCCCCCAGCGCCCCCGCCGCCTGCACGAACTCGCGCTCGCGCACGCTCAGGACCACCGCGCGGGCCAGGCGCATGTAGACGGGCACCTGCACCAGCGACACCGCCAGCATCGCCGTGACAAGCTGCGGGCTGTTCAGCGCGAAGAGGCGGTCGAGCGCTGTGATGGGCAGGGGTGGCGTGTCGCTGGAAAAGATGCTGGCGAACCCGATGGCGAGCAGGATGGACGGAAAGGCCAGCATCACGTCGCTGAGATACCCCGTCACGGTGTCCAGCCAGCCGCCGAAATAGCCCGACAGCACGCCCAGCAGCGTGCCCACGATCAGGGCGAGGACCGTGCTGACCACGCCCACCTTCAGGCTGAGCTGCGCCCCGTGCAACACGCGGGTGGCGACCGAGCGCCCCAGGTTGTCGGTGCCGAAGGGGGCCTTCCAGACGTTGACCTGCCCGGTGACCGGGTCGCGGTACTCCTCGGCGACTTCGGGGTTCCACAGCGCGGCCACCGAGGGCGGCTTGAGGTTGAGGCGGTAGTCGCGGTCGGTGGTGGGGTCGTAGGGCTGAATGACAGGCGCCAGCAGCGCCAGCAGCACGAACACGGCCACAATCACCGCCCCCACCTTGCCGGGTGTGGAGCGGCGGAAGCGCCGCCAGAAGATGCTGGGGGGCCGTTTGGCAGCGGCGCGGGGAGGGAAGAGGGTGGTCATAGGTACCTCATGGGGCCGTCACTGGTATTGAATGCGGGGGTCCAGCGCCGCGTAGCTGAGGTCCACCAGCAGGTTGACCACGCTGACGACGAGTGCGGCGAAGATCACCCCGCCCTGAATGACCGGGTAGTCGCGCAGGCTGATCGCGTCGTAGAGCCACGATCCCAGCCCCGGCCAGGAAAAGATCGTCTCGGTGAGCACCGCGCCGCCCAGCAGCGCCCCCGCCTGCAAGCCGATCACGGTGACGACCGGCAGCAGGGCGTTGCGCAGCGCGTGCTTGATGGTCACGTGACGGGGTGCGAGGCCCTTGGCCCGCGCGGTCCGCACGTAGTCCTGCCCCAGCACTTCCAGCAGGCTGGAGCGCGTGATGCGGGCGATGATCGCCAGCGGGATGGTCCCCAGGGCAATCGCGGGCAGAATCAGGTGTCGGATGGCGTCCCAGGCGGCGGCGGGCTGCCCCCGCAAGAGGGCGTCAAGCACGTAGAAGCCCGTGATCGGCTCCAGCACCGTCTCGTTGCCCAGCCGCGCCGAGGGCGGCAGCCACCCCAGCTTCACCGCGAAGAAGTACGACAGCAGCAGCCCCAGCCAGAACACCGGCATGCTGACGCCCACCAGACTGACCGTGGTCGCCACGTTGTCCCACACGCTGTTGCGCCGC